>WYBX01000064.1 GCA_011525695.1 Verrucomicrobiia bacterium
AGAGGAAACACGGAGGTCACAGAGAACGGCAGGCTGGTTTTGCAAAGGAACAACTCTGTGCCCTCCTGTCCGGCCTCTGTGCGCTCTGTGACCCAAGGATTGGGTGTTCAATTCGTCTCAAGCGCGAACGATCCGGACAGACCGCAGGCAACTTCCTTCTCGTTCTGGAAGGGGTTCTCGTTCTTTCTGGCTCGCTCATGAAGCTGATCGATCTGAATCGCGACGGGGGGATCGGGGCCAATTCATTGTTCATCCAGCTGGGTGACATGAAGATTCTCGTCGATTGCGGGCTGAATCCGAAGAAGGTCGGCCGGATCGCCGCCCCGGATTTGTCGCTCCTGCGGGGGCACACGCTCGATCTGATCATCATCACCCACTGTCATCTGGACCATATCGGCAGCCTGCCGGTGGTGATGCGGGAGCAGCCGGCCACCCCGGTGATCATGACGCTTTCCAGCCGGATGCTGGTGGAGCGGATGCTGCACAACTCGGCCAATGTCATGATGCGCCAGCGCGAGGAGGAATCGATTCCGGATTACCCGCTGTTCACGCACGAGGAGATCGACCGCTGCGCCCGCCGGATCACCGGGCTGCCCTTCGGCCATGCCCGGCACTTCCGCGGCGCCCATGACGAGGTCGAGATCACGTTTCACGCCGCCGGGCACGTGGCCGGCGCGGCCGGCGTCGAAATCCGGCACAAGCACCGCGCCATCTTCTTCACCGGCGATGTGCTGTTCGAACACCAGCGCACCCTCGCGGCCGCGAAGTTTCCCGCCGGCCACTTTGACACGCTGGTCACGGAGACCACCCGCGGGACCACGGAACGGCCGGCCGGCCGGGAGCGCGTCAACGAAATCGACCGGCTGATCGGCTCGATCAACGACACGATTCAGCGCGGAGGCTCGATGCTCGTGCCCGTGTTCGCGCTCGGCCGGATGCAGGAGGTGTTCGCGATCCTTCACGATGCCCGGAAGCTCGGCAAGCTGGTCGACGCGCCGATCTTCGCGTCCGGGCTGGGGGTGGACCTCGCGGATTATTTCGACGAGATTGCCCGCAAGACGAAGCATGTGCAGTTCCACCGTTCCATCCTGAAGGATCTGCGGGTCCAGCCGCTGCCGCGGAAGCTCGTTCCCGGCCAGGAGCCGCCGCAGAACGCCATCTTCATCGTGAGCTCGGGAATGATGGTCGAAAACACGCCCAGTTATCTGCTCGCCTCCGGCCTGCTCGGCCATGCGCGCAACACCATCGCCTTCGTCGGTTATTGCGATCCGGATACGCCGGGGGGCCGGTTGCTGGCGGCCAGGCCCGGCGAGGACTTCGTCTTCGAGGCCGCCAACGTGAAGGCGAAGATCAAGGCCCGGGTCGAGCGGTTCGAAATGAGCGGCCATGCCGATCGCGAGGAACTCGTCGAGTTTGCCGTCCAGTCCGGCGCCCGTTGCGTCGTGCTCACCCACGGCGACCCACCGGCCCGCGCCTGGTTTGTCGATCAGCTCACGACCCGGATGCCGCAGACCCGCGTCCTGGACCCGGTGCCGCTGCAGCCCTATCAGGTCTGAGCCGGATCTGCGCAGCGGATCGCTCTCTGTGGCCGTGACGGAGCACGGCCCTCCATGAATCCATTTCCGATCCATGGATGCTCGTTCTCATTCTGAGTGACCTTCCTGGAGGGACGCCCTCCGTGGCGTCCACAAACCCAATGGGACACACGTCCTGCGGAGCTCATCGATCTCAATGGCCGTGACGGAGCCCGGCCCTCCATGATCCATTTCTGATCCATCAATGCTCGTTCTCATTCTGAGTGACCTTCCTGGAGGGACGCCCTCCGTGGCGTCCACAAACCCAATGGGGACACACCTCCTGCGGAGCTCATCGATCTCAATGGCCGTGACGGAGCACGGCCCTCCATGATCCCAGTGCTCACTTCCCCGTCTGAATTACCGTCATGGAGGGACGCCCTCCGCGGCGCTCTTTCGAAGACACATTCCTGGAGGGACGCCCTCCGTGGCGTCCACTTCCCCGTCTGAATGACCTTCATGGAGGGACGACTTCATCGACCCGAGTCCGGACCCGCGCCCATCGCCGCCTTCAGCCGCACGCAGACGGCCGGGCTGCCGGCCACATAGACAATCGCGCCCATCTTCAGATCGAATCTCCGGATCGGCAGCTGCTCCCCGTTCAGGAAATGCACCTCGCCGCCGGCCGCGCGCACGAGCGGAATGGCGGCGGCCAGATCCCAGATCTTCACATTGAAATCGACACAGCCGTCCAGCAGCCCAATCGCCACGTACGCCAGGTGGAGCGTCGCACTGCCCAGCCCGCGGATCTTGAACCCGGCAATGACGCCGTCGGCCGCCCGCAGGTGCGCCTTGTCGAGCGGACTGTGGAAGCCCACAAACGTCTCCCCGGTCGCCCCCATCGCGTTCACCCGGGCCGGCCGCTCGCCGTCGAACACCCCGAAGCCGGGCCCACCGTGGATCAGCTGCCGCCGGCTGAGATCGTAGACCACACCATACACCGGTTCGCCCTGCTCGCATAACCCGAGCGCGATGGCGCAGTGCGGCATCCCCAGCGCGAAGTTGTTGGTGCCGTCGATCGGATCGAGCACCCACGAATAGCGCGCGTGCACCGGCACCGCCACCCCGGGCTCGCCCAGCTCCTCGCTCAGGAACTGGTCGCCGGGAAACTGCGCGGCCAGTTCGCCCAGGATTGCCTCCGAGATCGCAACATCCACCGCCGTGACCCGGGTCCCGTCATGTTTCCACCGGCTTTCGGCCCGGCCGAACTCACGATGCAGCAGCTCCGTCTGCGCGAGGACCGCGCGCCGTGCGGCTTCAATCCGGGAAAGCAGGCCGGGCTCATTCATAGTCGTAGAGCTTCGGATCCCGCCGCGGTTGCGACCGGCGCACCCGGAACCGGTGGCGCGGCTCCTTGGGATCCCCCGGCGCTGCCTGCTCCCGACCCATGCCCATGCCCTCACCGTAGGGGTCGTCGGCGCCCTCCGCGCCATCCGCACCACCCAGTTGTTCTTCGAGCGAATCAGGATCCGCCCCCTCCTCGAGCTTCCGGACAACCTCCTCCATCTCGCCATCGATCTTCTCGCCGGTGAGCTCGGACATCCGCCGCATCATCCGCGCCATCGCTTTCGGATCATTCTCATCGATCTGGCTAAATTCGCTTTCCATCGCCCCCATTGCGGCCTCCATCCGGGCATCCTCGGCTGGGTCACCCCCCGCCCCTGGCTCCGATTTCGGACCCGGCGGCTCATCCTTCGCTCCGCCGCTCGTGATGGCGAAGGCCGAAACGAGCTTGCGCATCCGCAGGCCCGGCCCGTCGGGGCATTTCGGGATGGTCTGACCCTGGGCCAGCGTCTTCGCGTAGAACTGATAAATCGTATGATTGTCCGGGCAGTAATACTCGTAGATGGGCATTCCCCCCGTGGTGTAGGAACCCCCGGCAATTTCGCAAGCGGCGCGTGTCGGTGTCCCGGTCGCGACTCCGGCCGCTCATTGCTCCCGCTTGAGCTGATGCCCGTGCCGGACCACGGCCGCCCGGCCACCCGCATTCAGCCGGTCGAGCACGCCGGCAAGCCGCCGGCGCTTTTCCTCGGCCTCCCGAAACAGCTCCAACTGCCCCCCTCCCTCCTCCACTCCTGAAAACCGCACGCTGACCAGCCGCAGCGGCCGCCGCCGTCGCCATGCCGCCCGCAGCAGCTCCGGCACCAGCGGATAAAACGGCGCCTCGAGATCCGTGGCGGCGGACAGGGTCCGGGCATGCGATTCCTGGCTGAAGTCAGGATAACGGACCCGTACCGTCATTGTCCGGACCTTCTTCCCGTCCTGGCGAACCGCCGGCAGAAGCTCGTCGATCATCCGTTTGGCGATCCGCTCGATCTCCGCGAAATCGCCGACGTCCTGCGCGAAGGTCTCCTGCTGCGAGTAGCTCTTTGCATCCTCGTGCTCCGTCTCAACCGGACGCGCGTCCTCGCCTTTGGCCGTGGCGAGCATTTCCCGCCAGCCGTCGCCAAATATCGCCTTGAGCGCCTCCTCGGTGAGCGCGGTGATGTCGCTGACGCACCGGATCCCCTGCCCGGCCAGGGCCGCCTCGGTCTTGGGTCCGACCCCCGGAAGCTTGCCCACCGGCAACGGCGCAAGGAACTCGGCTTCCCCGCCTGGCTCAACCACGACAAACCCGCGCGGTTTGCGGAGCTTCGAGGCAATTTGCGCAATCAGCTTGTTGCTCCCCAGCCCAAACGAAACCGGAATCGCCAGCTCGTCCCAAATCCGTTGCTGCAGGGCCATCAGCCGCCCCGCCACTTCCGCGGTCGATCCGAAACCGCAGGGCCCGAGGTCCATGTATCCCTCGTCGATTGAATTCCGCTGCACCAGCGGCGTCACCGTCTCACACAGGTCGAACATTTGGCGCGATACCTTGCTGTAGAGGCCGGAGGTGTGTGGCAGCAGGATGAGGTCGGGACAGACCTGAACCGCCCGCCGGGTTGGCATTGGCGTATAGACGCCGCAGGCACGGGCCTCATAGCTCGCCGATGAAATGATCCCCCGCTCGCGTCCGCCCACCGCGCACTTGGTCCCCCGGAGATCCGGCCGGAGCGCGAGTTCGCAGGACACGAAAAACGCGTCGGCATCGAGATGGGCAATGGCTGGCAGCGGCGGCACGAGGCAACCTTCCCAAAGGGGGCCGGCTCCGCGCAAAACCAAAGCATCAGGCACGCGGCAGGTCCCTAATCGCAGCGGGGCGACGAGCGCGGCGCCAAAGCGTTCAATATTAATTCCGTTAATTTGGGCTGGCCAATCCGCAGCCGCGAACTTTTGTTTATGCTGTCTTAAGTTACCCGTTCACCCCCAGGCTCCGCCGCCGGCGATTTCATGATACTCGTAGCGACCTTCGCGATCCTCATCCTGCTGATGTGCTTCCTCTGCTATAGCGGAGAACATCACCGCTAAAGTTTCCGGGATCATACCCCTAAATTCGACGTTGCCGGAGCGGCGCCGCCCGGCAATCTCCGGCCGATGGGACGTCAATGGCTTCATGCTAAGCGCGCCGTGGTCAACCTGCGCAAGGGCCAGGCTGTGCAGAAATTGGTGAAGGAAATCACTGTGGCGTCGAAACTTGGCGGGCCCGATCTCGAGGCCAACGCCCGCCTGTTCGCCGCGGTAGAAAAGGCCAAGAAGGCCAGCGTCACCCGGGACGTCATCCAGCGCGCGATTCAGAAGGGTTCCGGCACCGGTGGCGATAGCACGACTCTGGAACACGTCGTGTACGAGGGCTATGCCCCGCACAAGGTGCCGGTCATCGTCGAGGTGATGACGGACAACCATAATCGCTCGGCCGGCGACCTCCGCGTGCTGTTCAAGAAGGGGGTGCTGGGCGGGGCGGGCAGCAATAAGTTTCTCTTTGATCACCTCGGCATTGTCGAAGCCCACCATCCGGACTCCGCAGCTGATCTGGAGGCTGCCGCCATCGAGGCGGGCGCCAACGATTTTGAACCGCTGAATTCGGAACAGAACGACGACATCCCGGCTGGGCACGCCGCCGCGCGGTTCCTCACCGATCGCACCGCGGTGCACGCCACGGCGCAATGGTTGAAGGCGCACGGCTGGAATGTCATCACCGCCGAACTCGGCTACGTCGCCAAGATGTTCCCCGAACTCGATGACACCCAGCGCGCCGAAGTCGGCGAATTCCTCCAGAATCTCGAGGATCACGACGACGTGCAGCGGGTCTGGGCGGCAGTGAAGTAGGCGCCCTTGCGCCGATAGCCAAGCGTGACCCATGAAGCGGGAGCCGATCCCCATCGAGGAACTGGATGTCCGGATTCACCATCTTTGGGACGTCCAATGGCTGCTATTGACCGCGGGCGACTTCGCGGCCGGCAGCTACAACACGATGACGGTGAGCTGGGGCAGTCTGGGCGTGATGTGGAACGTTCCCTTCGCCCAAGTCGTGGTGCGGCCGGGGCGCCATACCTTCAATTTCATTGATCGCCTGCCCACCTTCACCCTCTGCGCCTTTGCGGAAAGGTATCGTCCCGCATTGCAGCGGCTCGGAACGAAATCGGGCCGCGATGGCGACAAGATTGCCGAATCCGGACTCACGCCCCAGCCATCGAGCGCGGTCGCCGCGCCAGGATTTGCCGAGGCGGAACTCGTCCTGGAATGCCGGAAGATCTACAGCGACGACCTCGATCCGGCCCGGTTCCTCGATCCGGCCATCAACCGCAATTATCCCGCCAAGGATTACCACCGGTTCTACTTCGGGGAAATTGTCGCTGTTTCAGGAACGGACGACTACCGGCGGCCGGGGACGCGTTGACGAGCTATTCTGCGTCGAGCCATCCTTCGTCGATTCATTCTTGTTGGAGCGGCGGCGCCCCCGGGCCGCGGTCAGGATGATTCTGGAACGAAATCGACGCGGCTACGACCGGAACACCAGTTCCCGCGAGGGCTCGCGACCGTGGCCGGTCAGCACGATTCGATCAGGCAGGAATTGGGCGGTTACGAATGCGGTCGTATTCTCCGTCTCGACCATCCCGCGCAGCGTGACGAACGGCACGCCGTCCACGACCGCATAATGCCCGGCATGGTTGTGCCCATTGAACCACGCGACGACGTTGCGGTGGCGGCTGACAATCGCCAGTACCTGATCCGCATTCCAGAGGTTGTGCTGCTCCGCGGGTGCCACCGGGTGGTGCGCCAGGAGGATCACCTTCCGGCCGGCGGCCGCTGCGTTGCCACACGTGCGCTCGAGCCACGTGAGTTGGGCGACTCCGAGTCCGCCGTTCCAGGGCTTGGCCTGCACGACGTTGGCCGCCACGAGCCGTTCCAGTTCGGCTGCCGCCGCCTTGTGGGCCGGCGTGCCCGTGGCGTGTGCGTAGGTGCTCACGTCATTGGTGTCGAGGATCACGAAACGGAAGCCCTCCTCGTCGAAGAAATGGTAGCGTAGTGGCATCCCCATCCGCGTCGGCACGCCTGGTTTATGCTCATCGGCCACGCTGAAGTCATGATTGCCCAGAAGCTGGTGCCAGTGACTGCGGCTCTGGGCGAATGGCCGCAGGATCGGGCCAAAACTCTGCCAGTCCCGATCGATCAGATCGCCAAGGTGGACGCAGAACCGGACCGCCTTCCGGTTGAAATGCTCAATGGCCTCGCCCAGCCGCGCGATCCCGGTGCGGTAAAAACGGGTCCCCTGGGGTGCGATGTCGGCATATTGGGCATCCGTGGCGATCCCAATCTCGAAACCCGCCGTTTCACCTGTCGCCCCCCGTGCCAGGTACGGCGCTCCGGCCACTGCCGCCGCCGCTGTGCCGATGAACCGTCTGCGTGTGAGCAATGGCTTCATGCCGCAAGGCTCAGCTTGCGAGCCGCGGGGCGTCAAGCGGTCGCAGCGGCGCCGGAGCACACACACCTCAGAATGGCTCCCCCCTTAAGGGACAGGTCAATCACGCGCCACTCCGTAAGGGACAGGTCAATCACAGCCGCTCGCAAGGGGACAGGTCGGTTATACCCGAGATTCAGTATACGGCGAGATAGCGCGGGAGATTTTTGCCGGTAGAGTCGGCGCCAGATGAGACAAGCCCGGATCAAAGTCCCGGCAGCGGAACAGGAGGCGGTTTACCACTGCGTCACCCGCACGGTGAACAAGGAGCGGCTGTTCGATCGCGTGGCGAAGGAGGTCTTGCGGCGCCAACTCTGGCAGGTGGCCGACTACTGCGGGGTTCAGATCCTGACCTACACGATACTGTCGAACCACTTCCACGTAGTCGTCCGCGTTCCGCAGGAACGGCCCGTGTCAGATGCCGAACTGCTTCGACGTTATCAGGTGTTGTATCCAAAACCCTCCCGCTACCAGGCGATGCGGCTCAAGGATGTGCAGGCGCAGCTTGCCGAGAATGGCCCGGAAGCCGCGCTCTGGCGCCAGCGTCAGTTGCGGCTGATGGGGGACATCTCGCCGTTCATGAAGTTGGTCAAGCAGCGCTTTTCAATCTGGTTCAACAAGGCCCACTGCCGCATCGGGACCCTCTGGGCCGAACGCTTCAAGAGCATCTTGCTGGGGCCGGGTGCGCTGCAGCCGGTGGTCGTCTACACCGATCTGAACTGTGTCCGAGCTGGCTTGGCGCCTGATCCGAAGGATTACCGGTTCTGCGGGTATGCGGAGGCAGTCGCAGGTAACCGGATTGCGCAAGAAGCGCTACGCCAATTGTTGGGTGGTCGCGAATGGGCCGATACGCAGACAATGTATCGCGAATTGCTTTTCGGGGCCGGCGGCAGCCCGCGAGCGGCCGCAGCCAACATTCCTATGCGGGAGGTCCAGCGAGTACTGGTCGAAGGTGGCCAACTGCCGCTAGCAACGGTTCTCCGGTGCCGTGTTCGGTACTTCACAGACGGCGCCGTGCTTGGGAGCAGGGCCTTCGTGGAGGAGCAGCTGGCAATATATCGTCGAAAAACCGGCCGGCGGCAGGGCATGGTGCCCCATCCGTTGCAGCCGTGCACGAACTGGGGCGACTTGACGACGCTTCGGAGTTTGCGCCAGGACGCAATCGGCTGAGGAAGCGGGGCGAACGGCTGAACCGTTCGCAAATCGACTGGGCTCCATGCCCGGATACGGCAACATTCCGGGTTTCCTGTGGATGGCGCCTTTGGCGCCAAGCGAAAGAGCTGTGTTCTTCCGGATTTTAGGAGCGGCCTCCTCGGTAATTTTCTGAGGATTGAAGGTCTTCTGAAGCAGTCGCGAAAAATCGACCTGTCCCTAATTAGTTCCAGCATAATTGACCTGTCCCTAAGTCCCTAAGTCCGATCCTTGCGGTGCTCTGGCTATCCCTAAGTCCGGACAAACTGCTCAGATGTCGATCACATCATCCGGCTTTGACTTGCGCGGCGGAAGGGGCTGGGGCGGCCGCCGCGAGCCCTTGAACAGCGACGTGACCAGCAGATTCGTGATGCTGACCACGAGCGACCCGCCGAGCGCGGCCCAAAAACTGTCGACCGTGAAGCCTTGCACCAACCGTCCGACGAAGAGGAACAACAAGGCGTTGATCACGAGCACCCCGAGTCCCATCGTGACGATGATGAATGGCAGCGTGAAGAGCACCAGCAGCGGCTTGAGGATGGCGTTGAAGAAGCTGAGGAGCAGCACGACCACCAACAGCGTGGCGCCACTGTCGAAGGCAATGCCCGGCACCAGTCTGGTCGCGAGTACGACGCCGAGTGCAAGCACCGCCCAGCGCACCAGTAACTGCATCAAGGCCGAATTCATCGCGTGAACCGCCCACCATCTTCGCGCCATTGCGACGGGCAATGAAAATCCTCTTGATCCAGGATTTCCTGCGCAACGGCGGCACCGAGCGGCAAACGGTATGGCTCGCGAATGCCCTCCAAGAGGCCGGCCATCACAGCGCGGTGCTGACGTTCCGGCCCGGCGGCGCACTCGCCGGCACCGTCCACGAATCGGTCGAACGGATCACGCTTCAGCCCAGAGATCTGGGGCTGGATTGGTTTGCACCGGGGCTGGGCCGGGCCGTGGCGCGAACGGCTCCAGATATCGCCATTTGCATGGGTCGGATGGCCAATTGCCATGGCAGCCTGGTGCAACGGGCGCTCAACTCCCGGCGGCCTCAGGCCGGTGCCGGGATCGCCACGATGCGGACGGGGAAGCCGCTCCCATGGCTGTTCCGACGTTCGCTGCACCGGGTCCGGGCCATCGTGGCCAACGGCCGCGAGGCTCGGGACACGCTGGTTCGGGACTACAGGGTCGCCAGCGAACGGATCACGGTGATCCATAACGCGCTCATCTTCCCGCCGGAGGAATCGCTCCACCGCAACACCACCCTGCGAGCGAAACACGGCGCCACCGACCGCACGATCGTGATGCTCTGCGTCGCGATGTTTCGTCCCGAGAAAAACCAGCATGAACTGATCGAGATGGTTGCCGGGCTGCCCCCAGCCCTCGACTGGCAGCTCTGGCTGGCCGGCGACGGCCAGGCCCGCGCGCGCTGCGAGCGGCTCGTGGCTGCGCGCCAGCTGGCGCAGCGCGTCAAGTTTCTTGGCTATCACACGGATCCGTCGGCGCTGTACTGCGCGGCGGATCTGGCGGTGCATGCCTCCTGGAGCGAGGCACTCTCCAATTTCCTGATCGAAGCCCAGGCGCACGGGCTGCCGGTGGTGGCCTGCGAAGCCCAGGGCATTCGCGAGTGCTTTGTGCCCAACGAGACCGGCTGGGCGATCCCGCGCGGGGATCACGATGGATTCCGAAGCGCGCTCCTGCGCCTGGCCGTCGAGTCCGCCGCTGCCACCGCGCTTCGTGCGGCCACGGCCCGCCGCGCCGCCCGGCTCACCTTCGATCCCGCGCGCCAGCTCGCGGCCTATCTCGACCTCTTTGCCCGGATGAAGAACTCACCGGACAAGGCGGCTTCGGTCCAGTAGGCTCACCTGGCCAACCATCCAAAAACCACTCATGTGCCATGATCATGGTACATGAGTGGCATGTCGGACGGAGGGCTCGTCGGGCAAAGCGAAATCACCTCGATGGAGTCTCTTTGCCAAAAAGGCCGAAAGCCACAGATCTGCCATGATCATGGCATATGAGTGGTTCGCACCGGGGATGAGCTCCAGGCGTCCCCAAGGACGACGTATCTGAGTCTCAACCACTGCGCCAGTTGCACGCCCGACGGCCGGCTCCGAGTTGCGTTCCGGGCATTCACGTTTAGCCGTGGAAGCCCGCTGTGCACAAGCCCGCCTCCACCGCCCTCTCCGCCCACCCCGAATGCATCCGCCTGCGCGGGGTCCGGCAGAACAACTTGAAGGGCTTCGATCTCGAGGTGCCGCTCGGCCGCTACATCGTGGTCACCGGCCTGAGCGGCGCCGGCAAGTCGTCGCTCGTGTTCGAAGCCCTGCATGCCGAGGGCCAGCGCCGCTACGTCGAGACGTTCAGCGCCTACACCCGGCAATTCCTCGAACTCCTCGACAAGCCAAAAGTCGACGCGATCGAGAACATCCGCCCGTCGATCGCGATCGAGCAGACCAACACAGTGAAGACGTCGCGCTCCACCGTGGGGACGATGACGGAGCTCACGGACTTCTGCAAAGTGTGGTTCAGCCATGTGGCGGCCTGCTTCGACCCCGTGACCGGCGAGAAGGTCGAGGACGACAATCCGCAGACAATCTGGGCCAAGGCCTCCACGCTGCGTCCGGGGCAAGTTTCGCTGGTGGCGTTCCGGGTCCCGAAACCCGACAACCTCGGGTGGGACGAAATCCTGCGCAACTTGAAGGGCCAGTCCTACCTGCGCGTCCTGGTACCCGCCGCCGGGTCCGCGGCACCCGCTGCCCCGCTCCCCCTGGCGGTTCATCGGATTGACGACCTCATGGCGGATGCCGGACCGCTGGCCGGCGCCCGGCAGATCTTTGTGGTCCAGGATCGGCTCGCCCTGGCGGCGGAGAACAAGGCGCGCGGACTGGAGGCGATCGAGACCGCCCTCCATTTCGGACAAGGCCAGGTCTTCATTTTCGAGCCCGCCGCAACGGATCGCTTCGCGGAAAGCGGCCATTATTCGCGCGGACTGCATTCGCCGAAGAGCGACCGCACGTTTCGCGAAGCAACCCCAGCGCTCTTCTCGTTCAACTCACCGCTGGGCGCCTGCCCCAAGTGCCGCGGTTTTGGACGCGTCATCGAAATCGACTACCGGCTGGCGATGCCCGATCACTCGGTCTCCATCGACGATGGTTTCATCAAGTGTTGGGAGAGCGCGGTGTATGGCGACTCGAAGAAGGATCTGCTCGTGTTCGCCCGCCGAAAAAAGATTCCCACCCATCTCCCGTTCGCGAGCCTCACGCCCGAGCAGCAGCGGTTCGTGATCGAGGGCGAGCCGGGTTACGGCGAGGAGAATGGCAAGACGTGGCCGAAATACTGGTACGGCGTGAAGGGATTTTTCCGCTGGCTGGAGAAGAACACGTACAAGATGCATGTCCGCGTCTTCCTTTCCCGCTACCGTGCCTACAACCCATGCCCGGACTGCGGGGGCCAGCGGCTCCAGCCCGAGGCCTTGTGCTGGAAGTGGCAGGGGCGAACGCTCCCCGAGCTTTATCAACTGCCGGTCACCGAACTGGCGGGCTTGATCCGCCAGTCGCCACTCGGCCACCGCTCGGCTTCGGAGGATCGCAGCGCCACCCTGGCCTTTGAATCGATCCTCACGCGGCTCCGCTATCTCGAACAGGTCGGGCTCGGCTATCTCACGCTCGATCGGCCTTCGAAGACGCTTTCCGGCGGCGAGGTGCAGCGCGTCAACCTCACCAGCTGCCTCGGCACCTCGCTGGTCGACACGATGTTTGTGCTCGATGAACCCAGTGTCGGACTTCATCCGCGGGACATCGACCGGCTGATCGCGATCATCCGGACGCTGACCGATTCCGGCAACACCGTGATTGTGGTCGAACACGACGAGGCGATGATTCGCGCCGCTGATCACGTCATCGAGGTTGGACCGGAGCCTGGCGGGCGCGGCGGCCACATTGTCTTTCAGGGCCCGCTCGCGGGACTGCTGCAGTCGCCCGAAAGCATCACGGGATCCTATCTTTCCGGCCGCCAGTCAATCGCCGTGCCCGCCAATCGCCGGACGGTTTCCCGGACGGCACCGGATTCCTCCACCCCCTGGCTCACCTTCAGCGGAGTCACCAAGCACAACCTCTCGAACCTCTCCTTCCGGCTGCCGCTGCGCCGTCTGGTCTGCCTCAGCGGCGTCTCCGGCTCGGGCAAATCGACCCTGCTCGACAACGTCATCTGCCAGGGATTGCTCGCGCAACGGCACCAGCTCACCGAGGACCCCGCGACGATCGCCGCGATTCACAGTGATCTCGATTTCAGTAAAATCGTACTGGTGGATCAGTCCGCGCTCTCGCGCACACCCCGTTCGAACCCGGCGCTTTATACCGAAGCCTGGGAACTCATTCGGGAGCTTTACGCCGGCACCCCGGCCGCGGAGGCCGCCGGCTTCAACGCCTCCTCGTTTTCCTTCAACAGCGGCGAGGGCCGCTGCGACCACTGCCTCGGGCTCGGATATGAACGGGTCGAGATGCAGTTCCTCTCGGACGTCTTCGTGCCCTGCCCGGTCTGCGAAGGGCGGCGGTTCAAACCCGAGGTGCTCGCGATCCAGTGGCATGGCCGCTCGGTCGCCGACCTGCTGGGCACCAGCGTCGCCGATGCCCTGCCACTCTTCGCCGATCACCCTGAAATTCAGCGCCGGCTCCGCGCCCTCGAGGACGTCGGGCTTGGTTATCTAACCCTCGGCCAGCCGCTCAACACGCTGAGCGGCGGCGAATCACAGCGGCTCAAGCTCGTCCGCTATCTGGGCACCTTCGCCGAAAACAAGGTCAGCCCGGCCAGCGCCTCATCGGCCGGAGCATTAATCCTTCTCGACGAGCCAACCACCGGCCTGCACCGGCACGATGTCCGGCGGTTGCTCGGCGTGCTCCAGGCGCTCGTGGCTCGGGGCCACAGCGTCGTCGTCATTGAACACAATCTCGACGTCCTGAAATCGGCCGACTGGCTGATCGAGGTCGGCCCTGATGCCGGCGCTGCGGGCGGCCGGGTCGTCGCGGAGGGAACGCCGGAGGAGGTCGCCCGCGCCGCCACCGCCACGTCCCCATTCCTCCTGTCCGCGCTCGCCGCCGGCGACAGCTCACCCGCGCAGCGCGAACTCCAGGTGGCCGAGCCCGCCGCTCTCTACGACGCCCGCCGGGAAGCGAACGGCCACCGGCCCCAGTTGGAAATTGTCGGAGCGCGCGAGAACAACCTGAAGAACCTCTCCCTGAGCATTCCGCACCGGCAGCTGAACGTCGTCACCGGGGTCTCCGGCTCGGGCAAGTCGACGCTCGCGTTCGACATCGTGTTTGCCGAGGGGCAGCGCCGGTTCATGGAATCGATGTCGCCGTACGCGCGGCAATTCGTCGAGCAGCTGCCCCGGCCCGCCGTGGATCGGCTGACCGGGATCCCGCCCACGGTCGCGATCGAACAGCGCGTCACCCGCGGTTCGCGAAAATCGACCGTCGCCACCATCACCGAGGTCGCGCAATTCCTGCGGCTCCTCTACGCGCGGCTCGGCATCCAGCATCATCCCGACACTGATCGGCCGGTGACGCCGCTGTCACCAGGAGCCTTGAAGGCCCTGCTGGATCGCGTGCTGTCGGCTCCCCGGATGCGGAAGGCCCGGCATCTTTATCTTTGCTCCCCGCTCATTCGCGGCCGCAAGGGGCATCACCAGCCCATCGCGACCTGGATCGCAAAACAGGGTTACACGCTCATGCGGGTCGACCGCCAGCTCGTGCGGGTCGACGCGTTTCAGAAACTCGACCGCTACAAGGAGCACGACATCGAGGTCGTCATCGCCGATCTCAAGGCGATTGACGGGCCGCCTGCCACAATTCGGCAAGCCATCGGCCGGGCGCTCGAGACCGCCCTGCGCGTGGGCAAGGGCGCCTGCTTTCTGCTGACCCCCCAGGGCGACATCCCTTCCTGGTTTTCGACCACCCGTACGGATGTCGAGACGGGAGAATCCTTCCCGGAGCTCGATCCCAAGAATTTTTCCTTCAACTCACCACGCGGCTGGTGCCCCACGTGTCGCGGCCATGGCCGCGTGTATCCCTGGATGCTGGAGCCGGACGATGACGAGGATGACGATCCCGCGGCACGGCTGCGCGAATTCGGAATCGATTCGATCGATGATGTGTCGGACGACGGCGAGCCCTGTCCCGAGTGCCACGGCGCGCGACTGAACCGGATTGGCCGGGCCGTGAAGCTGCACTTCCATGCCGCCCCCCGGAAACGGCGCACCCCGCTCCGCGCCCCGCCGGGCGTCGCAACGGCACCGCCGGGTTCGGCGTTCACGCTTTCGCTCCCCGAACTGCTGCGGAGCACGCCGGCGCAGTTGCTGGCCCGGCTCGATCGACTCGAACTCGACACCCGAGGGAAGGCGATCGTCCAAGACATCGTTCCCCAGATCGAGGAGCGGCTCCGCTTCCTCACGCATGTAGGACTTGGCTACCTTTCGCTCGATCGGCCGACCGCCACGCTCTCCGGCGGCGAGGCCCAGCGGATTCGCCTGGCGGCGCAACTGGGCTCGAACCTTTCCGGCGTACTTTACGTGCTCGACGAGCCCAGCATCGGGCTCCACGCCCGCGACAACGACCGGCTGATCGAGACGCTCGCGGCGCTGCGGGAAAAGGGCAATACGCTGCTGGTGGTCGAGCACGACGATGAGCTGATGGCCCGCGCCGATCGGATCATCGATCTCGGGCCCGCCGCCGGCATTCATGGCGGCGAGTTGCTGGCCAATGGCACCCCCGCCGAGATCAAGGCCAGCGCCACCTCGCTCACCGGCCTGTTTCTTGCGAAGGGCATCGCCCATCCGCTGCGCGGCGCCTATCGACCGGTCCGGCAAAACCTCCTCATGCGGACCCGCCCCGCCGCGGCGTTGCTGCGCCGGAAGCCCCCCGCGGGACCCGCACCCTTCCATCGCGACTGGCTGGAGTTGAAATCGGCCCGGTTCCGCAATCTCAAGGGCTTCGATCTCCGACTGCCACTCGGCCGGCTCATCATGATTGCCGGGCCCAGCGGCGCCGGCAAATCCACCCTGTTCCGCGATCTCCTGCATCCGGCCGTGGCACATGCGATCAAGGAACGGAAGTCGAGGCTGAGTGGCCGTGACTTCGTCAGGGCAACCGGATTCTCCGTCGACGAAGGGGGCAGCGCCCCTTCCCGGCCCGCCGGCTCACAGGGCAGCAGGCGGCCAAGGACCGAACCGTTCCAGGAATTGCGCGGCGCCAGTGCGTTCAAACGGGTGGTCGAGGTCGATCAGTCACCCATTGGCAAGACGCCCCGCTCCACCCCGGCAACCTACCTCGGGATCTTTGACCTCATCCGGCAGTTCTTTGCCTCGCTGCCCGAGTCCAAGATTCGTGGTTACACCGCGTCGCGCTTCTCGTTCAACACCGCCGGCGGCCGCTGTCCGGCCTGCGAGGGCGCCGGCCGGATCAAGCTGGAGATGGCCTTCATGCCGGACACCTACCTGCCCTGCGACGAATGCCAGGGGCTGCGCTACAGCTCTGAACTCGCCGACATCACCTGGAAGGGCCGCAGCATCGGCGGGGTGCTGCAGCTGACTTTCGAGGAGGCCGCCCGGTTCTTCGACTTTCACTCGCAGCTGTCGCAGGTCTGCCAGCTGATGGTCGACTGCGGGCTGGGTTATCTCACGCTTGGCCAGAGCTCGCCGACGCTGAGCGGTGGGGAGGCCCAGCGGCTGAAGCTGGTCACCGAGCTCTCCGGCGGGCTCGCGACCTATCGAGAGCGGAGTCGCGGCGAACTTCCCCGCAATCTCTACCTGCTCGAGGAACCCACCATCGGGCTGCATCTCAGCGACTGCGAGAAACTGATTGGGGTGCTGCACTCGCTCGTGGAACAGGGCCACACGGTCATCGTGATTGAACACCACATGGACCTGCTGGCTGAGGCGGATTACATCGTCGAACTGGGTCCGGTGGGCGGGCCCGACGGCGGCGAGCTGCTTTATCAGGGGGATCTCGCCGGCCTCTTGAAAGCGAAACGCAGCCCGACGGCGCCCTACCTGCGCGCGAAGCTCAAGAAAGTATCCTGAACGACTTCTCGTAGGGGCGCAGACTTGCCCGTTCGACGAGCTCAGGGTCCCGAGCCTGCCGAGGGACTGCGCCCACAATGCCCATTCGAATGACGATACGGGCGCAGCAGACTGCGCCCCTACGCGAACGGATGGTGCAAGGGCACAGGCGGGCGCTGCGCCCCTACGGCTCTACGACCAAACCCCTACCGCGGCAATGCGAGCCGGATCGCCTCCGCAAGTTCGGCGGCGCTGACCGGCTTCGTCAGGCAGCCCGAGAGACCCGCCAGCGCAGTACTCCGCGAAAGCAGTTCGGGATTTGTGTAACCCGTCATCAGGATCCGCTGCACCTGCGGAAACTGGGTCCGCGCACGGGACAGGAACGAAAGTCCCTCCTCACCCGGCATCAGATGATCGCAGACCACCACATCGTAATTTCGCGTGGCCATCATGATTTGCGCCTCATCCGCCGAACACGCGACCTCCACGTCGAATTGTCCGCGAAGCCCCATCCGCAGCACTTCGCGGATCAGCGGCTCATCGTCAACCAGCAGCACCGCCGGCTGGGGGATGGGCTTGGCGTTGCTCATACCTTGGCGGTCGCGACGCTGGCGTCGTGCGCCTTGACCGCGTCCTGGATGACCTTGACCAGCTCCGTCATGGAGACGGGCTTGAGCAGGTAGCGGAACAGGGCGGCCTCGTTCACGCTCCGGAGGAGCATCTCGGGCTTCATATAGCCGGTCACGAGCACCCGCTGCATATGAGGGAACTCCTCGCGCGCACGGACCAGGAAATTCATGCCGTTGCCGCCGGGCATCAGATGATCGCTGATGACGACCTTGAACTCCTTCTTTTGCAGCAGGAAATCCGCTTCGCGGGCGTTCGTGGCGGTGGTGACCTCGAAATAAGGTGCCAGGGCCGAGGCGTAGACCTCCAGCAGTGGCCGCTCGTCATCGACCAGCAACACCGCATCCTTCCTGGGCGCCTCTCCACCCGAAGGCTTCGACTCGTTGGGCTTCATTTCCCGCACACTGGTTTTCCACGGATCCCATGGCAAACCGTTTTCCGGGACCGATGGGTGATACTACGCCGGCCCAGAAATTGCTTCGCCAAGCCGCAGTCGTTTTCGATTGCATGCCGCCGTGACGGAACTCCCCGATTTGCACGTTGCCATTCGCGAACGTTCGCTCTCCAGCCTGCCTCCGGCCGCGCTGGAACCGGCGCGCTTTGTCACGCGCAACGCCTCCGGCAACACCCCGCTGCATCTCGCCGCCAAGGCCGGGCTGCTCAATGAGCTGCCCGACGGCGTCGTGACCGCCGAAAACCTGACGTTGAAGAACGATGCCGGGTACACCCCGCTCCATCACGCCGCGCTGGGCGGCCATCTGGACCAGGTGCCAGCCGGACTGCTCACCCTCGATGCGCTCCTCACCCGCAGCAATGCGGGTCTCACCGTCTTCCATCTCGCCGCCGCCTCCGGCCACCTCGAGCAAGTGCCCGCGGCATTCCTGACTCCCGAAATCATCCTCCGGAAGACCGACGTGGGCAACACGCTGCTCCACGAAGCCGCGGAGAATGGCGCGCTCGATCGGATTCCGGCCTGCCATCTGACCGCCTCCAACCTGGCCGAGAAAAACCTTGGCGGGGAAACCGTGCTGCATCTGGCCGCCTTCAATGGTCATCTCGATCAAGTGCCGGCTGAATTCCTCACCTCCGCAGCCCTTTGTGAGACCACGAGCGCCGGCGATACCGTCTTTCACGCCGCCGCGATTTCGGGTCACCTGGAACAGATTCCCGCCAAATTCCTGACCCACGACCACCTCGTCATTGCCAGCAAGTCCGGGTTCACCGCAATCCATGCCGCCGCCGAGACGGGACAGCTGGAAAAGATTCCCCTGCCCCAGCTCACCGCCGATCTGCTTCTCACCCGCAATGACAATGGCGACACCCCGCTCCATGCCGCCGCCCATGAAGGGCATCTCGATCAGGTGCCGCTGAACCTGCTGACGCCTCAGGCAGTCCAGACCCGGAATTACGACGGGCTCAGCGTCGCCCGGGTCGCCTTCGATCGGGGACATCTGGACCAGATCCCGCTGGCCTCCCGGCCGAAGACCGTCGGCCCCTGGCGCCGCTTCCTCCACGCCTTGGGCAAGCCCCAGATCCCCTGGTAGGCACTGCAGCTCGTTGATGGCGGGCAGGGTCCCGATTCAGCGCGGCCCGGGATTTAACGACCACGCGTCGCGCCACGCGAGCACCATGCCTCCTTCCCCGTGGACGAGCGGCAGCCAGACGTAGCGCGAGTTCTCGAGATCCGTCTTGTTCCAGCGTTTCGTTATAGATGACTTTTGGGCGCTCGAGCACGCGGCTCGTGTGCAGGTCGCTTCTGGGATCCAGCGGGTCGGGCGCCAGCGCAATCGAATCTCCAGTCCATCAGATTCCTGGAGCCCGGATATTTCCTTTGCAGCCGGAAGCCGCCGGAACGAACATGCACCGTCATGGCATTGTCCAGGCGATCGTTCGTGGCTGGCATGGCGGGAGCCGCCGCAACCGTGCTCCGCGGCGGAGTCGGATCGGCAACGCCGCCGGAATTCGTCCCCGGACCCTCGCCCTACCGGTCCCCCAATCCATTTTTCACCAGTCCAGTTTGGGATCCTGCCGCCGGTATTGTCGCGCCGGTGGACACGGCCGGGACGGATCAATTCCTTGATTTTGTCCGGACGTTTCCGGATCAAAAAGACCTCCCGTTCCCCAAGATCAACGGCCTCAGGACGACGGTCGGGGTCATCAACAAATGGGGGACCGCCTATGCGGCAGGGCAGGCCCAGGATCCAATTTGGAAACTCACCGGCACCGTCCCGGACGAGGTCGAACTCCTGCGCACCCGCGGGTTTCATGCCCCCGCATGGCTCGGCGACATGCTCACCGGCACCAGCGACTCGCCCTTTGTGGTCCAGGATTACGGCTTCGGCATCTCGGTGTGGGCGGCGAAGGCGTCGAAGGTGGATGACCTCGCGATACGGGTGGGTTCCACCGGGTATTTCGAACACGCTTCAAACGGACTCGATCGGCGAAATCCCCACTCGGACAGCAAGGTGAATTTCAGAAGCCGCGGTGCGATCCCCGATGCGATGGTGATTCGCGCCCAAAGTGTCAGGCAGGCGATGGCGGCCCGCACCGGTCTGGGCCACGTCCTGCATATGTTTTTCACGGAGACGAATGCGGCCGCAGGATTCTGCCATCCGATGGTCGGCTGCGAAATCAACGGCAAGAACGGATGGGGCGCCGAAGGAGTGCGCATCGCGATCCGACCCGATGTCGACCTGGCGCGACGCCCACTTTCCCCTCCCGCGATGGTGGTGGCCCGGACGCTCCAGGAGCACGGCGCCTACCTCGGCGACAATGCGGGCGGCGGGTCCACCTTGAAGGCCGAGCAGATTTCAACGACCCGGGATCCCTGGCGGATCGCGGGCGTGGACCTCAACCAGGACTCGCTCAAGGGCGGCGTTACCTGGGAGGACTTCTTTGTCGTCCGGCGTGGCTGGCAGGCCGGACTGTGATCCAAAACAACCCCGGCAAACTCATGCGCTCACGTCTAAACCTGGCGGCCGTCGGAATGGTGCTCGGCGCGCTGCTCGCATCCTCCACGATCGCTGCGGACGCGGGGCAACCGCTGCCGGACACTTCCGGGATGAATGTCCTCTTCATCATCATCGAGGACTGCAACGCCGGCGTCTGGGGCAGCTATGGCAACACCATCTGCCGGACGCCGAACATGGATCGGTTCTCCACCACCGCAGTCCGGTTCGACTCGGCGTACGTGCAGGCAACCGCGTGCAATCCGTCGCGCAGTTCGTTCCTCACCGGGCTGCGTCCACTCACCACGGGCGTTTGGAACAACCAGCAGGTGATGAGCGAACGGCTGCCGCCGGGCGCACCCACGCTGCCCGAACTGCTCAAAAGGAAGGGGCTGTACACGGCCGTGATCGCAAAATTCTTCCACACGATGGAGTATGCGAAAAGCCAGTTGATGGCCTTCGATCGGATTGAGCATTACGCCCAGCCGCCGGGGTGGACCGGCCCGGAGCCAATCCTGCAGTTCCCACGGGTCAACCAACCCGCCGACAATCCGCCTTCGAACGACCGCAACACCCCGGAACACCGCGCCTGGCGGCAGAAACGATCGGATCGTTACGGCGATTCCGGCCGCACCCCCGAAGAGGAGGGTGATCATCGGATCGCCCGGACGGCGGCCGCCCTGCTGAAGGAGTTCTCGCAAACAGGCCGGCAGTTCTTCCTCTCCGTTCACCAGTCGCGTCCTCACACGCCGCTCCTCGCGCCACGGCAATATATCGAGATGTACAATCCGGATCGGATTCCCGATCCACCTGCACCCGCTGCGAGCCTGAAGGACTTCCCGTACCTGCAACGGACCACAGGAAGAAACCCCGACATTTTCATGCAGGCGCAGCCGACTCCCCACCAGGCGCGCGAGGCCATCGCCGCCTATTACGCCTGCGTCAGCTTCGTCGACGACAACGTGGGGACAATTCTCGGAGCCCTGGATGCGAACGGCCTCGCGCAAAACACGATGGTCTTCGTGATGGGTGACCACGGCTTCCATCTCGGCGACCACGGCATGTGGTCCAAATACTCGATGCTCGAGCCCACGCGCCGTGCTCCCATGTGGGTGCGGGTACCTGGCGCGCCGGCGAACGGCAGCGTTTGCCGCGAATTCGTGGAGTTCGTTGATCTCGTGCCGACCGTCGGCGAACTCCTCGGGCTCGAACTGCCGTCACGGCTCGAGGGCACCAGCTTCGCTCCGCTGCTCGCGAATCCCGGACGCCCGTGGAAGTCCGCCGTATTCCAGGTCCAGTCGCCCGCGGAGCAGATGGTCCGGACCCGCCGGTATAGTTACATGAAATTCGAGAACGGCGAGGTGCCGGTGGCGCTGTACGACCTTGAAAAGGACCCCTGGGAAACCGTGAACCTGGCGAACGATCCCGGACATGCGGCCGTCCGAGCGGAAATGGCGGCGCTGCTGCAGGCCGGCTGGAAGTCCGCCCTCCCGCGGTAGTCGTCCTTCCTTCCGCGTGGATCCATGGCCGCTCAATCGGTGCAGCCGAAACTCGTCCGTGAGCCAGCAGCGAGGCTGGGGAGAGACGGCCTGCGGCTGGAGCGGACCCTGGCCGGACTGGAGGCGCGGCTCGTCTCGCGGGAAGCGGGACGCTTCGGGGGTGCGACGTTCCTGCTGGTGTGGCTGGTGTTCTGGCTGGCGGGAGAAGCCTTTGTTCTGGGAATCCTGATCGCCGGCGGCTGGGCGCTGGCCACCGGGCAACCCATGGGCGATGGGACGACGCCGCTGGAAGTCGCGCCGGCTCTGCTCGCGGGGGTCTTCCTGGCAGGCTGGCTGGCATTCTGGACGCTGGGTGGCGTGATGGCCTGGCAGGAGTTCTTCCGGTTGCTTTGGAGTTCCGACCGGCTGATCGCTCGCGGCGACGGGTTGGAAATCGTGCAGCGCAGGGGTCCCTTGGCGAAGCGGTTCCGCGTCCCGCGCGACACCCTGCGGGGACTTCACCGAATCGAAGCGCCGACATCAGTCCAGGCTGAGACGGTCGATGGCATGGTGGAGTTGACGCGCAATGGCACGCCTGCCGAGCAGGAGCAACTTGTCGCCGCATTCATTGCCGAGATGCGGTTACCCCTGACCGACCGGCTGCCGCCCCTGCTGCCCAACGGATGGCGTGAGGTGCGGGCGCCCGAAGGTGGCGACGTGCTGGTGAAGGATCCCGCCTCGCGACGCACCGCCGCCAGGATCATGTGGTTGATTACCCTGCCGCTGATTTGGGCAGCACTGACCGTGCTGCGCGAGGCATGGATCAAGCCCACCCTTGGCGCCGTAGCGGCAATTCTCACAGCTCTTGCAGCCTTTGCGCTTTGGGGCGCAGTCCGGCTTTCCTGGACACGCGAAGAATGGCGGCTCGAGCCGCGACAACTGGTCCGACAAAAGCGCTTCGGATCGAACCGGCGCGAAGGTCCGGTCGGAACGGGCCTGAGTTTGTCTGAAACCACCGATAGCGACGGCGACCGCTGGTTTACGCTGGCAGTGCAGACCGATGGCGGCGGGACACACCCGCTATTGCGGCGCATGCACGATCCTACGGAGCCACGCCAGCTCGGCCGCTGGCTTACAGCACGCACGAAAATCCCCTTCGAAGATTACGCCACGCCGGAGGAGCGGGCCCGCCTCGAAGCTGAAAAGGCGGCATTACAGGCAGAGCAGCTCAAGCGGCTCCGCGAGTGGTTCCATGGCTGGGTGCGCGCGCTGACGCGTTTCGGACGGCGGCGTTGAGTCGAGCCGCCTCTGATCGACCGGATCGAGAATGAAATGGTGGAGTGCGTCCACCGCGGCGAGACCTGGCTTACCGCAGCGCCTCGGCCATCTCCCGCGCGAAATACGTCAGGATCATGTCGGCGCCCGCCCGCTTGATCGCCAGCAGCGACTCGTGCCGGCAGCGGGCGAGGTCCAGCCAGCCCAGCCGCGCCGCGGCGTGGATCTGGGCGTATTCTCCGGAGATCTGGTACGCCGCCACTGGCTTTCGCGTCGCCTCCCGGATGTCCCGGATGATGTCCAGGTACATCCCGGCCGGCTTAACCATCACGATGTCGGCCCCCTCCGCCTCGTCGAGCAGCGCCTCGCTGATCGCTTCGCGCCGATTCGCCGGGTTGAGCTGATAGGTCGCCTTGCTGAGCAGCCGGGTGCCGGCCGCCTGCGCACTGCCCACCGCATCCCGAAAAGGCCCGTAATATCCCGAGTTGAACTTCGCCGAATACGCCATGATCCCGGTGCCGCTGTAACCCGCCGCGTCCAGCGCGCGACGAATCGCCCCCACCCGGCCATCCATCATGTCGCTCGGCGCCACCAGATCCACCCCCGCCCGCGCCTGCAGAACGGCCATCTGCGAGAGGATCCCCACGGTCCGATCATTGTCGACGTCGTCCCCGCCCGCCGTGAGCACACCGTCATGGCCATGGGTGGTGTAGGGATCCAGCGCCACATCCGTGAGTATCGTCAGCTCCGGAATGGCCTTTTTCACCGCTCGGACCGCCCGGAGTACCAGGGCGTCCTCGTTCAACGCCTCCGTCCCCTCCTCATCCTTCAGCCTCGGCTCCAGCTTGGGAAACAGTGCAACCGCCGGGACCCCAGCCTTCCGCAGCGCCCGGCACTCCCTGACCAAATCCGTGAGATTCAGCCGAAAAACACCCGGCATGGATTTGATTTCGTCCGGTGGGGCCTTCCCATCGACCACGAAGAGCGGCGCAATGAAATCCTCCGGCCGGAGCACCGTTTCCTCCACCATCCCACGCAGGCTGGCTGTCCGCCGCAGCCGGCGTGGACGCTGGGTGAGTTCGAGTCGGAAGTCTTTTGACATCATTTGCCGCGACTAGAGCAGCGGGCCCACATTGGTGCGATTCGAAATTGCCCGAAGCCGGCCGCGCCAGGGTCGTCAAGTCCTCGATTGGCCTCTCCGCGAGCACTGCAAAAGCCGCACTGCTGTTTGTGTCCACCGATTGAAGGGCCAAACCAACCGCAGCAACAACTTAAAGATCAATAGCATAGGATTCCAGACTCCGATGATATCCCCAGGGTGCGCCGGCGCCGCGGCACGGCCAAAAATATAAGCCGGCCCATTAGCTAATGCCCGAAAGGTCTCTCGTATTGGTCGGAAGGCGCATTCAAGCAAGGATCGGGTCGCCATGCACTTTCAGCCGCTCCGGTCCGAGGACCTTGCAGCCACCCAGAAGATCGCCTCGTCCCTCTTCCCTTGGGAAGATGAGCACGAGGCAGCCCACCGTGCCGCACTTGATCCGGCCGGCTCGGGGACTTTTCTCCTGGATCACCGGCTTGATTCGGTCCGCTGCTGGACGGCAAACGGGGAGAACGGCCTGGTTCGCGGCTTTGCGACCGTCTATGGCTATTCCGCCCAGCCCGATGAAAGCTGGCTCGCCTGGTTTGGGCTGGCACCGGAGGCCCGGGGACGCGGCACGGGCGCCCGCTTGCTGGACTGGGTCATCGCGCACGTCCAAACCGAAGGCCGGCGCACGTTGCGGCTCTGGACGACGGATGAGGCCGAATATGCCGTTGCGACCCGGCTCTACCTGCGTCGCGGCTTCGTGGCGGAACCGGTTTCAGCGCTCCCCGGAGACGAGTGGCGCACCATGGTCTTCTCGCTGCCGCTCGACAACCGTCCGCTCGTGCCGTGGTCCGGCCTTGCCGGGCAGATCGAGCTGTGCGGGCGTCAACGCATGCTTACGCCTGCCGCCTGACCCCGCGGATTCAACCAATCGGGATGCAGGGTCGCCTCCCGCCGCCAGCGGAAGCAGCCCCTGCAGCGCGCACCATAGCCGCGGCAGCCGCTTTGGCCGGACATTCATCGGACTGCTGCCTCCACCGGATCATCGGCGAGCCGTCCGCGGAGATTGAGATTCCGGGTTGCATACATCAATGCCGCGAGCATCGCGAACAAGGCCCCCGTTCCCGCCAGCAATGCAAAATCCTCCAGCTGCAGCACCAGGTAAAGGTAGCCATACACCCCGGCGAGCAGCACGGAGATCAGCAGCGCCCTGCGACCGTCTCCCAGCACGCTCCAAGCATAAAGCCCCACCATGGTAAGCGATGCCGCGGCTGCGATGGCATAGGCGGCCGTGAATCCAATCAATTCCGACAACGACAGCAGCCCCAGGTAGAACAGGCAGAGCGCTCCCCCCACGAGCAGGTAGTTCAGCGCACTCAGCCTCACCCCGTTCGCCGCCACCTCGAAAAGGAAGAACGCCACGAACACGAGCGCCAGGAATAGCACACCGTACTTGATCGCCCGCTCGATTGTCCGATAGGCGGTGACTGTCTCGATCAAGTTTGCGCCAAAAGCCGAGGCCTCGAGCACGCTTGGCGCCGGCACATGGCCGCTGGCCGAGCTCCATTGCTGGGGAAAGTCCCGCCCGTAATAGCTCACCTGCCACGTGGCATTGAAACCGGCCGGCCCAATCTCGCGTTCGACCGGGAGGAAGGCTCCGGAAAAACCGGGCGAACGCCAGCTGGAGCCGAGCCGCACCGTTGTCTGGCGGCCGGCCGGCACGAAGGAGATTCCGCCACTGCCATTCAGCGTCAGGTCCAGGGCAAAATCGATCGCACCGCCGTCGGCCGCGAGCGGGACCGATGCATGCAGCCCCGGCCCGAACCCCTCGAGTTTCGCTCCGGGTTGCAGCGGCACCGCCGCGCCCGCCCAGCGGAGCGAAAGCGTTTCACGGGTACCACGAAGATCGGTGATGGCCAAGCACACCCGCGCCCGATCCCAATGGATTTCCGGCGCAGTGACGCCCGTGAACGAGAAAGCCGGCGCCGCGAATCGCCCCTCCCAACGAACCCTGGCAACGTAGACATGCGTCGCATAAATCCCCAGCCGGCGCTCCGACGGCTCGAGCTGTCCCGTGGCTTCGAGTTGTTCCGGCAGGAAGAACGCCTCCGACATCTGGGTTTGGGCAACCGTCTGCCGGATCCGGCGGCCGTCCAACCCGGTCGTCCACTCCTCCGCTTCGGTTTTCCAGCTGAACGGGACCACCAGGATCGGGCCCAGCAGCCGTTGCGATTTCCCCCAGCCTTGCGTGATGGTTCCGACGGCGCTGTCGTGGCGGGCGAGCCGCTCGCGCAGCGTGGATTTCACCATTTCCAGCGGAATCAGCAGCAGCAGGACGAGAAATCCCACCAGGAGCAGTTTCAACCCGGCCGCATTCCGGCGGACGAAATTCAGGACGGGGGCAAGCAGCGGCTGCGAATTCATCCCTGCCAGCGTGCCATCGCGCCGTGAAGCCAGTATGAAGCGCAGATGAAATCCGGATGAAATCGAAAATACCGCGGGTACCTTCGTGTAGCCTGAATGAATCATGAGAATGCTGATTCCAGCGATTCATTGTTGGGGATCCGGCGCCGCCCCCGTGTCGCGTGAGCCACATTGACGTCGTGATCACGACATCGATCTGGCTTCTCGTGGCAGCGGCGCTACCCAAGCGGCAGGATCAGCGTGGCGCGGGCGCCGCCAGCGGCCCGGTTCTCCAAGGTGACGTCGCCGCCGTGCAACCGGGCGACTTCGCGCACGATGCTCAATCCAATCCCGCTGCTCTTCCTGCCCGTGTCCGGTCGAGGCAGTGAATAGAAGCGGTCGAACACCTTTTCCCGTGCATACTCGGGCACGCCCGGCCCGGAATCGTCCACCGTGACCACCGCCCGGCCGCGCATCACGCTCAAGGCAAGCGTGACGTTCGCTCCGGCGGGCGAAAAATCGATCGCATTCTGCACCAGGTTCCCGACCGCCTGCAGCAGCAGGAACTTCTCCCCCCGTACCCTCGGCCCATCCTTGATCTCCGCCGAAACCGTGATCCGGCGCTCCGCCGCCGCGGCCAGCGCGGCATTCCGCGCCTCCTGCACGACCGCGGCGAGGTCCACCGCGGCCAGCGTTTCCCCGCTGCGCCGCGATTCCAGCGCCGCGAGCTCGAGCAGCCGTTCGACGATCTGCTGCAGCCGGGCCGACTCCGCCCGCAGATTCTGCAGGAAGCGCATGCGATCCGGTTCGGGCGGATTCTCGGCGAGCAACTCGGCCGCGCCGCGAATCGCCGACAACGGCGCCTTGAACTCATGGGCCAGCGCCTGCGTGTAGCGTTCGACATGCGCCTTTCCCTCGAGCGCCACCCGCATCTCCTCGAATGCGCGCGCCAGCGCCGCGATCTCCGCGGCATGCGAACGCGGTGGCACCGCCGGCCGGCCGTCCCGCACCGCCTCGGCATACGCCGTCAGCCGCTCCAGCGAATGGGTCAGCCGGCCCGAAATCCACCAGCCGGCCGCCACCATCACCGCCGCCACGCTCAACGAGCCCGCCGCCAGCCAGCGCCAGGCCCGATAGACTGCCTCCGTTACCGAACTGAGCGGCCGGGCCACTCCGACAAAGCCGCGCACAATCCCGCCCTGCCGCACCACTGCCGTCACGCGGAGTTCACCATCGACGACGCCCGTGTCCTCCCCGGCTTCATAGGCCGGGCGAAAATGGGGCTGCATCTCCGGTCGCAGCGAATAGTCGCGCCCGACATCACGGCCCGAGTTCGCATCGAATACCACCACGCCGTGGGCATCGGTGACATAGATCCGCACGGCCCCGGCCGCGCGGCCGAATGCGGGGAGGCTCGCCCGCCAGACCGCGCCCAGGTCCGTCGTGCCCGGCTGGCGCTCGATCTCACCCTCCAGCACCGCGGCAAACAGCGTTGCCGTGTCATTCAGCGTCCGCCGCATCGACTCGATGTGACGCACCCGCACCTCGCGCAGGACAAATGCCATCAGGATCGCGAAGCCCACGGCGGAGGCCGCGACATACACGCCGAAAATCGCGGTGCGAATCTTCACCGTGGCGCGGTTTCCCCTTTGCCGGCACTCCCCGGCGCTGGCGGCACTCGCAACCCGTAGCCGAATCCGCGGTGGGTCTGAATCGGATCCGCCTCCCCCGGCGCAATCGAACGCAGCTTCGCCCGCAGCGTCTTGATATGGGCATCGACCGTCCGATCCAGGCTGGCACCCGGCTCCTCCCACGCCGCCGCCATCAACTGCTCGCGCGAAAACACCCGTCCCGGCTTCTGCAGCAGGGTACGCAGCAGCCTGAATTCATACCGCGTGAGTTCGAGCGGCGTCTGGCGGAACGAAATGACATGCCGCTCCTCATCGATCACGAAATCCCCCTGTGGTGCCGGGTTCAGGGGTGCAGCGCCCGATGCGCCATCTCCATTGGTGGTCCGCCGGAGGATTGCCTTCACCCGGGCCGTGAGCTCCCGCGGACTGAACGGCTTCACCAAGTAATCGTCGCCGCCCAGCTCGAGTCCCAGCACCCGATCCAGCTCGCTGTTGCGCGCCGTCAGGAAAAGGACCGGCACGGCGGAACGACTGCGAATCTGTTTGCAGAAGTCGAACCCGCTGCCGTCGGGCAATCCCACGTCGAGCACCACGAGGGCAAAGGCCCGGGTTGCCAGCGCCGCCAGCCCGGCACCGCCCGTCGCACACCATTCGGGCGCGAACCCCTCCGTCCGCAGGGCGTAAAGCAGCGTGTCGGCAATGGCAGGCTCGTCTTCAATGATGAGGATCGGCGGCAGCATGGGTGACGGGAAAATCCCATCATGCCGGCCCAGCCTCTGCAAGGGGGTGAGGCAATTTCTTTCCAGGATCCGCGGAGGTTCGAGCCAGCGTTCTGTGCCGATCGACACAGAACGCTGGCTTTCGGTTTGTCTCATCTGCGCAGCCGTGGCGGCTTGGGTGGCGGGGAAGGCCGGGCTATTCTTGCCCAGGCTGGTCTGACTGGAAGTGCGGACGCAGCCGGAAATTTCCTCCCGCTCCGTTGTAAAAACTGCTAGCGGTCCCACTCTTTCCACCTTCATGGCCCTCCGACTCTTCGACTCGCTGTCCCGCGAGCTGCGCGAACTCAAGCCGTCCCACCCCGATGGCATTTTCCGCTTCTACAATTGCGGCCCCACCGTCTACGCCCCCGCGCACATCGGCAACTTCCGGACCTTCATCATCAACGACGTCATCCGGCGGCTCCTCGAACTCGAGCTCGGCCCCGCCCATGTCCGCCATGTCCGGAACCTCACCGACGTTGACGACAAGACCATCAAGCGCGCCCAGGAGGAGGGCCGGTCGCTCGCCGAGGTGACCCGGCAGTGGACCGACAAGTTTCACGCCGACTGTGCCGCCTTGAACTGCCTGCCGCCCCATGTCGAGCCGGCGGCCACCGCCCATATCCGCGAGCAGATCGACATGATTGCCTGCCTGGTGGAAAAAGGGAACGCCTACCGCGCGGCCGACGGCTCGGTCTATTTCAAGGTGTCCTCGTTCGACGACTACGGCCGGCTTTCGCGGGTGAAGGAACGCCAGCTCGATCCCGGCACCTCCCTGGCCGGCAAACCCCAGGCCGCGGACGCCGACGAAAAGGAGGACGCCAGCGATTTCGCGCTCTGGAAAGCCCACAAACCGGACGATGGCGAGAATGCCTGGGCCAGCCCGTGGGGCCGCGGCCGGCCCGGCTGGCACATCGAGTGCAGCGCGATGAGCAAGAAGCACCTCGGCGATACGATCGATCTGCACACGGGCGGCGAGGATCTGCTCTTCCCGCATCACGAGAACGAGATTGCCCAGAGCGAGTGCTGCAACGGCGTGCCTTTCGCGCGCCACTGGTATCACAGCAAGCACCTGCTGGTTAACGGCGCCAAGATGAGCAAGTCGCTCGGCAATCTCTACACGCTCGACGACCTCGTCGCGAAGGGCTTTTCGCCGATGGCCATTCGCTACGCCCTGCTGATGGGGCATCCGCGAAAACAGCTGAACTTCACGCTCGACTCGCTGCACGCCGCGGAGCGGGCCCTGGCGACCTTACGCGCCTACCGTGCCACCCTGCCCGCGACGGGCATCACCGAAAACGTGTTCGCCCCCGTGCAGGCCGCGCTCGACGACGATCTGAATACGCCCGCCGCCCTCGGCGCACTCTTCACGATCGTCAATCGCCGCGAGCTTCAGGCGGACGCCGGCTCCTTCGATCGCGTGATGACCGCGCTGGGGCTAAAGCTCGACGCTCCTGTCGCGACCAAAAGCGAAATCCCCACCGCCATCCTCGCGCTCGCCGAAAAGCGCTGGGCCGCAAAGCTCGCGAAGGATTACGCCACCGCCGACGCCCTCCGGAAGGAACTTACCGCCGCCGGCTGGTCGATGCTCGACCGCAAGGATGGCTATTCACTGGAACCGTCCAAGCAATGAAGCCGGCATCACGACGCTCTCCGAATGCATTGGATCGAGGCAATCTGGTCCGGATTGATCACGACGGAGAATGGGCCTTCGTCGGGATAGAGCACCAGGTCACGCGTGTTCGGATGCATGTGCGCATGGTCCGGATGCGGCAGCAGGTACCTTTCACCCGTGGAAAAGGTCACTTCCAACGGAAAATCGACCGGCCGGCCCAGCAATCGATCCAGCGACGCTCTCATGGCGGCCACCGTACGCCTTTCGCCTTTGCAATCAAGTGCCACAACTAGCCAATTTACAGTATGCCGATGACTCCACTCGAAGAACTGCGCCACTCCTGCTCGCATGTGCTGGCGACCGCCATCCTGCGCATCTTCCCCGATGCCAAGCTCGACATCGGCCCGCCCACGGACACCGGCTTCTATTACGACATTGATCTCGAGCATAAGCTGACTGCCGACGACCTCGTGAAAATCGAGGCTGAGATGAAAAAGATCGCGGACGAAAACCAGCCCTTTCTCCGCAAGGAGGTCCCGCGCGACGAGGCGATCGAAATCATCAAGCGGATCGGCCAGGAACGCTACAAGCTCGGCCGGCTCGCCGACATCCCCGCCGACGAGAAGATCTCATTCTACCAGAACGGCGAGTTCATCGATCTCTGCGCCGGCACCCACGTCCGCTACACCTCGAAGCTAAAGGCCTTCAAGCTGCTCTCGATCGCCGGCGCCTACCACCGCGGCGACGAGAAGAACAAGCAGCTCCAGCGGATCTACGGGACGGCATTTCCGAGCAAGGACGAACTCGCCCAGTATCTCACGCAGCTGGAGCAGGCGAAGCTCCGCGACCATCGGAAACTCGGTCGCGATCTGAAGCTTTTCCACATCGACGAGGAGGTGGGCCAGGGGCTGATCCTCTGGACTCCGAACGGGGCCGTGATCCGGCAGGAACTGCAGTCCTTCATCAGCGAGGAATTGCGCAAGCAGGGCTACTCGCAGGTCTTCACGCCGCACATCGGCAAGCTCGAGCTCTACAAGACCTCCGGCCATTTCCCCTATTACAAGGAATCGCAATTCGCCCCGGTGCTCGAGAACGACTCCCTCGCGAGCGTGCTCGGCGAAAACTGCTCGTGCGGCGAAGCCTTCGCCCGGCTCGAGGCGGTGTCGGCGCGGCTCCGCGATCAAATCAACGCCCGCACCGGCCGCGAAACCATCACGCCCGACCGGGTCCGGCCGGACGACCAGCTCCTGGACGGCTTCATGCTGAAGCCGATGAACTGCCCGCATCACATCAAGATCTTCGCCTCGCAACCGCACAGCTATCGCGATCTGCCGGTCCGGCTCGCGGAATTCGGCACCGTGTACCGCTGGGAGCAAAGCGGCGAGCTCAACGGGATGACCCGCGTCCGCGGGTTCACCCAGGACGACGCCCACCTCTTCTGTACCGAGGAACAGGTGGCTGCGGAGGTGCTCGGCTGCCTCGAACTCGTGAAGATTGTCCTCACCACACTCGGCATGCAGGATTACCGGGTACGAGTTGGGCTTCGCGATCCGGATTCGAACAAGTACACGGGCGACGCCAAGGACTGGGACAAGGCGGAGCACGCCTGCCGCGAGGCCGCGAAGACCCTGGGAGTCCCGTTCACCGAGGAGCCGGGCGAGGCGGCCTTCTATGGGCCGAAGATCGACTTCGTGATCAAGGATGTGATTGGCCGCGAGTGGCAGCTCGGCACCGTGCAGGTCGACTACAACCTCCCGGTGCGATTCGATCTTTCCTATATCGGCGCCGACAACCAGCCGCACCGGCCCGTGATGATCCACCGCGCTCCGTTTGGCTCCATGGAGCGGTTCTGCGGCGTCCTGATCGAGCATTTCGCGGGCGATTTCCCGGTCTGGCTTGCGCCGGAGCAGGTCCGCCTCGTGCCGATCAGTGACAAGACGATCGATTATTCGCGGGCGCTCCTTACCCGGCTCAAGTCCGAGGGGTTGCGGGCCACGCTCGACGAGCACAGCGACAAGCTCGGCGCGAAGATCCGGCGGGCCGAACTCGAGAAGGTCCCGTACACCGTCGTGATCGGCCAGAAGGAGGCCGAGGCGAACAGTGTATCGATCCGATCCCGGGCCCGCGGCGACGAGGGCGTCAGCACCGCCGATGCCTTTGTGGCCCGGATCAAGGACGAGGCCGCCACCCGCGCCCTGCCTGACCGGAAGAAGTCGTAGGGCGCGTTGGAGCTGCAGTTGGAACTGACATTGCCGCCAGAGACTTTGCGTTTTTGCGCGGCTGCCGGCTATCCAGCAAAGGATTTCAAGCCGATGCCCGCCGCCCGAAGTTCCGCGCGCAACGTGCGTGCAAACGCCACCGGCCTGGGGCTATCGCCGTGGAGACAAACCGTGTCCGCCCTCATCGCGATCTCCGCGCCATCCGTCGTGCGGACCCGCTGTTCCCTGACCAGGCGCAAGACCTGCGCCACCGCCGCCGCTTCGTCCGTGATGATGGCATCCGGGTGGGAACGCGGGGTGAGCTTGCGACCGGCCTGATACGTGCGGTCGGCAAACGCCTCTTCCGCCACCGTCAGCCCGACCGCCCGTGCTGCCCGCATGAATTCGCTGCCGGCCGGAGCAAAGACCACGAGGCCAGGCCAGAGCCGCCCCAGGTCCATCGCCACCGCCTCCGCCAGCACGGGATCCCAGCCCACCTGGTGATAGAGCGCCCCATGAAGCTTCACGTGGCGGAGCCGATCGCCGGCAATCTGGAACATCTGCTCAACCTGCAGCAGGACAATCCGGCCCGCCTCCGCCGGCTCAATCTTCCGCTCCTTTCGGCCAAAATCCTCGAGATCGAAATATCCCGGGTGCGCGCCCACGGCGACTCCGTGCACAGTGGCCAGTTCCACGGTCTCGATCATCGTCTCGAGGCTCCCGGCATGGGCTCCGCAGGCGATGTTCGCCGAAGTGATGAGAGGCATCAATTCGGCATCATGGCCGGCTCCTTCGCCCAGATCGCAGTTGAGGTCGAGGGTGCGGGTGGGTTCCACAGCCAACGATCAAATTACCCGGACACGAGGGAGCCAGTGCAAAAGCAAGCAGCCCGTCGGGCTGGCACTTGAATCGCAGAATAATTGTTGCCGCCGAACCCGGGCTCCCATTTGCAAGTCCGACGGGCTGCTAGCCGAGTTTCTCCGCCAGCCCTTCACGCAGCATGGCGAGGGCATGTTCCCGCGTCCGTGCCAGCTCGTGCGCCTCCTCGAGGTTGATCTCGCGAAAACGCACGGTATCTCCCGGCCGCAGCTGCGCCACGAGCGGCTGGTCGGCACTGACGACATGAGCAATTTGCGGATAACCCCCGATTGTCTGGGCGTCTGCCAGCACGACAATGGGCTGTCCGTCGGGCGGAACCTGGATTGTGCCCGGGGCCACCGGCACCGAGAGCAGGTCTGCCGTCGAGCCCCGCTCCAACCGCCCGCCGCGGAACCGGACTCCCATCCGATCGAGCTGCGGAGTCACGGTGAACGTCCCTTCGCAAATCGTCTGTTCGAATTCACCTGCGTGAGCTCCTTTGACCACCCGCAATTCCGGCGAGTTGCTGTAGGCCGGCAGGATTCGCTCATCGATGTGCCAGTGGCCCGATACGCGGCGCCGCACGGCCGGAACCGGCAGCCAATCCCCGTCGTGCAGCAACCGGCCCGAGAGTCCGCCGAAGCCGGCACGCACATGGGTGCTGCGGCTGCCAAGGACCGGATCGACTTCAATCCCGCCAGCGATCGCGAGGTAGCCGCGAAAGCCCGCCTGGGCCATGCCGATCTTGAGCCGCGTCCCACTCGCCAGGTGCAGCGGCTGCCAGCGGGGAATTCCGCTGAATTCCGCCCCGCCAAACGCAACCAGGGTGTCGTGATGGAAAACCAGCTCCGGTCCGACCAGCGTGAATTCGAGTCCTGCGGCTCCGTCCGGGTTACCCACGAGCAGGTTCGCCACGCGCAAGGCGATCGCGTCCGCACCACCGCCCACCGCGACCCCCGCTGAACGATAGCCATGCCGGCCAAGGTCCTGCACCGTCGTGAACATCCCCGCGCGCACCACCTCGATGCCCGCCGATCCACGGCCGGCCCTGTCGCTATGAGCGCTTCCCGCCGTCGCCGGGGCTCGGGCTGCAGCTTCAGCACGGTTGGATAGTTCCAGAAATTCCCCGGCGGTGATCGGCTGGAACCGGACCCGATCGCCCACCTGCAGCCAAGCCGGTTCCTTCCGGAAAGGATCGAACAGCCGCAGCGGGGTGCGACCAATCACCTGCCACCCGCCCGGGGTGGCCACAGGATAGATTCCGGTCTGCGCTCCGCCGATTCCAACCGAGCCGGCCTCCACCCGTGCGCGGGGCGTGGCCCGGCGCGGCGTCACCAGGTTCGCGGGCAATCCGCCGAGATACGGGAATCCCGGCGCAAATCCGATCGCATGGACCAGGTAGTCCGCACCGCTGTGCAATGCGATTACCTCCGCGGCCGACAAGCCGTGTTGCCCGCCGACGATCTCCAGGTCCGGTCCGTATTCGCCACCGTAATGAGTCGGAACATCCACGTGGCGGCCCACCGCCGTCACCGCCGAATCGTCGGCTCGCACCACCCACGCCGCCAGCTCGCGGCAGAACGCGGGAAAATCACCCAGGTGGGCGGGATCATAATACACCGCCACCTGCGCGTAGGCCGGCACGATGTCCCGCACGCCAGCCGGGCAATCGGTGGTGAGATCGGCGACCAGTGCCCGGACGCGTGACGCAGTCGCCTCCTCGATCGAATTGCCCAATTCAATCACGACGGCGGAATCTCCGAGCGGCGTGAGCCTCATCCAGCCATTGATCCACGGCCGCGCCGCTGCCGCAAAGGAAAAACCCCGGCAATCACCAGGAGGCGGCGCCCCCGCCGCGTGCAACCAACCAGGGACGTCCAATCCCCGACCTTACGGCATTGCGCCACCGGCGGAATACTCCTTCGCGGCTTGCACCCGAATCGCGTTCAGCCTCATTTGACCCTTCCTTCCGCCGATCGCCGGCCGCACCCACGCCCTGTTCCCTGCATGAAGAAAATCATCCCGCTCCTCATTGTCCTCCTTGGCGTCGCCCTGGTGGCGAAGGCTTTGCGGCCGCCGCGCAACTCCGGGGAATTCGATCTGGTGGGATTCGGCCAGCTGCCCGTGCTCGCGAACGGCCGGATTAAACCGCTCGACACCGTCGCGCGCAGTTCCCTGCTCCAACTGCAGGGACGGCAGCGCGTCAGTTCGCCAACGGAGGGCACCTTCGTCGAATCGCCGACCGAGTGGCTGCTCGACGTGGCCTTCCGGCCGGAAAAGGCCGACACCTATCCCACCTTTGCCATCGATCATCCGGATGTCCTGGCGCTCATCGGCAAGACCGAGGCCGATCTGAAGATCAACTACACCAGCGGGCTGAAGCAGTTCTTTGCGGTGCTCGGTTTTCTCCCCGGCCATCATCGGCGGTTTTCCTTCAATGATCTCAAACCGCACCTCGGGCTCATCCAGGACCAGGCCCGGCTTGCCGATCAGGTGGAGGCGACCGCCCGCAATGCCTTCCAGCGCGGCATCCTGCAGCTCTATGCCAACCTGCATCAGTACCAGCGACTGCGGCACTCGTTCGTGATGCCTGGCCGGCCCGACTTTCTCGGCGATCTGCTCCGGTTTCAGGATCAGGTGGCCGCCGGCGTGGCGGCCGTCCGGGCGAAGCAGGCGGGAGAGCCGCACGACGAGGCGGCAGTGAAGGCGATGACGGATATGGGCGAAATGTTCATCGTGCTGGCGGAAACCACCAACCTGCTGGTGGTGCCGCCGGAGCCCTCGGCCGAGGATCAGGCCGCATGGAAGCCGATGGGCGGCGCACTGCTGGACAGCTTCCGTACCGGCCGGGTGGATTCAAGCGCCCTCGCCTATGCGGGAATCGCGCATGCCTGGGTGAACCAGCGCTCGGAACCGTTCAACAAGATCATCGAGCTCTTCCGGGCCGACCTGGCCAAGCGCTTCTCGCCCGAACTCCGGAAGAGCGACGCCGAGGCCCGCTTCAATGCCGCCGAGCCGTTCTATGTCAGCATGACCCTGTACGCGCTGGCATTCTTCACCGGAATTTTTGCGTGGTTGATGTGGCCGGCGACGCTGGGCCGGGCGGCGTTCTGGCTCGTCGCGCTTTCCTGGATCATTTCCACCATTGGCATTGGCACCCGGATGTGGCTCGAAGGCCGGCCGCCGGTCACGAATCTCTATTCCTCGGCCCTGTTCGTCGGCTGGGGAGCCGCCGGGCTCTGCCTGATTCTCGAGGCGTTCTACAAGAATGCAATCGGCAGCGTCGCCGCCAGCGTCATCGGCTTCGCCACTTTGCTGATCGCCCATCACCTGTCACTGCAGGGTGACACGCTCGAGATGATGCGGGCGGTGCTCGACTCCAATTTCTGGCTGGCCACACATGTCGTGGTCGTGACGGCCGGCTACTCCGCGACGTTTCTGGCCGGATTCCTGGCCATCATCTACATTTTCCGTGGAATCTTCACGCGTTCGCTCGATCGCGTGACGGCGGATTCACTCGCCCGGATGGTGTATGGGATCATCTGTTTCGCGACGCTGTTCAGCTTTGTGGGAACGGTGCTCGGGGGAATCTGGGCGGACCAGTCCTGGGGCCGGTTCTGGGGCTGGGATCCCAAGGAAAACGGCGCGCTGCTGATCGTCATGTGGAACGCGCTGATCCTGCATGCCCGCTGGGGCGGCATGATCAAGCAACGGGGCCTGATGGCCATGGCGGTGTTTGGCAACGTGGTCACGAGTTGGAGCTGGTTTGGCACGAACATGCTCGGCGTCGGGCTGCACAGCTACGGTTTCACCGATTCGGCATTCATGGCGCTCTCCGGTTTCGTGGCCTCGCAACTCGCCATCATCGGGCTCACGCGCCTGCCACTCGAAAAGTGGCGGAGTTTCCGCCACGTGCCGAACCCGCCGCCGGCCAGGCTGGAAACGCTGACCGTGGAAGGGTGAGTTTCGATTCTGATTCCAGAATTCGAGGTCCTATTCATGGAGGGCCGTGCTCCGTCACGGCCACAACCTTCCGAACTTCGTAAATGATAGGGGTAGGAGTGGCGGGGTTAGCGCCACCCCTCCCTCCGAACCGGACGGGCGGATTTCCCGCATCCGGCTCTCCAGTCAGTGGTTTCTCAGCGAGACTAACCAT
>WYBX01000010.1 GCA_011525695.1 Verrucomicrobiia bacterium
ACGACGCAGTAGCCTTCGGTTGCAGGCGGGTGAACGTTCCGCCTGACGGGGACTTGCACCCCGCTGTGTGGACGCCCTCACAGGCGCACGAGGGACGCCCTCCGTGGCGTCCACAAACCCGATGGGAAATTCATCCTGCGCAGCGGATCGGTCTTCATGGCCGTGACGGAGCACGGCCCTCCATGTACGAAGCTCGGAACATTGTGGCTGGGACGGCCTCCGCAAATTCACGTTGCATCGATCGCCTTCACCCCGTGCGCTGGTGGCGATGGATTTGGCCCACATATCCTTCACCGGCACCGATCCGGCTTTACCCCGTGTTCACACGCTCACCCGTCAGCGGAAGCATGCACGGAATCCAGGCCGTCGGCCACTGACGGCCTCGCCGGCCGAAACCCTCGATCCATTCGTAGGCTCGATCCTGCGGCAGCTGGGGGTAAACCCCGCGATCTATCGGACACAACCGTTGCAGCGCAGGCTTTCAGCCTGCCTGCGACACCTGCGTGTGCCGTCGGTCCAGGCGGCCGAAGCACTCCTGCAACGGCGACCCCACCTGCTGCCCTCGGCACTCGACACCCTCCTGATCGGTGTCAGCGAGCTGTTTCGCGATCCGGCAGTTTTCGATCGGCTGCGCACGACCGTGCTGCCCGAACTGCTGCAACAGCGGCCGGGGATCAACGTCTATGCTGCCGGCGTTTCCAGTGGCCACGAATTATACTCGCTGGCCATCCTGCTCGATGAGCTGGGAGCCTTGGACCAGAGCACGTTGCTGGGGATCGACTGCCGGCCGGCTGCGATCGCCAGCGCCATCAATGGCGTTTTCAGCCAGGAGGAACTCGCCGTCCTCGACCCGCCAATCCGGGAAAAATACTTCACAATCGATCGCGGACAGCGACGCGCTGCCGCACGGCTGCGGTCACGGATCGAGTGGCGCTGTGCCGACTTGATGGAACACGCGCCGCCAGCAGTGCAGGACCTCATCCTGTGCCGCAACGTGGTCATCTACCTCGAGCACGAAGCCGCCTTCCGAGTCTGGACCAGTCTTTGCCACCAGCTGGCACCGGGCGGTTTCCTCGTCACCGGAAAGGCCGAGCAGCCTCCACCGACACTCCCGCTGCGTCGTGTGGCGCACTGCATCTATCGGAGGTCCTGACATGCCGATCCAATCCATCGCCCGGCACCAATGGCGTCCGCATATCGCGATTTCCGTGACGCTGCTGGTGGTGCTCACCGCCGCGATGGGCTGGCTGCGCCTGATCCACTATCGCGACCAACCGCTTTCGCTCACCTACGGGCTGCCACTGCTCCTCTGCCTGTGGTATCCGAGCCGGCCCCTGCTCTGGAGCCTCGTCGCCAGCTTTGTCTCGATGGCGGCCTACAAGGCGTTCGTGCTGCTTCCCGGCGACATGCCGGCGGAATTCAGTCCGGCGCTGCACTGGTCGTTCCAGGTCGTGAATCTGCTGTCCGTCGCGGTCGTGGTTCACCTGGTGCTGCGCTCGCTCGAGTCGCTGCAGGTGAAGAACGCGCAACTGGAACATTCGAACCAGGAGCTCATCGCACGGGAGGAGGAAATCAGCCGGCAAAACGAGGAACTCCAGGCCCAGACCGAGGAACTGGCGCAGCAGAACGAGGAAATCCAGCAGCAGTCCGAGGAGGTGCAGCAGCAGGCGGAGGAGCTGCAGGCCCAGACGGCCGAGCTGGAGCTCGCCAATCGTGCGCTGGAACGGCGGCAGGCCCTGCTCGAGAACCTGCTGCAGTCGCTGCATGGGATCGACGAGGCGGGCGACGCCCCCCGCCGGGCCTGCGAATCCGTCCTGACCCTGCTGGGCGATGCCGCCGTGTCCGCCGCCATCGTGGTCAGGTCGGGCGGGGAACTCGTCGTGCGCGGCTCGGCGGGCAGGATTCCCGTATCCGAGGAACGGCGACCGCTTGCGGGCTCGCTCGCGGCGATCGTCATCGAGCATCGCCGAACCGCGGCCATTGCCGATCTGCGGCTGCGCCCCGATCTCCTGGTCCCGGCCGCGGCCGAGGCGGATGGACCCGCGTTCCGTGCCAGCCTGGCCGCGCCGTTGCGGCTCGACGGGCAGCCGGCCGGCGCGCTCGAGGTGTATTCCGATCGTCCGCACGAATGGACCCGCGAGCAGTTTCGGATCGTCGAGTGGGCCGCCGCCCAGGCCTCACTCATTCTCGAGGCGCGAAGGCTGCACGATCGGCTGCTCGCCACGAATGCCAGCCTCGAAACCCAGGTGCGGCAGCGCACCCTGGAACTGCAGGAACTCGTCAATGAGCTGGAGCACTTCTCGTATACGATCACCCACGACCTGCGGGCGCCATTGCGCGCAATGCACGGCTACGCCGGCATGCTCGAGGAGGAGTGCCTCGCCTCCTTGAACGAGGCCGGCCGCAACTACCTCACCCGGATCAGCACGGCCGCGCGGCGGATGGATCAGCTCATCACCGACGCGCTGAGCTACAGCAAGGCCGTCCGCCATGAGCTGAAGATGACGCCGATCGATCCCGTCAGGCTCCTGCGCGGGATGATCGACTCATATCCGGTTTTCCAGCCGCCGAATTCCCGGATCGAACTCATGGAGGGGATTCCCTCCGTCCTCGCGAACGAAGCCGGGCTGACCCAGTGCTTCTCGAACCTCCTGTCGAATGCCGTCAAGTTCGTGCCCTCCGGCGTCACACCGCACGTGCGAATCCGCGCGGAGCGTTCCTCGAACGCCGTGCGGCTGTGGTTCGAGGACAACGGGATCGGGATCGCTCCCGCGATGCAGCCCCGGCTGTTCAAGATGTTCCAGCGCTTGAGCAAGCACTATGACGGTACCGGGATCGGGCTCGCGCTCGTCCGGAAGGTGGCCGAACGGATGGGAGGCCGTGTCGGCGTCGAATCCGAGCCCGGCAAGGGCAGCCGGTTCTGGATCGATTTGAACGCCGCCCCGTGATGACGATGACACGCCAACGCCCCCCGCTGCTCTACGTCGAGGATGAACCGGACGACGTGTTCTTCCTGAGGGCAGCGTTCCGCCGGGTCGGTCTCCCGCCGGACTTCCCGGTCGTCGAGGATGGCGAGAAGGCGATTGCGTACTTTGCCGGCGAACCGCCCTACGAGGATCGCGAACGTCATCCGCTGCCGTCACTTGTCCTGCTCGATCTCAACCTGCCGCTCCGATCGGGTTTCGAAGTCCTGGAATGGCTGCGCAGCCGGCCGGAAGGCCGAACGCTGGACGTGATCATATTTTCCTCCTCCGGCCGGCCGGAGGATAGATCCCGGGCCGCAGAACTGGGAGCAAGCGGCTATCTGCTGAAGCCCGCCTCCGGCCTGGATTTTGCCGCGATCGCGAGCGAATTGAAGCAGGCCTGGCTCAATCCCGACGGTCGGTAGCCAGTTTGGTTCCAGCGGCGGGACGCCGCTGCCATGACAGTCACCGTCGGAGTCCAACTATCGCATTGCTTCAATTCCGCCTGCCTGCGCTGAACCATCGGTCATCACCCGCTCCCGCAGGGGCGTAGTCTTGCTGCGCCCGGATGTGGATTCATTTCGCAGCGGATTGGTCTTCATGGCCGTGACGGAGTACGGCCCTCCATGAAACCAGTTCTGATCTCGGAATGCGAAAACCGAATCCTATTCCTCGACGATCGCCACGATCTCCAGTTCGCGCTCGCCGCGCGGCGCCTTTAGCTTCACCCGATCGCCCACGCGACCGTTCAGGAGCGTCCGCGCAATCGGTGAGAGAAAACTGATCCAGTTCCTTTCCAAATCGGTCTCGTCGACGCCGACAATCCGGTACTGGGTCTCGGTGCCGTTGTTTTCCCGCACGGTCACCGTCGTGCCGAACCGGACGCCTTCGCCTGGGCTGCCCGGCTCAACCACTTCCGCGGTCCTCAGGCTTTCCCGGAGGTAGCGAATCCGCTGATCGACCGTCTGCAGCTCGCGCTTTGCATCGATGTCGTCCGGTGGCGCGGCCGCCAACGGCGGCCGGCTGGTTTCGACCAGCCGCGCCAACTCTTCCCGAAGCCGCTGCGCGCCGCCAGGCGTAATCAGGTTTTTCGTCCCGGGCGGTAGCGGGGACACTAATGGCGGCAGTTCCGGCAGCTGCGGAACATCCGATTCGCGAACAAATGCCCGGCTCATGGGCACAGCTTACCGCTGCTCCCACGAATCACAACCGGATATCTCGCTACTCGATGCTCGCTACTGGTTTGGTTGCGGCTGCCGCGGCCCCACCCGCAGCGATCGCCAGCCATACCGCACTTCCCTTTTTTCCATTTGTGCGCCCTTCTTGGGAATCCGCATGACGCCCTCGCATTCCGGCTCCATCCGACTCTTCCGCGCCGCGGGCATCCAGGTGTTTCTCCACTGGAGCTGGTTTGTGGTCGCCGTCATCCAGCTCACCTACCGGCGCAACTACTATTCATCGCTCGCCTGGAACATCGCCGAATACGTTGCGCTGTTCGTGATCGTGCTCCTGCACGAGTTCGGCCACTCGCTCGCCTGCCGCCAGACCGGCGGCCGGGCCAACGAAATCGTCCTCTGGCCGCTCGGCGGCATCGCGTTTGTGTCGCCCCCGCCGCGCGCCGGCGCCGTCCTCTGGAGCATCGCCGCGGGCCCGCTCGTCAACGTGGTGCTCTTTCCGCTGCTCATGGCGCTCACCTGGCTCGCGGGCGATCTGGGATGGACCGATGGGAACCGCGACCTGGCCCGGTTCCTCTACATGATCTTTCTGATCAACGAGGTCCTGCTCATCTTCAACCTGCTGCCAATCTACCCGCTCGACGGCGGCCAGATCCTGCAGTCGTTGCTCTGGTTCAAGCTGGGCCGCGCCCGCAGCCTGTATGTCGCATCCGTCCTCGGGCTCGCCACCCTCGCCGCCGCCGGAATCTGGGGGCTGCTGCGTTTTGGCATCGAGGGACTGCTGGGAAACTTCCTCTGGACGTGCCTGATCGGCTTGTTCATGGCCCAGCGCTGCGCCACCGGATTGAAGGAGGCGAAGGCGCTGCGGCAACTCGAGCGGATGCCGCGGCATCGCGACTTCTCCTGCCCGAGCTGCCACCAGGCCCCGCTGGGCGGTCCATACTGGCAGTGCGCGAACTGCCAGAACCGCTTTGATCCGTTCTCGACCAACGCCGTGTGCCCGCATTGCGGCGCCCGCCAGCCGGTGACCCCGTGTCCGCTCTGCGGCATGGCCCATCCCCTGGAACAATGGGCGCGTTCGCGCCGGCGGGGCGAGGACGGGCCGGTCATAAATGTCTGAACCGGATGCAGCACAGCGGGGGAGCCGCAACCGAAGGCATCGGCAGCCTTCGAAGTGTCACGAGGAACTTGGCCGACCGGATCCACCGGGCATCGTGAAATCAGTCAGCGTGAAAGCGCTCATCGTGAAATTGGGGAACGCCGACTCGGATTCCAGATTCTCAGATGACCGATTTTCAGATTTCACGATCCAAGTTTCGAATCCTCCTCCTGGAGAGACGACCTCCGCGCCGTCCGCGAACCGCGAGGGGAAAATCATTCTGCGAAGCTGATGGGGCATTGCGGCCGGGGCGGAGCCCGGCCCTCCATGAATCAGCTTTCGAAGATGGGATCTGAATTGGATTCCCCCACCATCGGAGATGCACATTCGCGAGCTCGCTCGATTCCACGTAGTTGGGGCGGCGGCGTCTCGCCGCTTTTGAATGCGAGAGTCGCCGTTTCACCGCCTTGCGATTTCACCCGGTCCCCAGTCCTTGGTCTCGTCGTTCTTTGCGCCCGTCCGTAACGTCCCGGCTCGTGGACCGTCTTGCCTGCCGCCTCCTCCCGCTGCCAGCGGGCGGTGCCGATAAAATCTTCGAATTTTTTGACCAACTTTCTGTTGCCCACATAACCACCCCTTCCACGTTTAACACCCACCCGATTCCCGCCGCTGTGCCTCTCCGATCCGCCCGCCTGCGCCATCCTCGCGCACCATTTTCGCTCCTGTTCCTGTCCGCATTAGCTGCTGCGGCACTTCAGGTTGGATGCAGGCCGGATCCCGGGACCGCCCAATCCGCCCGGGACTCCTCGTCCGGATCCGCGCGCCGCACGGCCAGCGGGGAAGCCGACCGAAACCGCAAGGCCGCCGCCGAGGCCGTCCCTGTGGAGGTCGCCCCGGTCGCCCGCGGGCCGATTTCGGCCTTCCTTTCATTCAATTCGACCCTCGAAACCGAGTCGGTGGTCGACATCTATCCGCAGACCGCCGGCCAGGTCGAAACCCTCCTCGTCGAGGAGGGCCAGATCGTCAAGGCGGGCGACCCGCTGCTCAAAATCGAGGATCGCGAACTGCGCGTGGACGTCGACGAAAGCACGGCGAACTTCACCCATCTGGAGCAGGGGTTCGCCCGGACGGAGGAGCTCTACGGCCGCAATCTGATCAACAAGCAGGAGTTCGAGGACAAGCGCTACCAGCTCGAACAGGCGCGGTTGCGGCTCGAACGCGCCCGGATCCGGCTCGACTACGCGACCGTCCGCGCCCCCTTCGCCGGCGTCATCTCCGCCCGCGAAGCCCAGGTCGGCGCCCGCGTCGGCACCAATACGAAGCTGTTTTCCATGGTGAAGCTCGACGACATCGTCGCGCGGGTCTTCGTGCCCGGCCGCTACCTGCCTGACGTCGCCGAGAACCAGGCCGCCATCATCACTTCCGAGTTTTTGCCCGATCGGGCCTTCACCGGCTGGGTCAAGCGGATCAGCCCGGTGATCGATCCGAAGAGCGGCACATTCCGGGTTACCGTCGGCGTCCGCAGCGAGCGGCCGAACGATCTTCCGCCCGGGCTGTTCGTCGGCGTCCGGATTGTCACCGACACGAAACCCGCGGCGATCCTGTTGCCGAAGCGCGCCGTGGTTTATGAAGGCGGCGAGCGTTACGTCTTCGCCGTGGTCGACGATCGCGCCGTGAAACGAAAACTGGTGGCCGGTTTCGAGGATCCGCAACACGTCGAGGCTTTGTCGGGGTTCGAGATCGGCACGCCCGTCGTCGTCCTGGGCCAAAATGGACTGAAGGACGGCTCGCCGGTCCGGATGATCAACACCCCGGTCCCGCCCGACGCCAACTCCGGGCAGCTGGCCGACATTCCCGGCCGCGCCGCGCTGGCCACCCCCCGGTGAGTGCCGCGCCGGCCGCCGGCGCCAGCACTCCGATCGCTGGCGTACTCCGCCGCTCCTGAATCCCCCCGCGTGAGCACCCGTCCCAAAGACTTCCATCCCGACGACTCGTTCTTCGCCTTCACGGTCAAGCGGCCGATCGCGATCCTCATGGTCGTCCTGGCCATCGTGGTCTTTGGCGGCGTTTCGTATCAGCGGCTCTCGCTGACGCTCATGCCCACCATGAGCTACCCCACGCTCACCGTGCGCACGGTGTATCCCGGCACGGCACCCGAGGAGATGGAGACCGTCGTCTCCCGGCCGCTCGAGCAGCAGCTCGGGATCATCCCGAAGCTCGTTTCCATCAGCTCCATCTCCAAGGCCGGCCAGTCCGACGTCATCCTCGAGTTCCAGTGGAAGGCCGACATGAATGTCGTCGCGCAGGAGGTCCGGGAAAAAATCGACCGGATCCGGCTGCCGGACGGCGCCCAGCGCCCGCTGCTGCTCCATTACGATCCCTCGCTCGACCCCGTGATCCGGCTCGGTTTCGCGGGCCCGCAGTCGCTCTACGAATTGCGGCACCTGGCGGAATACGATCTCAAGCGGAAACTCGAGACGCTGCCCGGCGTGGCCGCGATCCAGATCAAGGGCGGGCTGGAGGAGGAGTTCCTCGTCGCGCTCGACGAGGGCAAGCTCGCCACCCTCCGGCTCGACATCACCCAGATCGGCCAGCGGCTTTCCGGCGGCAACGTCAACCTCTCCGGCGGCAATCTGCGCGAAGGCGAGACCGAGTACGTGATTCGGACGCTCAACGAGTTCAAGACGCTCGAGGAAATCGGCGCGCTGATCGTCGCGCGGCAGAACAATGTCGACATCCGGCTCCGTGACATCGGCACCGTCACCCGCTTTCACAAGGACCGCGAGGTCATCACCCGCGTCAACGGCCAGGAGAGCGTTGAAATCGAGATCTACAAGGAGGCCGATGCCAATGTGGTGACCGTCGCCGAGACTGTCCGCACCGCCTTGTACGGAACCGCGGCCCAACAGGCCTACGTGGCCAACCTCGGCAAACCGGCCGAGAGCGAGCCCCCTGAGCCTGCGGCGAAAAGGCGCGATCGCATTCCGAAGGAACGGAAGCGGGACACCGGCGGAATCCTGACCCCGGCTTCCCGCCGCGGAATCGACGCCACCCAGCTGATCGAGCAGCGGCAAATGACGGATTTCATCGCCCACCAGCTGCCGCCCGGCTCCCGGATCGAACTGCTCGCAGACCAGTCGGTGTTCATCAGCAACTCGATCGACGAGGTGAAGAGCAATGCGATCTTCGGCGCGCTGATCGCGGTGCTCGTCCTCTATCTCTTCCTGCGCAACCTCGGCCAGACCGTCGTCATCGCCATCGGCATCCCGATCTCGATCGTGGCGACCTTCGCGCCGATGTACATGGCGGGGGTGTCGCTCAACATCATCTCGCTCGGCGGGCTTGCGCTGGGCGTCGGCATGCTGGTCGACAACGGGATCGTCGTGCTCGAAAGCATCTTCCGCTGCCGTGAGGAGGGGGACGACTTTCTCACTTCCGTCGTGCGTGGCACCCAGGAGGTCGGCATGGCCGTCGTCGCCTCGACGCTGACGACCGTGGCGGTGTTCTTTCCGATCGTGTTTGTCGAGGGCGTCGCCGGCCAGGTGTTTGGCGACATGGCGCTCACGGTCGTGTTCTCGCTGCTGGCCTCGCTGGCCACCGCGTTGTTCCTGGTCCCGATGCTGGCCTCCCGGCGGCCGGCAAGCGGCGGGACGAGTCCGCGTGGAAGCGGCATCTTGCCGCTAGTTGATTCTCGAAAGGGCGAGCTTGCCGCAGATTCCACCCAGCTCAAAACCGCCCCGGAAGGCGGCGGGACGCCGCTTCCACTCGCAGCGCCGCTGATATCCTTCCGATCGCGGCTGCTGGGATTCGCACGCTGGACCGTCGGCCGGTGGTGGCGCTGGGCTATACTCATCGTGCTGCCGTTGCTGGCCTTTGCGGTGCTCCTGGCAATGCGGCCCGCGCTGCCGCCACCCGCGGCCGGAAGATTCCCGGAGGAAACCGCCCCTTGGTGGCAGTGGTTCGTCACGGCGGATTGGTGGTGGCTGGTCCTGCTCGTGCCCGTTGTCCTTGTACTGGCCTTCCTGATCGTGCGGCTGGTGGTTGAACTGGTGCTGAAGCTGATCGCGGCGATCGTGCAGGCCATCCTCGTTGGCGCAGGGTTTGCGTTTACCGCCACCGGCCGCCTTTCGGCCCGGTTCATCATGCCGATCGTTTCGCCCTGCCTTGCCGGATTCGAAGCGGGCTACCAGCGACTCCTCGCCCTTTATCCCCGGGTGATCGGCGGAGCACTGCGGCATCGGTTCGCCGTCCTGGGCAGCGCCGTCGCCGCCTTCCTGCTCTGCACGATGTTCGTTCTGCCGCGAATCGGCCGCGAGCTGATCCCGCAGGTTCACCAGGGCGAATTCTACCTTGATCTCACGCTGCCCATCGGCTCGCCGCTCGAGCGGACCGCCGATGTCGCCGCCCAGATCGACGCGTTTCTCATCCAGCAGCCGGAAATCGAACGCACCGCGCTCACCGCCGGTGCCCAGCCCGGCGCCACCACCTCGATCCAGGCCGGCGAACACACCGCCCGGCTCACGGTGAAAATGCGGCCGGAGACCGATGGCACGGACGAGGACAGCGTCATCCAGCGGGTCCGCGATCAGTTTTCCCACTTCCCGGAGTTGAAACTCGAGGTGTCCCATCCCGCGCTGTTCAGCATCCGCAGCCCGATCGAGGTCGAGATCCGCGGCCACGATCTCGACACCCTCAAGCGGCTGAGCCGCGAGGCCGAGAACGTGCTCGCCAACGGCGTCCCCGGCCTGGTTGACGTCCGCTCGGCCCTCCAGGCCGGCCATCCGGAAATCCAGATCATCTACCACCGCGACAGGCTCGCCGAATACGGGCTCAACCTGCGCACCGTGGCGGATCTCGTCCGCAACAAGGTCCAGGGCCGGGTCGCGACCCAGTTTCGCAAGGAGGATCAGCTGATCGACATCCTCGTCCGGCTGCGCGAGGAGGATCGGTTCGGCATCGAGGAGCTCCGCGGATTGATTGTGAACCCCGGCGGGCTGACCGCGATCCCGCTGGCCGCGATCGCGGAACTGACCGTGAACGAGGGACCGAGCGAGATTCGGCGGGTGGACCAGCAGCGCACCGCGCTGATCAGCGCCAACCTCCGCGATGCCGATCTCGCGACGGTCACAGCCCGGATCGTCGAGGTCATGACCGACCTCAACCTTCCCGGCGGGTTCAGCTTCGCGATCGCCGGCCAGAACAAGGAGATGAAGACCTCCCTCGACAGCCTGTTCCTCGCGTTCGGACTCGCCCTGTTCCTGGTCTACATCGTGATGGCCAGCCAGTTCGAATCGCTGATCCAGCCGCTGCTGATCATGATGACGGTCCCGCTCGCGCTGGTCGGCGTCACCCTCGCGCTCTGGCTCGGCGGCATTCCGATCAGCATCATGGTCTTCCTCGGGTTGATCATCCTCGCCGGGATTGTCGTGAACAACGCGATCATCCTGATCGACTATATCAACACCCTTCGCGATCGCGGGTTGGAACTCGCCGCGGCAATCACGGAAGCCGGCCGCGCCCGGCTGCGGCCGATCCTGATGACCACGCTCACCACCGTGCTCGGGCTGCTGCCGATGGCGCTCGGGCTCGGCGAGGGCGCCGAGATCCGAGCCCCGATGGCGATCACCGTGATCGTCGGGCTCACGAGCTCGACCGTGCTCACGCTCGTCGTGATCCCCACGCTCTATTACCAGTTCGCCGGCCGGCGCGGCCCTTCGCGAATCGAGGCCGTCGTTCCACCGGAACGCGAACCGGCGCCCATGGCCAAATGAAACGGGAACCGGCCGCCTTCGCCATCCCGCGATTCTCCGTCACCCGGCCGGTGACGGTCCTGATGTTGCTCCTGACCATGGTCGTGGTCGGATACATCGCCTACACCCGGATCCCGATCGCGCTTTATCCCGAGGGGATGGAAGGCGACCGGCTCAGCATCTATGTGAACTATCCCAATGCCTCGCCGCGCGAGGTCGAGGAGAAGATCGCCCGCCCGATCGAGGACATCATTGGCACGGTCCCGAATGTGAAGCGGGTCAACAGCTACTCCAGCACCGGCTACTGCTACGTCCGCGTTCAGTTCCAGCCGGGCACTTCGCTGCGCGACGCCTACGCGACGCTCAGCGATCGGATGGATCGGGTGAAGCCGCTGCTGCCCGAGGATGTCGACCGGATTCATGTCCGGCGCTGGGACCAGAACGATGCGCCGATGATGAACCTCGTCGCGACGCTGCCGCCGGATATGGAGGACGCCGCCTACCGGCTGGAGAACTTCGTCCGTCCCGCGCTCCAGCGGATCGAGGGCGTGGGCAATGTGGACATCTGGGGCATCCAGCTGCGCGAGGTCCGGATCGAGCTCAACGACGAGCGGCTGCGCAGCCACCGAATCGACGTGCCGGCGATGATTGCCACCCTGCGCAACCAGAACTTCACGCTCGCCGGCGGCTATGTGCATGAGGCCGGGCGGAAGATTTACGTGCGCTCGCTCGGCCGGTTCACTTCGGTCGACGAAATCGCCTCGCTGATCATCGATCCGGAGCGGCGGCTGCGGCTCAGCGATGTCGCCCAGGTCAGCTTCCGGCCGCCGCTGCGGGACTGGGTCTACCGGGTCGACGGCCAGCCGGCCATCGGGATCCAGATCACCCGCGACTCGACCGGCAATATCGCGCGGATCAGCCAGGACGTGCAGCGGACGCTGGAGGAGCTCCGCGCGATGCCGCAGCTCGCCGGCATGAAGTTCGAGATTTTCGTGGACCAGGGTGCACAGGTCCGGAAGGCATTGGACAACCTCGAGGACTCCGGACTGTGGGGCGGGTTCTTCGCCGCGCTCGTGATCTTCCTTTTCCTGCGGGCCCCGCGAATGACGGCGATCCTCACGCTGTCGATCCCGCTCTCACTGCTCTGCACCATCGTCGTCCTCTACTTCCTCGGCTGGTCGATGAACCTGGCGACGATGATGGGGCTCCTGCTCGCGGTCGGCCTCGTGGTCGACAACGCCATCGTCATCGTCGAGAACATCTACCGGCGGCGGCAGGAGGGGTTCGAGTCCACCCGCGCGTCGATCCTCGGCGCCGGCGAGGTGGGGCTCGCCGTGATGATGTCCACGCTCACGACCATCATCGTCTTCCTGCCGTTGATGGTGATGGGCCAGGCGGGCGAGATCGCGTTCTGGCTGAAACGGATCGGCGTGCCGGTGATCGTCTCACTGCTGGCCTCGCTGCTGATCGCGCTGATCTTCGTTCCGCTGGCAGCCCAGCGACTGTCCCGCGGGAAACACCATGAAGACCTCCGCGTGGTCTCCTGGCTGCGGAACCATTATGCCCGCGTGCTGCGCCGGGTGCTGACCCACCGGCTGGATGCCGCCGTGGTGGTCGTGGCCGCCGGGCTGCTGACGTGGTACTTTTCCACCCAGCATGATCTGCCGCGCGTCTCGGGTGGCGGCCACGGCCATTCGCCGAACACGGTGTCGCTCTCCTTCGATCTGCCGTCCGGCGGCGATCTCGAGCGCGCCGACGCGTTCTTCACCCGGTTCGAGGGCTTTCTGCGGGAGAATCGCGACCGCTACAACCTGGAGCGGTTCGAATCGCGGTTCCGCTACAGCGACGGCCGCGTGACGCTCCGGCTGCGTGACGATCCCAACAACCAATGGTACGAGCATGCCTGGACCGCCCTCCGGCAGACGGCACCGGTGCGGGTGGCCGGAGGCTGGTTCGGCTGGGCGCCCCCGCCGCTGCCGATGGATCGCTACGAAATCGAGGCCGACATCCGCACGCGATTCGAACTGCCGGCCGGCATCTTCCTGCGCTCACGGAACCGCGGCGGCTCGCAGGATGAGGATTCCGGAATGTCGCTGTCGCTCTACGGCGAGGACACCGAGACGCTGCTCGGCCTGGCCGAGGAGGCGGTCCGGCGGATTGGCACCATTCCCGGCTTGCTCTCGGTCGAAGTGGATACCGAGCGCGGCGGCCAGGAACTCCGGATTCAGCTCGACCGCGACCGGGCGCGCCAGCTCGGCGTCAACCCGCAGGCCGTATCCACGAATATCAGCCAGGCGATCCGCGGGCTCGAGGTGGGACGGTTCAACATCCCCGGCGGGCGCGAGCTGCGTGTCTATGCCCAGCTGAGCGAGGGCGATCGGCAGCGGATCGATGACGTGCGCTCGATGACGTTCACGACCGACACCGGCGTGGATGTGCCGCTGGAAAGCCTGGCCGACCTCGAGGTGGCGCGCACGCTCGGGCAGATCCAGCGGGAGGACCGCCAGACGATCCTGCGGATCTCGGTCCGGGCGCCGCGCCGCGATGCACGGGCGCTGTTTGCCGCGGTGGATCAGGCGATGGCGGGGTTCGAGCTGCCGCGCGGCTACCGCTGGGACAAGGGCGACTACCTGAGCCGGCAGGCCGAGAACCAGAAGGCCATGCAATTCGCCGTGATGCTGGCGGTGATCTTCGTGTTCCTGTTGATGGGGGTTCTCTTCGAATCGGTGGTCCTGCCGCTCGCCGTCATCATCGCCGTGCCCTTCGCGTTCCTGGGCGTTTACTGGACCCTATACCTGACCTCGACCGGGTACGACCGGATGGCGATGATTGGCAGCGTGATTCTGGTCGGCGTGGTCGTGAACAACGCAATTGTGCTGGTCGACATGACCAACCGGCTGCGGCAGGAGGGGATGGCGCAGTTCGAGGCGCTGGTGGCGGCGGGCCGGGCGCGGTTCCGGCCGATCCTGATGACGACGTTCACGACCGTGTTCGGGCTGGTGCCGATGGCGGTGGGGAACTCGCGGATGATCGACATGCCCTACGCACCACTCGGCCGGACAATGATTGGCGGATTGCTCGCGGCTACGGTCCTGACGCTCGTGGTCGTGCCGCTCTTTTATACCTTCCTGGATGATCTGCGCGGGCATGCGGCGCGGCTGTTTGGGTCGGCCTTCCGCGGTCGGCGCGGGGAGCCTGTGGCGACGCCGCGCGCCGTCCCGCCGCCGGCAATCCAGTTCAACCGCGAATAGGTCGCGCCGCCGCCCGGTAGCGAGCATCGAGTAGCGAGTAGCGAGCATGCGAAGCCAATGTCGTTTCGATCCGCATTCGAGGTCACAAATATTCCTCGCAGGAGACTCGCCTACGGCCGAACAGCGATTCGAACCCGGCCCAGCCGAGGCCAACCGCGAATGACGCGAATGCTCGCGAATGAGGATCCCCTCAGGGGGGGGGTACGAGTTCACCGTCTCACCGCTTCACCGCTTCACCGTTTCACCGTTTCACCGTTTCACCGCCTCACCGTCTCACCGCCTCACCGGGTCATTCGCCAGAGAGAGCTGACCGGGACCGCATGCAGGTCGGGCTCAAATGCCACACTGTTCGCACCGGTGTAGAGCAGCACCCCGCGCAGGAATCGCTTCCCGACGGCATCGCGAAAATGGCGCAGTCCCTTGAAATCCTCCGCCGACGGCGAAGCACTCTTCTTCACTTCGATTCCCACAAGCCGTCCCGCGGCATCCTCCAGCACAAAATCCACCTCGTGCTGGATGTGGGTCCGATAATGGAAAATCTCGGCGCGGGTCTCGCTCCACGTCAGCTGCTTGGTCAGTTCACTGCCGACGAATGCCTCCAGCACCGCGCCGGTCATCAGGGGATCGTTCAGCAGCCGATCCTCATCGAGTCCGAGCAGATAGCAGAGCAGGCCGGTGTCACCGAGCATCACCTTGGGGCTCTTGACCAGGCGCGTGCCAAGGTTGGCGGTCCATGCCGGCAGGCTGTGCACCAGAAAGGTCGCCTCGAACAGCGCCCAGTAGCGCTGCAGCGTGGTCTGCGGCATGGCCGCGTCGCGGGCCAGGCTGGCAAAGTTGAGGAGACCGCCGGCATGTGCGGCGGCAAGGCGCAGGAGCTTGGGCAGGTCGCGCAGACCGGCGACATTCGTGATATCGCGGACATCCCGTTCCAGGATCGTCGTGACGTACGAGCCAAACCACGCCTGGCGGCGCGCGGCGGCGGCTCGCGCGACGACTTCGGGGTAGCCGCCCTGGACAATCCGCCCGACCAGCGAAGCCCAGCCAGAGTCCCGGTGGTTTCCCGGATTGAGCTCCCTTGCGAAACAGGCGTCGACGAACTGGTCGCGCCGGCCCTCGATCTCGCCCTGTGAAAATGGGTTGAGCGACAGAACCTCCATCCGGCCGGCCAGCGATTCCGACATGGCCGGCAGAACAAAGGCATCCGCTGAACCGGTGAGGAGAAACCGTCCTGGCTCCCGATTCTTGTCCACGCTCCGCTTGATTGCGCGGAAGAGGTCGGGCACGCGCTGCACTTCGTCGAGGATGACCCTGCCGGGGAGGTTCGCGACGAAACCGTCGGCGTCGGATTGGGCCCCGGCGAGGACGGCGGCGTCGTCGAACGTGAAGTAAGCTGCCTCGTGTCCCTCCGCCTGGAGGCTTTGGACGAGCGTGGTCTTGCCCGCCTGCCGGGGACCCTGCAGGAAGACCACCGGGGTGTCGCGCAGTGCGGCAAGCACCCGCGGCGTGAGATGGCGCCGTTGCATGGCAGACTTTCAACCGAATATTGGGTGATTTTCAACCACGGACTGGCTGCCCGGAGCTTCCGGCAGGCGGAGCTTCCGTTGAAATGGCGACAGCCCAGGCGGCGAGGAGATGCGACTTGGCCGCATCGTTGACTCCTGCGGCCTCGAGCGAGGCCCAGGTCGAAAAGCGCACGGCATGGTGCAGCACAGCCCGGAGGGCATCATGGTGCGAAGTGGGCGCATTCCATGCCGTGAGCAACCCGTCCGCAATGGCTCGCGTGTAGTCGGAAAAGCCTGCCGCGGCCTCGGCCAGGGCGGGCATCTCGTCGGCATCGCGCAGCACGCGGCCCAGCATCTGCCGGTTGCGCGAATAATAGGCATACAGCAGGTGAACGGCGGTCCGCATACGCTCGGCGGGCTGCGCCAAATGACTCCAGGTGGCGGGATCCGGCACTGGATTCCGCTCCAGCCAGCAACCGGAGCAGGCACGGAAGATGGCGGCTTCATCGGGGAAGTGGCGGTAAACGGTCAGCCGCTCAACCCCCGCTCGTTCAGCGATGGCGCTGATGGTCGTACGGCTCGGGCCGACCTCCTCATGCAGGGCCACCGTCGCATCGACGATGCGCTGGCGGGTCTCTGCCCGCCGCTGGTTGCGCGCCTGCAGCACGTAAGGTCGGCGTTTCTTTTTCACATTGGCTAAACAACGATGTTTATTGTCTCTTGACAAGAGATTTCGTTCGGCCATTTGATTTGCGTGTACATCCGTGTTCACCCATACAACCCACATCATGAAAACAGCCATTGCACCCACCTCTGCCGGTTCGTCGTCCCCCGCCCTCGGGCATTCCTTGTCCGACACCACCCGTTTCCCGGGCAAGCCGACGGTCATTCCGCACTCAGCCGGCGATCTCTTCGATCGCAATGGCTTCGGGTTCCACTGGAAGATCGACGGATCCCAGACGGCACATCGGTTCTCGGTCGTCCATCATCCGATGGCGCCGAGGGTCCTCGCCGCTCCGCTTCACCGGCATAATCGCGAGGACGAGTACTCGTACGTGCTGACCGGGACGCTGGGCGCCCTGTTGGGGGATGATGTGGTGACCGCCGGCCCCGGGACTTGGGTGTTCAAGCCGCGGAAGCAATGGCACACCTTCTGGAATGCGGGCGACACGCCGTGCGAGATCATCGAGATCATCTCACCGGCGGGTTTCGAAGACTTCTTCCGCGGGCTGCGGGAGGTGTGGCCGGATATCGGCAAGTTCAAGGAGCTCACCGAGCGCTACGAGCTCGACATCGACATGGACAGCGTGCCGGGGCTGTGCGCCCGCTTCGGCGTGAAGTTCTGATAAGGCCCGAGGAACCGGGCGGCGCCTGGGCCCGCCCGTCCTCGGCCCCATCCTCCGCAGGGTCGCCAGGCATCGTGAAGTCGGTCAGCGTGAAATCGCTCATCGGGAAATCGGGACTGCCGACTCGGATTCCAGATTCTCAGCTGACCGATTTTCAGATTTCACGATTCAAGGATAGGGCAACTTGGACGAGATCTCGACGCACCGGGCAACCAGCCAGGCC
>WYBX01000065.1 GCA_011525695.1 Verrucomicrobiia bacterium
AGGCGAAAGGGGGAGGCGAAAGTGGACATGTCAGGAATCCGGAATATCCGGGCCCTTGGGTCGGACCGCGGTGCGGTTCTTCCTCGGCCATGAAAACCTGGAAACGCTCAAGCACACCACCCGGCTGACCATCATGGACCTGAAGAAGACCCACGCCAGGTGTCATCCACGCGAACGACCGGTGCGATCGTCATGAACCTGCCTGGCCACTTCGGTTTGGCGGCGTGGAACCGTTCGCCACAACGGAGGGCGGCCGATTCGGGCCGCGCCAGAGTGTCATTGTTGACGCGCACGCCACATGCACTACGCTTATCCGACATGAACCTGCCTTTCCTTGCGAGTCGTGAGCTGTCGGCCAAGCCGGGAGGCGTTATGCGCCGCCTGCACCGAGAGGGAGCCATGGTAATCACAGACCACGGCCAGCCTCGCGCCCTGCTTTTACCGGTCGACGCCGCGTCATTCCTGGACACCGCTGTCGACGTATTGGCCACTCGCGCACTGCGCAACGTGCGTTCCCGCGCGGAACAAACCGGCACCTCGAAACTTTCCCACAAGAAGATTCGGTCATTGGTGAAGAAGACGCGCCGGCAGACCCGCGCTTCTGCCGCTTGATGCACGAGTGGGTTATCGACACCAGTACGCTTGTCGCTGGGCTATTGTCGCGGCGTGGTGCGGCAGCCCGGGTAGTTGATGCCATCTTCGCCGGGGCGTTGCGACCGGTCTATGTTACGGCGATCATCGCCGAGTACGCAGAAGTACTCGCGCGGCCTGAATTGGGAATCACAGCGTCCGACCGGTGGGCCCTCTCGCTCAAGGTGCGCTCGGCGGGAGTTCGGGTCGATCCCGTTGCGGCTGCAATCGCGCTCCCTGACGACGACGATCGGCCGTTCATCGAGGCCGCCTTGGCGACTGCCGCCAAGGTGGTTGTCACCTCAAACCCGCGGGACTTTGCCCCGGCAATGGCCATGGGTATACAGGTTTTTTCCCCCGCAGAGGCCGCCAGGCTTCTGTGAGAGTTCGCCTAACGCTCCGCGATGAAATCTTCTGTTCGCCGACCCTGCGAACGTCCTTCCAAGGGGATCCGTGCACACACGACGTGGCGTTTGCTTCGAGCGTCCAAACCCGCTGATCCCCGGCGGAACACGGCAGTATCTGGCCAAAGATATTACACGCCCCGCGAGGGCCGGTTCATCAATCGGGATCCGATCGCGGAGTCCCCGACACGCCGGCAAGCGGCGGCCTACAAGCGAATCGTTGCCGCTGAGGTCTTGGTTCGGTCCCAGCATGCACCAAAGTTGGGCTCAGAGTGGAGTGGCGCAGAGTTCGTTTGATCCGCAGAGAGTCGACCTTCCGCGGCTGGCAGGGAATCACAATGCGGATGGCACTGCGGCCGGTTAACGCGACATCGCATCGCAGGACCCAACCGCAATGAAGGCCGCTGTGCCGCGGCTATTTCGCCATGGTAGTTGCGATGGCGGCCTCGGCTTCGGCCTCGATTTCCGCGGCGGGCCGGGGCGAGAGGTACTTCGTGAACCGCTCCATATACAGGTAGAACACCGGCGTTATATAAAGCGTCAGCATCTGAGAAACGACGAGACCGCCGCAAACGGCCAAGCCAAGCGTGCGGCGGGCCTCCGCGCCCGCGCCCCAGCCCAGCGCGATGGGCAGCGTGCCCGCCAGGGCGGCACAGGTCGTCATCATGATCGGGCGGAACCGGACGAGGCATGCCTCGAAGATGGCCGCGTCCGCCGGCCGGCGGTGCCGACGCTGGGAGTCCAGCGCGAAGTCGATCATCATGATCGCGTTCTTCTTCACGATGCCGATCAGCATGATCAACCCGACATAGCCATAGATGTTCAGCTCCTCGCGGAAAACCAGCAGCGTCACCAGCGCGCCGAAGGTCGCGGCCGGCAGGCCGGACAGGATCGTGACGGGATGCACGAAATTCTCGTAGAGGATCCCGAGGACGATGTAGATCACGAGCACCGCGACGAGCAGCATCCAGCCCAGGCCCTGGAGCGAACTGGTGAAGGCGGCGGCGGTGCCCTGGAAGACACCGCTGATGGTGGCGGGGAGCTCGGCCTCCGCGATGGCCGAGATTTCCGAGGTCGCCTGGCTCAGCGAAACGCCGGGCGCGAGATTGAACGTCAGGGTGACCGCGGGCACCTGGCCGAGGTGGGCCACGCTGAGCGGGCCGACCGTGCGGCGGATCCGGGCAACCGACTCGAGCGGGATCAGCCTGCCCTGCTGGTTGCGCAGGTAAAGCAGCGACAGCGCCCGCTCGTCCCGCTGGTACTCCTTCGCAAGCTCGAGGATCACGAAGTACTGGTTGGTCGGGGTGTAGATGGTGGACACCTGGCGCGAGCCGAAGGCGCTGTAGAGCGTGTCCTCGACCTGCTGGGCGTTGAGCCCGAGCGACGACGCCTTGTCGCGGTCGATGTCGATGATCAGCTGCGGGCTGGAGATGAGGAGATCGGAACTGACATCAATCAGGCTCGGCAGCGCCCGGAGCCGGTCGAGCATCACGGGGGCGATGCCGTACAGCTCGGCCAGATCCGTTCCGTAAAGGGTGTATTGATAGACCGCGGACGAGGTGCGTCCGCCAATCCGGATGCCGGGCGGCACCTGGACCGAGGTGCGGACGCCCGGAATCTCCGCGAGCGCGGCGCGGACCGAGGGGGCGATCTCCGCGGCCGACGGACGCTGGGATCTCGGTCCGAGGGTGGCGTAGATCCGGCCGGTATTGCTCGAGCGGGCGCTGCCGCCGGAGCCGATGTAGGCGGAGAAGTTTTCCACATACGGGTTCCGGGCCAGGATGGCGCCCACCTGGGCGCGATAACGGACCATGGCCTCGAACGACACGTCCTCACCGGCCTCGATCATGATCAGCAGGCGGCCGGTATCCTCGGTGGGAATGAAGCCTTTCGGCACCTGCACGAGCAGCCAGATGGTGAGCCCGATGGTGGTGGCCGCGACCAGCATCACCGTCCGCCGCCAGTGGAGCGCGCCACGGAGGGTGCGCTGGTAGAAGCCGAGGGCGCGGTTGAAGAGCGATTCAGTCAGCCGGTAGAATCCGCCGTGCTCCGCCGCGGACTTGTGCGGCTTCAGGAACCGGGAGCAGAGCATCGGCGTCAGGGTGAGCGACACGAAGCCGGAAACCAGGATGGCGGCGCTGATCGAGACGGCGAACTCGTGCAGGAGCCGGCCGAGCACGCCGCCCATGAACAGGACGGGGATGAACACGGCGACGAGCGAGATCGTCATCGACAGGATCGTGAACCCGATTTCGCGCGAGCCCTGGAGCGCCGCCCGCATCGGCGGCGTGCCCTGCTCGATGTGCCGGACGATGTTCTCCAGCATCACGATCGCATCGTCGACCACGAAGCCAACCGCCAGGGTGAGCGCGAGGAGCGAGATGTTGTTGATGCTGAAACCGCAGAAATACATCACCGCGAACGTGCCGATGACCGCGATGGGGATGGCGAGGCTGGCAATCAGCGTGGCGGTGAGCGCGCGGAGGAAGAGGAAGATCACCAGGACGACCAGCGCGATCGCGAGCACGAGGGTGAACTTCACGTCGTGGACCGATTCGCGGATCGCGAGTGAACGATCACTGTAGATGTCCAGACTGATCGAGGCGGGCAGCTGCGCGCGGAATGCCGGCAGCAGATCCTTGATCGCGTCGACCACCTTGATCGTATTGGTGCCCGGCTGGCGCTGGACGAAGAGCAGGATGGAGCGGTTCTGGCTGATGTTTTCGCCCGGCGGATACTGATCGCTCGGGGCGAGCTTGTTCATGAACCAGCTCGCCGCCTTGTCGTTCTCGACACTGTCGGTCACCTGGGCGACATCGGCGAGCCGGACGGCCGCGCCATTCCGGTAGCTGACGATGACCTTGCGGAAGCCCTCGGCACTCCTGAGCTGGCCGGTGGCAATCAGGGTCGTGGACTTGTCGGCTCCATCGAGCGTGCCGGCCGGAAGGTTGGTGTTGTTGGAATTCAGCGCGGCCCGGACCTCGTCGATGCCGATGCCGCGGGCGGCCAGCGCACGGGGATCCAGGCCGACGCGCACCGCGTATTTCTGCGAGCCGAGGACCCGCACCTGGGCCACGCCGTCGACGGTCGAGATCCGCTGGGCCAGCACGGTCTCGGCCCACTCGTTGACCTCCGAGAGCGGCTGGGTGGCCGAGCTGAGGGCGAGGAGCAGGATCGGATCGTCGGCGGGATTGTTCTTCCGAAACGAGGGCGGATTCGGCATGTCCCGCGGGAGCCGCCGCTGCACCGCGGCGATGGCGGACTGCACATCCTGGGCGGCACCGTCGACATTCCGGTCGAGGTTGAACTGCAGCGTGATTTCCGTGCTGCCGAGCGTGCTGGTCGACGTCATCGACTCGATCCCGGCGATGCTGGAAAACTGCTGTTCGAGCGGCGTGGCGACCGCGGAGGCCATCGTCTCCGGGCTCGCGCCCGGCAGGCTGGCCGAGACGCTGATGGTCGGAAAATCAATGTTCGGCAGATCACTCACCGGCAGCCGGTGATAGGCCATCAGTCCGAAAATGCTGATGGCGGCGGTGACCAGGACGGTCATCACCGGCCGGCGGATGAAGGGTTCCGGAATGTTCATGTCTGCGGCTTGGCCGGCGGCTGCTCGGTGGCGCCCGCGTGCCCCTTGGCGCGTGAGCCGGATCCGCCGCCGAGCTTGATGTCCACCGGCCGCCCGGGGACGACGCGCAGCTGCCCGTCGACCACCACGGTTTCGCCCTCCGCCAGTCCGGCGGCCACGACGGCGTCCTCCCCCAGGTTGCGTTCGATCGTCACCGGGCGGAGTTCCGCAATCCGATCGGCGCTGACGACAAAGACATGCTGTCCCTCCTGGGCGGACTGGACCGCGCTGGCGGCGACGGTGAGCACCTCGGGTTCGGCGAGGGTGACGGTGACCTTGGCGAACTGGCCGGGCCAGAGTCGGTGGTCGTCATTCGCAAACCGCGCCTTGAGCCGGATCGTGCCGGTGCTGGCATCGATGGCATTGTCGACGAAGGTGAGTTCGCCGGAGGCGGTCGGCTCCTCCGCGCCGGGCGGGGTGACACGGACCTTGAGTGAACGCTCGGACCGGTACCGGTTGATGGCCGAAAGGTACTGTTGGGGCACGCCGAAGCTGACGTTGATCGGGCTGACCTGATTGATGGTCATGAGGACGGTTGCATCGTTGGCGCGGACGAGGTCGCCCTCATCGACGTCGATGTCGCCCGTGCGGCCCGAGAGCGGGGCGCGGATGGAGCAGTATTCGAGCTGCAACCGGGCGTTGGCCACGCGCGACTCGGCCGCGAGGAGTTCCGCGTCGAGGGCGCGAGCCTCGTCCTGGATCTTGTCGAACTGCTCCCGGGAAACCATGTCGCCGGCGGTTAGCGCGCGGTAGCGGGCAACCTGGGCCCGGGCATTTTCGAGCTGGACCTGGACCTTCTCCCGATCGGCTTCCGCGGTCTGCAGCGCGATCGCGAACGGCCGGGGGTCGATTTCGAAGAGTGGATCGCCCTCGCTGACGTCCTGGCCCTCCTCGACCGAGATTTTTCGCAGCGTGCCGGTGACCTGGGAGCGGATGACATTGGTGCGGAGCGGCTCGATCACGCCGATCGCGTCGATGTTGAGCGGGACCTTCTTGCGCTGGACCTGGCTGACGAGGACCGGCGGAGCCCCGGTGCCGCCGCGGGCCGACTTGGCCTTCTCGCCGGCTGGCTGGTCGCCGCAGCCCGCAAGGGTTGCCAGCAGCAGGCAGGCGAGGAGAGAGCGGTTGGCGAAGGGCAGGCGGGAGCGGTCGCGGACAAACGGCATTGGGAGGGTGGGACGGTTCGGCGGGAGGGAACGTGCGTCAGGGGCGAAGCTCGGATGGTTGGAGTGCCGGCTGCTGGTGCGAGGCCGACGAAGGAATCGTTGGTCGGGTGGAATGCCAGGGAGGCAGACGGACGATCGGAGTAGAGGTTGCGGGGGGACCGAGGAGGCGAAGACCGCATCGTACGCGGTGCGGCACGCAGCGGTCGCGGGCACGAGGCGAAGAGAGGCCGGAACGTGGCGAGTGACGCGGCATGATGCAATCACGGTGTTCGGAGCGCGGATGAAATGGGCTACTTTGGGCCCGCCCGCGAGCCGGTCCATCCTCACATCGTTGCGTGCGGTAGCTGGATATGACTGGCTGGGGCAGGTCCCACCCAACCTTTTCCTTGCTTGCCTCCGGGGCGCCGATTTCCCTCGGGGCCAATTTTCGACATGAAAGTCCTCGTCGCCGACAAGATCTCACCCAAGGGAGTCGCCTTTCTGCGCCAGCAGCCGGGTTTTGAAGTGATTGAAGCGTACGGATCCGCGCCGGCGAAGGTGCTGGAACTGGTCAGGGACGTGCATGCCATCGCGGTGCGCTCGGAAACCAAGATTACGGCGGAGGTGTTTGCCGCGGCGCCGCAGCTGAAGGTGGTCGGCCGGGCGGGGGTGGGCGTGGACAATGTCGATGTGGAGGCGGCCACCAACCACGGCGTCGTGGTCATGAACACACCCGCCGGCAACACGACCGCCACTGCGGAGCTCACCTTCACCCACATCCTGTGTGGCGCGCGGCCCGTGCCGCAGGCGGCGGCATCGATGAAGGCAGGGCAGTGGGATCGGAAGAGTTTTTCCGGGATGGAGTTGTTCCGGAAGACGCTCGGCATCGTGGGGCTCGGCCGGATTGGCGGCGAGGTGGCGAAGCGCGCCCAGGCTTTCGGAATGCGGGTGCTCGCCTATGATCCCTATCTCGCGCCCAGCCGGGCGAAGGCCATGCAGGTCGAGGGAGTGGCGTTGGACGAGTTGCTGCGCCAATCCGATTACATCACCGTGCACATGCCGCTGACGGAGGACACCCGGTACATGATTGACGAGGCGGCATTTGAGAAGTGCCGCAAGGGCGTGCGCATCTTCAACTGCGCGCGGGGCGGCATCATCAAGGAATCGGCTCTGGTTGCGGCGCTGAAGAGCGGCCAGGTCGCCGCCGCCGGGCTCGATGTTTTCGAGGAGGAACCGCTGGCCAAGGACAGTGAGCTGCGCCAGCTGCCCAACGTGGTGCTGACGCCGCATCTTGGCGCCTCGACTGCGGAGGCGCAGGAGTCCGTGGGCATGGAGATTGCGGAGCAGATTGCCGACGTGCTCAACGGCGGGGTGATCCGCAACGCCGTCAACGTGCCGTCGATCGACGCCGCGACCATGCGGGTGCTTGGCCCCTATCTCGATCTGGGCGCGAAACTCGGAACCCTGGTGCAGCAGATCGCCCCGGCCCAGGTGGCGCAGCTGCGGATCACGTACTGGGGGAAGCTGGTCGAGCTCGACGTCAACGCCGTCACCCGCTCGATCGAGCGCGGTTTCCTGCGCCGGATCAGCGGCGAGGAGGTCAATTTCGTGAACGCCCCGGTCATGATCGAGCGGCTCGGGATCCGCGCCGAGGTCGTGAAGTCGACGGATGACTCCGGGTACAGCGAGCTGATCCAGGTCGAGGCGGTTGCGCCGGAAGGCAAGGTATACTCGGCCGCCGGCACCCTCATCGGCAAGGGCAACCAGCCGCGGATCGTCAACATCAACGGCCGGGAGGTCGAGGTCGCGGCGGAGGGCAAGCTGCTCGTGCTCGAGAACGTCGATCAGCCGGGCATGGTGGGAACCATTGGCACCATCCTCGGCCGCGCGAACGTCAACATCGCGGACATGTCGCTCTCGCGGCTCACCCCGGGCGCGACGGCCTACATGGTGGTGCGGGTGGACACGGAGCCCGCCGACAATGCGCGGAAGGAAATCAAGGGCCATCCGGCGATCAAGATGGCGAAGTTCGTGCACTTGTGAGCTGCTTGGCCCCGTGATTTTCCGGATGGTTTGACTCGATGCTCACGCTCGTCGCCCTCGCCGCAGTGATCGGTTACCTGCTGGGCTCGCTCCCCTTCGGTTACATCGTGGCGCGCGCCCGGGGCGTGAACATCTTCGAGGTTGGCAGCCGCAACCCGGGAGCGACGAATGTGCGGCGCGTCCTCGGCCCCGGGCCGGGCAATCTCGTCCTGGTGCTCGACATCCTGAAGGGAGCGATTGCCTCCGCCTGGGCGCTGCTCCGTTTCGTCCAGGTGGATCCGGCCGGCCCGCTCCGGGGTGTGCTGGAGCGGCTGGCATTCGAGCCGGGTCCCGAGGCCTGGCTGGCGGTCGGACTGGCGGGGCTGGTGGGAGCGCTCGCCGGGCACAGTTTCTCCTGCTGCACCCGCTTCCGCGGCGGGAAGGGCGTGGCCACCGGGGCCGGCGGGTTTGCGGTGATCTTTCCGGCGGGCGCACTCGTCGCGCTGCTGGTGTGGCTCGCCACCGCGGGCGTGTTCCGCTACGTCTCGCTGGCCTCCATGCTCGCGGCCGTTTCCCTTCCCCTGACCGCACTGGTGCAGGAGCGCGGACCGGCGCTGATTGGTGCCAGCAGTGCGGTGGCGCTCTTCGTGATCGTGCGCCACCGGGCCAATATCACGCGCATCTTCGCCGGCACCGAGCCCAAGCTCGGCCGGAAGCCGGCCACCTGACAATCATGAGTGAACCTGTTGTGATCAATATCGGCCTTTGCGGCCTGGGCACCGTCGGCCAGGGAGTCTGGAAGCATTTGTCCGCGAACCGCGCCGACCTCGAGTCTCGGCTCGGTGTCTCCCTGCGGTTGGCCCGCGCCTCCGTGCGCGATTTGCACAAGGTGCGGGACGTGAAAGTCGCCGCGCGGGTGCTGACGGACGACCCGCTTGCGATCGCGAACGATCCGGAAATCGACATCGTGTGCGAGTTGATGGGAGGCACGGACATCGCGCGCGAGGTGACGCTGGCGGCGCTGCGGCTCGGAAAAATTGTCGTTTCCGCCAACAAGGCCCTGATCTGCGGGCACGGAGCGGAGATTTTCCGCACGGCCCGGCGGTACGGCGGCCATTTTTTCTTCGAGGCCTCGGTCGCCGGCGGAATCCCGATCATCAAGGCGCTGCGCGAGGGGCTCGTCGCCAACCAGTTTCCGCGGATCTACGGGATCCTGAACGGCACCTGCAACTACATCATCACCCAGATGGAGCAGCAGGACGCACCGTACGCGCCGGTGCTCGCGGAGGCCAAGCGGCTCGGTTACGCCGAGGCTGACGAGTCGCTGGATGTCGACGGCTGGGATACGGCGCACAAGGCGTCCGTCCTCGCCTGGCTCGCTCATGGGGTGTGGGTGAAGCCCCGTCAGATGATCGTGGAGGGCATCGCGCGGCTTACGCCGGCGGATTTCAAGAACGCGGCCACGCTCGGCTATGGCATCAAGCTGCTGGCCATCATCACGCGCGACTTTGCCCGCAACGAACTCTGCGTCCGCGTGCATCCGACCCTCCTGCCGGAGGCCAACGTGATCGCGAACGTCAACGGCGTGTTCAACGCCATTTCCGTCACCGGCGACGTCGTCGGCACGACCCTCTACAGCGGGCGGGGCGCCGGCCAGGACGCGACGGCCAGCGCCGTGATCAGCGACATTGCCGATGCGGCCGCCCTGCTGAAACATGGCAAGGGCGCGCACCTGATCGGCGAGACGTCGGCGCCCCCGCGCAAGGGCTGCCGGCCCGCGCCGCTCGAAAGCATCCGTTCGCGGTACTACCTGCGGCTGACCGTCCGGGACGAGCCGGGCGTGCTGGCCCGGGTTGCGACCATCACATCGCGCCAGGCCGTCAGCATCGCGAGCGTGATCCAAGGGCCGGCGGAGACGCCCGGTGCGGCCTCGCTGGTGCTGACCACGCATGAAAGCAACGAGCGGGCGATTCGGAGCACCCTGAAGCAGTTGGCGGCGCTTCGCTCCGTGCTCGACGAACCGCTCCTCCTCCGGATTGCGGATTTCGACTGATCGCCGCCATGGCCATGTGGTCGATTTTTCCCATTGCGCGCGGTGGCCGGGGTCGGTCAGGTGTCCAGCCTGACCATCCGCTGGACGGCGCCAGGCCAGGCAGCTGAGCCCATCCGGAGGACGGACACGCAACGGAACCCTTTTCCATGGCCAGAATCGTCCAAAAATACGGCGGCACCTCCGTGGCTGACGTCGAACGCATCAAGAATGTCGCCGCCCGGATCAAGGCAATCCAGGGCGAGGGCAACGAACTTGTCGTCGTGGTATCGGCGCGGGCCGGCGTCACGAACGAACTCATTGCCCGGGCCAAGGCGGTTTGCCCGATGCCGAGCGAGCGCGAGATGGACCAACTGCTCGCGATCGGCGAGCAGGAGACGATCGCGCTCACGGCGATGGCCCTGCAAGGGATGGGGGTCAATGCGGTGAGCTACACCGGCGCGCAGGCCGGCATCTTCACCGACACGGTCCACACCAAGGCCAAGATCACGACGATCAAGGCGAAGGCGCTGGAGAAGGACCTGAAGGCCGGCAAGGTGATCATCGTCGCGGGGTTCCAGGGCATCAACGAGGAGGGCCAGGTCACGACGCTGGGCCGCGGCGGCTCCGACCTCACCGCGATCGCGCTGGCGGCGGCGATTCGGGCGGACAAGTGCGAGATCTACACCGACGTCGATGGGGTCTACACGGCGGACCCGCGGGTGGTGAAGGACGCGCGGAAGCTGGCGGAAATCAGTTACGACGAGATGCTGGAGCTGGCCTCGCTCGGCTCGAAGGTCATGCAATCGCGCTCGGTCGAGTTCGCGGCAAAGTACAACGTCGTTTTCGAGGTGCGCTCTTCATTCAACCAAAACCCAGGAACCATCGTGAAACAGGAAGTTGCCTACATGGAAAAGGTGCTCGTGCGCGGCGTCGCCGTCGACAAGGACCAGGCCAAGGTCGTGATCAGCAACATCACCGACCGGCCGGGTTCGGCCGCGAAGGTGTTCCGCGCCCTGGCCAATGCCCACATCAATGTCGACATGATCGTGCAGAATGTCGGCCGCGCCGGGATCGCGAACCTGACGTTCACCGTTCCTCTTTCCGAGAAGGACAAGGCGGTGCGGGCGCTGGAGCCGGCGCTGCGGGAGGTCGGCGGCGAGGCGGCCTTTGACGAGGCCATCGCCAAGCTCTCGGTGGTCGGCGTGGGGATGAAGACGCACAGCGGCGTGGCGGCGACCCTGTTCCAGACGCTGGCCGACGCCGGGATCAACCTCGAGCTGATCAGTACCTCGGAGATCAAGATTTCCGTGGTGATCAAGAAGGACCGGGCGGATGACGCGGCCCGCGCGGCGCACGCCGCGTTCGGACTGGACAAGCTTTGATGCGCTATATCTCGACCCGCGGCCAGGCCCCGGCGCTGGGCTTCTCCGACGCCGTCGCCACCGGACTGGCGCCGGACGGCGGGCTGTTCCTGCCCGAACAGCTGCCGGATCTTTCCGGGCTGCTGCCCCGCTTCGAGTCGCTCGCGTATCCGGAGCTCTGTTTCGAGTTCCTGAAGGTTTTCGCGACCGATCTTCCGGCCGACACCCTCCGCGACCTGGTGCTCCGCAGCTATACGCGTTTTGATCACCCGGACATCGCGCCGCTGCGGGCGCTCGGGCCGGGCACCCATGTGCTCGAGCTGTTCCACGGGCCAACGCTGGCCTTCAAGGATTTCGCCCTGCAGTTGCTCGGCAACCTCTACGCGCACCAGTGCCGGGTTCGGAACGAGACGATCAATGTGCTCGGGGCCACTTCCGGCGACACCGGGGCGGCGGCGATTCACGGGCTCCTGGGCCAGCCGGGCACGGCCATCTTCATCCTCTATCCGGACGGCCGGGTGTCGCCGCTGCAGGAGCGCCAGATGACCTGCACGGGCGCGGAGAATGTCTTCGCCTTGGCGGTGGATGGCACCTTTGACGATGCCCAGGCGGCCCTGAAGGAACTGTTTGGCGATCAGGATTTCCGGACCCGCCACCGGCTTTCGGCCGTCAACTCGATCAACCTGGCCCGGATCCTGGCGCAGTGTGTCTACTACCTTCACGCCTGGCTGCGGCTGCCCGCCCCCGAGCGCGGGAACGTGGAATTCGTGGTGCCGACCGGCAACTTCGGCAACGTGCTGGCGGGTTGGATGCTGCAGAAAATGGGCGTGCCCATCCGGAGCTTCCGGGTCGCGACGAACCAGAACGACATTCTCTACCGGCTGTTCACCACCGGGGAGTACCGGATTGGGGAGGTGCATCCCAGCCTCGCGCCGTCGATGGACATCCAGGTGGCGTCGAACTTCGAGCGGTTCATCCACTTCGCCGTCGGTCGGGATCCCACCCGGGTGCGGTCGGTGATGGAGACGTTCCGGCGGACGGGCCGGTATGTCTTTGAGGGTTTCGATCGCGACACCTTCACGGCCTCGCGCACCACCGATGCGGAGATCCCCGGCATCATCCAGCGGGTGTATCGCGATTACGGGTATGTCTGTGATCCGCACACCGCCTGCGCGTTCAAGGAGGTGGGGGTCGGCCCCGCGGAACCCGGGCGCGTGCAGATCGTGCTCGCTACCGCCAGCCCGGCGAAGTTTCCCGAAACGATCCAGGCGGCAATCGGACTGGAACCGACTGCCCCCAGCCTCGAGAGCTTGAAGTCGAAGCCGATCGTGAAGCACCGGCTGCGGGCTGATCCGGCGGCGATCCGGGAGTTCATCGAGCAGCACGGGGTCAGCCCCGGGGTTTAGTCCCAACATTTCGCAGCGCGGGAGCCGCAAAACGACCCGTTCGCGTGGTGTTTGCCGCTTGCCTCGGACGGCTGGCGTGGCTCCTTCCGGGTGTTTCCCGCGTCATGAAACCAACCGCAATCCGCGCCGGCCGCGGGCTCCCGCTCATCGCACTTGCATTCCTGACCCTCGCACCAATGGCGGCCGCACCGCGGCCGGCTCCCGACGCCGCGGCGCAACTCACAACTGCGGGGAATCCGATGCTGACGCGGATCTTCCCGTCGATCGTGCGGATTGAGGCCATCCGGCTTCGACCCAGCGATGGCCGATTGACGAAGCAATGGACGGGAGGCAGCGGCGTCACCATCTCCCGGGAGGGGCACGTGGTCACCAACTGCCATGTCACGGAGGACGGCGATTTCTTCCGGTGTTATCTCTACGACGGTTCTCACGTGGAGGCGGCTTTGGTGGGCCAGGATCCGCTGACGGACCTTGCGGTCCTGAAGATGGATTTGGGCGAGCGCGCGTCGGACGCCGCGCCGCTGGTGGTCGCGGAATTTGGTGATTCATCGAAGCTGGAGGCGGGCGAGGAGGTTTTCGCCCTGGGCAGTCCCGGTTTCCTGGCGCAGTCGGTGACCCGTGGAATCGTGTCGAATCCGTCGTTGGTCCTGCCGGAACAGACGATCGGCCGGATGATGTTGCGCGGCGAGGACGTGGGCATGCTCGTGCGATGGATCCTGCACGACGCGCGGATCTTCGGCGGCAACAGCGGAGGGCCCCTGGTGAACCGGCGCGGAGAGATTGTCGGCATCAATGAAATCGGCGTCGTCGGCCTGAGCGGGGCGATCCCGAGCAATGTGGCGCAGGTGGTCGCGCGGAGCCTGATCGAGACGGGCCGGGTGATCCGCGGCTGGTCGGGGATCACAGTGCAGCCGCGGCTCGAGGCGGCGGGCGAGGGTGCGGGTGTGATGGTCGGCGATGTCGCGGCGGGCTCACCCGCGGCCGGGGCCGGGATGCAGCCCGGCGACCTGCTGCTGGCCGGCGATGGGCAGCCGATTGAGGGCGACGAGGAGAAGGCCGTATCGCATTTCAACCGGCTGGAGGCCAGCCTGCTGCCCGGGACGGCATTTTCGGTGGTCTTCCTGCGCGCCGGCGAGAGGCGGACCGCGGAAATGGTTCTGACACCGCGAGAGCCGGCACGGGCCGATGACGTCGAATTGCGAACTTGGGGCCTGGTGGTGCGCGATCTCACGCAGCAGGTGGCACGGGACGAGCGACTGCCGGACGCCCGCGGCGTGTGGATCGAGAACATCCGGCCGGCGGGGCCTGCCGGCCAGGCGGAGCCGAATCTCCGCCGGGGCGATGTCCTGATCAGCATCGCCAGCGAACCGATCGCCACTGTGGCCGAAATGCGCGCGCGCACGGAATCCCTGATGGCCGGCGCGACGGGCAACACCCGTGCCGTCCTGGCGGGGATCCGCCGCGATGGCGCCGTGCTCAACTCCGTGGTCGAACTGAAGAAGGTCGAGGAGTACAACGTCACGCCCCAGGCGCTCAAGGCCTGGCTCGGCGCCGCGTCGCAGCCGCTGACCCCCAAGCTTTCCGCGCAGCTCGGAATCGCCGCGCCGGGGGGAGCGCGATTGACCCGGATCTATCCCGGAACCGAGGCCGAGAAGGCGGGGCTTCAGATTGGCGATGTCATCCTCGCGATGGACGGGATGCTGGTTCCCGCCCGGCGACCGGAGGACACGGATCTCCTCGCCCAGCAAATCCGGCAGTATCGGCCGGGCACGGTGGCGGATTTTTCGATCTGGCGCGCTGGTGCGAAACTGGACGTGAAGGTTACGCTCGAATTGCAGCCGGTGCCGCCGGCAGAGATGGAGCGCTGGGACGACGAGGAGCTTGAATTCACCGCCCGGGAAATCGCATTCGATGATCGGGTACGGCTGCAGCTTCCGTCCGATCTCAAAGGAGCGCTGATTCAGAGCGCCGTGGTCGCGGGCTGGGCCTCGCTGGCCGGCCTGCGCGCCGACGACATCGTGCAGCAGGCGGACGAGGCCCGGATTACTTCGCTGGACGAACTCAGGCAGTCGCGGCAGCGTGCGGTGGCGGCGGGCAAGGAGTGGTGGGTCCTGCTGGTGAGGCGCCGCGGCCAGACTCTTTTCATCGAAATCAACCTCGAGCCCATCCGTTCCAACCCATGAAGCGCATCCTTTCACTGTTTGCCGCGTTGGCCCTAATCATGGGAGCGGCCGTTCCAAGGGCCGGTGGTGCGGGAGCGGCGGAGGGACGCGCGGTGGCGCAGCGCCACGCCGGTGCAGTGGTCAGCGTGGAACTGGTGGTGACGCTCAAGCTCAAGATGGGCGACCGTGAGGCGCCGCCCCAGGAGCGCCAGGTGGCGGTCAATGGCACCATGATCTCGCCTGCTGGCCTCACGGTGACCTCGCTCGCCGTCGTCGATCCGCAGCAGACGTACGAGGCGATGGGCGGACAGAATTCGCGGGTGCAGCTGGTCGGCGCGGATTTCAAGGAAGTGAAGCTGCGGCTGGCGGATGGCACGGAGCTGCCGGCGCGTTTTGTGTTGAAGGATGCAGATCTCGACCTCGCCTTCATGGCGCCGGAGGTCGCCGAGGGCACCGCGTCACGGACTTTTGAGTACGTGAACCTTGCCGAGGCGGCGGAGGGCGTTGTGCTGGGGGACTACTTTTCGGTTTCCCGCGCCGCGAAGGCCCTGCAGCGCGTGCCGCTCGTCCGGCCCACGCAGATCATGGGAGTCATCGAGAAGCCGCGCCGGTTGTACCTGCTGACGGAGACGTCGGTGGGAACGCCGGTATTCGATCCCCAGGGGGCGGTGCTTGGTCTCAGCCTGCAGCATTTTTCCAACAAGCGGCCCACCGGGCTGGTCGTGTTGCCGGCCGCGGATGTGGCTGAGATGGCGCAGCAGGCGGAGGCGGCAATGGCCAAGCCGTGATTCAACTTGAAAGCGGGCGCGGGCGGAATCCAGTATCGGCGTCGCAAAGCGAACCCCTGGCCCCGTTACCCCTATGAAGTCCCGGAATCGGCCCCTGACCAGCAGGCGTAAATTCATTGCTGGCGCCGCCTCGTCCACTGCGCTGCTGGCACTCGGTCACGCCAGCCCGTCCCAATCCAGCGGCTCCGCGGCCTCCGTGAAGTTGCCGGAGAATTTCTCCAACTCCGCCGGGTCGCCGATCGATGCGCTGCTCAAGAACATCCCGCTGCCGCGGCTGGTGGCGGTTGAGACGCGGTTCGAGCGGCCGGTGCTGGCAGACGTGGAGGCGGCGTTCCTCGAGAAGCTGCGCGGATCCGGCGTGCTCGGAACCATCCGGCCGGGCATGAAGGTGGCGGTCGGAGCGGGCAGCCGCGGCATCACTGATGCGGCGCGCGTCACCCGGGTGCTGCTGGGAGAGTTGAAGCGGGCGGGGGCGGCGCCGTTCATCTTTCCGGCGATGGGCAGCCATGGCGGCGCCACACCGGATGGCCAGCGGGCGGTGCTGGCGCGGATGGGCTTCACGGAGGAGAGCATGGGCGTCCCGATTCGGTGCACCATGGATGTGGTCCAGGTCGGCACCACGCCCAGCGGGCTGCCGGCCTATATCGATGCCCATGCCGCCGCGGCGGACGGGATCATTGTCGTGAACCGAGTCAAGCCGCACACGACGTTTCGCGGCAAGGTCGAGAGCGGGCTGGTGAAGATGATTGTGATCGGCACCGGCAAGCAGAAGGGCGCCGAGACCTGCCACCAGCTCGGCTACCCGCGGATGGAACAGAACCTCCTGGCCATCTGCCGGGCCAGCCTGGCGAGCGGAAAATACCTGTTTGGCGTCGGGTTGATCGAGAACGCGTATCATGAGACGGCGCGGGTGGAGGTCGTCCCGGCCGCGGAAATCCTGGAACGGGAACCCGTCCTGCTGGCCGCCGCGCGGAAACTGATGCCGCGGGTGCCAATTCCGCAGCTGGACGTCCTCGTGATCGACGAGGTGGGCAAGAACATCTCCGGGACGGGATTCGACCCCAATGTCGTGGGTCGTTACCCGACCGCGGACGTGCCGATCACACCGGAGGATCCGCAAATCACGCGGATTGCCATCCTGAACATCACGGAGGTTTCAGATGGGAATGGTACCGGCGTGGGCATCGCGGATTTCACGACGGAGCGCGTGTTCCGGAAGTTCAGCTTCATCGACACCTACTGCAACCTGCTGACCTCGACGACGGCGGCGGCGGGCAAGATTCCGATGGTGATGCGCAACGATCGCCAGGCGATCCAGGCCGCGGTCAAGACCTGCCTGATTGGGGACATGCACAAGGTGCGGCTGGGCCGGATCACCAACACGCTCTCGCTCGATCACATGCTGGTTTCCGAGAACCTGATGGCGGAGGTTCGTGCCGATCCGCGGATGAAAGTCGTCGGTGATCCGACGGACATGGTTTTCGACGGGGACGGAAACCTGGCAAAATCGAGCTAGACAGCCTGTCGGTGGCACGAGTCCACGCATTGGGAGGCCCGAGAGAAGTCGGGTCGATGGCAGCCGACAGGCTGTAAACGAAAATGCCCGGGGCATTTTCGAGGAGTGGGAGAACTTCGCGCCCGGCTCGTTCTCACGGATCTTTCTCTTACTCTTTCTCTTCACTCTACGAACTGCAGTGAGAACAGCCGGGCGCCGCGCATCCGAATCACGAGCCGGACCGGCTGGCCGCTGAACGCGGAAAGATCCGTGCCTGAGTCGAGCCATTCGACGGGATACCGGAGTTCGTTGCCGCTGACGTACACGCAGTCGTCGAGGCCATAGCCGGGGATGGCACGACCATCGCCCTGCAGCAGCCCGACCTGGATCCAGCCGGAACCGGCCGTGTCGACGTTGAGGATCAGTTGGCGACCGGAGAAGACGAGCGGGCGGCTGTATAACACGGCCTCGCGATCGTACGGTGCTTCCGCCGCGACAAAACGGTCGACGCGCTGGACAGTGCGGAAAATCCCGCGGCGCTCCGGCTTCTTCCGGTAGGTCGAATGATATTCCTCGGTGTTGTACGAATACATCCAGATCTCGTCTCCCCGGCGGACCATGCCCTGCGCCATGTAGGTCTGGTGAATGTCCATGCCGTCCATCAGCCCGAGGCCGAGCCACACGGGCCGCGGATAGCGAGTCCAGTTCACGCCGTCGCGGCTCGCCATGAGCTGGGTCTCGATCGGGCCGGAACCGCGTCCGCGCCGCTCCTCGGCGAGCGTGTTCCGGGTGGCGGGCGGGATTTCCTCATAGTGGAAATACATGCACGGGAAGGCCAGGTAGGTGTCTGGCGCCCACGGATACTTCACCGCCTTGGGCACGTAGATGTCGACCGCCTCGGGATCGAAGCCGTCGATTGGCTGGAACACGGTCGGCCATTCGATCCCGATGCCACCGGGCGTGAGCGGCCCGTTGTCGAGATACCAGGGCCGGACCCGATCGAGCCGCGAGGTCGCCGCGGCACGGTCGTATTCGGCCTGGCTCTTCGGTTCGAAGGGCCACGGCGGCTGGAGGCTGTCCAGCAGCGTCAGGACAAACCGCCGGTCGGTCTTGCCGTGGTGGTTCTCGCCGAGGTCGCTGCGATGATAGCCCACGTACTGGCCACGCTGATCGTCGTAGAAGACATGGGACTGGGATCCCGACCAGGCGGAGATTGCGGCGGTGGGGACGCGTTTCCAGGCGAAGCCGTCGGCCGAGGTGTGCAGGAAGATGCCATGGCCCTCGTCGCCGCTCACGAGTTTCCAGCGTTCCTCAGGAGGAGCCAGGGGATCGATGAAGACAGCCGGCGTGCCGGCCGCACCGGCCGTGGTGATGTTGGGATAGCTGGGATCGGCCGTCGAGAGCTTCGGCACCGTGAAATTCACCCCGTCACGCGAAGTGAGGACGCCCAGCTGATCGTTCCGGCCAATCGGGTTGTAAAGCCGGATGACTCCCTGTTCGTCCTCGAGCACGGTGACGTGCTTGCGAAACGAACCCTGCACTTCGTGGACGAGTTCGACCTTGTCGGGTGGGGTGGGAATGAACGTGACGTTGGTGTGCTGCGGGAAGAGCGCATCGTCGATCAGCAGGTGTTTGCTCGAGCCAAGGATGACGGGCTCCGTGAACGGATGGTCGGTTGCAAACCGCAGCGGCTCGGTTACAGCGATCTGGCGCGCCGGTGCGCCGGCGTCCGGGTCCTGCACCAGGCTCGCGGGTGGAGAGAAGGCGGCCTCGTAGGCCTTGCCCCGCGAGATGCGGAGTTCATCCAGCAATCCGGGTAGAGGTCGCTGCCAGCGCGCGTCGCGTCCGACCGTGAAGTAGGCCTCGTCGCCCTTGGGCAGCGCCGTGAGGGCAGCGGAGACGGCGGCACCAGCCGGCTGGCCATTGACATAGTGGATCAGCTCCCGCCGGGCTGCGTCATAGACGAAGGCAAGATGGGTCCAGCGCCCAGGCTGTCGGAGGGCGTTGGCATCTGACGGAATGGCGACGCGGGTGCGGGTAGGCTGGTTGACCAGGACGAATCCGGAGCGATCGGCCGCGAGGAGGAGGGCTGTGACGTGGTCGTTTTCGCCCCGAGGGCCGGATCCGATTTCGAAGACCACTCCCTCGTTGCCACCCGGGCGATCAGCGGCGGGTTGGTACCAAAATTCCACTGTCCAGTCGAAGGCCCCGAGGTTCAGTCCGGAGGTGGAGGGGTTCGGGTGTTCGAATTCCTTGCGCAGGTGGTTTTCTCCCGCAGTCAGCAGCGCGGCAAACCGGGCATTGTGCCAGCTGAGCGGCTCGACGGTCCGGCCGTTTGGAATGGGGAGCTGGGTCAATCCAAAGAGCACGCTGCCTTCGGGAAGGTCGATCTTTGGCTGCTCCGCGGTCGAAAGCGCCCGGCCGAACTTTCCCGGAACGATGCTGCCTCCCGGACCCAGGACGAGTCCAAGACCCGAGGATCCATGGTCGGCGATCACACTGCTCGGGTACATACCGGCAGGTTCGTCGAAGGCCCAGAAGGCGACGGTCTCGGCCGCGAAAAGCGCGGGAGCAAGGGGCAGGGCGATTGCGAGCGCGGCGCCACGGAATAGGGTGGAGAGAGTGGATTGGTTCATGGGGAGGAAGCGCAGGTTGATCGCAGGACGGCGGGAAGTGCGTTTGGAGCAAACCGGACCGCGGGGCCCAAGGGGCCCAACACGGAAGCGCGATGAACGAAGAAGCATGCGCGTTAACGAGCATGAAATAGATGAAAATAACCCGAAAGGGGCAACCTGGGATGGAGCCTTCCCGGCACCTGATGGGGCATGGCTTATAAGCATCGTACAATAAATTGTTAGTGAAAGATTCATGGGCCAGTCTCTCGGCCGACACCCTGTTTAATTGTATGAAATTAAGGCGTTGGGCCGCGATGCGCGGGACAGGGCCCAGCCGGGCGTTGCATTCATGGCTGACAGAGCGGAAACTGCATCCCATCGGCGCTAGGGGGCTCGGCTGCCGCCAAATTGCGCGATTATGGCTATTTCAACTGTTGACAATGCCATATTTCACCCTCCGTATTTACGCAGATGTAATTCTCTTTTTCCGAGAGTGCATCCAAATCCCCCCAGCCCCCTCACCCCCCATGTAACGATGGCTGTCCGGCCCAATGCCGGCGTCATCCAGCAAGTGCAAAACCAATGAACACCAAACGTGCGTCTGTCTTCCGCGGCCTTCTTGCCGCGTTCAGCCTTGGAGCGGTCGTCCAGCAAGCCCAGGCCGGCGACATCGTCGGCAGCGTGATGGAATCCACCAACCGGAAGGGGCTCCCCGGAGCCTCAATCAGCATAGCTGAGACCGGTCGCGTGGTCTTTGCCGATGACGGCGGTCGCTTTCGAATCAGCGGGCTGAGCGAGGGGAGTTATACCCTCGAGGCCAATTACATCAGCTACGAGCCCAAGGTCGCCACTGTCCGCGTGCCGGCAACCGGTATGATCGAGGTGATGATCGAGGTCAGCGCGAGCGAGGTCGTGAAACTGGACAAGTTCGTGGTCGAGGGATACCGCGAGGGCCGGTCCCGCGCGATCCAGCAGAAGCTGAACCAGGTCAACATTGCCGACATCATTGCGGCCGACTCGATCGGCAACCTGCCGGATCGGAATGTATCCGAGGCCGCGGGACGGATGCCCGGCGTGAGCACCACGGGGATTGATCAGGGCGAGAGCTCCTACGTGTCGATTCGCGGCGTTGAGCCGAACCTGAACCAGGTGCTGATGGACGGCGCGGTGATGGCCGCTCCCGGCGGAACCCGGCTCGGCCGTGCGGTGCCACTGGATGCGCTGGTTGCCACCCAGGTGTCCTCGATCGAGGTGACCAAGAGCATCACGCCCGACATGGACGCCAACTCGCTGGGTGGGACGGTCAACATCAAGACGGCGGGACCCTTTGATCACGAGGGGTTCAAGGTCTCCGGAACGGTCCAGGGCAACTACAACGAGACGACGGAAAAGACGGACCTGCTGGCGAAGGTGAGTGCGTCGACGCTTTTCGGAGAAAAGAAGACCTGGGGCGTCGCGGCCACGGCCAGCTACGACAAGCGGAGCTACTCGAACCACTGGCTGCAGACCGGCTGGAATCTGCGGACGATCAACGGGACGGACATGTATCTGCCGAGCGGGCTCGAGATCAAACCCGAGGAGGGCTCAATCGCGCGGAAAGGTGGCAATCTTGCCATCGAGTTCCGGCCGGACGCCGACACCCAGCTTTACCTCAAGCCGAGCTATTCCCTGCAGGAGCGGAACGAGCATACGGTGGAGATCATCCACTCCGTGGACAATGCTGCCAGTCGCGTGACGTTGCTCTCGCCGACCAAGGCATTGTTCGACGGCACGCGGACCCGTACGGAACGCCGTGACTTCGACACGCTCCGGGAGCAGAGCATCTTGAATGTCGTGGGAGGGATCAAGAAGGTGATGGGCAGCTTCACCCTGGAGCCCATGGCGAGCTATTCCGCGGCCAAGGAGGATCGGATCCATGATAACATTCTCGCCTTCCGCAACAGCACCGGCGGTACCGGCCCGATTACTATCGACTGGGGAACCTTCGACTTCGTCAGCTTCGAGGAGGATCCGGCGATTGACATCCCGAGCAAGTATCCGCTTCGCCGGACCCGTGAGGATTTTGGCATTGTGGACGAGAAGACCTATACGGCGAAGATCGATCTGCGATGGGACAGCGACAATCTGATGGGGCATCAGGGGTTCCTGAAGACCGGTTTCAAGTACTTGCAGCGCGACCGTGTCGTCGACCTCGAATCGCGGCGTCTGGTACCGGTGGGAAGCTGGAACTTGGGGAATGTGGGGAGCACGCGGCCGTCGGTTCCCGTGTATGAAGGCCGTTACCAGAGCGGATTCCTCATCGATCCGGGACCGACGTGGGATTACATCCACTCCAATCCGGCGCTTACAGCGGTGGACCCCGTCGATGCGGCGGCCAATTCGACCGAGGACGATTATTCCACGAACGAGTACATCTATGCCCTGTATGGCATGGGCAGCGTTACGATCAAGAAACTCACGCTCCTGGGCGGTGTCCGCTGGGAGAAGACGGATGCCACGATTCGGGCAGTCGAGGCGCGTACCTTCGGAGGTTCGTTTGTAGGCTACTTCCCGGCATCGGGGACTTCGAGCTTCGACGAATACTGCCCGAATCTGCAGGCCGTCTACAGTTTTACCGATCGCACGCGGCTGCGCGCAGCGGTGACCAGGACGATTGGCCGGCCCGCCTACGAGGACACGCGGCCGTTCTCGAATTTCCAGTTCTCGCAACTGGCCAGTCCGGCCAACTCTGCGTACCCATATTCCGGCCAGCTTAATATAGGCAATCCCGACCTGAAACCCTACTCCTCGATCAATTACGACTTGTCCGTCGAGTGGTATCCGAAGGCGACGGGCGGCATCATCTCCGTGGCCGGATTCCACAAGGAAATCAAGGATCCCATTTACGGGTTCACCGAGTTGCAGGAAGACGTCACGTACGGCGGCCTTGGGCTCGAGACGCTCAACCTCACGAGCCGGCGAAACGCCGACAGCGGCAAGATCACCGGGGTGGAACTCAACGTCTACCAGCCGTTCAAGTTCCTGCCGTCACCGTTTGATGGATTCGGCATCGATGCGAACCTGACCTTCATCGACTCGGAGACCAAGGTGCCGACGCGGCCAACGGAGAGTTTCCCCTTCTTCAGGCAGCCGACGAAAATCCGGAATGTAACGCTGTTTTACGAGCGGATGGGATTCTCGGGACGCGTGGCTTACACTTACTCGGATCGCCAAATCGAAACGTTGGGTAATGGAGTGCTGAACGACCGTTATCGGGTGCCGCGGTACCAGATCGACGTGCAACTCAAGTATCGTTTCAGCAAGAACTACTCGATCACGGGATCGGTGCGCAACCTCACCCGTGAGAAGGAGCAGCGGTCCACCGGTGTCTACAACCTGATGCAGTACAGCCGACTGCTCGATCGCGACTACAAGCTCGGAATCGATTTCAACTTCTAGGCTGGAATTCCTCAGGCCACTGATCGCACGCGATGGGCACGGATGGGATCTTCCCTCTGTGCCCATCAGCATTTCTGGGGCTGAAGCAGAAGCCTCCAAACGAAAATGCCGCGGGCATTTTCAATTGGCAGCATGTCGGCTGCGTCAGCCTTACCGTCGGCATCTTTACGTCGAAGCGCCGTAAGGCCGACAGGCTGCTCTAGAGCCGGAAGAGCTGGCGCGCGTTGCGCGAGAAAATCTTCTCTTCTGCGCCGGCGGAGAGACCGGCGTCGTGCACGCATTGGACAATGAGGCTCGGGTCGACCCAGGGATGATCGCTCGAGTAGAGCAGCCGGTCCTCGCCGATGAAGTCATGCCCGAATTTGATCGCAAGCGGCAGGGGCGATACGACGTCGAGCCAGATGCTGCGCAGGTATTCGCTTGGCGCCCGGGTGAGGTTCCGCGGCCCGCGCTTCAGGACCTGCACCTGGTGATCGAGCCGGCCGACGATGTAGGGCAGGGTGCCGCCGAGGTGCGGGCAGACCAGCTTCAGCTGGGGAAACTCGTCGAGCAGCCCGGACATGATCAGCCGGGTGAGCGCGATGGTGTTGTCGAACATGTTGCCGAGCGTGCTGGTCATCTCGTACTCCTTGACGAGATCCGTCGTGATGGGCTTGGCCGGGTGCAGCAGCACCGGAATGTCGAGTTCCGCGGCCCGCGCGAAAAGCGGCCGGAATTCCAGTTCGTCGGGGAAGCGGCCGGCGAGGTTCGTATAGAGCAGAATCCCCTTCATCCCGAGCGTGTGCACGCAACGGTCGAGTTCCGTGAGCGACGCGCGCATATCCTGCAGCGGCAGCACGCAGAGGCCGAAGAAGCGGGTGGGGTGGCGGCGGACCACCCCCGCAATGAAATCGTTGAGCAACTGGGCAACGGACGGGCCGTCGGTGCCAAACCACTCCGGCCCCGGATCGTTGATGCTGAGCGCGGTCATGGCTATGCCGGCGGCATCCATCGCGGCCAGTTTTGCGTCCACATCCATGTAGTGGGGTGGAATCTTCCGCAGCCAGTCGCCCATCTTGACGATGCGAACGCCATCGCGGGTGAAGACGCGCGGATCGGCTTGGCGCTTTTCCATGAGGGCGACGAGCTCGGGACAGAAGAGGTGGCTCTGGCAGTCGATTCTCCGACCGGCGGCCGCCGCCAGACCGGAGGCGGGAGCGGGCGAGGCGGCGGCGATGGCGGTTGAAGCGAGGCCGGCGGTGGCGGTGGCGGCGGTCATGGCGGTGAGAAATTCACGCCGGGTGAAGGGGGGCGGTAGTGTATCCATGGAACTGGGAGGCGGGAGAGGCGGGTGGCAGGTAGCCGGATGATGGCGGTGAGGGACGAACGGGGTGCGGAACTTCGGCGGGGAGCCGCCGCCCAAGGCGAGCCGGGAGTGACCCGAAATCAACGATGAAAATGACGAAAATACCCCTGACCACCTTGCACATGAGGCCGGATCCGCACCGGAAGCTATTTCACGCTATTGCATTCTTGCCCGTCGAACGACTCGGGGCAGAACGTCCGTCGCGTTCGGTTTCCATCAGTGAGAGTTCCCGATGGTCCGTGCCGTTTCCCTTTCAGCCGGTAACCGCCGATGAATGGCCGAACGCCTCCCCACCATGCCGTCATTCCTGTTTGATCCGCGTCGCCTTCCCTGGTGCACGGGCTTCGCCCTGGTGCTCTGCGCCACCGCCCTTTCCGCGGCCCTCCCGGAAAGCTTTGTCACGTCAAACGGTATCCGGATGGTCCTTATCCGCGGTGGAAGCTTCCGGATGGGCAACGAACTGCCGACCGACGCCACCACGCTCGGCCAGCAGGGAAAGGTGTTCACCCATGGCGGCGAGGACGAGCGACCCGTGCGGCGCGTGACGATCTCCTACGATTTCTACATTTCGGAAACCGAGGTGCTCGCCAGCCAGTTCACGAAGTACCAGGAGGACCATGAAGGCACGAGCCACTTCTTCCCTTACGCCACCGGGATCAGCTGGGAGGATGCGGTCGGGTTTGCGGCGTGGATGACCCGCAACGAGGACCAGGGTTACCGCGACGAGGTCAATCAGCTCCTGCCGGCGAAGTCGGATCAATCCGGCGGTGCCGAGGGCAGCCGGGATCACGTCTTCCGGCTGCCGACGGAGGCGGAATGGGAATACGTGGCGCGGGCCGGATCGGCGGGACATTTTTCATCCGGCGACCTGCCGCCCGCCAGCGGCGAGCCGAATGCCTGGGGCGTGAAGAACCTGCACACCGATGCGATGGAGTGGGTGCACGACTGGTACGGCGATTATCCGGATGCCGACGAGACTGACCCGGTCAGCCCGGCCAGCGGGATCGTGCGCGTGGTGCGGGGCGGTGGTTTGAACATGCCGTACCACGATTTTTCCGAGAAGTACAAGAACGACGGCCGGATGCCCTTCTTCCGCCGCTCGGCCAACCGCGCCGGTGCGCCGCCGGACTGGCGCGGCCGCCACAACATTGGTTTCCGGATCGTCGCGGCGGTGCTGCCGCCCACGCCGCCGCGCGCCGCCGGGCCACAATCACCCATGCAATTTGTCCGCCAGCAGAACCCATGGGTGGGAAGCGGCCCGGACCCGCGGCGCCCGTGGTACCGCGTTCGCGAGGCGCTGCCCATACCGCCTTCGAATGCGGAGAATCCAGCCATCGCCGCTGCGGGCCTGCACCCCACTGTGCACGGCAAGAATCACAATCCCGCCCTTGCGGTCGCCCCCAATGGCGATCTGCTCGCCACGTATTTTTCGGCCTCCGCGCCGGAGTATGAGGATCTCACGGATGTCGCGATCATCGGCACGCGGCTGCGGTTCGGCGCCGAGCAGTGGGACCTGCCCGGCCCCTTCTTTGACATTCCCGGGGCAAAGGATATCGGGCCGGTGCTCACTCGCGAGGGCAATCGGATCTTCTTTGCCTGCGGTGGTGGGGGCCTCGATGGGATCGTTTTCCGCTGGCAGAGCTCCGACGACAATGGCGCCACCTGGAGTCCCATTCATCTGCCGGTGATTATCGGACGGCGCGGCGATTATTTCCCGCAGCCAATCAGCAATTTTCTGCGCGGAGCGGACCGAACGCTCTATCTTCCGGCCGACGGTTCCGGCGGAAACTCATTCCTCTGGGCCAGTCGCGACGATGGCATCACGTGGCACGACACGGGTGGCCGGACCGGCGGACGGCACACGGTGTTCGTCAATCGGCGCGACGGCGCGATTCTCGGCTATGGGGGCAAGGCGAGTGACATCGATGGCTACATGCCGAAGTCGATCTCGCGCGACGGCGGGCGCACGTGGGAAGTGAGTCCCACCCGATTTCCGTTTTTGGGGCCCGGCGGGCAAAAACCCTCGCTGATCCGGCTGGCAAGCGGGCGGCTCTTCTACGCGGGAGACTGGTTGAACGCGGCCGGCGAGCAGCCGCCGGGGATCAACCGCACGGGCGCATTCGTCGCGCTTTCGAACGACGAGGGGGAGACCTGGATCATCAAGGATCTGCCCGGCCTTACGGCGCATGATCGCTGGCTGTTTCGTGACCGCCCTGGGTACCGTCCAAGTCCACTGAAGGATGGCACGCTTGGCTACTGCATGGCGGCTCAGGGGCCGAACGGGCTCATTCATCTCCTGAACAGCGGGACCCAGCCCCCGCTGCATTTCGAACTGAACGAGGCGTGGATTCTCGATCGCGCCGCGGGAATCACGACGGCGGTGGCGCCGGCGAGCGGCGATGCCCGCACGACGCGCGAAACTCACGCGAACGGCTCGCCGAAGACGGAATGGAGTGTCCGTTCCGATGGGGCGGGCCGACCGCTGCTGCACGGCGGGGAGACGCACTGGTACGCGTCAGGGCAGAAAGAATACAGTGTCACGTGGGCTGACGGGCGGAAGCGCGGCCGGGAGTCGTACTGGGATGCGCAGGGTCGGCTGGTCTGGGAGCGGGACCATCGTGCCGATGGTACCAGCGTATGGACGCAGTTCCGTCCGGATGGCACGAAGCGGCGCGAATCAATCTGGCGCGGGCTGCGTTGCGATGGCGTGGCGCGGGAGTGGGACCGCGACGGACGGCTGGTGGCCGAGCACGAGTTCAAGGATGGTGAGCTAATCCGCTGAAACGGGGGCGGGCGTGGGCGCAGCGAGCCTGCGCTCCTTCGTAAACGGGTTCCTGCTCCGCTGGCGATCAGTGCGGCGGATCCGCGGAGGTTGCGGCGCGGACGGACTCCAGCTGCGGCCGCACGCGATCGAGCCAGGCGAATGCTTCGTCCTGCATGGCTGCATTAAAGGTGTGCGGCACGTCCCAGAGCCTGGTCACCAACTGGTCCGCCTTGCCCTGCGCAGACCAGACTCGGCGCATTTTCGCATACGCAGCTTCCACGCCAGCAACTGGGAAAAGACGATCCTGGCGACCGTTGAAGAACACAACGGGCTTTGGGCAGGCGATGCTCGCGACGTCGGGGAAGTCGAGCGAGTCGAGCAATCCTGGGTGAACCATGTTGTAGGCCGAGCTGCCGCGGGTCTGATTATTTCCCGGCACCATGAGCTGATCGACGGTGCTCATCCAGCAAACCGCGACGGCGGCGGCGATCCTATCGGACAATGCGGCGACCTGCCACGCCCGGAAACCACCCATCGACCAGCCCATGGCCGCGATTCGCGTTGGCTCGATCATCGGCTGCTGCGCCAGAAATTCTGCTGCACGCAGATCTTCCCAGGCCATGAGCCCCGCCAGCGACATCCCGAGGTGCAGGAGATTCGCCGCCAGTTTCTGCTGGCCGTCATAACCGCCGCCGCCGCGGTCCGACCAGTTGAGCGCATCGGTCGCGAAACAAACGTAACCCCGCTGCGCAAGTTCATCCCCGAGGAATCTCCCCTCGTAATTCTGGTCCACCCATGCTTGTGCGGACTCAACCTTCCCGGGCGCGATGCCCCACGGTCGAATCACCTTTTCCTTCCCAATGTCGAAGCGTGCGCCGTGGTCGTGCAGCAGGAGGACGGCGGGAAACGGACCTGTTCCCTTGGGGATGGTGAGGTAGGCGAGCACCCGGCTGTCGCGCGTGAGATTGAAGGCCAACTTGCGCGCGAGGTGGCTGCCGCGATCCTCTTCGTCGAGGACCGTCATGTCCCAGGGAGCGTCCGGAGGACTCGCGAGCAGGCACGACATGACCTTGGCTCGCGCCTGCCGGCGCCATGCATCGAAGTCAGGAAAGGTTTCGGCCCGCCACGCGAGCTGGTGCGCCGTTCGCGCGATGACTTGGCGTGTGAACACGGGCAAGTTGTCGACCACGCCTTCCGTCTGATGGTCCGTTTGCCCGATGGAAGTGGCGCAGTCGAAGGCCGCCAATCCAGCGAGGATCGCGTACCTAAGGTATGTACACATGGATGTAACGAAGCGCGATCGCATCACCGTGCGGTTCGGCGGCGAGAAGATCGAGGTCTTGCGACGGGGCCGACCCGCCCCGGGACGCGTTGGTGAAGAAGAAGCCATGAGGCGGCGGGCGAACCAATGGCAGGTGGACGGGCAAAGCCGAAGCCTTCGCGCTGAGATCCAGTTCTTGGAGAAACAATCCAAACTCATCTCCCGGCGTCGGCGAGATGAGAACCGCGACCAGTCGTCCATCCGGCAATTCATGGAGGCGGCCGCTGGTGAAATGCCGGTCGCCGGGTGGCTGGAGGGGAACTTCGCGGCGGGCGATTTGCTCCTGGGCAATGACGCGGCCGCGATCGACGACCGCATGCATCACGGACTCCACGTTGGACCGTCCCGGGAAGAACCGTTCGCCCAGAAATCCATGGTCGAAGGTGCGCCGCACCCATAGCAGGTGCACGCGGCCCTGAGCATCGATTGCCAGGTCGAGATTGAACATCCAGCCGGCGGTGCCCTCCACCGTGTCGATCTCCAGCGGTCCACCGAACCTGCCGGAGGCAACGTCCGGCATCCACGTGTAGAACAACCGGCGGAACACGTAATCCCAGTCCTGGCCCAGGACCGAATGCTTCGCGGCGCGCCAGACTTCGTTGGGTTCCTTGATGTCGCCAATCGCCAGGATGTGTCCGGCTCCATTCCGAAACCCGACGTTGGGATAACAGGCGCGGATTGGAAACACCGGTGGGTAGACCGTGTGCCAGCCTCCGGCAGAGTCCCGCCAGGCGGTGTGGAACGTGTCCTCGTGATCGATTACCATCATCAGGAGGGATCCGATTGAGGAATCGACGCCGACACTCCGATAGGAATGCTGCGTGAATCGTGCGGGTGGATCCATCGCCGGGCGCCAAAGTCGTGCGGCACTGTCGGGTCGCTTCAGATCAAATGCCGCGAGAGCCGGCTGGCAGTGCCATCGGGTCTCACCACTGGCCTCGCGCCCGCGATCGAGGATTTTCGGATGAATGGAAAGGACCAGCGTTTCGGGATCGAGCAGGACCAGCGGACACGGCTCGCGCTCCGATGCTGCGTGCCCCGCTCGAACCCTCGACCACCGTCCTTCGGATGGGCGCCGCCACAACTCCCAATGGGTATTGCAGTACGGAACGGCCTCCGGATCGTGCACTGAAATCGAGGCCCAGACATTGCCGTTCTCCCGAACCAGCATCGGTGCGCCGACGCTCCACATCGGGCTGGAACCGTTGTGAGCCGGCGTGGTTGTCGTCACAATTTCGTCCGAAATTACCCGGGCCTCGCGCGTTGCCGCAGCACCCTTCGTTGTGAAGAGGGCGAGCAGCGTGCAGGAGAGGCAAAGCGAGGAGAATCGGCTCGGCGGTGGGGGCATGGGTCGGGAGAGAGCTTGGATGCCGATGGCCGAGACAGCTCCCGAAACGCGATCACGGAAAGTGTGAAATAGCTGAAAATCGCCAATCCGAAAACGACTGTGTTCTTATTCATGTACCTGCGCGGCAGTCGGTCGCGAAGCCAGCGTTGTGTGTCGATCGACACACAACGCTGGCTTGCAGGTCCCGGACGAAACGATTGTATCTCAGTGATGGCAACCCCGGTCGGGCCGTCGCTACAGCTCCTTTTCATCATGGCTGACGCGCTTGCGGAGGTCTCCATCCTGACGGCCGAAGCGGTTTGGAACCGGTGGTTCAGTTCGCAACGTTTCCACCGGAAACTCGCGCAGTTCGAGTCCAATGGCTGGATCGAACGCAGGCCTGTTGAAGGCAGCCTGGAAAGAGCCTTGCGACTTACAGCGGCAGGTCGGGAAATCGCGCTCGGGGGCCGCGATCCCGAGGCGAATTGGACGCGGAAGTGGGATGGCCGCTGGCGGCTGGTGCTTTTTGACATTCCTGAGAGCCAACGCAAAGTCCGCGCCCGGTTGTGTCGCGGTTTGCATCAGTTGGGATTCGGGTATCTCCAGAACAGTGTCTGGATAAGCCCAGATCCGCCCGTGAGAATCAGCGAGATGCTGCGTGGTCTGAAGTTGAATGTGGAGCAGTTGACGTTGATGGAGGCACGTCCCTGTGGAGGAGAATCGAATGTGGATTTGGTGAAGGGCGCCTGGGATTTCCCACGGATCAACCGCAATTACGATGTGTACCTGGAGGTGCTTGACGGCCAGCCGCGCCGCACGAGAGGGATCTCGTGGAACAGATGGATCGAAGTGGAATGGAAGGCTTGGAATCGGGCGCTCGGAGGTGACCCGCTGTTGCCGGCGGCGCTGTTGCCGGAGGATTATCGCGGGTGCGAGGCTTGGAAGCGGCGAACGGGAATCCTGCGGAAGGTTTTCGCGGCGCCCACTGGCGGAGATGTGTGAGGCGCGGCACGGCAAAGCCAGCGTTTTGTGTCGATCGACACAAAACGCTGGCTCGGAAAATACGTCGAGGCCGGGCCGATACAGGAGGGCGGATGGGAGATATGGCAGATCCCTTGAACGCCGTTGAAGCCGATGGACGCTGAGGAGCCATTCAGGGCTGCCAACGCCTCGATCCGGCTATTTCCGCAGGAACTCCAGCACCTGAGCTGCGATATCCTCGGTGCGGAGGCCAAACCATTTCAGCATTTCCTCATTGGTGCCGGACCGACCGAAGGTGTCGCGCACGCCAATTCGCTTCAGCTTCACGGGGCATTCCTCGGAGAGCACCTCGGCCACGGCGGAACCGAGTCCGCCAATGATGTTGTGGTTGTCCACCGTGACGATCCGTCCGGTCTCCTGAGCGGCCTGCACGATCGCCTCACGGTCGATCGGCTTGAGCGAACTCATGTTGATGACCCGCGCCTGGACGCCCTGCTTCGCGAGGGCCTCGGCGGCCTCGAGGGTGTTGCCCATGAGGTCGCCATAACCGATCAGGGTGACGTCCGTGCCCTGGCGCAGCGTGATGCTGCGGCCCAGTTCGAACTTGTAGCCTTCGGGCACCAGCTGCGGCGTGGGATCGCGGCCGACCCGGACATACATCGGGCCTTTATGGGCGGCGGCGTAACGAAGGATGCTGGCTGTCTCCGCGGCGTCGGCGCCCTGCACGACCGTCATGTGCGCCATGGACCGCATGATGCCGATGTCCTCGAGCGACTGATGGGTTGCGCCGTTCTTGCCCACGAAGAGTCCCGCGTACAGGCCGAGAATCTTGACGTTGAGGTTCGGCAGAGCGATGGAGGCCATCACCTGATCGCAGGCGCGACGGCTGCAGAAGACGCAGATGGTCGAGGCGAAACAGGTGAAACCGACCGTGCTCAGGCCGCCGGCTATGCTCATCAGGTTCTGCTCGGCGATGCCGACCTGCACGAAACGCTCGGGGAAGCGGTTCTTGAAAGCGACGGTCTTGCCCGGCGTGCAGAAATCCGCATCGAGGAGGACGATGTTGGGATCGGATTCACCCAGCTCGGCCAGGGTGGAACCAAGGATATCCCGGGGTGCAAGTTGGGAGGCCATCAGTGTAGCTCCTTGGTTTGTGCCACGGCCTGCTCGATCTCGTTCGGCTGGCAGCCCAGTTCCTTGAGGGTGGCGGCGACCTGGGCCTTGGTCATGGAAACGGAGTGGGCATTGACGGTGTCCTCCACGAAGGACATGCCCCGCCCCTTGACGGTGTGGGCGATGATGATGGTGGGCTTGCCCTTCACGCTGCGGGCCTCATCGAGCGCGTGCGCCACCTGGACGACGGAATGGCCATTCACCTCGATGACATGCCAGCCGAAGCTGACCCACTTGTCGTAAACCGGTTCGAGCGGCATGATCGACTGCACCCGATCGGTCAGCGCAAACTTGTTGTAGTCGAGAATGGCGACGAGGTTGTCGAGTTTGTGGTTGGGGGCGAACATGGCAGCCTCCCAGATCTGGCCCTCAGCGGACTCGCCATCGCCAATCATGACATAAACCCGGAATTCCTTGCCTCGCATCCGGGCGCCGATGGCCATTCCGATGCCGGCGGAAAGCCCCTGACCCAATGGTCCCGAGCTCATCTCGATCCCGGGGCAGAGTCCCAACTCGGGGTGCATCTGCAGCGGGCTGTCAATCTGGTGGAGCGTCGGCAGCAGGCTGTCCGGAATCCATCCCACCTCGGAAAACGTCGCATACAGGGCAGGGCAGCCGTGGCCCTTGGAAAGGACAAACCGGTCGCGATCCGGCCAGGTGGGATCCTTCCGGTCCAAGCGCATTTCGTGGAAGTAGAGAACGGCCAGGATTTCGGCCATCGAGACTGCGCCGCCGGCATGGCCGACGCCCGAACAGGCGATCATCTTGACCACGTTGATCCGAACCCGCCGGGCAATGTCTTCCAGCCGAGCAACGTCAATCGCTTTGGAACTCATTGTCTTGGTGTCGAATGACCGACGTTCTCGTTTCGGTTGTGCAAAGTGCCTTTGGTCGAAGAAGCGTGAATGGATGCGTCTGCCCGGCAACCATCTCGTGAGGTGCAGCGGGCAAAGGCGCTGTGAAATGCAAGGGCCAGGTGAACAAAGAAAGTTTAAAATAAGCTAAAATAGGCCTGCCGTCCCTTTCGGAGCCACAGGAGGAAACCAGCTGAATGAAATAAACCCATATCCCTGGTTTTCCAGCATTTTTCATCGCCGGTGCTGTCTGCATCGCCGGTTTGTCGCAACGCGGGAGCCCAACTGACCCGGCTGCCGAACTTCCCGTTCGGCGCTCCCAAAACGGACCGCATAAGTACACGCAGCGAACGTGAGGGCGAATCATCCGACATGTGGCTAAATGAAAATGCCCAGGGCATTTTCGCTCAAGAGGCTGTCGCCAGTCCAATTCTCGGTACGCCCCTTTTCAGAACGCTCCGCCTAAGTCCGACAGACTCCTAGCGCGTGGATGCCGCAGGCGCGACTAGGGGGCCGTAAAGCTCGGGATGTCGCACCCGGTATGAGCCGCGGTCATGGATCCGCTCATCCAGAACGACGCGACCAAACATGAGCATGTCGCAGTCGTCGCTTCGCGCTTGGGAGGAAATCACGCCATCGGGACCGGCCACGAACGCGTTATGCTGGCTGGTGTAGATGATGTAGATGCCATTCTCGTGGGCGCGGGATTGCATCATGACATCCTCGTCCATCGGCTCGCGCTTCTTGCCGAAGGCGGGTACGACGATGAACTGGGCGCCCTTGAGTGCGAGGATGCGGGCGTTTTCGGGGGGCTGGCGATCGAAGCAGATGAGGACGCCCATCCGGCCAAGGGCCGTGTCGAAGACCGGCAGTTCGCCGCCGACGTCGTAAAGCTCACCGGGCAGGGGGTGGGATTTGGAGTACCGGCCGCCGAGCGTGCCGTCCGACAGGAAGAGGGCGATCGTATTGAACAATCCATCACCGCGACGCTCGGAAAAACCGAAGAGGATGTGCACCTTCAGTTCGCGGGCGAGCGCGGCAACTTTTTTCAACGCGGGTCCATCGATGGACTCGGTGTGCTCCTGCATCACCTTGGCGCGGGTCATGCCGGGACGAAACGTCGGGCTCCCCATGTAGCCATCGAGATAACATTCCGGGGTGACGATGAGTTCGGCCCCGGCCGCGGCAGCCTGGCGGGCGTATTGTTCGAACCGCGCGAGATTGGTGGCCTTGTCGCCAGTGGCGGGCATGACCTTGAGTGCGGCCACCACGAAGGTGCGATCCGCCGCGCGGACGGTGAGGGACAGTGCCGCGAGGGCTGCGATCGCGGGTGCAATCATTCGGATGAGTCGGCGAGTCATGGGAGGCTTTGGGTTGGGGATTGGCGGGGGACGATAGGATCCAGCTGCGCTGGCTCACCGAGCCGGAGCGGTGTTGATCGATCCGTCCGACTTGCGTTTTTCGACAAAGTCGACGGGGCCGGCGGAGACACGGAGGTCGTCGATGTAGAACACGGCCTCCGGCTCGGGTTCGTCCGCGCCGGGGAAATCCTCTCCTGGTGTCTTCGGATCACGGAGCGTTGGACTGGTGCGGAAGGGGCCCGTGCGGAAGGAGATTCGCTCCAGCGAATCCACCGGATCCAGGATTTCCGCATCCACGAGCACCGGCATGTGGTCGATGGTCACGGCGAACAATTCCTTTTCAATGTCGAAGCGAATGACGACGTCATACCAGACGTTGGCGACGTAACGGGTGAGTGTCTGCAGGCCGGTGCGGTTTCCGTCCATGGCCAGGATGCGGCGCTGGTCGTCGAGGAAAAGGCGGATGGGCGGCCGGTAACCATGGCGATCATGGAGTTCGATTTCGAGCCGTCCATGCCGGGCTTGGGACGCCAGCAGTTTGAATCGGACCGTGCCCTGTTTCATTTCGGGAAAGACCCGGACCGCGCGAGCGTAGTCAGCAGGGTCGCTGTCGTGCAGTGCCAGGCTGCGGTTGGTCCTGGAGGGAAAATCGGCGAGGTGGACGGCAGCCATCCTCGGGCTGTAGGTATTCCATGGCAGGTCGGCAAAGGCGCCGTGGTCGAAGTTGTCATCGACGGGTCCTTCCACCGTGCCGCGGACGGGCGTGGGAATCCGGCTGACCCACAAATCCTCCTTGTTCATGCTGTACGTGACCCAGAAGGCCGGGCCGGGCGGGTTGCCATTGCCCTCGACGATCCCTCGCACGTACTGCGGACCGAAGGCCTTGTCGAGTCCGTCATAGCGGCGGGGTGGCACCTCGCCCTGCACCGTGAGCAGCGAATCGAAATGGGTGCCGTCATCTCCGGTCACGATGGCGAGCGGCCAGCGATGCCGGTTGTCACGGCGCGGATTGTAGAGAATGGCGTAGCGTCCGTCGGGGGTGCGCTGGCCCCATGACTTTGCCTCCGCCACGGCGAAGGTGCGCGCCTGCATCGGGGCGCTCCAGGTCCGGCCCTCGTCGCGGGAGAGCGCGGTCCACGCGCTCTTCCAGAGTCCCACGATCGCGCCGTCGGGACGGTGGTAATAGGAGAACGCCTTGAGCAGCGGCGCGCCCAGGTCGGGATAGAAACCATCCTTTGCGCGATCCTCCTCCCACCATTGCAGCGTCACGAGTTTGTTGGCGAGGAGTGCATCACAGGCCTCCCTGAACCCCGGGTCGGCGGAGGCGGTGTAATAGGGGTAGGCGGTGTTGGTCTCGTTCCAGCCGTTGTGCCGGTTGAAGCGGATGAAATGGATTGGGCCGAGCGTCCCATCCCGGTGAACCTCACGAACCAGCCGGCCAATGCCAGTGCCATCATTGGGATGGTTGGGGATGCCATAGAAGCCGATCGTGAGCAGCCGGCCATTCGGTGCCACATACCAGCCCATCCGCTGATGGGGCATCCCCAGCGTGCCATCGGGCATCCGGTAGGTTGGGAAGGCGACCCGGGGCTTGTCCCAACTGATACCGTCCGCAGAGGAGAGGATCAGCGTATGCCCGTGGCCCTTGTTTTCATGCACCGGCCCGCTCAGATACTGCAGCCAGAGGCGGTCATTCCACCACGCGAGCATTGGCGCATGGTTGTAGGTCCAGCCGAAATCCTCGGCCTGTTCAGGATGGGCGCGGTTGCCGCGGAACGCCTGCCAATGCTTGACGCCGACCGCCAGACGCAGTCCGCCCTCGTGATTGGGATCGGCGCTCTCGCCGCCGACATAGCGTACGGGTTCGTCCGGGCCGCCGGCGGGCTCTGGCTGGGGCGTGGCCGCCGGCAGGCAGAGCAGCGTGGCTGGCATGATCAGCAGAGTCTTGAGAATTCGGGCTGGGCCAAGAAGGAACGGGGATTTCATTGGGAAGACGGGGTGGAGGTTCAGCGGGTGGTCAGATCGTCGATCCAGAACACGGTCGGGGACACGGGCATGTCCGCGCCGGGCAGATCGTCGTAATCGAGTCCGCCCGGCCGCTCGATGTTTTCAGCCTCGAGCAGATGCGGCGGGACCAGCCCGTTCCACGATCCCGTCCGGAATACGATCCGCTCCAGGTTCGGCGTCTTTTCGGTGAACGGGATCTCCTCCTCGACGGTGCTGCCGTCGACGCGAAGCGTGTAGGACTGGGAGGCACAGTCGAGGTCCAGCTCGATCGCATACCAGCGCTGGGATGAGATCCGGGTCTGTGGCGCGGTGCGGCGCCCGTGATCATGGGACAGCCACGCCCTATTCAACTTGATCCGCATGGGCCGATGGTGCCTCTGGCTCTGGACTTCGATCTCGCATGTGGCGCCCTGCGCGATCTCGCGCAGTTGCACGCGGAAGCTGACTTTCACGCGCTTCGATGCCGGGAAGACGCGTTCGGCCAGGGCGTAGTCGTAAGGTTCCTCGTCGCGCAGCTCGAGAACGCGGTTCTGAGTTCCAGGTTCGTTGACCACACGGGTCGGTGCCCACTGGGGGAGGTGAAGCGTCCATCGGTCGAGGTCGGCAACCGAGGTCCCGTTCTCAAAATTGTCGTTGAGGTGTTTCGTTTCGGCGCCCGCGAGCGGCAGCGTCGAGCGGGAGATCCAAATGTCCTCCTTGTTCATGCTGTTGACGATCCAGAGGTGATCGCCGGGCGGGTTGCCATTGCCCTCGGTGATGCCGCGGAAATAATGCTGGCCAGCCCCCTTGTACTGGCCGCGATATCGCCGAACCGGCACTTCGCCCTGCAGGCAGAGAATCGTGTCAAAGATGTGCCCATCGGTGCCGACCAGGGCCGTGGTGGGAAAGCGGTTGACCATCGTGGCAGAGTGATTGTGGACGATGACATAGCGGCCGTCGTCCGTCCGCTGGCCCCACGTTTTCGCGCCGGTGGTGCGCAGCGTCTTGTTCTGGACAATGGGCGTCCAGGTCCGGCCGCGATCCGTGCTGAGCGCCGAATACTGGTTTTTCCAGAGTCCGACGGTCACGCCGTCGGGCCGCGTGTACCAGGCGAGCGCCTTGCCCGCACCGGCCGAGGTGACGATCCGGGCATTGAACTCTGCGGCCCCGGCGACCTGGTCGGGCACGATCGCATAAAAACCATCCTTCGCGCGGTCCTCCTCCCACCATTGTAGCGTGACGAGCTTGTCGGCGAGCAGCGCCTCGCAAGCCTCGAGGAATCCCGGGTCGCTGCTCGTCCGGTAGAAGGGGAAGGAAGTGTTTCGTTCGTCGAATCCGGCGTGCCGGTTGTAGCGGATGAAATAGATCGGCCCAAACGAGCCATCGGCATGAATTTCGCGGACAACCCGACCAATGCCGTTGCCGGCGTTCGGCGAGTTTTGCGGCGTTTCGCAGAAACCATAGAAGCCGAGGGTGAGCAGCCGGCCGTTCGGCGCCACGTAGAAGCCCATCCGCTGGTGCATGACGGCGGTCATGGCTCCCGCGGCAATGTGGACGCCCTCCTGTTTGATCTCCGGCAGCACATATTCGGGGAACACCACGCGCGGAGGCGACCAGGTGTAGCCGTCGTCTGAGGTCATCACCGAGGTGTGGGTGGGCGGTTCATGCTCCTGGGTGAGCGCGCTGAGGTACTGCAGGTGGAACCGGCCGTTCCAATAGGCGAGGTAGGGCTGGTGATTGTACGTGAAGCCGGTGACGCCTCCGCCGGGCGGGCGGGTGCGGTTGGCGCGCATCGCCTGGATGTTGTGCACGCCAACGGCATGCGGCAGCCGGCCGTCGTAGTAGGCCTTGTCGGGCTGAATCTCGCCGGTGTAACGGACGGGTTCGTCGGCGAATGCCGGGCGATCGGCGGAAAGCGCAATGGCCGGATGAAGGAACAGGCAGGGGGAAATCAGGAGCAGTTTGATTCTCATGTTTGTGTTGGCCGAAAAGGGCTGGACGCCGGATTAGCGGCGAAGTGAGTCGGGCTCATTGAAACTGAAAGGCGTAGAGCTTGGCCTGGTGGACCTCGATCCTCAGGCGCGTGGGCCGGCCTGCAAGCGATGCCAAATCCGCACCGGATTTCCACGCTACGAGTCCGGCAACCGAGTCTTCCCGCACGGGAACGCAATCCCCGAGGGCGAACCCCGGAATGGGCGTACCCGACGCATCCTGAAGCTCCACGCGGACCGATCCGCCTGACGAATCCGTGTTCAGCACGAGGCGCTGGCCAGCGAACGTGAACGGTTTCGTGACCAGAACCCCGGCACCCTTGACGGCGTCCGCCGGTTCGACAGCGACAAAGCCGTCGAGCCGCTGCTCGAGTCGCAGCAGGCGATCGTGGATGCCCCCTTCGTGTTCCTGGCCACCATAGAGGGCGCCGCCATGTTCGGTGAAGCGAACGGTGCCATACTGCCAGAGCTTGTCGCCTCGGCGGATGATCCCGTGCTCCATGAGCGCCTCGAGCACCTCGCGGCCATCGAGTTTCCACCCGCTCGGGAAATAGTAGGGATCTTCGTAGCGCGTCCAGTGCGTGCCGTCGCGGCTGACCATGAGGAAACTGCCGGGGCGGACGTTTGCGTCGAAAACATAGCGCCAGGGGAATGCGACATAGGTGTCGGGGGCCCACTCGTACTTGTGGGCTTTGAAGCGGTAGACCTGGCCACCGGTGTCAATGATCGGCATTTCGCCGCGCGTTGGCCGTGCGAGCACGAGGTCGTCAATCCAGGGGGAGTCGGTGGGCTGAAAGGGCCAGGGAATGAACAGATCGGGAATTTCCGTGTGGCCGGTCCGGCGACGGGTCTCGGGCTGTTCCGAAACCGCCCGGAAGTAGGCATGATACAGCCCGCGCTGGTCGTCCCAATAGAAAGTCGTGCTGCCATCATTGTCGAAGGGGTGGCCGACCGTCTCGTTGCGGGCGAAATGAACGCCATCGGCAGACGTGAAGAGGTAATACCCGCGATAGATGGCGTAGAGGAGAAGCTTGTAGCGTTCGTCGGGAGTCGCGGCGGGATTCGAGTCCTTGATCAGCGCTCCCTGGCCCGCGTGCGCGATGACGATGTTGGTGTCGCGCTCGCCCTCCCACGAGTGGAGCCCGAGCGCAGGCTTTTCCCACTGCAGGCCATCCTTGGAAGTGGCGAGGCAGATCACGTGCGGCTTGCCGCTGAACATGCCCGTGTTCGTGTAGAGCATGCGCAGCTCATCGCCCTCGTCCCAGACGGTGACGAGATCCGGGATGGTCGAGCCCATCCGGGGCGTGGGTTCCCACGCGCGGGTGTTCCGGAACCCGGTGGCTTCGCGGACCTGAGGCGGCTGGGGTCGGAAGGCAATGTTGGCCTGGGTGTCGACCAGCGCTGCGTCGATCAGCACGTGCTTGCGCGAGCCGAGCGGAAATGGCGCGGCGGGATCGCGATCGGCAGCAAAGAGCAGAGGCGGCCCATTCGGTTGGTTGGCTGGGCGGGGATTCGCTGCGTGCGCCCGGGAGAAACTGGCGGGCGGAGTGAAATTCCGGGAGTAGCGCGCGATGCTCGAGAGCCGATACTCGTCGATTGATGCCGCCAAATCCTCGCAGATCGTGAGTTCCTTCAGGACGCCGAGCATCGGGAGAAGTCCACCCTTCCCTGGAAGGGGTTGCAGCTGGCCGTCCACGAAGTGGCGAAGCTGACGCTCTGCGGCGGTGTAGGTGAACGCAAGGTGGTGCCAGCCGCCGTCGTTGATTCGTGCGGTGTCAGTTGGAACCGGAAGCTCGAAGCGGTAGCTGGCGGATGGGCCGCCAATTTCGGCCGAAGTTTCGGTGGTGGTCCGGCTGACGAGAACGAAGGACCGGCGACCCGGCGAAAGGCGCAGCCCGTTCTCCATCGGCAGGCCGCGCGGATAGTCCTGTTCGTTGCGAACCTTATAGAGGGTGGCGGTGCCCTGCTGTGCTCCCTCCGCCTTGAACCAGAACTCGATCGTCCAATCGTAATAGCCGATGTTGAACCGTTCAGGCACGTCATTGGACAAACCGGCCGTTGGAGCCGAACTGTAGCGCTGGCGGTTGTCGGGCCAGATCACGCGCGCGATTGTCGTGGCGGGGACATGCAGCGCCCGGCCGAATTTTCCTGCGACGAGACCGTACTTTCCCTCGACATGCAGCGGCTTCGCCGGTGGCTCACCCTTCCCCTCGGTGCGGACCCACCACTCGCCGAAGGCGGATTGGAGTCGCAGATCATATTGGTGGGCGCTCGCGTCCGTGAGGAGGACATTGGGATAATTTGGTTCGTCGAAGAGCCAGAGCGCGGTCGTGTGCTCGTCGACTCCCGGTGGGGCGCCAGCCGAGCAGGTGAATGTCCACACTAGACCAGCGATGCACGCCGACCTGCGGGGAAGCAGCAACCGGATGTGTTTCGCATTCATTTGAAGATCTGCACTTGTCCGACCGGCTCGCGCCACCAGGCGCCGATGGGGTCGATGTCGAGCGAGCGCAGGGCGTTCTCGGCGGTGGCGTCGGCGAGTTTGAAATCGGTGATGAGAACCTCCTCGTCCGCCATCGAGGCCTCCTGGATGATGTTGCCATCGGGCGCCACGAGCCGGCTTTGACCATGCGAGCCCGTGCGCCAGTCGTCGGCCGGGGCGTTGGCGTGCGCAATGAAGACGCCGTTCTCGGCGGCGCGGGCCATGACTTGCGCACGGTAGGGGACCATCTTGGTTTCCTTGAATGGTGCCGCCTCGTGCGAGATGTAGAACAAGACCCGGGCGCCGGCGAGCACGGGCAGCCGCGCCAGTTCCGGGTAGCGGCTGTCATGGCAGATGAACACACTGACGGGCACGCCGTCGAAATACACGACGGGCGCGACCGACGAGCCGGGGGTGCAGTCCCACGCAGTGTCGCCACCGATGACATGGACCTTGTGATGGCGCGCGACGATCTCGCCCCGTGAATTGATGAAGAGCGCCGTGTTGAGGAATTTCCCGGCCGGCTTTGTGGCGGTGCCAACGATGGCGTTGATCGAATATTCGCGGCACGCGGCGGCGATTTCCGTGGCGGCCCTCTCGAGGGTGGCCTCGTCGAGCGTTTTCGCGAAGTCGGCATAGTAGCTGGAAATGGCGCATTCGGGAAACGCGACGACCTGCACGCCCTTTGCCGCGCACTCACCGAGCCGCGCGCGGATCTTTGCCACGTTGGCGGCGACATCGCGTTCGGACCGCATCTGGACGACGGCCACGCGCAGGATTGGCCGGGCATCGACCTGGGATTCGGTGGCATGGCCGGCAAGAGCGCCGGCCAGCAGGAGGAGGGGCAGCAAGCGGGTTTTCATGGATGTGGCGCAGATGGGGCGGTGGCTTCGGAAAGGGGTCCGTAATATTCCGGATGGCGGCGGGCGATAGGGCCGCCCTTCGTAAAGTTGGCTGGCTTGTCGGCGAGGGTGGGAACCATCTTCAAGCCGGCAACGGTCACAGGCGGGGGCGTTGCCAGGGCGGTCGCCTGGACGGCGAGCATGGGAAGCACTAGTACAATGGCGCGGAGAGGATTCATGAGAGGTTCAGCGGTGCAGTGGGGTTTCGATCTGCATTGCCGACGTGAAGGGTCTGAGTGGCGTCATAGTTCGCTGAGGGCCAGCGCGCTCCGGACCCACTCCTGGTCTTCGGCGGAATGCCGGAGCGCGGCCCCGGGAATCGGCGTGAATTCGCCCGGCCGATCATTCCACCGCACCTCGAGAAAGGCGTCCTCTCCTCCCGGGTGATCGTATACGAGTCGCACGCGGACGGGCTCACCGCGCTTTGCTGCAATGGACGCTTCCCTCACTCCCGGGAGCCCGGCACCATCGAGCACAGACTCGCCGCGGGCCTCCAGCCGGACCGACTGATCGGAGCGCACCCGCAGTGTCACGGCCCCGTCCCGCGGCCAAATCAAGAAACCGCGCCACTCGGCGGACCAGTTGCGGCCGCGCTCCGGTCCTGTCCAATCGTGATCGAGCGTGGCGATTGGATTGGCGGCCTCGACGCGCTTCAGGCCGGGGTCGCCGTAAAGAATTCCCGCGAGACCGGGGTGCCTGGGATCTCGGGATGGCGGTGGTCCCCCCGGCCTGAATGCGGTCCGGTAGACCTCGAGCTCGCGCTCGAAGAGGGGCACCAGATCGGTCCAGTGATACGGCACCTTCTTCAGCCGGGCCGGGTTCCACGCGGGCACGTCGCTGACGCTGTCGTAGGCGGGATCGAGCAATGCGCCAAGTTGGCGGAAAGTGACGACCGAGCGCTCGAGTGGTTGCAGGAACGCCTCCCGCGTGACGTTGCGCCCGGGGGCATCGGCACTGGCACGTGCGACCGCGGCCTGCATCTTTTCCTGGTAGTACTGCACGACGAGCCGGATCGCTTCGGCGTCGAGCCTGAGCGCGTTGGCTTCGTCCCGGTGGCGCGTCGCGACCTTCGCAAATTGGGCGGAGAGTGCCGCACCGCGGCTTGCCGCGGCAAGCACATCATCGAGGAACTCCGATGGCGTCGGCGAAGGCGGAACTTTTCCTCGACGAATCGTATCGAGGTAGTCGGGGATGCGCTGGGCGACGTCCGTGAGGGAAAGGAACGGGATGCCGGGTGCGCTCTCGAGTTGCGCCAGCCGGATGCCGGCCGCGATGACCGTGTGGTTGTCCTCGCCGAGCCAAATCAGCCGCTGCAACCCCGGCAGCACATCCGAGGCCGCGGCTTGCGCAGCGAGCAGCAACTGCGCCGCCTCCGTGTTTCCGAAATGTCGGCCGAGTTCGTCCTCCCACCAGGCGTGCTCAGCATCCGGATCGCGATTTGGATTCCAGGCATAGCGTGCCCACGCGATATTCCAGAACCGGTCGCGCATCCATTGGACAACTGGCAGTGCCGGTTCGGAACCCAGCGGCCAGCGCCACGATTTGCGCGGGTAAAGGTGCAGCCCGCCGGCGCCGGCATTCATGGAGTTGGCGACACAGGTGCGGATGTAATCCGGCGCGAACCAGCGGAATGGCTCGAGATTGGCGGCCATGTGAATGTTGACCACGAACTTTCCCGTGAGCCTGGCCCATAGTTCATTCGCGGGATCCGGTCGCTGGTCGGCAATCATCTCGACGTTGAACTTGCGCTCCATCCACACGTCCGGGTTGAGTTCGGCGACCTTCCGCGCCCGGGGAAGATCAATGCCCCATGAGCGCAGCCAAATCGGGCCGCGGGCACCACCGCGGCGTATCGCCGGTATGAGCACGTCATTAACCCAGGTGTCCGTATGATCCGGTGCGAGGGCTTCTCCCGGAGTGATGTAATAGCCGATTTCAGGAAACTCGCGGGCAAATGTTTCCACTGCGTACGCGGTGTAATCCCGCAGCAAGGGCGTGGGCGTCCGGTTTTCGTCCGGCAGCCCATGCGCCTGCTGAAAATAAACCGACGTGTGGATATTGTAGAATTCGAACAGCAACCGGATATTCCGACGGCCCGCCTCGCCAACGAGCCAGTGGAGCATCTCGCGGTTCGTCTCGATCTGTGCGGCATCGATTCCCGACTGCGCCTCGGAAAATCGGTCAAATCTCACGAAGTAGGCGAAGGGATGGCCGTTCCACAGCGTCAGGAAATTGAAACGCCGAGCTGCCATGAAATCCAACCACTGAATCCAAAGCTCGCGGTCGTAGAAGAAGGGGAACTCCCCCGGTGTGACCGGGAAGTTGTAGGCCCCCAGCTTCATCAGCAGCAGGCACGGTCCGCGCAGCGTCATGGCGGGCGCGTCGCTTGTGCTCCAGTCCGGCGACACTTCGCCGTCACGGCGAATCCGCTCCGCCGCCTCGAGGCAGCCATAGAGCGCGCCGGCCCCGTCAAAACCGGTGACCGCAATGCGATTCGCTGATGTGCTCACGGCGAAACCTTCTGCGCGGCGCGCGTTCGCCGGCAGCAGCGTCGATTCGGGATCGACCCGGATCTCGAGCGCAACGGCGTCTCCGAGATAGCCATGCTCAGTGAGGGCGAGCCGAAGTTGTGAGCGACCCCATGCGATGCGAGGGTCATCGGAACTCGGGGCGGCGAAGACCGCGGCCGGCAGCAGGGTGACGAGCGAAAGAATGGCCGCGGTGAAGTGCCCGCGCCATGGCATCCGACCCATCCATCGGCTACGCCGGGCAAGGCAATGGGGACTAGTCTTCATCGCAGGCTCATCTCCGCCTCCATTCGCTGGGCGCGGGAGTGACGCATCCACTCGCCGGGAACCGGCTGCCATTCGCCGCGATCGTCGCGCCAGAGAATGCGCAACTGGCTGATGGGATCATCGAGCTCGGCCTCGCGACGTGGCTTGTTGAACTCGATTTCGAAAGTGACGGGCTCGCCCGATCGCAGCGCCACTGCGGTCGCTGATCCCGGTTTCCCAGGCGCAGCGTCGATCGCCACTTTGTCACCGATCCGCAGGGTCGCTTCCTCGTTGGTTTCCACGGCAAACGCGAACCTCCCGCTGACCGACGGGACGAGGAAGCCGCTCCAGCGCGCTGACCAGTCACGGCCGCGGCTGACATCCCAACGATTCTCACCGCTGGATATGCCGTCCACCGCCTGGACATTGATGAACTTCGGACTGCCGAAGCGGATTCCGGTAAGGCCTTGCCGCGTTGGCAGATGATCGTCCGGCGACAAGGCGAGCTGCCCCGGGGTGAGTCCCGTCGGCCCGGCGGGGGAGCGAACATCTGCCGCGTTGCCGAGCGCGTGAACCAGGTCTGGGAGGTCGTAAGTCGTCAGCGCTCCGAAGACCACGTTCATCAGCTGGCCGAAGGTGCTGTTGGCGCGCACGACGGCGTCCCACGACGACAGCGTGCCATCGAGAGTCAGTTTCCGGACTGCGGCCGGCTCACAGAAAGCCGCGTGCAACGCCGGCACGCCGGCGGCCCCGACTGCGATGACATCGACCTGGGAGCTCCCGCTGCGGCTTTGCGCCTCGCGCACCGCGATCAGCAGGTCCTCCGCCCGCATCCCGACGAAGGTGCGTCCCAGGCTATAGGCCGCGTAGAAATCCCAATAATCTCGGCCGACTGCGGCGGTCATGCCCTCCTGGGCGTTCTGCTTAGTTTCCCCGAGACCGCGGAGGTCGACGGCGAGCACGCGACGGCCCGCCTTTGCCAGCCGATCGAGTGCCCCATCAGGCCCGGACTCCGCCCCCAGGCCTTCCTCCGATGCGAACACGACCGGTGGATCGGCAGAGGGCGCGGCTGGCTCGAGCCAGAGGGCAGGAATCGCAATTGCGCCGCCTTCGACCTCCACGCGGTGAGCCTCGATGCGATAACCGGTCGCAGCGTCGGTCCGCACCTGCTCCCACCGCGCCGTCGGAATCGCATTCAGCTCGCGGAAATTTGCGAGCCGGCGCACGGTGTTCCGGCGGTCCTCGTCATTCAGGCGGGCCCAGGTCTGCGCACGCTGCGCAGAAATTCGATCGGCGTCTTCGCGCAGGAGATCGCGGAGTGAGCGGGCGCCGGGCAGCAGCATCACCTGACCACGCGGGGTGCAGCGGAGTTCCTCCTCGGTGAACAGCTTCAGCTCCGGCTCGCGAATCTCCCGATTCTCGCTGCGCAGCCAGAGTGCGAGCCAGCGGGCGGCCGCCTCACGCTGGGTGCGGTAGTAATTATGTCCGGCGTCGTTCTCGAGGATGTCCACCGCCTCCGAGCGGCCAAGGCGCGTGAAGACCCGCTTGGCGTAACGGAAAGTTTCCCACGTTGCCTCGATCTCGAAAAAGTCGTGGGTCGCGGCCAGGAGTTTGACCGGCGTCGGAGCCTGCATGAGCAGGTAGTCGGCATGGTCGAATCCGAACGCCTGCTGGCCGAAGACGTGCTGTTCGCCATCGCCGATCGAGTTGGCCAACTGCGAGGCGAGATGGCTAATGAAGCAGCTTGGCGCGGCGGCCTTCACGCGCTCGTCGAGCGCGAGGATCTGGGAAGTCTGCGTGCCGCCGCCGCTATTGCCCGTCACCCCGATCCTTTCCGGGTCGATCTCGGGTCGCGATTGCAGGTAGTCGATCGCCCGCATCCCGTCCCAGACAAACTGGCGGGCAATGCCCTGGCCGAGCGGGATCGACTGGATGTCGTCGAGCGTGTGCGCATTCGTACCCCAGAAGCGCGAGCGGCCTTCGGGATCGACCGCCTGGAGCCTTTCGCCCTGCTCGATCGGATCGAAGACAAGTGCCGCCATGCCGTTCAGCGCGAGCAGTGCGCCCATCGACTGGTACTCGTCATGCGCCTTGGCGGGCAGGTAGTGGCCGCAGGGCACCAGCACGCCCGGCCAGGGGGCCGGGAACCGGGCAGGGTCGGGGAGATGGAGGCTGGCGGTGACAAAGAACTGCGGTCGGCTTTCGAAAATCACCTTCTCCACGCGGAAACCGGCGGCTTCGAGAACGCCGGTTGTGCGGGCATTGAGCGGAGTGCGTTCCGGCAACCCTCCAAGCGCGGCGATGAAGCGCTGGCGCAGTCGCAGATAATGATCGCGAATCGCGGCCGGATCCGTGCGGCGTTCGTAGTCCTGCTGCCAGCGCACCTGCGCCGCACGGACTTCGCCGAGCAGGTACCGCCGGACCTGGTCCGGTGGGGCGACCCCGTGTTCAGCCGGGCCGAGCACCGAAGGCGATTCGGCGAATGCGACGGTGGCGAGCAGCAGCAAAACCGCCACCGGCGGCGGGCGGAAAAATGGACGCGTTGGATAGAGGAGTTTCACGACGGCCGGGAAAGCGCGGCGACCTCGACCGAAAGATCGCTGGCGTGAGCGGCGAGTTCGGCCACGAGCCGCGCCTCGACCGGGTCGAGTGCTGGGACGTCCTTGCGGACGTGCGTTGTCGAAAAGATGCCGGCGGCGTGGAGCAGTGCCTTGGTGAACCGCCACTGGATTTTCTGATGGGTGGCCATGAAGGCCAGGCAGGGCAGCAGCCGGCGGTAAAGCGCCACGGCGGCGTCGCGGCGGCCTGCCCGATAATCCGACCAGATCCGTGCGTAGACGACGATTGAGTACGTGATCAGGAACGAATGCACGCCGCGGTCGAGCAGCTCGAGCATGTCCGGTCCGGCGGTGCCGATGCGCAGCGTGCCTCCGGTGGCCTCGAGGATGGCGCTGATTTTGCGACACCGATCCGCGGTCTCGACCTTGATCCAGGTGAAGCAGGGGACTTCACGATGCAGCCGGGCAATGAGCGGGATCGGCAGTGAGCCGCCCGTCCAGTCGAGATCCTGGATCATGAGGAGCGGCGGATTGAGGTCGCCGAGTGCGCGGACCGCGTCCGAGATCGCCGCGTCGTTGTGCTCGTAGGGCAGGTGGGCGAGGACGCCGTGGCAGCCCAGCTCGAGGAACCGTTTTGCATGGCGGAGCCGTGCCGCCGGGTCCGGATCCGTCGCCCCGCCGATCACCGGCACGCGTCCGGCCGACTCCTCGAGCAGCGTGGCGACGATCAACTCGCGTTCGGACTCCGTGAGCACATCGACCTCGCCAGCGACCGCGGGAGCAAGGAACCCGACCGCGCCGTGCGCGATCACCTCGCGTGCATAGCGGCGCAGCGATGCCACGTCGACGCGGTTGTCCTCCGTGAACGGCGTGGCGGGCACCGCGATGATGCCGTCGAGGGGGGGGATAATGTCAGCCATCGTGAAGATGCCGCTGAAGGAACTCCGCGACCTCGCGATCGATGGACTCGAGCAGCGCGGGATCGCTTCCCTGGAGCCCGTGCTCGGCACCGGGGACGCGGATGAGCTGGTGCTCGACACCATGACGCTCCAATTCGGCTGCCATCATTGCCGATTGCTCGAAAGGCACGTCGGTGTCGGCTTCGCCATGCACCAGGAGCGTGGGCGGATAATCCGGCGTCACGTTCTTCAGCGCCATATAGGGATTGAACTTCTCCGGCTCGGCGTGCGGATCCCATCCGCTCACTTCACGTGGCCAGAGCCCGCGCTGCCGGCAGAACTGGTAGAACGCGCCGTGCCCTCCGGGCCGGTCCGCACCATTGGCAACCGGTGGCCCGGAGACATTTCGCCATGCCTCGGCCTCGCTCACCTTGATCGTGTTGTGACGCGGATGCGCGCTCGGCTGGCTGTACCACGGCCCGATGATCTCGCCATAGCCCCAGTATGTAGCGATCGCGCGTGGTCGCGGCTTCACCCTGAAGCCGGACGTGAGTGCCAGATAGCCGCCGGCCGAGCTGCCGGCGACGCCGATCCGCTCAGGATCGGCGCCAAACAGCTCCGGACCGCGCTCGCGAGCCCAGCGGAACGCATCCTCCATATCCTCGATGATTGCCGGCAGCTTTGTCTCCGGTGCGAGCCGGTAGTCGATCGAGACGACGGTGATGCCCGCAGCCAGCATCCGAGCGACCCAGGCGCGTTCGGGCGCCTTCTCGCGCTGCCGCCCACCGCCCATCAACCCGCCGCCGTGTATCCAGATGACGACCGGTGACGGCGTTCCGCCAACGTTGGTGCGGTACACGTCGGCCTTTATCTCGAGATTCTTCACCCGCTTGTAGGTGTACGTGGTCACTGGTGGCAGCGCGACGACACGCTCCTGCGGCATGAGCCGGGTGAGTGCAAACGACACCGCCTCCGCGCGCGCGGCATCGACCTTGGCACGATCGGCGCCGCGATAGCCATGTTCGCCCTTGGGGATGCCGATGAGCCGGTGGGGCACGTCATGTCGCGCCAGTTCGGCGGCCATCGCTTGCGGCTGGCTGAACGGCACGTCGGTATCGACCTCGCCATGGATCATGAAGGTCGGCGGGTAATTCGAAGTGACGTTGCGAATCGGAAGGTAAGGGAGGTATTTGTCGGCTTCGGTGTGTGGATCCCAGCCGGACACCGCCTTCGGCCAGCCGGCATTGCGACGGATGAAATCGTTGAACGCGCTGCCATCCCCTGGTCGATCGCGGACATTGGCAATCGGCGGACCGGACACCTGTTGCCATGCCGAGGTCTCGTCCAAGTTGCTGTCGTTGTAATGCGGTGGATGGATGCTCGGCCGCATCTGCCATTCGCCGAGCAGGTCACAGTAGCTCATCTCCGCGAGAATCACGACCGGCGCAGGTGTCACGCGGTACCCGGTGACGAGGGTGAGGTAGCCGCCGGCGGAACCGCCGGAGGAACCGACCCGCGTCGGGTCGGCAGCGAAGAGCCTGGGGCCCTGCTCGCGGACCCACCGGAAGGCGTCCTCAACATCTTCAATGATCGCTGCGAGCTTCGTTTCGGGTGCGAGGCGGTAGTCGATCGACACGATAACCACCCCGGCGGCGTGGAGCGCGTGTCCGGGCGTCCACTCATCGACGCTTTCGCGACGGCCATTGATCAGCGAGCCGCCGTGCAGGTACACCATCACCGGGTGCGGGCCGGGGCGGCCAGACACGCGGTAGACGTCGGCTTTGATTTCGAGCTTGCCGACGGTCTTGTAGACGAAGGTCTCGGGGGCGGGCAGCGGTGCGGCGGTGGCGGATCCGGCTAGCCCACCGAGAAGGATGAACCCGAGGATGCCGAGTTGGAGGCACTGGTCGTGGGGGTGCATGGCAGTCATTCGAGGTAAGCGGCGTAGAACTTGATTCGGCTCGCACTGGAACCGGAGAACCTCACCCGGATTCGCCAAGCCTCGCTGGGGCACGCAATTTTCGAGCCGTCCTTCCATGCGACCGGTACGCGCAGTCCGGGCTCGGTGACGATGGCGGCATCGGCGCCCGAGTAGCCCGTCACGGGCCGGCCGAACTTGTCGATGATATCGATGCAAAGTGCGGCGTCGGACGCGAGGCCGGCAGCATTGAGGAACAGGGTGCGAGGACCGGTGTTCATGATCGCGATTGATGTGAATTGCGTGGGGAGGTCTTCGCACATCGAAAGGTGCGCGAAACGGTCACGCGGCAGCGTGGCGAGGCCGATTTGCGGCGGCCGCTTGTTCACCTGGGAAATGTCCCAGCTGCCATAGTAGATGAACGTGAGATCGCCAATGTTCTCAAAGCCCTGCCCCTGGATCAGCCCGCGCTCGTCCCACTCCCCGTCGGTCCCCCGCCGGATGAAGGGATGATCGGCGATTGGCTCGCGAAAGTGGATGCCGTCGTTGCTCACGACGAAGCCCAGATCCATGCGGCGTTCAGGCACGATCACCGCGCCATGCCAGAGGCCATACAGCCCGATGAGAACGTTGCCTCGATTCCAGACGGCCGCCGGTACGTGCGCTTCCTGAAAACTTTCCCTGGGGGAGCGATAACCGTAGCGGTGGAACGACAGCGACCGGTCGTGTGACCAGTCCGTGAAATTGCCCGACCAGTGCGCGACCATCGTTCGGCGCGTGAGTTCACCGTCGGGAAGGAAGATGTCCGGGGAGAGTTCCTGGCCCACGACGTAGTAGATCCCGTCGAACCGGTAGAGGCCGCCGATCTCGAAATTGTTTCTCACCGGAAATGGCACCTCGTGCTCATCGAACCAAGGCTGCTTCGGTTCCGGGGTGGCGAGCGCCCAACTGAGCCCGTCCGCGCTGAAGAAAGGGTAGATCGACGAGGGCACGTTTCCCGGCTCCATGCGCGCCATCGCCCGCCCCTCCGGCGTCGGGTAGTACCGGCCATAGACCGCCATCTTGTAGCGGCGCGCCGGATCGGGATCGTCGGGTTCGTGCAGCACGTAGCACGCAAGCGGCTCGATCTTCGTGTAATCGAGGGAGTCCGGCATCCGCAGCAGATTGTTGCGCGTGTTGCCGCTAAACTCAGCCAGGCCCAACTCGGGCTTCAGCCACTGAATGCCGTCGTCGCTCTCCGCGTAGGCGAGGCGTGCGCCGGAGACGACGTTGCCCGCTGCCGTCACGCGATCCGACTGGGCGCGATACCACATGCGGTACCGGTCGCCGACTCGGATGATGCTGCCGTAAAATGCGAGTCCCGCCGAATCGACCGAGCCGGGCGGGCCGGTGCGAAGGATCGGATTGCCGGGATGTCGTGCCGGCCTTTCGAACGTGAGCTTCAGGTTGCTCCGGAACGGAATCGCGTGATCGTCGAACGCGAAGAGATGAGTCATCGGCTCGGCCGGCATGGCCCGGGCCGTGCAGCCGATCACCGCCGTGAGCAGCAGAGTGCCGATCACCACGGGGCGAAGGCGCGGACGTCTGGTCCGGAGTGTCCTCGCGGCGTTCATACCAGTGAGATCACCGCGTTGCAGGGCCACGAGGCCGCGGCAGGTTGCCGGCGATTCCCGCGCCGGTTCTGTGAAGCTCCGACTCCAGCCGGGATCTGAAGTCCAGGAGCGTGTGGCGACGCGCAGGGTCCTGCGCCAGGTTGCACAACTGGCCGGGATCGCGCCTGAGATCGTAGAGTTCCTCGATCTCGTCTTCTACAACCCAGCGAATGTAGCTGAATTCCCCGTTTCGGAGCGAGATCCACCAAGCGGGTGGCTCCCATGCGCTGGTCGGAAGCACATCCTCCGGCCTCGGGAAGTCGGTCAGTGGACCGAAGGCTTCGTTGAAATATTCGAGAAGGACGGGCTGGGCCCAGGCCGACTGCGGATCGATCAGGAGAGGCATCAAGCCATGTCCGTGCACGTCCCACGGCGTCGTGACTCCAGCTGCGGCAAAGAAGGTGGGGACGAGATCGATTTGCCCGACGGGCGTCGTGCATACCGCGCCACGTGCAAATCGCGCCGGCCAGCTCACGATCAGCGGTGTGCGCTGACACGCCTCATACGGCCCGTTCTTGTTCGCGAATCCCTGCTCGCCCCATGGAAAACCGTTGTCGGCGCTGTAGACAATGATGGTGTTCTCGAGTTGTTCCGATTCACGCAACGCGTCGACGATCCGGCCCACACCCTCGTCGACGGCCAGCGTCGTGCGGTTCTGCTCCCGGACCCACTCTTCGATGGTGCGCGAGCCATAAGTGGTTTCGTAACGCGGTGGGTCACCCGGACGCGCGCCGGGAGTGAACATCGTAAAGTCGCGCATGAGCGCGGGTTTGTCGTTCCGCGGGCCAAATACATCCGGCGGCGTTGGGGTGGTCGCGCCGGCGTACGTGTTGCGGTGGCGCTCGGCGGCGATGTAGGGCGCGTGTGATGCGCCGTAACACAGCCACAGATACCATGGCTTGTCGTGCTCGCGGCGGATGAATGCGACCGCGTTGTCGGTGTAGTTGTCGGTCGGGTAACCGGGAGCGCGCACGTCGCGACCGTCGATATTGAGAAGCTGCATGCCGTCGGCGGACTTCTCGCCATAGTAGCCGCCATTGCCTTCGCGTGTGTGATCCCATGCGACCCAGTGATCCCAGTCGCGCGACCAGAGATTCTGGTCTCCGTAGCCCTTGATGTGCCACTTGCCGATGAACGCAGTGCGGTATCCCGCGTCGCGCAACGCCTGCGGCCAGAAGCGGCACTCAGCCGGATCGAACGAACGCGATGCGGGCGCGAAGCCGCGGATGCCGTGTGGCTGCAAGCCCGTCAGCATGCTCGCGCGGCTCGGCACGCACCAGGCGCCGCAATAGGCGCTTGCGAAGCGCACACCGGTGGCGGCGAGCCGGTCGATGTTTGGTGTGCGCACCCAGCCCCATGGCGCGTAGCCGTAGGCGCCGATTGATCTGTAGCTCTGGTCGTCGGTGAAGATGTGGAGGATGTTGGGAGGCTCGAACTGCGATCGCGTCTCGGCCGCAATTGCCGAAGTGTGCAGTGCGAGAAGCAAGGCCACGATTCCTGTGGAAGCGGCAGTCATGGCGCAACGGATCCGCGGGGTCTCAGTTGCGCGCGGATTGCCTTTGCAACGGGTTCCGCCAGCACCCGCGAGCCGTCGTCGGTGAAATGGACGTTCGCCGGACGCTGGATCTCGGCGAGCCTTGGCCGGGCAATCGAGTAGAGATCGTTCACGGGTACGCCGAGTTCCTCCATGAGCGTGCGGGCCTCGGCGTTGATTCTCACGACGTCGGCATCGTTCCGGCGCGGACCGCTTGAAATGGTCTCCGGTACCGGAGTGGTGGTGGCGAAAATCAGCCGCGCCCCGGTGGCTTGAAGCCGGCGTGTGATCGCGCCCAGGTTGCGGGCATAATCCCCACGCGGCGTCTGGGTCCGGCCGGCGTCATCGAGCTTGATGTCGTGCAGGCCGAAGTTGAAGTGGATCACGTCCCAGCGGCCGTCGCCGAGCCACGCCTCCAGCTGCTGGAGACCGCGGGTGGTCGGCCCGCCATTTTCGGGCACGCGGTGCACATTGGCGACGCCCCGCAGGAGTTCGCGCACCGGCTCCGTGAAACCAATGGAGATGGAATCGCCGATCAGCAGAACCCGCGGCAGGGCGGGATCATCGACCACCGCCGCAAACGCCCCAGGGAATTGAGCCTGCACCTGGGTGCGCTCGGCGGCGAGCGATTCGGCCGATTCGGTCGCGGCGGCAGCCGCCGTCAGGGCAACACCAAGGAGCAAAGGCATGAGAAACGGGGACATGGGTGGAAGGCCGTCGCGGATACTACGGCATTGGATTTCCAATCCGGGGACAGTGATGGTTGACGCGGCGTCGGACTGACGGACGTGTGCGGCTCTGTGGCATGGGGCAGGGGACGGGCTTCACGCGAAGGCACTTCACGGAAACATCCACGGCACCTCCCGGGAAAAGCGCTGGTCGGGCTCCTCGCGGAACTGGTCCAGCCAGGGCGAATACGTGTAGACCTCCAGCCGCTTTTCGCGCGGCGCAAACTTCAGGATCCGCAGCCAGCCCTGGCCGCCGTGGCCGAGGAACTGGTAGTTGGCGAGGATTTCCAGGACGGGCCGGCCGTCGCGATTGGTGCTCACCTGCACGCCAGTCCCATCGCCCTTCACATGGCCCGAAAGGACCATGCCGATGTTCGACCGCCGCGACACGAGTTTCTCCCAGATCTGCTCCCCATCATTCCAGGCCGGATTGGAATTGTGCGGGTTGTAGTCGTCGCCGTCCCCGAGCCGGGTGTCATCGTGATAAAGGTAGCAGTGCGTGAAGAGGATCACCTTGTGGTTGTCCTCGTGGTTGCTCACGAGATGGTCCGCCCAGGCAAGTGTGTCGTCCGTCGGGCCGTATTCGAGGCCGAGCACCATGTACTCCTGTCCGGCGGCGGTGAAGTAGCCGAAACTGTTGTCGCCCGTGACACCCTTGTTGCCGCCATACCAGCTTCGGCCGGCGAACCGCTTGGGCGAGAAGACGGCATTGAACTTGGTCGTGTCGCGCAAACCCTGCCGGATCCCGGCCTTGCTCAGGTCGTGGTTGCCGGGAACTGCCAGGTACGGGACCACGCCGTCGAGCAGTGCGAACGATTCGTCGGCCACGACCCACTCGGCGTCATCACCTTCCTCGACGACATCGCCGACGTGCAGGACGAACTTCACGTTCAATGGCGCGACCTGGTCGCGAATCCAGCGGAACTGCCGGCGGAAGATTTCGGGGAAATAAGCGGCGTAGCGCTGAGTATCGGGCACCACAATCAGCGAAAACTCGTCCCGCGAGGCATCGACGATGATCGGAAACGGTGCGGCGGAGGCCTCCGTCGGAACCGAAGGTGGCTGAGCCTCGAGCCACGGAGAACCGAGCACGAGAAGTGCGATCCAGGCGCCGGACATGCGCAGACGACGCGGGGCAGGGGTACATTTTGAATCAATCATGGGAGGGTAACCGGCCGGGCGGCGGCAACCGTCCGCAACGTCAATCGGAGAATCAAGATTGAACAACGGTGAAATAAGGAGTCGCCGGTGTTAGCAGTCGAACGAAAAGATGGTTTACGAGAGACCGCCGCCTACCGGAATCGGCTCCTCCAAGAGGCAGGGCGAAGGGTATTCTCGGCGATCCAATGGCTCGCAAGCTATTGTAATGCAATATCCGACAACCTAAATCAGGGGTGCGGATGCCCGGTGCCCTGTTCGGTGGCGATCCCCTTTGACCCTTGGGAAACCCGCCATCTGCTGAGATAGGAACTGGAAAATGAGTATTTCAATCATTGACAATAAATATTTCATGGCTTTGTCAGATGGCGTCAGGGAGCAAATTCCCCCCGGTTGCTCCAGTGAACAGTCCCGAGTGACTGCACCTACAACCCCAACCGGAATTCGTGATGACTATCCCATGCTCCCACCGCACGCGCGGCGTCGCCGCTGCGTTAGCCCTCTGTTTTGGCACCCTCCAAGCCCATGCGGGCGAAATCGTCGGCCGGGTGGTCGACGGCAACACCGGAGCCTACCTGCCTGGCGCCACCGTGTATCTCATGGGCGCGGGCCAGGCAACGCAGGCAGATCATGAAGGCCGGTTCCGAATCGGCAATGTCGCGGCCGGCAACGTGACGGTCCGGGCCGAGTATGTCGGCTACGAGGATCAGGCGGAGTCGGTAATGGTGCCGGCTACCGGCGCTGTGCCCGTGACGATTGCGCTCGGGGGCGGCGTGGTGCAATTGCAGAGCTTCGTGGTCGAAGGGCTGCGGGAGGGCCGTTCGAAGGCGCTGCAGCAGAAACGGACCGCGCCCAATGTGCTCGACATCATTTCAGCGGACTCGGTCGGCAACCTGCCGGACCAGAATGTGGCGGAGGCGCTCTCGCGCGTTTCCGGCGTCAACCTCGATGTGGACAGCGGCGAGGGCCGCTTCATCACGATTCGCGGAATCGAGCCGAATCTGAACAATGTCACGTTCAATGGCGCGACGCTTGCGGCTCCCGGGGTGGACGGACGGCAGGGTCGCTCGATGCCGCTCGATGTCATCTCGGCTTCCCAGATTGCGCAAATCGAAGTGATCAAGTCGGTCACGCCGGACATGGACGGCAATGCGCTTGGCGGCACGATCAACGTGAAGACCGTCAGCGGCTTCGATCGCAACGAGCGGTTCAGCTATGGTTCGCTCGAATTTGGCGAAACCCGGGCGGCGAACGACAACATCTATGGCGCCGACTTCACGTATGGGAACACCTTTGGGTCGGACAAGCAGTTCGGGCTGGCCCTGGCCGCCAGCTACTCGAAGCGCCCGTATGTCAAGCACGACCTGCAGGCGAACTGGGATGAGTTCGACGATCAGTTCTACCTGAGCCAGTTCGAGATTCTGCCCGAGGACGGCGAGCGCGAGCGGCTCGGATTGAATCTCAACCTCGAGTACCGGCCGATGGAAGGGACCGAGCTGTGGCTCCGCACGATTTACAACAAGTTCGATGAATTTCACACGGAGGAGGAGATCATCATGGAGGCGCGGCGGGATCCGGTGTTCGTCACCCCGACTTCGGTCACCTTCAACCGGATGCGCTATGAACTCCGGTCCTTCGTCGAGGAGACCGAGCAGAAGCTGCTCAACGTCACCGGCGGCGGCTCGAGACAGTTCGGCAACCTCACGGTCGAGGGCGACCTGACCTACTCGTACGCGGAGGAGTTCAATCCCGACATCCAGTCGGTCCAGTTCCGGACCGGCAACGTCAACACGCCGGAACTCTTCTCGATCGATTTCTCGGGCTTTTATCCCGTGATCGACGACAAGGGCAGCCTGACCGCCGCGTCCACGGTGTATCCGCTGCGCCGATTCCGGGAGGAGGATTCCACCGTGGAGGAGACGACCTATACGCCGCGGCTCGATTTCAAGTGGGACATCGACAACTGGTTTGGCGGCCGCAGTGGCTTCCTGAAGTTTGGCGGAAAATACACGGATCGAGAGCGGTTTGTGGACGACAACTCGTCGCGGCCGGTCAACAGCAGTCTTACCGCGGCCGACCTCAACGCGCTTTCGCCTGGCCGGCTGGTCTGGGACGATACCTATAACACCAGGGTGCTGGTGAATCTCCCGAACTCGTTCGCCTATCTGAATGCGAACCGCGGCCAGTTCACCGTCGACCCGCTCGAGTCCGCGTCAAACAGCGTGGAGGACGATTACGACATCAACGAGGACATCCTCGCGCTGTATGGGATGGGCAGCGTCAAGTTGAGTGATCGGCTGACGGCGCTGGCGGGCCTCCGCTATGAACGCACCGAGGCGAGCGTCATCGGATTCGAGATTCGCGAGGCCGATGGCGACTTCGAGGGCGTGTTCCAGAACGAGGGGGAGTTCGATTACGACAATTTCCTGCCGAACCTGCAGTTCCGGTTTGCCGCGACGGACCAGCTGGTCGTGCGTGCAGCCGTCACCTCGACGATCGGGCGGCCGGCCTACGAGGATGCCGCCCCGATATCTGTGCTCGAATACGATCCGATGGAAGATCCGCTGGATCCGGCGTTTCCGTTCTCGGGTTCGCTCGAAATCGGCAATCCGACGCTCTCGCCTTACGAGGCGATCAATTACGATCTTTCGTTCGAATACTATCTGCGTTCAGGCGGGCTGCTCTCGGCCGGGCTCTTCCACAAGGACATCGACAATCCGATTTACGAGTACTTCGAGAGCCGGACCAACCTGACGTATAACGGCATCCCGATGGAGCGGCTCGATGTCACCTCGCTGCAGAACGCGGACAAGGGCAAGGTCTCGGGTATCGAGTTCAACGTGCAGCTGCCCTTCAGCGCGTTCACCCGCGGGTTCCTCGGCGGCTTCGGGATCGACGCCAACGCGACCTTGATCGATTCGGAAGTCACGCTGTTCCTGCGGCCCAATGACGAGGTTCCGTTCTTCCGGCAGCCGGACAAGATCTACAACCTCGGATTCTATTACCAGGCCCATGGGCTCACCGCGCGGCTGGCCTGGAACTACCAGTCCGAGAGCATCCGGACGATCGGCGGCGACGCCGAGGAGGACTTCTGGCGCGGCGATCGCTACCAGCTCGATCTCCAGGCGAGTTACAAGTTCAGCGACCGATACTCCGTCTTCTTCAAGTGGAAGAACGTCACCGACGAGCCGAACGAGCTGTATTTCGGAAGGCAGAACCGGATACGCAACGGGGAGTTCTACGGCTCCGATATCCGGGGTGGCGTGCGATTTAACTTCTGAATCAGTTGGCCCGAACATTTCACGAAGATCGTGAAATGTTCGCCCTTGGGCCGACTCGTCGGGGCAACCGCGACCCGGTCGCCCGGCGACGGCCGGCGGAAATTTCCCGTGAGTTCTCCTCGGTTCATGAAATTTCCGGGTTAGCTCGCACCACGGCACATTGGCGGCAAGCCGAGGCGGATTTCCATCGGGCTCGTAATCGTTCCTCGTTCTCGCTGGATTGAGAGAACGAGTACGAGAGCGAGGAACGAGAACGATCGCGCTCGAAGGTTGCGTTCCCCGGGGGCATTCATCCGCTTTACTCCAATCTTCCAGGCATACCCATGATGAATCGACGCCAGTTTCTGCATCGGTCGCTCGCCGCCACTGCGGCGGGCGCCACCGCGACCGTGCCCGGATTCGCCGCCGCCCAGGAGCGAAACGATGTGCGGAATCTCCGCATCACGGATCTCCGGACATTCCTGGTCGATGCCGGGGGCGATGAGAATTACGTCTACGTCAAGGTCTATACGAACCAGGGGATCGTCGGGCTGGGGGAGGGCACACTTGCGGGGAAGGGCCTCACCGTTGCCACCGCGATCGGCGAGTTGAAGCGCCAGCTGGTGGGCAAGGATCCGACCGAAATCGAGCGGCACTGGCAGGATATCTTCCGGGGCCCACGCTACCGCGGCGGCCCCGTGTTGATGTCGGCGCTGAGCGCGGTCGAGATTGCATTGTGGGACATCCTGGGACAGGCGGTCGGGCTGCCGATCTGGCGGCTACTCGGAGGGAAGGCTCGGGATCGCGTCCGGCTCTATTGCCACGAGGGCTATCTGGAGCGCGTGAGCCATCGGAAGAAGCGACGGCCCGAAACCGCGGAGGAGGAGATTGCGCTTTGGGTGCAGAAGCAGCGGGACGGCTGGACCTGCATCAAGGGCGGCTTTTTTCCGGTGCAGAGCACGGCGGTGGATTTTCGGCAGGCCATCCGGGAAGGGGTTGAGCACCTCGCCAAGGTGCGCGCGGCGGTCGGTCCGGATTTCGACATCATTGTCGAGATGCACGGCAAGGCCAGCCCTTCGGCGGCGGTCGAGTTCTGCAATCGCGTGGAGGAGTACCGGCCGCTCTGGGTCGAGGAGGCGACGCAGCTCGAAAGCGAGGTGCTTGCGGAAGCACGGCAACTCCGGGCGCAGACCCGCGTTCCGCTCGCCACGGGCGAACCGCTCTGCTCCCGCTACGACTTCGCGCCGTTGTGCAGCGAGCGGCTGGTGGATGTCATCATGCCTGACGTGGTTCACGTGGGTGGCATCTCGGAAATGCGGAAAATCGCGGCGCTGGCGGAGGCTTTCCGCGTCGACGTGTCACCGCACAATCCGCAGAGCGAGGTGAGCACGCTCGCCTCGTTGCACGTTTGCGCCTGTACGCCAAATTGCACTCTGCTGGAAATCGGCAGCGGACAGGATCCCTTCTGGGCCGATCTGTTCAAGGGTGGCTATTTCCGTTATGAACGGGGGTATGCTCCGTTGCCCGAAAGGCCCGGGCTGGGAATCGAGCTCGATGAGCAGGTCGCCGCCCGGTTTCCCTACCAGGAGAAACCGGTCAAATCGCTGCGGTTTCCGGATGGCTCGATCACCGATCGTTGAACCACCCTGCCGCCGATACCTGGCAGCCTGAAACCGCCCGAAACGGGATTGAACCACCGGTGCCTTTGGGACTATCCCTTTTCCGGACCAAACTCACGAGACTCATGAGTGCAGCCGTCGCCGCTTCCAAGGGCCCGAAGTCACGCCGGCTCCTGCCATCCCTGGGAGCGACCCTGCTCGGCATCTGTGGCGTCGTTGCCGCCGGCGCGGCGGAGGATGTGGCCGCCCAGCACAGCATCGTTTACCATGAACCGGGCCGTTTCGGCGGCTGGCCGGCCAACAATGGGCTCTGGAATTGGGGCGACGAAATCCTGGTGGCCTTTAGCCGCGCCTGGTTCCAGGAAAAGGCCGATTCGCATTCGGTCGATCGGTCCCGGCCTGCCGTGGTCGCATTGGCTCGGAGTCTCGACGGCGGGCTGACCTGGACGCTCGAGGAACCGGCGACGCCGCTGCAACTGGGGGATGCGGAGCGGCCACCGGCAAGCCCCGGCGGGATCGATTTCGGCCACCGCGATTTTGCGCTGCGGGTGCGCAACAACGCGTTTCATTTTTCGTACGATCGCGGCCGAACGTGGCGGGGTCCCTTCGCGTTGCCCGACTTCGGGCTCGGCGCGATCACCGCCCGCACGGACTACCTTGTCCAGGGCCCTTCCGACTGCCTGCTTTTTCTCTCGGCCAAGGATACGCGGGTACAGGTCGAGGGCGAGGAACTCCAGGATCGCGCATTCTGCGCCCGCACCCGCGACGGCGGCCAGACGTTCGAGTTCGTGGGCTGGATGAGCGACGAGCCGATCAGCGTGCGCTCGGTCATGCCCGCAACCGTCCAGCTGGCCGATGGCGCCCTCGTGACGACCTTGCGCCGGCGGTTCGATCTGCCGACCGGATATCGGAACGACATGAGCTGGATCGATGCATATGGCTCGAGCGACGAGGGGCGCAACTGGACCTTTCTCGCCCGGCTTGGTTACACGGATGCCACCTTGCACAACGGCAATCCACCGAGCCTGGTCCGGCTGCCGGACGGCCGGCTGGCAGCCGCCTGGGGCGTGCGTTCTCCGCCCTATGGAATTCACGCGCGGGTCAGTGACGACGGCGGCAAGACGTGGGGCCCGGAACTCGTCCTGCGGGACGACGGCCGGAAATATGATCTCGGATACTGCCGCAGCGTGGTGCGACAGGACGGCAAGGTGGTGACCGTCTACTACTTCACGACCGAGCAGCGGCGTGAGAACCACATTGCCGCGACCATCTGGTCACCGCCGGCACTTTCGGCACCGCATCCCTGATGCCTTTTGATATACACAACGTCAGAAGTCATTACCAGCGTAGGATTCGGCGGCGACTTATGGCGTTGTGTATAGCATGCCCTGAGCGATGAAGATAAACCGACTTATCCTGTTCCTGCTGGGCATGTCCGGCTGCGGATCCGCAATGGCCCGGCAGCAGCCCGCGAGCGTCCAGCACGTGATCGTCTACCATGAGATCGATCGCTTCGCTGGCTGGCCGGCCAACCGGGGCATATGGTCGTGGGGCGATGAAATTGCGGTCGGGTTCGTCCGCGGCTGGTTCAAGCATGATCCCAACGAGCATTCGCGCGATCCCGACAAGCCGGCGGAGGATGTGATCGCCCGGAGCATCGACGGTGGGGTGACGTGGCAGATCGAGCCGGTGCGGTTTGGGCGCGACGGGATCAAGCCGAGTCCGGGAGGCATCGAGTTCGCGCATCCCGGGTTCGCGCTGATTGTGCGGGAGGATGTGTTTTATGTTTCCTATGACCGGGCGCGCACCTGGTCCGGGCCGTTTGCCTTTCCTGACTTCAAGCTCGGCGGCGACCTCACCGCCCGGACCGATTACCTGGTCAAGGGACCATCGGAGGCCCTGTTTTTCCTCTCGTATGAGGATGAGCGGGTGGAGATCGGGATGCCAGATCGGGCATTCGCCGTGCGGACCCGCGATGGCGGGCTGACCTTCCAGCGGGGCGGGCTGATGGCGGGCGACGAGCCACCGGGCGTGCGGTCGGTCATGCCGGCCACGGTTCGGGCGGACAACGGGACGCTGGTGACGGTGCTGCGGCGGCGTTTCAACCTGCAGTCGGGTTATCGCAACGACCTGAACTGGCTCGATGTCTTCATCTCGCGGGATGACGGCGAGACCTGGGGTTTCGCGGCGCGGCTGGCACACACCGATCACACGGGGCACAACGGGAATCCGCCGAGCCTGGTCCGGCTGCCGGACGGCCGGCTGGCGGCCGCCTACGGGCTGCGGTCCAAACCGTACGGGATCCGTGCCCGGATCAGCACGGACTATGGGCTGACCTGGGGACCGGAACTCGTGCTGCGTGATGACGCGCGCACCTGGGACATCGGCTATTGCCGGAGCGTGGTCCGCGCCGACGGCAGGATTGTCACGGTGTATTATTACGCGACCGCGGAGCACTTCGAGAATCACATCGCCGCGACGATCTGGACTCCGTGAGCGACCCTTCGTGACCGGGTCGTCGGTGAACCGTGAGCGAATCCTTGGAGACTGGCCCGGGCGTGGATGCGGCGTCCCGCCGCCTGCTTTCGGCTTTGCGATTGCCCGAAGACCTTCCTGGCCACGGATGACACGGAGCGCACGGATACTGCGCGCTTTCCTCATCCGTGCCATCCGAGTACTCCGTGGCCCCAAACCATGGCCGCAAAGAACACAAAAATCAGTGGTTCGCGCCACGAGCCTGGGTGCGGCTATAGCCGCTCGAGAGATGTGCGGATCGCCCCCGGCCTTCTCCTGTTTTTTGTGGCAAATGGCTCGGGCGGATCCCGCTGCGGATCATCTCCCAATCCTTCGACACGGAGGGCACGGAGGTCTGAGGAGAGGTCACGGAGACAGGACCGTGAATCGGTGGTCGGTGAAACGGTGGTCGGTGAAGCCACTCGCCGGCCTCACCGTCTCACCGATTGACCGTGCCAGTAGCGCCGTGTCTCCGACCGGCGCAGACGAATCGAGTCTCTGGATGAGTGACTTCGTCATCCGCGAAATCAGCGCCATCCGCGGTCAAAGGGATTGGGCTATGGTGTTGATTTTGCGCAGTCGGTTTCGAGGTCGTTGACGCCGTGGAACAAGTGTTGCCAGCAGCGGTTGCCGCGCGCGCTTTTGTCGACCCATTTTTCGCGTCCAGCAGAAAATTTCCGAATCGCGGACTCGCATTGCGGCCCGCGGGCGTTCCAATTTTCCGTTTCTCCCTATCGCATGCGATCCATTCTTAGCCGGCGCGAGTTCATCGCGCAAACATCACTCGCCGCAGCAGCCGGAATTGCGCTGCCAACCCTCACCTCGTGCGTGTCGCCTGCGCGGTCTCGCGTCCGCCGGCCCGCCCCGTCCGAGCGTGTGAACCTCGGCGTGATCGGTTTTGGGACGATTGCGTTTTCGACCGTGCCGAATTTCCTCGCCGACCCGCGCGTGCAGGTCGTCGCGGTCGCGGATCCCGTTTCAGAGCTTCCGCATTACGGCTATCAGGGGGAAAAGCGGGGCGGCCGCCTCGTTGGCAGGCGGGTTGTCGAAACGCACTACGCGGAGCAGCAGCCGGGCGGCACGTTCAAAGGCTGCCGCGCCTACGAAGATTTTCGGGAGATGATCTCCCGCGAGGATCTCGACGCAGTCTACATCGCCACACCCGACCACTGGCATTGCGCCGCGGCGCTGCATGCCGCCCGTCGTGGCAAGCACATCTACGGACAGAAGCCGCTTGCGCTCACGATCGAGGAGGGGCGCCGAATCGCGCGCACCGTCGCGGACACTGGCATCACATGGCAGACCGGGGCACAGCAGCGCAGCTCGATCCATTTTCGTACCGCCTGCGAACTTGTTCGCAACGGCCGTCTCGGCCGGCTCGCGGGGATCAAAGTCGGCTTCGGCAGCGGTCACAAGGACTGGTCCGGCCTTGCGGCGCGCCAGCAGCCAGAACCCGTCCCCCGCGAGCTCAACTGGGATCTCTGGCTCGGCCCAGCGCCCGCGCGGCCCTACGCACCTGCGCTCCTGCAGCTCAACTGGCGCCATAACTTTGATTTTTCGGGGGGATACCTCACCGACTGGGGCGCTCACCACCTCGACATCCTGCAATGGGCACTCGGCACCGACGACACGGGCCCTGTCGCGATCGAAAATGTCGTCGCGAAGCTGCCGCCGCCGACCGCGCTCTACAACACGGCGACCGAATTTTCATTCGAGGTGGTCTATGCGAACGGTGTCCGTGCCCATGTTTCGAGCCGCAACCGCAACGGGCTCCTCTTCGAGGGCGAAAATGGCCAGTCGATCTTCGTGAGCCGCGGGATTCTCGAGTCGACACCGGACGAGTTGCGGCGCCAGAAAATCGGTCCGGGCGAAATCCGCCTGTATGAGAGCCAGCTGCAGGAGCGAAACTTCATCGATCGGATCTACGACGGCAAGCCGACCGTCTCGCCGGCCGAAGTGGGCCACCGCTCGATCGCCATCGCGCACCTCGCCAATATCGCGATCCGGCTCGGTCGCTCGAAGCTCCGCTGGGATCCTGCTGCGGAAAGGGCGATCGACGACGCTGCCGCCGACCAGATGCTCGCACGCCCGATGCGTCGGAAGTACGCGGTGTGATTTGGCGCCCGCACCTGGTCCCATGAGCACCGCCCCTGCATTGAATCGTCGCGCCTTTCTCCATGCCGGCTTCCGGGCCACTGTCGCCGCCGCCGCCCTCGCGCTGCCGCGTGTGCTGGCACAGAATGTCAACGTCCAGCGGCAGCGCTGGCGGATTGGCCACCATTTTTGGAATTGGGATCACGCCTGGAACCGGGCCGCGTTTCTCGATCGACGTCTCGAACTGACGCGGGAGACGGGTTATGACGGTTGGGAGGCGAAGATAGCCGAGATCGGTCATCCTGGGGAGATCGTGCGCGAAAAGTGCGCCGCTTTGGGCCTCACCTGCGCCGCAATCGGTGCGGGCCCGCGCGAGGGAATTGCCTATGCGAAAGCCGCCGGGGCGCGAATCCTGCGCACGGGTGTGGCGAAGGAGGAATCGAAGCGCTGGACGGAGGCGGCCGGCGAGCACGGCATCATCCTCACCGTGCATCCGCATGTGGGTGCGCGCGGATCGCCGGGCGCGGTGGAGACGCGCGAGGATTTGCTGCGCTACCTCGACGAGCGACCCGGAATGTTCGCCTGCCCCGACACCGGACATCTCGCCCTTTGCGGCTCGGACCCGGTGCAGACCATCCGCGACCTCGGCGAGCGCTGCCGCTACGTGCACCTGAAGGATCTCCCGGCGCACCGCGTCGGCAACAAGGACGGAGCGGGGGAGAAATTCTGCGAGCTCGGCACGGGAGCCCTCGATCTGCCCGGTGTCATCCGCGCGCTCGAAGCGATCCGATATGAAGGCTGGATCATGGTCGAACGCGACAGCCGGGAGCCCGACTACGTTCGAAGCGCGGAAAACATGCGCGCAGTCCTCCGCCGGTTCGGCTGCTGAACCTCCTTTCGAATACCCACCCCGTTCCATCATGGCGAATCGTACAGGATTACTGCTCATCGGATTCATGCTCGCGCTCCTGCCGGTGCGCGGCGTCGCCGCGGATTTTTCAGCGCCAACGCGGGATGAGGCGATTGCGGCGCTGCGGCGCGCGGTCGAATTCTACCGTGGGAAAGTCGCCGTCCATGGGTCCTACGTCCACCGCACGAGCGCCGATCTCGAGTTCCGCGAGGGCGAGCAACCGACAACGCCCACCCAGGGCTGGATCGAAAGTCCGGGTACCGCCGCCGTGGGCCTGGCGTATCTCGAAGCGCACGAGCTGGTGCGCGATCCTCGGCTGCTCGAGGCCGCGGTTGCGACTGGCATGGCGCTGGTCAGGGGCCAGCTGCTTTCGGGCGGCTGGTGCGAGCATATCGAGTTCGATCCTGCAAAGCGAAGCCGTTTCGCCTACCGCGTCGACGCCCCTCATGCCGCCACGTTCACGGCGAGGCGGGCTGCGCAGCAGCCCGGCACCGACGGCTTCCTGCCGCATGATCGACCCTTCGACAACGAGATGAACGGCCGCGAGGAACCGCCGGCCGGCGTGGCGCTAGACGTCACCACATTTGATGACGACAAGAGCCAGGGATCGCTGCGGTTTCTGATGCGGCTCGATCGGGAGCTGAAATTCACGAATGCCGCCATTCACGGGGCGGTGCAGTACGCGCTGGACGCCTTCCTTTCCGCCCAGCGCCCGAATGGCGGCTGGCCGCAGCATTTTCAGGCCGTGATCATCCCGCCGCAGCCGGCAGATTTGAGGGCATCGTATCCGGAAAGCTGGTCGCGCGAGCATGCGTGGACCGGTTTCAGCCGCTACTACACCCTCAACGACAACACCCAGCGTGACCTCATCCGCACGATGCTGCTTGCTCACGCGATTTACCACGATCCGCGCTGCCTCGAGGCGGCGCGGCGTGGAGGAGACTTCTTTCTGCTGGCACAGATGCCCGCACCGCAGCCTGCCTGGGCGCAGCAGTACAACTTCGCGATGCAGCCGGTGTGGGCCAGGCGCTTCGAACCGCCTGCGATTTCTGGGTCGGAATCGCAGGGCGTGATCAGGACGTTGATCGCCCTGGCGCTTACCACCGGCGAAGTGCGTTATCTGGAACCGATTCCTCGCGCGCTGGATTATCTTCGGGCGTCACAGCTGCCCGATGGCCGGCTTGCGCGCTTCTACGAGCTGCGTACGAACCGGCCATTGTTCCTGACACGCAACTACGAACTCACATACGACGGCAGCGACGTCCCGACCCACTATGGCTTCTACAATCGTCCGCAGCTCGACGCGCTGGCCCGAAGCCATGCCGACGCGGTGCAGATGCTTGCGGCGGGTCGGCGTCCGCACGGAGCGCTCGAGTCATGGGAACGAAGCGACACCGGCACGATTTCCGCGGAAGCGGCGCGGGAGGCCATATCTTCGCTCGATGCCCGCGGTGCCTGGGTCGAACCCGGCACAATCCGCATCGCTCCGAGGGAGCCCGTGCCGCAGCCGGTGATCGAGTCGCGCACGTTCATCCGCAATCTGCACACACTCGCCGCCTATGTTGCGGGCGCGAAGTGACTGGGTTCCAAGTGTGCCTCGTCTGAAACGCAGGGAATCCGTTCGGGTACCTTCGCGGGCTATCGGGGCAATCGTTGCGCGGCGGCCCATCCATTCACGAGCGTGTCATGGCAGTGCTCGATGACAGCGAGGGATTCCATTCCGGCGGGTTTCATGACTTCGCAATAGATCCGCGGACGGTTCCGGGCGTCGAGGAAGTGGGCGTCGCGAAGCTTTGCCAGCAGGGAGGCGATTTGCTCCGTACCTATCACGCCCGGGGGGCCGAAGGGCACATGTTGATCGCCAAACAGCGGGGAGGCCCGGTCAGTGACCGGATTGCAGAAATGGAACTCGGCAACGAAATCGCGAGCTTCCGCGACTGCGGCGATGATGTCCTCGTCGTTCAGGATGAGGTGGGCGGTATCCAGGCACAGCGAGAGAGGCAGCTTGCGTGCGGCAAGCCGCCGGCAGATCGCGACGGCCTCCCTCGTGGTTCCGAGCGTCTGGCATTTGTGCGCGGAGTGGTCGAGCGGCTCGATCAAGAGCGTGAGTCCCCGGTCGGCGGTCGCGGCGGCAAGCTCCCCCAACGATTCCTCCAGCGCCTGCAATGCGGAAGGTCGGAGGGACGGATCCGCGGGGCGCGCGCCGCTGATGACAGCCACGTTCCGGGCGCCGAGTTCAACCACATGGTCGAGCTGGGCGATCATCCCAGCGACTGAGCGCCGGCGGTGCTCAGGATCGATTGAGGACAGGTTGAGTTTTTGCTCACCGAGCACGCGAGTCAGCGCACAGGTGTGCGGATGACCGCGATCATGGAGCAGCGCACGGATGGACTGCCGCTCCGGCCGGGTCGGGACGTCCACGGTCTGGAAGGCTTCGAAAAGCGGAAATTGAGTCAGGATCTGCTCAATTGCCTGCAACGTCGCCCCGGGCGTAGCGCGGGATTGCGGCCATGCATTCGAGACCACAGCTCCGGGCTGGGCGAAATCAGCGAAACGCAATTCGTGACTCGGGGGTCCGGGCAATTTAGTTTCCATGAAATAGCCTCTATATCGGTGGGCTGTCTAACGGCTTGTATAATTGTCCTGCAGTGAGATGTAAATTTGAAGCGCGGGTCGCAATAATTTGACGGTCTATCGTAATTTCACTTGAAAAAGCCATATCCGTTTCAATCAATCAAGTCCGTAAGCCCGGCCGATCCAGTCGCTGGAGTTTTGAAACCGATGACCGTCTCCCATCGCACCCTGGCCCGCCTCGAACGCGGCTACAGCATTTCGCTGCTTCCCGCCGTGGGGGCGGGCGAACCCTCCTTCCTGGCAGGCAGCGAGGGTGAGGATCGCCTGCTCTTTTTTCCGGCGCCGAACTATGAACCGAGGGTGATTGCGCGTGAACCGGGAGGCTACATCAGCATCTGCCCGCTGGAACATCGGGGGGCCCGGTATGTGGTGGCGGCGACAATGTTCAAGCCGGGTTTCAATGCCGCGGAAGCTGCGATCCGGCTTTACCCGCTCGATGAGGGCGAGTGCCCGGACTCCACCCTGATTGCGACGATGCCCTACACGCACCGGATCGCGATGCTGGCGCGGAGCGGACGGAAGTTTCTGCTGGTTTCCACGCTTTGTGGCGGCAAGGCGCAGAAGGAGGACTGGACGCAGCCGGGCGGGATTCATCTGGCCGAGGTTCCACCGGACCCCAGGCAACCCTGGAGGCTCCGGCAAATCGTGAAGGGGCTGAACAAGAACCACGGTTTCGATTACGCCGAGCTAGGCATCGCCCGGCGTCCGGGATACCTGGTGGCCGCGATGGAAGGGCTCAGTTTCCTGTCCATCCCCCGGGATCTGGATGGAGAGTGGTCACTGGAGCCAATCGCCGCGGAGGAATCCAGCGATGCCTGTGCTTTTGACTGGGACGGCGACGGCGAACCCGAGGTGTTTTCCATCAGTCCGTTTCACGGCCACCAGCTTTCGGTGCACAAGCGGGGCGCGGGCGGGTGGAAGCGGGCCCTGATCCACGACGATCTCTCCTTGGGGCACATCGTGTGGGCGGGGAACCTGCTGGGTGCTCCGGCATTGCTGGCTGGAAGCCGTCGGGGCCGCCGGGAACTTCGGTTGTACCGGCCGGCGGGCGACGGGAGGGTCGATCCCGCCTATCAGGTGATCGACGAGGGAATTGGGCCCTCGCAGGTTACAGTGTGGCCGCGAGGACCGCATTCGGCCCGGCTGTACGTGTCGGCACATGGCATCGATGAAGTCAGGATGTATGACCTCGAGTCGTCTGGCAGCGAGATCGGTTGATTTTGCCGATATCAGTCCGCCATTGGCAGCTCGGCGGGGTATGACATTGCGCCCAACCCTGGAGGCGATTGCCGCTTTATGAATACAACCACCATGCACAGCAGGCCATCACTTGCCCTGGAGCGGAAGGTTGGATCCCGGTTTGGAGCTTCGCGGCCCATCGCGGGCGAGGGTACGGGCTGGCGGCTGCTCTGCTTGTTACTGGCGACCGCCGGCCCGGCCCTGGCAGCCGATGCGCCAGCGATGTCCCGGAGCCAGAACGCGCCGCCCGAGGCTTACCTGCCCGGCGACCCGCTGCCATACTTCGGCACGGAAGACCCGTTTAATTTTCAACTCGGCGCCGTGGAGGTGTTCATGCTCGACGGACGCTTTTACCGGGAGAACTGGCGGCGGCCGGGCGCCTCCATGCTCGGTCCGGTTCAGAAACGCTGGCTGCTGGAGAGCCTGCGACGTTCGACCGCGACCTTCAAACTTCTGGTCTCCGGCGTGCCCTGGGCCTTCGATTCCAAGACGGCCGCCGCCGGTGGGATCGCCAATGACACGTGGGCGGGCCACCCGGAGGAGCGTGAGGAGATCTTCGACTTGATTGCCCGGGAGAAGATTTCCGGCGTGCTGCTGCTCTCCGGTGACCGCCACCGCGCGGATGTGCGGATTATCCCGCGGCCCGGGGCCTACCCGCTGTACGAGATGGAGACCGCCCGGCTCACCAATGCCAACTTCCATCCTCCCCATGGCGAGACGCTGTTCGTCTACACGGAAATGCAGACCTTCTCGGTGGTGTCTTTCGAGACCAGGGGCGGAGAGCCGTTCGCGCGGCTGGAAATCGTGAATATCGAGGGCAACACCGTCTGGCAGCGCGAGGTGCCATTGCGCGAACTGATCGGACCGGGCTGGCGCTGAGCGACTCGGCTCCCCCTCTGAAAGCATTCACCGTTCGGGGCGCCGGGAGGCCTGCCGCACCGGCTCGGCTTCGGCCCCGCCGCTACTCCCGGCCGTCGGGGGAGATGCCGCGCGGATCAAAGATGTAACCGATCCCATGCACGGTGCGAAAGGCCGTCAGTTCGAGCCCGTGGGCGCTGAATAGATCCCGCACCTTGACGATGTATTGATCAAGCGAGCGGCTCCTGACGTCGGCATGGATGCCCCAGACTGAATGGATCAGCGCCTTGCGCGTGATGACCTGGCCGGCGTGCGCGTCGAGATAGGCCAGGATGCCGAGCTCCTTGCGGCCGATTTTCTGCACGGCACCATCGGGGAATGCGATTTCCAGCCTCTCCGGCGTGACGCGCGCGCCGCAGAAGTCGAACGGCTGGTCGTTCAGCCGCACATTCTTGGTGACGTTGAAGTCCGCCTTCGTGTCGGTCCGGCGCAGGACGGCCCGAATCCGTGCACTGAGTTCGGCGTAGCTGAACGGCTTGGTGATGTAATCGTCGCCGCCCATCTCGAGGCCCTTCACCTTGCTGGTTTCCTCGACGTTGCCGGTGAGGAAGATGATCGGCACGGAGATGTCGGCGGCCTTCAGCTCCTCCAGCAGGGAGAAGCCCGACTGGTCGGGCAGGTTGATGTCGAGCAGCACCAGGTTGGCGAAGTTCTTCTTGAGAAATTTTGCGGCGTGGGTGGCGCGATTGCAGATCTGGGTGTTCATGCCCGCGCGTTCCAGCTGCATCGCAATCAACGCGGCGAGCTCCGCCTCGTCCTCGACAATGACGATGAGGGGCTTGGGCTCGGTGCGGGGAGGCAGAGTGGTGGGCATGACCGGCGGCGGAGAAGCGGTTTTTACAATTGATGGCGGTAATGTCAACCACCGCGGGACGGGTGGGACACGAGCCGGCCGGTGCGGTGCCGTCTGACTGCCTTGGCCGCTGGAGATTTACCTTGAACGAGTTCCATCGCGCGTGTGGCTTCGGCTTGTGTCCGAAAAAGCACCACTGCTGATGCTCGGTCTGCCGAAGGGCAGCCTCGAGGAGTCCACCAAGAGCCTGTTCGCCAAGGCCGGCTGGAAGATCACGACCAGTTCCCGGAGCTACCGGCCGGCAATCGACGATCCGGAACTCGACGGCCGTTTCGTCCGCGCCCAGGAGGTGAGCCGTTACGTGGAACATGGATTTTTCGACTGCGGGCTGACCGGCGAGGACTGGATCAAGGAAAACAACTCCGATGTCGTGACGGTGTGCGACCTGATCTACAGCAAGGTCTCCAGCCAGAAGTCGCGTTGGGTGCTGTGTGTGCCCGAAGCGTCGACGGTCCGATCGGCGACCGACCTGGAGGGCAAGCGGATTGCCACCGAGCTGGTGAACACGACCCGCCGCTACTTTGCCGAGAAGGGGGTCAAGGTGGACGTCGAGTTTTCGTGGGGTGCGACCGAGGTGAAAGTCCCCGATCTGGTGGATGCGATCGTCGACATCACGGAGACCGGATCCTCGCTGCGCGCGAACAAGCTGCGGATTGTGGATACGCTGCTGGAGACGAACACCAAGCTCATCGCCAACCGCAAGAGCTGGGCCGATCCGGCCAAGCGCAAGAAAATGGAGACGATTGCGCTGCTCCTGCGCGGGGCGCTCGAGGCGGGATCGAAAGTCGGCCTGAAGATGAACCTTCCGAAGCGGGAGTTGGAGGCGCTGGTGAAGGCGCTGCCGGCGCTCCGCAACCCGACCATTTCGCACCTGACCAATCCCGACTGGGTCGCGATCGAGACGATCATCGACGAGAATGTGGTGCGGGAAATCATTCCGCAGCTGAAGGCGCTGGGGGCCGAGGGGATCGTGGAGTATCCGCTGAACAAGGTGGTGTACTGAGCACGGTGGGCTGGGTTTCAGATTGAAACAGCGGACGACGTGAGGGTCGTCAGGCCATTCCGGCCGCCAAGGCATTGGACCAGGCAGAACGTGAAACCGATCCGGTGTGTGGACGCCACGGAGGGCGTCCCTCCAGGACCGGAAATTCGATTCAGGAATCTGAATTGGATTCGCAGGCTGCATTTCCAACAGACGGGTGAATCACGGAATCGTGGAGGGCCGGGCTCCGCCCCGGCCGCAATGGCCCAACAGCTTCGCAGAATGGATTTCCCATCGGGTTTCCGGACGACGCGGAGGTCGTCCCTCCAGGACCGGCAATTCGATTCAGGCGCTGAAGCTACGGAGGACAAGTCGGCGGGCAGGCCGCCCGGCCACAACATTCCGAACCTCGTACATGGAGGGCCGTGCTCCGTCACGGCCACCGAGATCGGTCCGCTGCGCAAGAATGAATTTCCCATCGGGTTTCCGGACGACGCGGGGTCGTCGCTGCAGGAAAGTGGGTTGCGGCGGCTGAATGCCCAGCGTCTTCAAGCGCTTGCCTTCGGCCGGCAAACGGAAACCGTGATCGGCAAATGTCCAAGGTCATCCTCGGTCTCCTCCAGCACGCGTGCGGCACCAGTCCCGCGGGCAATTTGAAGAAGGCCCTTGAGCTCGCGGAGCGCGCGGCCAAGGGCGGTGCGAACATCATCTGCACGCAGGAGCTGTTTCGCTCGCAGTATTTCTGCCAGGCGGAAAACCATGAGTACTTCAAACTGGCGGAACCGATTCCCGGGCCCAGCACGCAGGCGTTTCAGAAGATCGCCCGCAAGTACGGTTGCGTGATCATCGCCTCGCTCTTCGAGAAGCGCGCGGCGGGGCTGTACCACAATACCGCGGCGATCATTGATGCGGGCGGACGGCTGCTCGGGCGCTATCGCAAGATGCACATTCCGGACGATCCGCTCTACTACGAGAAGTTCTACTTCACGCCGGGCGACACCGGGTTCAGGGCCTGGGATACGAAGTTCGGGAAAATCGGGGTGCTGGTGTGCTGGGACCAGTGGTACCCGGAGGGAGCGCGGCTGACGGCGATGCAGGGCGCCGAGATCCTCTTTTACCCCACCGCGATTGGCTGGCATCCGGGCGAGAAAGCCAAGCACGGCAAGAACCAGCACGGCGCCTGGGAACTCATCCAGCGCAGCCATGCGGTGGCCAATGGATGCTATGTGGCGGCAGTGAACCGGATTGGGCTGGAACGGCCGGAGGGCGGCGACGGGATCGAATTCTGGGGACAGAGTTTCGTTGCTGGCACGAGCGGGGAAATCCTGGCCAAGGGTGGCACCGACCGGGAGGAGGTCATGCTGGTGCCGGTGGATCTCGGCAAGGTGGACGCCACGCGCACCCATTGGCCATTCCTGCGGGATCGCCGGATTGATGCCTATGGCGATCTGACGAAGCGGTTCATCGACTAGAGGAATCGCGCGGCGCGATTCCTTCGGCGCCGCTCCGCGGCGAGTCCTGGCGGTCTGCGCGCAGTCGCCGGAGCCAGATCGAGGAATCCTGGAGGTGGAGGAAAACCAACTCTGGCCGGGAAAACCGGATTGAAGTCGCCGCCCGCGGGTTGTTGGGCACAGTCGCGGCAATGAGTCGATTCCTGATGCTGTTGCTCGCGGTCGGTTTGAGTGCGCTTACGGGTTGTGGATCCTTTCCTGATACCGCCGAGGCGATGCGCCAACGGCTCGCCGGCCGCGATGAGACGCGCGCCCGGGCCTATGACGCGCCGCAGCGAGCCACTTACGAGGCGCTCCGAACGGCCGCCGGCCGGATGGGTTACCGCTTTGTTCGCGGCGGAGCCGCGCAGGGCGAGTTCGAGGCCGTGAGCGGGCTCGGCCGCGGTGAGGACATCGGCACGGCGCGGCAGCTGGTCATCAGGGCGTGGCTCGAGCCCAACCCGGAGGGCGGCACGCAGCTGACCGTCCGGATCTCCGAAATCATCGAAAGCGATTCCAGCAATCACCCGGGCATGGCTACAGAAACGCCTTTGCGAGACACTCCCCAGTATGAGGTGCTCTTCCGGACGGTCGACGAGGTCCTCAAAGGGGTGCGGTGATCGTCAGTCGAGGAATGAAGTGCTGGCGCGGCAAACCGCTGCAATTCAAAGGCTAGATTGCTTCGAGTGCCGACTGCCTGCCGCCCGGATACGGCCGCGTCGCGCGGGTCAGCCGGGAGGCTGAAGGGATTCTGCAGTTCCTTACGTGTCGAACTTCGGGCTTGCGGCGGACCTCACCGGCGGGGACTGTGACCGTTCGCGGCGGTTCTCTAGGACAGGTTGGCGTTGCCGCGATGCTCCCGTCGACCTGAAACGCTGGTATAACCATCAACCAATCCGGCCGTGCTTAAACGCGCGGCCGACCCGTCGGATGGGCGTGATCTGGAGCAGGAACGCACGTCCGACGTATTCGTTATATGAGTTCCGTAATGCAAGATCTCCTGGCGCAGTCCTCCTTCGACAAGCTGAAGGAAGGCGCGATTGTCCCGGGCGTCATCACCGAAATCCGCCAGAATGAGGTCGTCGTCGATATCGGCGGCAAGTCCGAAGGCGTCATACCCGCCAACGAGTTCATCGACATCGGTGAACTCCAGATTGGCTCCACCATCGAGGTGCTGGTCGAGAAGCTGGAGGACAAGAGCGGTGCTCCGGTCCTCTCGTTCGACAAGGCCGAGCAGAAGAAGAACTGGGACAACATCCTGACCAAGTTCCCGGAGGGCTCCGTGGCCACCGGCCGGGTCAAGGCCAAGGTCAAGGGCGGACTGATCATCTCGATCGGCGTCGACGCCTTCATGCCGGCCTCGCACATCGACATCCAGCCGCCCAAGAACCTCGACCAGTACGTGGGGCAGACCTACGACTTCAAGGTTCTCAAAATCAATCTCGACCGGAAGAACATCGTTCTTTCCCGCCGCGAACTGATCGAGCAGCAGCGTACCGAGAAGCGCCGCAACCTCCTCGATTCCATCCAGCCCGGCCAGATTCGCCGCGGCGTCGTCAAGAACATCACCGATTTCGGTGCGTTCATCGATCTCGATGGCATGGACGGCCTGCTGCACATCACCGACATGTCCTGGGGCCGGATCTCGCACCCGAGCGAAATGCTCAAGCAGGGCGAGGAGGTCCAGGTTATGATCATCGAGGTGAACCGCGAGAAGGAGCGGGTCTCCCTTGGGCTGAAGCAGACGACCAAGAACCCGTGGGACGAAATCGATCGGAAGTATCCGGTCGGAGCGAAGGTCCACGGCCGGGTCGTCAACCTGGTCCCCTACGGCGCGTTCGTGGAAATCGAACCCGGCGTCGAAGGCCTCGTGCACATCACCGAGATGTCCTGGACGAAGCGGATCACCAAGCCGTCCGAGCTGCTCAAGGTCGGCCAGGAACTCGATGCGGTGGTCCTCGGGATCCAGAAGGAGGAACAGAAGATTTCGCTCGGCCTCCGCCAGCTCGAACCGAACCCGTGGGACATGGTCCGGCACAATTACCCGATTGGCGCCCGCGTCCGCGGCAAGGTTCGCAACATGACCACCTACGGCGCCTTCATCGAACTCGAGGAAGGCATCGACGGCATGGTTCACGTCTCGGACATGAGCTGGACCCGGAAGGTCAATCATCCCTCCGAGGTCCTCAAGAAGGGCGACGAGGTCGACGCGATCGTGCTCGATGTCGATTCGAACCAGCAGCGAATCAGCCTGGGCATGAAGCAGCTGGCGACCGACCCGTGGAGCGACATCGACGCCTTCTTCAAGATTGGCGATGTGGTGACCGGCAACGTCACGAAGATCACCTCGTTCGGCGCATTCGTCGAGCTGAAGGACGGGATCGACGGGCTGGTGCACATCTCGCAGATCAGCGAGGAGCGGATCGACAAGGTGAAGGACGTCCTCAAGCCGGGCCAGGAGGTTTCGGCGCGCGTGATCAAGATCGATCGCGAGGAACGGCGGCTCGGACTGTCGATCAAGGCGGCGAACTATTCGGATTCGCAGCTCGCGGCCGAGACCTCGGCCTACGAGCAGCTGAACCGCAGTGCCGGCAACGACATGATGAACCTCGGCGACATTCTCGACGAGGCAGCCAAGAAGGAATGAGGCTGGCAGCCGTTCATTGAGTGCCGCCATCCCGGCACGCCAGAATTCAAGACCGCCCGGAGCAATCCGGGCGGTTTTTTTTGCAGTCCACCATGCATTTCAACCGCGAAGGGCGCGAAGGTTCGCGAAGTGAAAACAAGGGATTCCGAACCGTCTTTCATCCTCACCAAATGGTGAGCCGCATCATGGTATTCCGGACTGGCGCGCGCTCTGAAATTTCGCGCTGCTTCGCGTTCTTCGCGGTTCCCAAATGAATTCTTGGCTCAGATCTTCTCTTTGGATCGGTCCTTCCTCCCGCCCTTCTTCTTGTTCTTCTTGAGGGGTGGAGCGGTACCGCTGTTCTTCTCCGGCATCGGCGCCTGGATTGCTTCCCGCCACGCCAGGAGTCGCGCATGCATTTCCTGCGCCCGGACGGTTTCGGTTGACGCCAGGTTTCGGGTTTCGCCGATGTCGTCGCGGAGATTGTAGAGTTCAAGCCGGCCGTCCTCGAGGAATTCCATGAGCTTCCAGTCGCCGGCCTGAACCAGGCTGACCGGCGTAGTCCGCCAGGCATCCGGCCCGGCTCCGAGATAACCGGGAAAATGCTGAAAGATTGCCTCGCGTTTGAGGCTGGCGTCGGGTTTCCGAAACAAGGGCAGGAGACTCTCGCCATCGAACACCTGGGATTCGGGCAGCTTGCCGCGGGTCAAGGCCACGAGAGTTGGGAAGATGTCGACGTGGATTGACGGCACATCGCAGGCGGTGCCCGGCGGGACGATGCCCGGCCAGCGCACGATGAAGGGAACGCGGGTGCCTCCCTCGTAAAGGCTGCCCTTGCCGCTGCGGAGCGGGGCGTTGTCGGTGATGCTGTTGCTCTTTTGGATCCCCTCACGGTCATAGCCTCCGACGCCGCCGTTGTCGCTGGTGAAGATGAGCACGGTATTTTCCGTGAGTTTTAGCTCGTCGATCGTCCGCATGATGCGGCCGACGCTTTCGTCGACGCTGGCAATCATTGCGGCATAGACCGGATCGTGATGCCCGCCGGCGGCCGGCTTGTCCTTGAACTTCGCGACCAACTCCGGCTTGGCGTGGTGGGGCGCATGCACGCCGAAATGCGGCAGGTAGAGAAAAAACGGTCCGTTGCGATGACGGGTGATGAAGTCGACCGCGCGATCGGTGAGGAAATCGGCGAGGTATTGGCCCTTGGGAACGGTGACGGGAGGCGTGGTCTCGAAATTGAAATGGGCGCCCTGGCTGACGATGGCTTCGTCGAACCCGCGGCGACCGGGATGATAAGGTCCATCATTCCCGAGGTGCCATTTCCCGAACATCCCGGTGGCAAAGCCCGCCGCCTTCATCGCCGCCGGCAGGAGCACCCGATCCAGCGGTAGTTGGGTGACGTTCGGCACTGGCCGGAGCGGGCGCCGGCTCCAGTCAAAACGATCGATTCCGCCCACGGTGTAAACGCCGGTCCGGGGAGCATATTGCCCCGTCATCAGGGCAGCCCGGGTGGGGGCGCAATTCTGGTGGTGGTGATGATTCGTCAGCCTCATCCCCTGCGAGGCGAGCCGATCGATGTTGGGCGTCTCGTAGTAGCGGCTGCCGAAGCAGGCTAGGTCGGTGTACCCCAGATCGTCGGCCATGATGAAGATCACATTGGGCGGGGCAGCGGGAGCCGGAACGGAGGCGGACAGGATGGGGAGGGCAAAAACAAATGCGGGGACGAGCGCGACGTGCAGGGGAAAGTGCATGATGGCATGACGCCTGGAATCCCAGGGCGAGTTACATCCGAAGGATCGATCACGCCGTGCAGAGAACCTGGCAGTGGTGGGGTCTTGCCGCCCTGCGAGGCCGGTGGCGAGCAAGCCGCCCCGCATCAGGTCGAGGCGCAGCGCGCATTCGACCGGGTGGAAGAGAATGCAATTCGAATTGAATTTCGCCGGTCGGAGACGCGGCGCTACGGCGGGCCGGCCCTCTGGCGGGTCCGGAGATCGTTGGCGCGTGCGGTTGCCTGGGGTAGCGCCGGTTTTCAACCGGCGAAAAGCGTTCCGAATCACATATTCCGCCAGATGGGTTGTGAGGTATGGCGTCTCGCCGCTTGCGGTGGAAAGGAGCGTCAAGATGCCGCTGCAACGTCAGATGGTTGCGCGCAGCCGTTTTCGTCACGATTTCGCAGGACGGGCCCGGGCCGGTGCGCTCCAAGGCCCCGAGCGAGCGGCAGCCCCGATCCGGGAAGGCGATCAACGATTGCTGGTAGCCTCAGCCGGGACTGCCGAGGCCCGAACGGGGGGGATGAGGGAATGAATCGCGGCGATGCTTGCGGCAGTGACCTCGGCGGGTTTGCGCTCGCCGTTCACCTCGACCAGCAGCCCCGCATTGCGATAAAACTCGATCAACGGCTCGGTCTGACGGTGGAACGTGGCGAGTCGTGCCCGGACGGTGCTCGCACTGTCGTCAGCGCGCTGGTACAGCGCCCCCGAGCAGTGGTCGCATACGCCGGGAACCCGCGGCTGCTTGTACTGGGTGTGATAGGGCGCCTGGCATTTCTCACAGATCAGCCGACCGGAAAGGCGTTCGACGATCGCTTCATCGGGCACGTTGATATAGAGGACCCCGGTCAACCGGCGGCGTTGCCGGCCCATGATGTCCATCAGCGCCTGAGCCTGGTGCAGGTTGCGCGGGAATCCGTCGAGTACGCAGCCGTCCTGGACATCGGTTCGGGCGAGCCGCTCCTCCACCATGGCGTCGGTGACGTCGTCCGGCACCAATTCGCCCCGATCCATGTAGGTGCGGGCGAGTTTGCCGAGCTCGGTCGAGCGGCGCAGGTTGTCGCGGAAGAGGTCGCCCGTGGCGATATGCGGCAGCTTGAATTCGCGACAGAGCTGCTCGGCCTGGGTCCCCTTGCCGGAACCTGGCGCGCCGAAGAGCACGAGATCCAGGGTCGGCCGGGCGAGATGGACCGGGGTGGGGTGCACGACCGCGACCCGCGGCAAGGCGGCCACTTCCTGCGGGGTCGCAAAGCCGTAGGTGCGATTCCGCACTCCCTCGAGGGCACGGATCAGCCGCGCATCCACCTCCGCGATGGATTCCTCGCCGGAAATGATGACAAGCTTCCCGGCGGCGGAATAGTAGTCGAGGACGGGGCCGGCGCTGCGATGAAACACCCGCAGCCGCGCACGAGTGAGCTCGGTCGAGTCGTCCGGCCGGTGATAGAGTTCGCCGCCGCATTCGTCACAGACTCCGTACACCTCGGGCGGCCGGGTGGTCTGGTGATAGGGGGTCTGGCAGCTCCGGCAGATGAAGCGGCCGGAGAGCCGTTTGACGACCTCGTCGTCCGAGACCTGCAGGTAGATGACGGCGTCGAGGGAACGATCGAAGCGGCCCAGCAACTCGTCGAGGAACCGGGCCTGGGCGGCGGTGCGTGGAAAGCCATCGAAGAGCGTGCCGCGTTCCGGCGGCACCCGGTTCAACCATTCCTCGATCATCGCGTCGACAATCTCGTCGGGGACGAGTTCGCCCTGCTCCATATACTTGCGGGCGAGAATCCCGAGCGCGGTGTGGCTTTGCAGGTTGTCCCGGAACAGGTCGCCGGTGGCGACGTGACGCAGCCGGAAGCGCGCACACAAGCTCGAGGCATGCGAGCCTTTGCCAACACCAGAGGGGCCGATAATCGCGAGGTTCATGTTGAAGATCGTGACGGCCGGGAGTGCGGTTCAACCGCGGCCGTGAAATATCAGCCGCATCCCAGTCTGGTGCGGCGTCGTGGGGGTGTCATGGGCAGAAAACGAATCCCAGGAGGCGGTCAGCTTCCGGGGTAACTGGGTCGTTTTCATTGTCCCTTGGAGTTGATAACGAGCATCGCATCGGTGCCGCAGGAGGTCTCCGCATTATTTGACTTTCGCGGCGCGCATCCTGCGGCGCAGTGCGATTAGGTGTCGCAGTTGCGACATCGGATCGCATGCCTGGGGAGCCGATGATAGTGCCGCTCGTGCGTAGCGGGGGCGGAGCGAAGCGGGAGCGACAGGAGTCTATTGCGACCGCTTTGCCTTGGCGCGCGCCTGCCGGTGCCGCTGCAACTCGTCCCATTCCCAGACCCCGGCCTGGGAAGCCCACTCCTGCCAGTGGGCAGCCAGTGCGCGGACCCGGTCCGGATGCTGATCCGCCAGATCACGAGTCTCGGTGCGATCGGTGGCCAGATGATAGAGCGCCCACGGCTCGCGGCCGCGGGTGACGGCTTTCCAGTCGCCCAGCCGAACGGCCTTGTTGCCCTCGTGCTCCCAGCAGAGCGCGGCCGGCGGCATGGCGCGGTTCTGAAAAGCCGGCACGAGGCTTCGGCCGGCGAGCGGCAGGAGCGGTCGATCCTTGAACGCCGGCGGATGCGATGTGCCGGCGAGTTCGAGCAGCGTCGGCATGATATCGATGACATGCCCTGGCTGGGTGCGGAGTTCGCCCCGGGCCGCAATGCCGGCGGGCCAGTGAACGATCAATGGGCTGGCAATGCCGCCCTCGTGGGTGGCCTTCTTGAATTTCCGGAACGGGGTATCCGCGGCGTTTGCCCATTCCAATCCTGCGCTCGCATACGAGCGGGCGGTGCCGAGCGGAGCGCCCGGGACGCCCCGGCTGAATCCGCCCGGACCGCCCTCGGCGGAGCTGCCATTGTCAGAGAGGAAGAGCAGCAGCGTGTTTTCGAACTGGCCGAGCTCCTTCAGCTTTGCGATCAGCCGCCCCACGTTCTGATCGATGCAGTCGATCTGGGCCGCGTAGATTTCCATCCGCCGGGCGAGATCGCTGCGCGCAGGTTCCGGCATGTCCGTCCACGCCTTCGCCTCCGGGTCCCGCGGGCTCAGTACCGTATCCGATGGAATGAGCCCCATCTCCCGTTGCCGGGCGAAACGGCGCGACCGGATGACGTCCCAGCCCTCGTCGTAGCGGCCCGCATATTTCGCGATGTCGGCCGGCTTGGCCTGGAGCGGCCAGTGCGGCGCGATGTGGGCCAGGTAAAGAAAGAATGGTCGTTTCGTTCGGGTGACGGCCGCCTCGACAAACTCCAGCGCGTGATCGGTAAACGTATCCGTGACGTAGAGATCGTCCGGCGGCGCGACGCGCTCATTATCCTCCACGAAGAATCGCTCGCTTCGAATCTCGAGCGTTTCCTTGAAGTAGAAACCGCCGCCCGAGGGCGTTCCCCAGAAGCGGTCAAAGCCGCGATCCGCCGGCCAGCGGCCGGGTTCGGAACCGACATGCCACTTCCCGGTCATCAGCGTCGTGTAGCCCGCGGGCCTCAGGGCTTCGGCCAGCGTGACGCACCGGTCGTTCAGGAAGCCCTGGTAGGAAGGGATGCCATCGTTGGCCACCATGTGGCCGATTCCGGCCTGGTGCTGGTACAATCCGGTGAGCAGCGCGGCGCGCGTGGGACAGCAGCGGGCGGTATTATAGAAATGGGTGAAGCGCAGCCCGCCGCGGGCGAGTGCGTCGAGTTGCGGGGTCTCGATTTCACTGCCGTAACAGCCCAGATCGGACCAGCCCATGTCGTCCGCCATGATGATGATGAAATTGGGACGATCCGTTTCGGCGGCGAAACCGGCGGTGCACGCAAGGCCGGCGGTGAACAGCAACGACAGCAAATTTGTTCGTTTCATCGGGTGGCGCGATGGCTGATACCATCCGGCTGAATCAGGATTGGACACACCGCGGCGGCCGCAACCAAAACAGTAGCGAGCATCGAGTAGCGAGTAGCGAGCATGATGGTTTTCTCAAAACCATCGCAAATATGAACGCTCCGATGCCCTCATGATTGTCCCCTGCGACCTCCTTGTCCCAAAGCGATTGCACGCAAGAAAACGACGGCTGCACGGATTACGGATCGATCCCGGCGGCGCGCAGGCCCGAACCCTTGACATCCCGGAGCTTGTCACCGAGTTCCAGCCGCATCTGATCCGCTGCGGCGCTGAGCCGCTGGACGACGTCGGGATTTGCCGCGGCGAGATTGCGCGTCTCGCCGGGGTCCTGATCGAGATTGAAGAGGGACAGCCCGAGTTGTTCGACCCGGTAGCCGTGGCGGCTGGCAATCCCCTCGACGCCGGACTGCGTGATGGACTGGGGTGCGAGCCGTCCCCAGTTTGAGGGCTTGCCGTTCCGGCCGGGTTCCGCGGCAACCGTCAGATACGAATGCGGAAAGTGCAGCTTCCACGGGCCGCTGCGAACCGCGTGCAGTTCCGTGCCGGAATAGAAAAAGAGGACATCATGCGGAGTAACCGCGCCGGATTCGCCGAGCAGCAGCCCCTTCACCGAGCGGCCGTCAATCTTCCGGCTGGGCGGGCGGCCACCGACGAGTTCGGCCAGCGTCGGCATCCAGTCGATGGCCATGAAGGGCTCGGCGGATACGCGATCGCGCGGGACGCGACCGGGCCAGCGTACGATGCAGGGCACGCGCACGCCGCCTTCAAACGCCGTCAGCTTTCCTTCCCGTAGCGGGGTGGCAGCGCCGGCGTGCTCGCCGTAGGAAAGGAAGGGGCCGTTGTCCGACATGAAGATCACGAGGGTTTGCTGAGCGATGCCCAGCCGGTCGAGGGCCGCGAGAATTTCGCCCACCGACCAGTCGAGTTCCTCGATCACATCGCCATAGAGTCCGGCGGCGGAGCGGCCCCTGAATCGGTCTGAGGCGAAGATCGGAACGTGCGGCATGACGTGGGGCAGGTAGAGGAAGAACGGGCCGGCGGCGTTGCGCTCGAGGAAGCGGATGGCGCGCTCGGTGAAACGGCGGGTGAACTGGGACTGGTCGGGGTCGAGTTCCACGACTGCCTCGCCATCATAGAGCGGGAGCGGTGGCATCTCGGCCGCGAGGACCGGGTGGTATTTGGTGTTATCGTTGGAGTAGGGGATGCCGAGCCACTCGTCGAAACCGTGCCGGAGAGGATTGAATTTCGGCCGGGTGCCGAGGTGCCACTTGCCCATCCCCGCCGTGGCATAACCGCGGGATTTGAACATCTCGGGCAGCAGCCACTCGTCCTCATGCACGCCGCCACGACTGGTATGATTGAACGCGCCCTGCAGCCCGATCCGGTTGGGATAGGCGCCGGACAGAATAGCGGCCCGCGATGCCGTGCAGACCGCCTGGGCGACGTAGAAGTTGGTGAAACGGGTGCCCTCCGCGGCCATCCGGTCCAGATGGGGCGTGCGGATGCCGCGGGCACCCTGGCTGGCGAGATCGGCATAGCCCATGTCGTCGGCGACGATCAGGACGACGTTCGGGGTGCCGATCGGATCTTGGGCAGCGCAGGCCGGAGACAGTGCCGGCACGATCCCGATCAGGGCAGCAAGCGCGCCGGACGGGAGCAGGGGAGTCGGGTTCATGTCAATTCAACTGGGGCGGAGCCGGCACGACCGTCGCGCGGTGGGCGGTGACGAGCCGGGAGATCCGTTCGAAGACGTCCGGATGTGCGGCGGCGACATCGCGCTTCTCCGACGGATCGCGGCCGAGGTGGAACAAGAGCGGCGGCTCGTGCACCTCCAGCGGAGCCTGGCCATAGCCGGTCTGGGTGCGAAAGTGTGCCTTCCATTCGCCGACGCGACAGGCGAAGAGTTCGTTGCCGCGGTAATAGAAGAACGGCCGTTCGGGAAGCGGCTGCCGGTGGAAGAGCAAAGGCCCCAGATCGATGCCATCGAGTGCTAACTTGTCTGGTTGCGGCGCCTGCGCGAGCACCAGCGCGGTCGGATAAAGATCGAGCACGGACGCCATTTCCGAGGTGACCCCGGGCTGGATCCGGCCGGGCATCCAGGCGATGCCCGGGACGCGCATCCCGCCCTCCCAGGTGCTGCCCTTGCCATCGCGGAGGAGTCCCGCGCTGCCGCCTTGATCCCGCATCGTCAGCCAGGGGCCGTTGTCGCTGGCAAAAATGACCAGCGTGTTTTCCGCCAGGCCCTCCTTGCGCAGAGTCGCGAGCACCTCGCCGACGCTCCAGTCGAGTTCTGCGACCGCGTCGCCGTAGATCCCTGCCCGGCTCTTTCCCTTGAAGGCGGGCGAGGCAAACAGCGGCACGTGGGGAAAGGTGTGCGCGAAATAGAGGAAGAAGGGACGCTGCCCGTGCTCGCGGATGAAGGCGACGGCCTGCTCGGTGTACCGCCGCGTCAGCGTCGACTGATTAGCCGGCTGCTCGATGATTTTCCCATTATGAAGGAGTGGGACATTCCAGCCGTCGGCGGGCGGGTTGGGAGAACCGGAGGAGCCCTGGGGCAGACCGGGTTTTTTGTCCATGTCATTTGAATACGGCAGCCCGTAGGAACGATCGAAGCCCTGATCGAGCGGCCGGGAGCCGGGGTGGATGCCCAGGTGCCACTTGCCGACGTGGGCCGTGGCGTAGCCGGCGTCCTTCAGTGCCTCAGCGAGCGTGACCTCGGCCGGGGGCAATCCTCCCTTGGAATCCGGGAACAGCACGCGGCGTGCGGCCGCCATGCCGCTGCGCAGCGCATAGCGTCCCGTGAGCAGCGCGGCGCGGCTGGGCGTGCACACTTCCGCACCGGAATAGAAGTCCGTGAACCTCAGGCCCTCCGCCGCCATGCGATCCAGGTTGGGCGTACGAATGACCGGCGAGCCGTAGCAGCCGAGGTCACCATAGCCAAGGTCGTCGGCATAGATGACGACAATGTTCGATTGCGACTCCGCGGCGGCGATCGGCAGGCCCCCGAAGAGGACCGTGAACGCGAACAGACAGGCATGACGGAAAGGACTCATGGACGTGGTAGGTGAAATGTTCTCGAACACTGCGGCATCCTGGTCCCGGGTTCGAGCCTCAACGAAAACGAAGACGTTTCAGCCAAAAAAAGGCTCAAGAGGCGCGACATGCTTCATTTTGTCCGGCGCCGGGGCTGACTGCCCGTTCCGGCTGGTATTCCGGCGATCCGCGCATTCATACTGAACGCCCGGCCGCCGACGACGGCACGCTCCGGAACCATGACTCGCCCGATGAAGCACGGGTTCTTCGCCGCGGAACGGCCGCTGGTGTTTGCGCATCGCGGCGGTGCGGCGTTGGCGCCGGAGAACACGCTGAAGGCCTTCGAGCAGGGGCTCAGGCTCGGCGCCGATGGGCTGGAACTCGATGTGAGACTTTCGAGCGACGGGATCGTGATGGTGCATCACGATCGACTGCTGGAGCGCACCACGAACCTGCACGGGCCAATCGGCGCACGGACGGCGGGCGAACTCGCGCGGGCAGATGCTGGCTGGCATTTCCGGAGGGAGGGGGAGTTTCCGTTTCGCGGCTTCGGCATCACGGTGCCGACGCTGGCCGACGTGCTGGCGCGATTTACGGGGATCCGCGTGATCATCGAATTAAAGGACGACAGCCCCGCGCTGGCCCGCGCAGTGGTCGCAGTCGTCCGCAGTGCCGGTGCGGTCGAACGAGTTTGCCTCGGATCGTTCGCAATTGGCGGGTTGCGCATTGCGAGATCGGTCGAGCCGACGATGGCGACGAGTGCGGCGCGACTCGAGGTGGGCTGGGCATTGCTCCGGGCGTGGTGTCGGTGGCCGGCGGTGCGTGTCCCCTATGCCGGCTACCAAGTGCCGAAAAGTTCGGGACGTCTGCGGGTCGTTTCACCCCGGTTCGTCGACGCCGCGCACCGTGCCGGGCTTGGCGTCCAGGTCTGGACGATCGACACCATCGCCGAGGCTTCACGACTGATGGCGCAGGGAGTGGATGCCTTGATCACGGATCGTCCCGATTTGATCGTTCCGGTCGTCAGATCGCACCCGAGGGCAGGATGAGGAACGTCTGCCGGCCCACGAATACCACCAATCCCTGGTGCCGGCTCTGCCGGGTTGGGATCAGTGCCGGACTTGCACCCCTTGTTCGGCCAGATAAGCCTTCACCTGCGGAATGCTGAACGTGCCGAAATGAAACAGGCTCGCTGCGAGCACGGCGCTTGCACCGCCGGTTTCAAGCACCTCGGCGAAATGGCGCAACGTCCCAGCTCCTCCGCTCGCAATGACCGGGACGGGAACGGCGGCGCTCACGGCGCGGGTGAGCGCGCAGTCGTAGCCGGCCTGGGTCCCGTCGGCGTCCATGCTGGTCAGCAGAATCTCGCCGGCACCGAGCTCGGCGGCGCGGCTGGCCCAGGCGATGGCATCCAACTCGGTCGGATGACGGCCACCATGGGTATAGACGCGCCACGATCTCCCATCCGGCTCCCGCTTGGCGTCGATGGCGACGACAATGCATTGGGCACCGAAGCGGGCGGAGGCGGCGCGGATAAGCCCGGGCTCCTTGATCGCGGCGGTGTTGAGGGAGACCTTGTCGGCACCCGATTTCAGCATGGCCTCGATGTCCGCCACCGTGCGCAGTCCACCGCCAACGGTGAGGGGCATGAAGCATTGCTCGGCGGTGGCGGCGACCACCTCGTGCATGATGCTGCGATTGTCGCTCGAGGCGGTGATATCCAGGAAGACGAGTTCATCGGCACCCTGGGCATCATAGGCACGCGCACATTCGACGGGATCCCCGGCATCACGCAGTTCCTGGAACTTCACGCCCTTGACCACGCGGCCGGCATTGACGTCGAGACAGGGAATGATTCTACGCGAGAGCACGGGCAAAAAGTAGCGGGTAGCGAGTAACGGGTAGCGAGTAGAAATGGCGTCGACCCGGTGAATTCACACTCCGTCATGCTTTGATCCAAAACCCTGTAGGCTTCCGAAGATGGACCGATCCGCCCCCGCACGGAAGCGGAGCGGAGAGCGGAAGGAGATGCTCGCTACTCGCTACCCACTACTGCCTTCAGCCCTCCAGATGGGTGACATCCGGCTCGAAGTTCACGGCGAGCCGGTAGACGTGGCCGGGCCGCATGATCAACGGATGATCCCGAATCAGGTACTGCAGATAGTGGACCTTGCCGTAGTTGGTCCGGTAGGTCGGGTCTGCGCTGACCACGTCGGTCTCGCGCCAGGTGGCCTGAAAGTCATCCTTGGCCACGCTGCAGCGGTGCCCTTGGGGTCCCAGGGTGAGGGCGCCGCCGACATGGTATTTTGAATGCGGTGCGGCGATGGCGAGGCAGTACCGGAATTTGTCCAGGGTGACCTGCTGCTTCACGGTGTAGGCAAACTCGCAGCTGATCTTGTTGCCGGCGAAGTTCCACTGGACCTTCGCGCTGCCCAGCCCCTTCACGAACTCCTCCTTGAGATTGATGAGTTCCGGCTGCTCGTAGCGGAAATAGAAGCTGTTGCGGAGGCCCAATCCGGTGACGCAGTTCCGGCCATAGAATGACGGGAGCGTCACGTGCTCGCCGAACGTCAGCTCGGGGAGCATGATCGGCGCGTACACATTGTTCGGCCAGTCGAAGATCCCGGGCGAATGGGGAAATGCGAGGGAATCGCTGGTGAGCGTCGAGCCGGAGCTGATCAGCGGCACCTGGAGATGCAGCCCGGACTCGGCATCGCGGTAGAGGAAAAGGCCCTGTTCCTTGCGGTTGGACTTGTCGAAAATGACGAACCGGCCGCTGGTGCGCTGCGCCTCGATCTTGGGCGCGCCCTGTGGCATCTGGATGGTCTTCGCGAGCCGCGACCACTGGCAGAGGTAGCGAGCGGCATCGAAATTGGCCATCCGGGTGGTGTGGCTGGAATAGGCGGTGCGCTCGTTGTCCCGCACATCGAGGAAACCATGTTCCTGGTCGAGGTAGGTCTCGTAGAAGAACATGAACAGCCGGCGCAGGATGTCGTAATACTTCACCTTCTGGTCGTCGGCGATCCAGCCGTCGCGGAGTCCCTGCAGAATGAGGCTGATGCAGTGCATCTGCCCGTAGGCGCCCGCTGCCCGGCCAAACGCCCAGCCGAGGCCGTCGTGCCGGACCAGATCTGGCATCATCTTGATGTATTTCTCGGCATACGTCCGCAGGGTGGGCAGCTTGCGGTCGCGCACGCCACTGTTGGCGTGCAGCTGCAGCGCGGAACGCGTGAAGACGAAAGTCATCACGCCATAGAGGTTGAAATTACCGCCCAGCCCGTGGGTGGCGTCGTCGAAGAACCCGGCCGAGCTGGTCTGGTTGATGCGATCGACCATCCGTTCGATCAGCCGCGAGGTTTCGTCCTTCTTCGACAGGCCGAGGCTGAAACGCGCGACCGCTTTCGCGACATTGAAGGCCTGCCAGTGATTGTCGTAGTCGCTGCGGTGCAGGAGCGCCTTGTCGATTCGAACCTGGGTTTCCTCGACCAGCCGCTCCCAGACCGGATTGCGCTCCTTGGATGGTCCGAAGCAGAGCAGCCCGAGCGAGGCATAGGCGAGGCCGTTTTCGGCCGCCGGCTCCGTGAACATCTGGGCGGTGATGCAGCGGGCCGCGAGGTCGATGAGATCGTGTCCCTTCAGGGTGGATTCGCCGGTCGCGCGATAGAATTCCCCGAGCGCATAGGCCACGTGTCCGGGCTCATCCGGGCGGGACTGCTCGTCATTGGCGGGAAGAACGGTGCCGTCGGGCTGGATGGAGTCGAGATTGTGGCCCAACATCGAGCGGGCCATGTCGAGACATTGCTCGGAGAAACTGTGCATGCTTGGTTTGCTGGTGGCGGAGAAGGCGGATGCCGGACCTGAAAGAACCCCATGAATCTCAGGAGAATCAGGTGCGGAGCAAGAGGTTTTCGCGGGGCGAAGACCTGAAGTTGGATTTCCTGCTCAAGGGCGGGGCGGGGTTTGTCCGGTGGCCGGTCGCGCCCGGCCGGCGGCTAGCGTGCAATCAGCTTCAGGAATTCGGCGTTCGTCTTGGTCTTCGACAGGCGCGCAATCATGGTTTCGGTCGACTCCTCGATCTTCTGCTGGACCAGGGCGCGGCGGAAAAAGTGGATGCCCTCGAGTGATTTCGAGTCGATCAGCAGTTCTTCCTTCCGGGTGCCGCTGGCCGCCACGTTGATGGCCGGCCACAGCCGCATCTCGGCGCATTTGCGATCGAGGACGAGCTCCATGTTGCCCGTGCCCTTGAACTCCTGGAAGATGACATCGTCCATCCGGCTGCCGGTCTCGACGAGCACCGAGGCGATGATGGTGAGCGAGCCGGCCTCCTCGGTCTTGCGGGCGGTGGCGAAGAGTTGCCGGGGCTTTTCCAGGGCCCGGACGTCGAGGCCGCCGGAACCGGTGCGGCCGGAATTCCGGGCGGTGTTGTGCGCCCGGGCCAGCCGGGTGATCGAATCGAGGAAGAGCACCACATCGCGGCCTGTCTCCACGAGCCGCTTGGCGCGCTCGATGCAGAGGTCGGCAATCCGGAGATGGTTCTCAATCTGCTCATCGTTCGAGGAGGCCCAGATTTCCGCCGCCGTGACACTGCGCTTGAAGTCCGTGACCTCCTCGGGCCGCTCGTCAACCAGCAGAATCATCACGTGGCATTCGGGATTGTTCTCGAGTACCCCGAGCGCCATATCCCGGAGCAGGGTCGTCTTGCCGGTCCGGGGAGGCGCGACGATGAGCCCGCGGGTGCCCTTGCCGATGGGGCAGAAGAGATCGACGGCCCGGGTCGTCATCCGCCCGTCCTGCATTTCCAGCTTCAGGTGCTGGTTCGGCGAAACGGTGGTGAGCGTGGTGAATTCGTAGCGGCTGCGACGCTCCTCGAGCGGGAGTCCGTCCACCGTCTCGATGAACTTCATCTTGGGGTTGGGGAAGCGGCCTTCGGGCGGAAAGGCGGTGCCGCCAATCATCATGCCCTGCCGCAGCTTGAACCGGCGTATGAGCTCCTTCGGTACGAACGGGTCCGAGGGGCGCCGCTTGCTGCCGCGCGAGATGTCGATCAGCTGGCCATTGCCCCCCCGCTGCAAATCGATGTCGAGGACACCCTCGACCCGGATCGAGTTGTCAACCGGCGCAGCCGCCGGCTGCGGGTTCTCGTCGGGGGCGGGCGGCGGGGTCGACGCATTTTCGGCGGCCGGATGGTCCGCGGTGGCGGACGGACTTTTCTTTTCCATGACAATACAGTTGGGTGAGGCAGAAACACGTCCCTGCGCTTGACGCTCGAAACTTGCGGCGGGATAAGAGGCGCGGTTCGCGATCTTAAACCCTACAATCGACACCCACGTGCCAGATCAGACGATTACCTCAGTGTCCCGGGAATCCCGGAAATTCAGGCCTTCGGCCGAGTTCAAAGCCCAAGCTAATCTTGGGAGCGATACGGCTTACAAAAGGCTCTACGCGGAGTCTGTCAACTCCCCAGAAAAATTCTGGGATCGGCAGGCAAAAGAGCTGCTGGTCTGGCGCAAGCCTTACAAGAAGGTCCTCGAATGGAAGCCGCCGCACGCAAAGTGGTTCGTGGGCGGAAAGCTCAACGTTTCGGAGAACTGCCTGGATCGCCATCTGGGAACCCACCGGGAAAACAAGGCTGCGTTGATCTTCGAGGGCGAGCCAGGTGACGTAAGGACAATAACTTACAAGCAGCTCCATCTTCATGTGTGCCGCTGGGCGCACATTTTCGAGAACATGGGGGTCGGCCAGGGCGATCGGGTGGCGATTTACATGCCGATGATCCCGGAGGCGGTCATTGCGATGCTGGCCTGTGCCCGGGTCGGGGCGATTCACACCGTGGTGTTTGGCGGTTTCAGTCCCGAGGCGCTCAAGGATCGGATCAACGACTGCAAGGCCAAGCTGGTCATCACCGCCGACGGCGGCTGGCGGCGGGGCAAGGTCATCGAACTGAAGGCGAATGTCGACCGCGCGATCGAGGGTGCCCCCACGGTCCAGAGTGTCATTGTCGTCAAGCGCTGCGGAAACGCCGTCAACATGGTCGAGGGCCGGGACGTTTGGTGGCGGGACGCCTGGGAGGGAGCGCCGAATTACCACAAGGCGAAGGCATTCGATTCCGAGCATCCGCTCTTCATCCTCTACACGTCGGGGTCCACCGGGAAACCGAAGGGCGTCATGCATACGAGCGCGGGCTACCTGCTCGGCTGCAAGCTCAGTTCGCACTACGTTTTCGATCTCAAGGAAAGCGATCGGTATTTTTGCTCGGCGGACATCGGCTGGGTCACCGGGCACAGCTATGTCGTCTACGGGCTGCTCTCCAATGGCGCCACGGTGTTCATCTATGAAGGTGCGCCCAACCAGCCCGAGCCCGATCGCTTCTGGCAGATGATCGACCGGCATGCGCTCACCATCCTTTATACGGCGCCGACCGCCATCCGCGCCTTCATGCGCTGGGGCGACAATTATGTGCTGCGCCACCGGCTCGACTCGCTGCGGCTGCTCGGTTCGGTGGGCGAACCGATCAATCCCGAGGCCTGGATGTGGTACCATACGATGATCGGCAAGAAGCGGTGCCCGATCGTCGACACCTGGTGGCAGACCGAGACCGGCGCGATCATGATTGCGCCGCTGCCCGGGGTGACGCCGACCAAGCCCGGTTCGGGCACGCGGCCCTTTTTCGGCGTCGTTGCGAAGGTGGTGGACGAGCGTGGAAACGAGGTGCCTCGCAACCACGGGGGCAAGCTGGTGCTCACGCAGCCATGGCCCTCGATGCTGCGCACCCTTTGGGGCGATGATGAACGGTTCAAGCGGCAGTACTTTTCCGAATTCGTCGATCATCCTGATTATTACTTCACGGGGGACGGCGCCCGGCAGGACAAGGACGGCTACTTCTGGATCGTGGGGCGCATCGATGATGTCCTGAACGTCTCCGGTCACCGGATCGGGACGGCGGAGATCGAAAGCGCATTGGTTTCGCACCCGTCGGTCGCGGAGGCTGCGGCGGTGGGCCGGCCGGACGAGCTCAAGGGGCAGTCACTCGTCGTGTTTGTCACCTTGAAGGCGGGGCAGACGCCGAGCGAGGCGTTGAAGGAGCAGCTGCGGAACCACGTCGGCAAGGAGATTGGTTCACTCGCCAAACCGGATCAGATTCGGTTCGCCGCCGGGCTGCCCAAGACCCGCAGCGGTAAAATCATGCGGCGGATTCTCAAGGAGATTGCCGCGGGTGGCGAGGTGAAGGGGGATACGACGACCCTCGAGGACTTCAGCGTGGTCGCGGCACTGCAGTCGGAAGACTAGACAAGCAGCCTGTCCGACCTAGCAGACCGTCGGACTCGCAGTCGAGCGCAGCAAGCATTCATAAGTCCGACACGCTGCTAGGAAATCCGGTTTTCGAGGAGCGAATGCGAGCCGGACAACCGGCAGGCTGCATTGCTGCCGGTCGATTTGCGCGAATGGTACCGGCGAAACATCTGGCGCACTTCGTCCTCGATGCGCTGGAGACGGTCGGCGAGGGAATGTTCAAAGTGAACGTCCGCCGGCCACGCAGGCGGAATTCAGAGCGAGCGGCCGCGTCCGAAACGACCGCCATCTCCAATCCGGCTGCTGCCGGAGGAGTTGGGCGCGCCGGATGACCGGACCGAAGTTTCACTGCTCCGGGACGAGTGGATGCGAGGTGTCGAACCCGGAGAGTTCTGTTTCGGCGCAGCCCGAAACGGGACTCTTGTTGAACGAGCCCACGAAGGACGCGCCGCGCTGAATTGCGCCCTTATGCGGATTGTATAGGAAACGCAGACGCGGCAGCGGATGA
>WYBX01000066.1 GCA_011525695.1 Verrucomicrobiia bacterium
GCTGGACCGCTCATCGAGCGGAAGCTCTCGAGCTCCAGCCTGCTGATCGAGGCTTTTGACCGCGGATGGCGCAGATGGCGCGGAGAGGGCCCGCCGCTTCCATCTGCGAAATCAGCGAAATCTGCGGTTAAAAGCGGCTCGGATCCTGAGTTTTCCCGCGAATCCACGCGAATGCCCGCGAATGAAAACACCTGCGGTTTCTTTGACCTTAGTCTTAACCTGATTCGCGAAAATTCGCGTCATTCGCGGGCGAACCCCAGGCCTTGGACCGCAGATGGCGCAGATGGCGCGGATGCAGCCGCTGCGCGGAGGGATTTTTGGGCTGAAACCGTACATCCGCGAAATCAGCGTAATCCGCGGTTAACCCCGAGGTCGTGAAGGGTTGGGTAAGGAACCCCAGGCCTTTGACCGCGTGGATTGGCGTCCATTCGCGGTTGAACCACCAGGCTCTGCCCCTCCTTCGCGTGGATTGGCGCCCATTCGCGGTTGAACTGGTCCGGCTCGTCATGCGTGTGATTCGAGTGATTCGTGGGCCGATCCGGGAAGCCGCGACCCTCGTCGTGGCGGCGGGATTTCGGGCGATGCAAGCTGCGCGCCGTTCCGGACCAAACCGCTTAACAGGAGGAAACGGAGGGAATTGCCTGTTTTCCGAGCCTCCGGGCCTCTGTTCATTCGCGGTTGAACCAGTCATTCGCGGTGCCGGGCCAGCGCCGCCTCCTGAACGCGCTTCGCCCGCCGGGCGAACTCTTCATACGGCATGCCCGAGAGCTCCTCGATCACCGCCGTCAGCATCGCCCGGCCGCCGATCCGCTGCCGCAGCTCCTTCTGCGCCAGCAGCCGGCCCCGGATCGCTGCAATCATCGGCTCCCCGAACCGCTGGTAGGCATCGATCATCACGAACCGAAATCCCGCCGGACTGCCGGTCGAAATCCGCGGCTCCGACTCGGCCCGCTCGACCGCCTCCCGCTTTTCCCCCCGGTTCCAATTCAGCAAATCCAGTCCCAGCCCGAGCGCACGCGGGGACTCGTGCAGCCGCTGCTGCACCAGCTGCAACGAATAAATCTCCCCCACCCCCTGGAGCTTGATCGTCACGACGTCCGAGAGGAACCGCGCGAGCACCTCGTCGAACCATGCGCGATCGTCCACGTAAATCCGCTGCGCGCCGACGTGCTCCATGCAGTCCCGGATGTACCCGCCGCGAAACCGCGTGTCGCGGCGCGCCATCCAGCTGAACGGATCGTAGATGTACGTGAGGTTCGCGACGAACGTCTCCTGCAGGTACCGCAGTTCCTTCTCCCCCGCCGCGTGCTCGGAATAGAAGATCGGATACGTGAGCTTGACGTCCTGGAAGGCGTCGGAGGTGACGTCCACCGGCAGCCCCCGCTCGATGAAGTGAAAGCCCCGCTGGGTGTCGAGGTTGAGCCCCTGCACCTTCTCCGTCGCGAAGGAGTTCCGGCGCTTCCGGGCATCCCGGAAGAAAATCACGTCCCAGCGATCGGTGATCCGCCGCTCCCATCGGCCGGTCCCGGGATCGTAGCGGATGTCGGCGGCGTACCTCGTCTCCGGCTTGAGCGGCGCGATTTTTTCCAGCCGGTCGAGGTCCCAGGCGACCAGTGCCTTGATCTTGAAGAACGGCTCCCGGATCAGCCGCGTGATGATGGCGCGCTCGCGCCGCAGCCAGGTGGAATTGTCCAGCGCGAACCGGCTGAATCCGAAGGAGCCGCTGAGCTGGCCCATCTCCCGCTCGAACTCGCGCCCCAGTTTGATCCGGTACTGCAGGTGCTTGATTTCATCGAGGACCAGCTGCTTGTGATAACCAATCAGCAGCTGGTTGAACGACTGGGCGAAGTTGAAGACGAGCTCGTTGTCGCCGCGGTAATCCCGGCCGGTGAACCCGTCGATGATCGGGATCTTGCCGTGGTAGGCGGTGACATTGAACGGCGCCATCTCGATCACCTCGTCCTCCGCCGGGTCGGCCGCGGGGAGGTTCGCGGCAACCAGCAGCGCCAGCCAGCCCATCAGGGCGGCGGCGCGGTGCTGGATCGGACGAGGCATCGTGGCGGCGGATTGGATGGATGTGCGGTACGGTGCGGGACGAGGAGCCGGGCGGCAACTTGCGTGGTTCGCCAGGCCGGGGCAATCATTGCAGAACGTTGCGGCCGGGACGGCCTGTCCTCCAAAGGCTGAGCGCCCGACCTTCCGCTCATTCGCTTCCATCCGATTTCACCGGCTCTACATGCACCGTCACATCACTGATCCGGTGCGGAGCCGACGCCAGGAGGACATCCTTGACGGCATGCGCGATGTCATGGCCGGCGCGGACGGTGAGTTCTCCGTCCACCCGCACCTGGATGTCGACCAGGTAGCTCAGCCCGCTCTTGCGCACCCTGACGCGGTGCAGCGCCTTGACGCCGTCCACGCCGAGCGCCAGCGCCCGCACCTCGCTCTCGAAATCCGCCGGCACGGCCGTGTCCATGACATCGCCGAGGGCCTGCCAGCCCATGGTGGCGCCGTTGAACAGGATCGCGAGGCAAGCGACCAGCGCCGCCCAGTCATCCGCGGCCTCCCAGCCCTCGCCGCCGATAAGCGCGATCGTGATGCCCACGAAAGCGGCCGCCGAGGTGATTGCGTCCGACCAGTGATGGAGCGCCTCGACGCCGAGGGCCGTGCTGCCGATCGTGTCGCCCGCCCGCCGCATCCGCCGGGCGAACCCAAGTTTCACGATCACCACGCCCGCGAGCAGCGGCAGGGTCCACCAGGCGGGCCCGCGGTGCGGCGTGATGATTTCCAGCACGGCGTGCCAGCCGACCCAGCCGGCCATGAGGAAGACGAACCCGGCCACGGCCAGCGCGGCGAGCGGCTCGGCCTTGCCGTGGCCATAGGGATGATTCGCATCGGGCGGCCGCGCCGCCACCCGGAATCCCGCCCACACCAGCAGCGACGAAAGGACGTCGAGGGTCGATTCCGCGCCGTCCGCAATCAGCGCGTACGTGTTTCCGAATACGCCACCGGCGAACTTGACGGCGGCGAGTGCCAGGTTCAGCCCGATCCCGCCCAGCACGAGTCGCGCGCCGGCCGTGGCCCCGGACCGGGTGCGCGCATGCGGATCGGAGAGCGGTGCACTCGCCATGATGCGCCAGCATCCCCGCTGCCGCCCCTGCGAGCAAGCCATTGACCCGCGAAAGTTTCCCTTCCACCGTTTCCTTCCCGATGGCCGCGCAGATCAGCACGTCGCCCAACGATCCGGTGAAACAGTTCTCCGTGTTTGCCGAAAACCGGCTCGGCCGGCTTTACGACCTCACCACCCTGTTCAAGGAGCACCAGGTCCACATCATGGCCATGACGGTCCTGGATACGACGGACAGTGTGATCGTGCGCTGCATCGTCGACGATCCGGAGAAGGCGCGGGAGCTGATGATCAACAACGATTTTCCCTACGTGGAGTGCGATGTGCTGGCGGTCGAGATCGCCGACGAATCCCAGTTCAAGGGCGTGCTCGCCGCGTTGTACGAGGCCGAAATCAACGTGCACTACCTCTACAGCTTCATGAAGCGCCCGGAGGGACGGGCGGGCCTGGTCATCAATGCCGAGGATGGCGACGTCGCCTCGCAGGCGCTGAGCCAGCGGGGATTCCGCATCCTCAACCAGCGCGACATCTCCCGGTAGGAGGCTGTCGGGCTTATGTGGTCCGTGCAGGCGGCGGCGAACTGCTCGCCACCAACCTGCTCGCGCTCACCAGATTTCCAGCTGCCTCGAAGTGTTGAGCCGTCTAAAGCTGCGACTCGTTAGCCCTGGACCTCGCCCATCTTCTCGCCGTCGAGTTCGTAGAGCCCGGTCATGTAGCCGTTTTCGAACATCGCGCCGACCTTCAATTCGCCGAAAAACTCCACCGGCACGTCCATCATCGGCTGGACGCCCTTCCGCATCTTCACGACGACCCATTCGTTCATGTTCGGGACGGTGCCGAAGCAGCAGGCCATGGTGTTGCGCATCAGCAGGAATTCGGTGACGAGCCCCTTGTCCATCTTCACCGGCACCATGTAACCGGTGAGCGCCACTTTCCGGCCATGCCATGACTTCACGGTCGCCGGAATCTGCTCCTCGCCCGTCGGCGGCTTCACGTCGGGGGTCGCCGTCGGGTCAAAGGGCGGCGGCGTAAAAGCGTACGAGGCGAGATGCTCGAAGCCGAGCTTCAGGTATCCGTTCTCCGTCACCGGCGCCGGAATTTCGCCCGCATTGGCCGGCGCGGAACCCGCAGTCTCCGCGCTCCGGCCCGGCAGCGGCAGCAACAGGATCGCGATCAACGCGCCAAGGGGGGGAGTGGGAATTTTCATGACCGGCGAACCGTACCCATCGAAGTTCGTTCGTCAAAAGCAAAGCTGGCAACCTGTCGGACGTGAAAATAGGCGTTCGCGGTTCGCCGGCAAAATTCTTAGCGAGTCAGGGGCCAGCCCCACAGGTTGCGAATTTCGCGCTGCACGCGGGCAATCCAGTACTCGAATTCGATGCGGCGCGGGGCGCCGCATCCCCATGAAAAATGTTCCCCGCTCCTTGGTCCCTGGTCCCTGGTCCTTGGTCCCTGGTCCCTGGTCTTTTTGCTACGAGACCGGCGCGAGCGTCTCGGCGACCGGCGTCTGGTAGGCCTTGAAGGCGGGCACGACGCCGCCGAGTGCGCACAGCCCAATCATGGCCGCCGGGGCAACCCAGAGGACCGGATGCCATGCGCCGGCATCGAGGACCACGCCGGTCTGCGCCCGAATCACGCCGGCGATCCCGCTGAAAAGACCGTAGTAAATCGCCAGGCCGGCCAGCGAACCGAGGGCGCCAATGCAGCCCGCCTCCACCACGACCGCGCCGAAAATCGTCCGCCGCCGTGCGCCCAGCGCGCGCAGGATCGCGATGTCGCGCCGCCGCGCATTCATCGAATTGTAGATGCTCGCCAGGACCGACCCGGCCGCGACCACCGCCACGAGCAGTGCGACCAGCTCCAGCACCTTGTCGAACCAGGAGATCTTGCCGAAGAGCTCCGCGATGATGGCGCCAACCGGATACGCAAACGTGAGCCGGTTGCCCTGTTTGTTGTACATCATGTCCATCTGTAGCCCCGCCATCGGCGTCCGCAGCTGGATCAGGACGGCACTGACATCGGCCGCGGCCTTCGGATCATGGCCGCTCATCGTCTGCACGCCGCGCAGCGGGATCCACACCACCCGATCCACGGGGGTGTTGGTCGGCTCGAGAATCCCCGTCACCACAAAATCCTCCTCGTGCTCGGCCTTGGCATCGAAGGCGAGCCCGTGGAATGGCCGGAAGGTATCCCCCACTTTCAGTCCGAGCCGCGCCGCCGCGAAGCTGCCCGCGACTGCTTCCTGCGCATCCGCCGCGAAGAGCCGGCCTCCGGACTGCACCGTGAACTTCCGGCCGGCAGCGTATTCGACCTGCGTGAACATCTCCGGCACGGTGCCCACGAGCCGGTAGCCGCGCAGGTTGTCGCCCACCGCTATCGGGATCGCGAGCTTCACCAGCGGATGCCGGCGGATCATCTCGACATCGGCCGGGGCGACGTTGCCCGGCGAGGCTTCGAGATGAAAGATCGCGTTGAGGACCAGCTGGAGTTTCGAGCTGCGCGCGCCGAGGACGGCGTCGAAACCGGTCGTCGTCTGGGTAAATGCGCTCTGGGACTGCGCGCGGACCACCCAAACGCACATCAGCAGCCCGCAGGCGAGCGCGATGCCGGTCGCGGTGACGATCGTGGACAGCGCGTGCTGGCGGAGCGAACGGTAGATGATCAGCGGCAGGGTCATCGGGAATTCCCGGTTGCTGCGAGGATGTCCGCGTGGCGGTTGCTCCACCCGCCGGCGGCCGCAGCTGCAAGGGATGCCATGGGTTTCATGAATTCAGGTTCCCGCAATTGCGCGGTTGAGCGCCGTGAAGTCCTGTCTGGTTTCAAAGGCGGCAAGGACCTGCTCGTCATGGCTCACCAGCAGCAGGGCGGCGCCCTGCTCGTGGCACACCTCCCGAATCAGCGCCAGGGCGACCTGCCCGTGCTTGTGATCCAAGTTGCCCGTCGGTTCGTCGGCCAGCACGAGCTTCGGCCAGTTGACCAGGGCCCGCGCGACCGCGACCCGCTGCTGCTGGCCGGTTGAAAGCTGCCGTGGAAAATGGTCGAGCCGGTGGCCCAACCCGACCCGCTCGAGCACCTCGCGGGCGTGACGGCGATCCGCCCCGCGCGGTCCAAAGCACATGCCGAGCACGACATTCTCGAGCACGGTGTAGCCCTGCAGCAGGTTGAAGGTCTGGAAAATGTAGCCGATCTTGGCGGCGCGAAGCCGGTCCCGCCGCGATTCGCTGAGCGCCGTCATCTCCTCCCCTTCGATCGCAATCCGGCCGGAGTCCGCGGTCAGTATCCCGGCGATCAGGTTGAGAAAGGTGGATTTGCCCGAACCGCTCTCGCCCCGCAGTGCCAGCTGGGCGCCGGCCGCGAGACTGAACGACGGCACGTCGAGAATCTCGCTCCGCTCCCCGTCGGGAGACGAAAACGATTTCCTGAGATCGGTGACTTCGAGCATGGGGGTATGAGTCAACAGAAACCAGCTAGGAGCAAAATGCGACGGGTCGGAAACCTTTTTCGAACCGACTCCACCTCGCCACGTTTCTGAGGATCATGGCCAGAGAGGTCACGGAGGGAATACGGGAGGTCAGGGAGCAAGGCAGGATTGCTTGCGACTCCGTGGTCTCAATCCGACCTCCGTGTCTTCTGTGACCAAGGTCTGGTCCCGGGTTTTGGAAAAGGACGACCTCCATGTCGTCCACAAACCCAATGTGACACACGTCGTGCGGAGCTCATCGATCTCAATGGCCGTGACGGAGCACGGCCCTCCATGAACCCATCCTCGATCCAACCTAGCCCGAATTCCGCAACTGGGGACGGAAAGCGACTATTTTTGAAGGGCGGCGCGATCTAAACGATTGGATTGCAGCGCTCGGATTTTCCAAAGGGCGTGTAGTCCCGACCTAGTCACTTCCCGAC
>WYBX01000067.1 GCA_011525695.1 Verrucomicrobiia bacterium
TCATCCGCTGCCGCGTCTGCGTTTCCTATACAATCCGCATAAGGGCGCAATTCAGCGCGGCGCGTCCTTCGTGGGCTCGTTCAACAAGAGTCCCGTTTCGGGCTGCGCCGAAACAGAACTCTCCGGGATCGGCCCAACTGCTCTCGCGATCTCCACGTCGACCAGCCGCAAGACCGACCGGCTGTCAGCTCTCCTCGAAGAACCAGCTGATCGGCACGCGCGCCTGCACCAGATCGCAGCGTTTTCGATCCGCGGGGAAGACACGGTAGTGGACGAGCGCGTGGTCGCCATCAAACGTCACGCCCGGGTACTCGGACCAGAGTTCCGGGTTGGTTTCGAGGGCCTTGGGCAGCCCCCATGTCCGGCCACCGTCACGGCTGACGGCGCAGGCAAGCACGGTCCGCTGGCCGGCAATCCGCGCATCCGGATTCCAGGTCGGATTCCAGATCATCAGCAGTTCGCTGCGATTCGGAAACCGCGTGACGTAGGTTGGCGCCAGCGCGCTGAAAACGCCCGAGGGGCGAGCCGCACTCCAGGTCGAACCCTGGTCGGTCGATTCGGAGAAGTACGACTGGCCGCGCCAGTTGCGGATGAACTGGATGAGCGAACCGTCGGCGCGCTGCACGAGGCAGGCCTCCTCGAAGCGGCCGCCGAAACCGGCGAGCGGATCTTTCATCACCTCCGTGCGCCGCCAGGACTTGCCGTTGTCATCGGAGTAGGCGAAATAGGTGCCCATGCAGTTGCTCCGGTAGCCAGGGCCGGGCTGGGCCACGCCGGGCGGGAAAATGGTGTGGCACTGCACAATCACCCGGCCGCTGGCGAGGGTCCAGGCACGGTCATGGCAGCCCGTGTGATAATCGGTGTTGTCGGGAGTAATCCGCGCGCGCTCGGACCAGGTCCTGCCCTCATCGGACGAGAAGCGGACCATCTTGGCGCAATTGCCGTAGTTCTCCGCCCCATTGCCGCCACTGCGCCAGCTATAGGCCAGCAGCAGCCGGCCATCCGCCATTCGCGTCAGGCCCGGTGAGATGCAGTTCACCAGCGCATCCCGATCGTCCACGACGACCCATGGCTTCGACCAGGTTCGGCCGCCGTCGGCCGAGGTCTTGCCGCTGATCCGCGCGTAGCCATCGTCCCCGGTCGGGTCGCGCCGGAGCGGCGAAGGCGGCGGCCGCTCGCCTGGCGGCATGAGATCCTCGCGAACGAATTCCGACCAGAGCAGCAGCAGCCGGCCGTCCTTCAGCCGGATCACGGTCTGTTCGCCGTGTTTCGGCGCTTCGGGGGTGGCGAACACCACGATCGATTTCTCGATCCCGGGGATGTCGCGCAGGACGGGCGGGCTGGCGTGCCATTCCGCGGCGGAAAGGCTGGCCGCAAGCGCGGTAACGAGAAGGGTGGCGGCGGGGTATTTCATGAGCTGCTGATGTTAGTCGTGCCGTGCGGCCCGACGAATCTGGAGTACTGGTTCAAGACTTGAGCCAATGACGCGCGGGCCGAAGACCGCGGAGTCCGATCACTGGCCGCCGCGGCGTCCCTGTCGCGGAATGAATGACCGGATGAGTTTAAACGCGTCGAAGGCGTCGCATCCCCAAGAATGGGAGCCACGAATGCCTGCGACGTTCCCGTTGCGCGGCTTGCAGTCCCGAAATCATCAGGCGAAATATCCCGGCCCTGGATCCCGATCGGCCCATCATGGCACCCACCTCCGAGTTCGATCTCATCGTTTGCGGCGGAACGGCACCCGGCGTCTTCTGCGCCGTGCGGGCGGCGCGGCAAGGACTGCGGGTCGCGCTGGTGGCTGCGGGGTCCCGGCTGGGCGGAAGCCTGCCGTCATTGGGCGCAGTCGAGGCGCACACGCGCGCCAACCGGGCCCCGCTGCTGCAGGAGTTCGTCGAGGCGCTGAAGTCGTACTACCAGCAGAACTACGGGGTGGATTCCGGACAGTTTCGGGCTTGCGCCGGCGGCAGGATGATCACGTTCGAGCCCCATGTGGCCGAGGCGGTGATCGAGCGCATGGTCGCGGGGGAATCGACCCTCGATGTCTTGCGGGGCTTTGCTCCGGTCGCAGTGCAAGCGGATGGATCACGGATCCGCACCGTCATCTTCGGCCATCAGGACACCGGCGATGAATTGCGCCTGTCGGCCCGCGCCTTTGTCGAAGCCGGTTACGCAGGGGATCTCATGGCGCTGGCGGGGGTGCGGCATCGGATCGGGCGGGAGGCGCGGGACGAGTTCGGCGAACCGCGGGCCGGACGCGTTTTCACGCAGTGGCTGACCGGCCAGTACCCGCGGGATGCGGTCGAGGGACGGCTCAATCTTCAGACCGCCGGTGCCACCACCTCCGAGCCGCTGCCGGGCAGCACCGGCGAGGGAGATGGCAACATCCAGTCCTATAGCTACCGGCTTTGCCTGACCGACGATCCCGCGAACCGACGGCTGCTCGAGTCGCCGCCGGATGGATACGACCGATCCCGGTTCGCCCCGCTGCTCCTGCCGGTCGCGGAGAAGGCGCGCCTGCCGCTGCCGTTTCACCACCGGTTCCTGATTTACTCCCTGCAGGAGATGGCGGAGCGGGACCATCTGTTTCACGGGCATGCCCTGCCCAACCGGAAGCGGAGCTGGAATGCCACGAACCTGACGGGCGCCGGACGGCGCTACGCGGAGGCCGGCGCGGCGGAGCGCCGGGAAATCGAACGCCAGCACCGGGATCACGCGCTCGGATTGATGTGGTTCCTGCAGAACGACCCCGAGATGCCCGCCGACCTGCGGCAGAAAGCGCGCGAGTGGGGGCTCGCCCGCGACGAGTTCGTCGACAACGACAATCTCCCGTCGCAGCTCTATATCCGGGAGGCCCGGCGCCTCGTCGGACGAAAAATATTCACCGAGCACGATGCGCTCCTGGCCCCGGGGCTCGACCGTGCGCCGATACATGCCGACTCGATCGGCATCACGGATTTTTCGCTCGATTCACTGGCCTGCACGACCGAGCGGTTGCCGGGTGGCGACTCGCTCTGCGACGGGCAACTGTTTCAGATGGAGGTGTCCCGGCCCGGGCAGGTGCCGTTCGGTGTCCTCCTGCCGCGTGAATTCGACAACCTGCTCGTCGTCACGACCGTTTCGGCGACTCACGTCGGCTGGGGCGCGATCCGCCAGACTCCGACCCTGATGCACCTCGCCGAGTCCGCGGCGTGGGCGGTCGTGCTGGCCGCGCGGGAAAAGATCCCGCCGGCGAACGTCGATCGCGATCGATTGCAGCGGACGCTGGTGGAGCACGGGGTCATGATTAGTTTCTTCAATGACTTTGACATGGGGAATTCGGCGACATGGGCGCCAGCGGTGCAGTACTTCGGCACGAAGGGATTCTTTCGTTCCTACGACGCCGCGCCGGATGCGCTGCTGACGCCGGAGGTTGCACGGGAGTGGGCACACATCGCCGGGACCGACCCACGTGTGCTCAGACCGACGAACGTACCGTTTTCACGCGGGGAGGCATGCAAACTGTGTTACGCCGGCCTGCCGGGCAAGATCGAGAGCATCGTCGAAAGCAGCCCGGCTACACGGCCAAAATAGCCTGTTGCGTTGACGCGGGGCGCGAATCGCACACTGATGCTGGGCATGGGTTGGTCCCGCTTATGGCTGATGTTGGGCTGTCTCCTCCTGTGGGGAGCGGGTTCGGCCACGCTGCCGGGTGAATGGCGCGCGGCGTCGAAAGCGGACGGGCCCACCTCACACGGGATTGCGAGCGTCCATGCGAAAGTCCTGGCGATCGACGACGTCGAGCCTGACTTCGCGGCGTGCCTGGGCGAGCGGCTCAAGGTTGATGCGCACGTTGCGCCGCACTGGCAGGCTGCAGTGGCGCCGGCTCGCGACTGGCGGCACGAACGGGCAGCTTTGCCGCCTGCGCGCCGCGCAAGCGCCCCGCCACTGACGGGGATCGTGGAACTGCTGATCTAAGATCGGCGGAAGCAGAGCCTCGCCCGCGCCTCGTCGCGGCGAACTGCCGTCGCGTCCGGGCGACGAAGGACGGTCCGCATTGCCGGACGCTTCGCGCCCCGACGTGGACGTCGTGATCCCGTTCTGTCTGCCGTCAACCCAGTTCCAAGATGAAGCCTTTTCGTTCCTCCCACCGCAGGAAGACCCTGTGGAAGTTCCTTCTCTCCCTCGCCATCGGGGCGTGGGCCATTTCCGAACTCGTTCCCTTTCGGGACGCGCCTTCGTTTGCCAGCTATGCCCAACAACATGCCGCGCGCGATCGCAGCGTCGAATTCCGCCCGCTGCTCGAGGCAGCGTCGGACCGCGTCCGCGCCGGGAAAGCGATTTCCGACTTCGTGGCGCTTAAACAGATTGCGCAGGAGCGCAGGATCGACCTCTCCCGATTCTTTCCCGACGTCCGCCTCGAGACCTCGTTGCGAAATCTCGAGCGCCGCAATGATCTCGTGCTCGGCGAGCTGCTGCGGCGCTCGAAAGGCCGGCTGCAGGGCGGGCTGGATCTCGCCGGAGGCGTCGCGATTACGCTCGAGGTTGACGAGTCCGTTGCGGGTGCGGGCAATGCGCAGGCCCAGAAGGAAAAGATCGCGAAGGCGATTGAGATCATCGGAGCCCGGGTCAACGCTCTGGGGGTCGTCGAACCGATCATCCGGCCGGTCGGGTCGAATCGGATCGAGGTGCAGCTGCCCGGGCTGGATACGAAGACGAATCCCGAAGTCGTCGATCAGGTGAAGAAGCCCGCCCGGCTCGAGTTCCGCACGGTGCATCCCACACTGGCGCCGGGCCCGGGAGTGGAGATTCCCCCTGGTTACGAGATCCTCAACGAGGAGCATGACACCCGGCGCGGGGAGATCTCCATCGAGCCGCTGTTCGTGAAGCGGATTCCGGAGCTGACGGGTGCTGCCGTTGAGCGATCGGTGGCTCGGACCGATCGCTACGGCCGGTCGGAAGTGCTGTTGCAACTCACCCCGGATGGCGCGAGGCAGTTCGCCGCGCTGACCCGACGGCTGGCGGAGGAGGGCCGCCGCAGCGGTCAGTCCGGGCGCCTGGCGATCGTGCTCGACGGCAAGCTGGCCTCGGCGCCCACGGTGCACGAGGAAATCAGCGGCGGTTCGGCGCAGATCACCGGTGGTTTTTCCGAACGTGCGGCGATCGATCTCGCCAGCGTACTTAACAACCCGCTCGACCTGCCCCTGGTCGTGAAGGAACAGCACGAGGTGGGCCCGTCGCTGGCCCGCGACGCCATCACCAGCGGCGTTCGTGCCTCGATCGTGGGGACCGCGCTGGTCGCCGCATTCATGCTCACGTTTTACACCGCTGGCGGGCTTGTCGCGGTCGGGATGCTGGCGCTGAACCTCCTCATCATCCTCGCCGTGATGGCGAGCCTCGGGGCAACCCTGACGCTGCCCGGGCTGGCGGGCATCGTGCTCACCATCGGCATGGCCGTGGATGCGAACATCCTCATCTTCGAGCGGATCCGGGAGGAGCTGGCGGCAGGCAAGAGCCTCGCGGCGGCCAACCAGGGCGGATACGCGAAGGCTCTCCCGACCATTCTCGATGCCCATTGTGTGCAGCTCATCATTTGCGGAATAATGATCTGGCTCGGCACGGGGCCGATCAAGGGATTCGGTGTCACCCTCGCGATCGGCGTCCTTTCGACCCTGTTTACCGTGCTCCTCACCGCGCACGTCCTGCTGGAATGGCTGATCGACGCCGGCTGGCTCAGGACGTTCACGATGCGCCGGCTGCTGCGCGACGTGCGCGTCGATTTCATCAAATGGGGCCGGCCAGCCTTCATCGGCTCGTGGCTGGTCGTGCTGCTCGGCGTCGGAGTTGTGCTCCACAAGGGCGGGGCGATCTATGGCATCGATTTCGCCGGCGGAGACGTCGTGAGCGTCCGCTATCGCCACGAACCCGATCTCGCGACGGTGCGCTCGGCGGCCCGGTCCGCCGGCGTGGACGACGTGCAGGTAACGAAGGTCAACGCGATTGGCGGAGGCGGGGAGATGCTCAGCATCGAAGCTCCGGAAGGGACGGGGGCTGCCGTTTTCGACGCGGTGGCGCGGGCATTGCCGGACGCCGGGCTGGAGCGGGCGGGCCAGGCGCACATCGGCGCCGCCATGGGCCGGGAGATCGAACGGAACGCGCTTCTGGCCGTGGGCGTCTCGATGGCGACGATCCTTGTCTATATCGCGTTCCGTTTCGAGTTCGGGTTCGGCATCGGAGCGATGGCCTCGTCGCTGCACGACATCCTCATGACGATCGGCGTCTTTGTCCTGACCGGGCGGCAGTTCAATGCGCCGATGGTGGCCGCGATTCTCTGCATCGCGGGATACTCGATCAACGAGACGGTCGTCGTGTTTGATCGCATACGCGAGGAGCTGAAGCTCAATCCCTCCGGCACTCTCCGCGACGTCGTGAACCACGCGATTCGAAAGGTCTTTGCCCGGACGATCATGACGGCGACGACGACGTTCCTCGCCGCGCTGGCGCTCTTCGTCTTCGGCGGCGGCGTGCTGCGGGACATCTCATTCACGTTCCTCGTCGGGATTGCGACCTCGACCTTCTCCGCAATCTTCGTCGCGGCGCAGGTCTTCTATTGGTGGCATCGGGGCGATCGGCAGCGGGTGGAGACGGAGGTGGCGCTGCCGGCACGACGCCCGTGGGAGAGCGTGCCGCTGGGAAGAGACGCTGCGGCTCATGCCCCAAACCCTGGAACCAAGCCCCTGGCACCGCTGGCCGGATGAGCTTCGCTCGTCCACGCCCAGGCCGCCATCACTTCAAAAAAGAGAAACCAAGGAAATTCATGAAACCCGATTCTTTCATCTGCAATATCGCTCCCCGTCACATGCCCCGCAGCCTGCGACTGTTTCGCGCGCCATCGCGTCGGGCCGGAGACAAACCGGCACCCAGCATCCTGGTGGTCGACGATGATCTCCCGGCCCGACGTGCCGTGCAGCGCGCGCTCCGGGCGCGCGGCTGGCGGGTGCGAGCCGCTGCGAGCCCCGAGGAGGCGCTCGAACTCGTGGGCCGGAGTGTGCCCGATCTGGTGATCACAGAACTCATGAACGGGACGGTCACGGGATGGGACCTGCTCTGCCATGAAGCCATGGAGCGGCCGAACCTGCCGATCCTGGTCATGAGTTCGCTGCCGGCGGACGCGCTCGATGGCGCGGACCTGTTCGCGCGTGCCTATCTTCAGAAGCCGCTCGATCTGAAGCGGCTGGTGGCCGAAGTGCGCCGGTGGCTGCAGGAACCCGTGGTGATTTGCATGTCATGAGCTAGTCACGAACGAGCTCCTGCCGGCGAACCGGCCGGCGGATTTTGATGCACGTGGAAACCGAATTTCATGAAACTATATGAATTCGACTGGTACGCTGCCGCGTGTTTGAAGGCAGGTCCCCCGATATGCATACAAGGCTCCCCGCTTTCGTTCTTCTGCTCGCCTGCGCCTGCGCCATCAACTGCCCTGCGGCCCAGGACGCAGCCCAAAAATCCATCGGCGAAGTCATCACCTACCGCGGTAAGGAAACGACCGATCCGGAATATTATCACGGCGGCATCCGGCACGCGGTCGGCGTGCACCGGTACCAGGCGCTGCGGGCCAACCGGGCCCAGGCGCCGGAGGGCGTCGGCCGCGTGGGCTGGACGTACAACCATGCGCCGATGCTCGCGTATTGGAAGGGGCGATTCTGGCTGAATTACGTTTCGAACCTGGTCGAGGAACACGGTCCGCCGGGCCGCACCGGGTTCATCTCGTCCGCCGATGGCCGGCACTGGCAGCAGCCGACCGTCGCCTTTCCGGTGGTGCACCTTCCCGCGATCACGCCGCCGCCGCGGTACTTCAATGGCAAGGTGCTGCCGCCGCTGCCGCCGGGCACGGAGTCGGTGATGCACCAGCGGATGGGTTTCTACGTGGCGCCGAACGGGCGGCTGCTCACGTCGGGATTCTACAGTTACTGTCCCAACGTGCGCTGGGGACCCAACCGCGGCCAGGGCCTGGGTCGCGTGGTCCGCGAGGTGCATCCGGATGGCAGCTTCGGGCCGATCCATTTCGTGCGCTACAACCGGCACGCGGGCTGGGACGAGACGAACACGCCATTCCCGTTCTTCGAACGCAGTGCGGATGCCGGATTCGTCGCGGCCTGCCGCGCGCTGCTCGCCGATCCGATCGTCACCCTGCAGTGGTGGGAGGATGACCGGGGCCGGGACGGATTTTTCAAGCTGGAGATCCCGACCGACCAGCAAACCTCGGAAAAAATCTTTGGCCCGATGAGCGAGGAAAATCCATTCTACATCGAGCCCAAGGCGCTGAGCTGGTACACCCGCAAGGATGGCGCCATCGTCGGACTTTGGAAGAGCGGGCTCGCCGCACTCAGCCGGGACGGCGGCAACAGCTGGGAGCGGGGCCGGCACTACCTGCCTGAGAGCGCGGCGAAGATCTGGGGCCAGCAGACCGACGACGGGCGCTACGCCGTGGTCTACGATCACAGTGCCACCCAGCGAAACCGGTTTCCGCTCGTGGTGCTGACCTCGGACGACGGCCAGTTCTTCGACGACATGCTCGCGATCCATCCTGAGGTGCCGGAGATGCGCTACCGCGGGGTCAACAAGGGTGTCGGCCCGCAGTACATCCGCGGCATCACCCCCGGAAACGGGAATCCGCCCGGCGATGAACTCTGGCTCACGTACAGCGTGAACAAGGAGGATCTCTGGGTGACCAGCGTGAAGGTGCCGATCGCCGGTTCGGTGCAGGAGCACGTGCAGGACAATTTCGAGGGGTTGAAGTCCGAGGCGGACCTGGCGCGTTGGAATCTTTACGTGCCGCAGTGGGCGCCGGTATCGATTGTCCGGGATCCCTGGCAGGCGGACAATCACTGTCTCGAGCTGCGTGATGAGGAGCCCTACGATTATGCCAAGGCCGAGCGGATCATCCCGGCCAGCCAGCGCGTGCGGGTTTCGTTTTCCGCGCTGCAGGTGCAGTCGGGGCTGAACGGACTCGAGGTGGAGGCCCAGACGGGCCGCAGCAAGCGCGCGCTGCGACTTTGGTGGTTCCCGCGGGAAATCGCGTTCGATCTCGGCTCGGTGGAGGTCGAGCGGACCGGGATCGATACGGGCCGCTGGTACGACATCGTGCTGGAAATCGACTGCGGCCGCGGGACGTACGACGTCTCGATTGGCGGCAAGTGGATTCATCGCGGGCTCGAATTGCAGGAGAAACCGGAGTCGATCGAGCGGCTGGTCTTCCGCACCGGCGCGTGGCGGATGGACGTGCGGCACTACCTGATTCCGGGCGAGCCGGGTGCTCCGGGTGTCTGGCAGGCCGATCAGCCCGGCGCCGATGACAAGGTTGCCGCCGGGGTTTACCTGATCGACAACGTGATCACGCAGCAACTGTGACGCCATGCATGCCGCAGGGTGGCTTCGCACTCTGGTTTGTCTGGCTGCGGGCAGCCTGAGCTCGTCCCGGTCCAGCCCGGTTCAGGCTGCCCAACCCGGGGGCGAGATTTATGGGGAGTTTGCGCCAGCGGATGCTTATCTTCCCGGCAGGCAACACCCCTATTACGGCAGCGAAAATCCCTGGGACCGCCGGTTCTTCAATGAACAGCTGGATCAATATACGAGTTTGAAAGCTCGCGGCTGACGAACGAGGCGGTGCACGACCTCGTACCGGGCACGCTGTTTGGGTATAATGCCAAGCAGTCATTCGGGCTGGTGCGCTTCGGGCTCGATCAGCCGGATCCGACCGTGACCTTCCAGATTATCAGCATCGACGGCGATCGGCCATATTCGGTGACCGTCCGTCGCAGCGAGATCGTCCATTGATGCGGACAACGTCAAAGCCGGCGGCCGTCAGGGCGATCGAAGGCCGAAAAACGAAGCTGAACGGGTAAATCGTCCGGCACGGCGGATGGCTGGGCGAGCCGGATCAGGCGGATGCTGATATCGTGCTCGCGCAACAACATTCTTTCGCGAGGATTGTGGCTCTCGTATTGGAACGGCGGATAGGAGAGCACGTGGGCGATGCGGAAGATGGTTTCGCCTGCGGGATAGCCGAGGTAGTCCCGCACCGGGTAGAGCAACTGGGCGTTGACCAGGGCCAGGCCGGGTCGCTGGACTGTCATTGCCAGGGGAACGTAGAGCGAGCCGGATACGGATAACGCGTGCTTGGGATTTCCGAACTCGCGCAAGACGCGTTTTTCGACTTCGGCCGGAAAGATGCGCGCGAAATGCGGGAGCAGTCCAACTGCCGCAAAGAGGCAGCAACTGGTGAGCACAATCGGAGCAAGGTGCGGTCGACGGGACAGGAGTCGCGCTGCTGCCCAGCCGCCGGCGAGGCAGAAGAACGGCACCAGCGGCTTCACGGATCGCGCGTAAACGACGAATTTTTCAAGCCCTACAGAGAAGAGCACCAACCAGGCGTAGCTCATGGCGATCGCGCCCAACCACAGCCTGGCTCGATGATCGAGTCCTGCAGCAGTGCATGCCGCGGTCACGCAGGCGGCGGAGATGCCCAGGATGACCGCGATGCCAAGCACTCCCTCGGAGTGCCAGAAGTACTCCCAGGGCAGGCTCCATCCTTCCCGATAGAGTCCTTGATTCACCGTGCCGCTGAACGCCACCATCATGTCCCAATATTGCCTGCCCCCGATGGCCAGGCCGAAGGCGATGGGCAGGAGCAGGCCGCCTGCCGCGCCCGTGCCTGATGCGACCAGCCGCCGCCAGCGGCCGGGGCTCTCCCGACGCCCGACTGCGTGCAGGACCAGGATCACGGGAACGAGATACCAATAACCATTGTAGATGTGAAAGCACACGCCGGCGAGCAGGCCGACAACGAGAGAGCGCCGTCCCGTGAGTCCGATGAAAATCGCCAGGAGCGCAAACGTCAGTGCGGCATCATACGGTAGAAAATGGCGGCCATAGTAGAAGGCGGTGTTGGAGCAGGCCACCAACACCGCCGCCGCCGCGGCCTCGCGGCGATCCGCGCCCGCGCGCTGCGCGATGCCGTGGACAAGCCAGATGTTCAGGACCGCAAACAGCGACAACCAACCCGCGCCCAGCGGATAACTGAAGATCACATGCTCCGGCCGTGTCCAGTCGCCCCAGGGCGAAAATTTGGCGGAGAGATGCTGGAGCAGGGTGATGCCAGCACCCAAGACCGTGAAACCGGCATGCTCCGGTCGGGCGAGTACTTCCTGTGCCCGGGCCCAATCCGCGGAGCGGACGGCCTGATACAGCATGACGCCGCGTTCATGGCGGCTTTCGTCACCAAAGAAGAACTGTCCCCCGCTTGCGACCAGCACCAGGCGCATCGCCAGCGATACGAGCAAGAGGACAATCAGCCCTGCCCGATCGCGATGGATGCCGTCATTCGAGACAGGAAGCGGCGGAGTCATCAATGCTCAGCGAATGAGGGGAAAACAGGATCTTCGGAGCGTTGGGACAGCCGGAGATACGGCAAATCGAAAACGGCGCGTGCTCCCAAGGTGGAGCAATGACGTCATGGCTGCTGGTCATTTTGCGGCGACCATGTTTTCGTCGGGCATGACCAAGAACGAGATTGCCGACGTCTTGTCGGATATCGGGACGCTGCTCGAGCTGAAGGGAGAGAACCCGTTCAAGGTGCGTGCCTACCAGGCGGGGGCGAGAACGCTGGAGGCGATCGAGGAGGCGGAACTCGCGCGATTGATCGAAAAGGGCGAGTTGCAGACGATGAAGGGGATTGGCGAGGCGCTCGGCTTGAAGATCGCGGAGCTGCACCGGACCGGCCGGCTGGAGTTTTTCGAGAAGCTCAAGGCCTCCGTGGAGCCGGGACTGGTCGAGATGCTGCAAATCCCCGGGCTGGGTCCGAAGAAGATCCGGGCGCTGCGGGACAAACTCTGGATCGTGGACATCGCGGGGCTCACGCAGGCATGCCTCGACGGCCGGGTGGCGGAACTCGATGGTTTTGGTGCGAAGACGCAGGAGAAGATCCTGGCGGGCATCCGGAATCGCGAGGCGTACGGACGCCGGCATCTTTGGTGGGATGCGGCGGAGGTGGCGGCCGGGATCGTCGCGGGACTGCGCCGGCTCCAGCAGGTGCAGCGGGTGGAGGCGGCCGGCAGCCTGCGGCGCGGAATGGAAACAGTCGGCGATCTCGATTTCATCGTGGCCGCATCCGAGGTCGGCCCGGTGGTGGAGTGGTTCGTGTCGATGCCAGGCGTGAACGAGGTCACCGCACGAGGCGAAACGAAGGCCAGTGTCCGGTTCGACAGCGGGTTGCAGGCGGATCTTCGGCTGGTGCCTTCGGATCAATTCGTGTTCGCACTGCATCATTTCACCGGCTCGAAGGACCACAATGTACAGATGCGGCAGCGGGCGCTGGCCCGCGGACTGAGCCTGAGCGAGTGGGGGCTTTTCCCGGCCGACGAAAAGCACGGGCCGTCGGAGGGACAACGGGGGAGCGGAGAACGGATGACGGAGGACGGAGGACAGAGGGCGGAGGACACAGGACTGAGGGCGGATGACGGAGGACTGAGGACGGAGGGCGGAGGGCAGTCGGCAGGCGGCGGGCAACGGCCGGTCTTGGTTCAGACTGAAGCAGAATTGTTCGCGAAGCTCGGGTTACATTACATTCCACCGGAACTCCGGGAGGGACTGGGCGAGATCGAGGCGGCGGAGAAAGGGGAATTGCCGCGGCTGGTGGAGCACGCGGACCTGCGCGGGGCCTTCCATAATCACACCACGGCATCCGATGGCCGGAACACGCTCGCGGAAATGGCGGCGGCGGCGGATGCCCTGGGATGGGAGTATCTCGGGATTGCCGATCATTCGAAGACCAGTGTGGTGGCGAACGGGCTGAATGAGGAGCGGTTGCTCCGGCAGGTCGCGGAAATCCGCGCGCTCAATGCCTCGAAACGGTTCAAGGCGCATCTTTTCGCCGGCGTGGAGTGCGACATCCTGCCTGACGGCACGCTGGATTTCGACGAGCCGCTGCTCCGGCAGCTGGACTATATTGTCGCCTCGGTGCACAGCCTGTTTTCGCAGGACGAGGCAACGATGACGAAGCGGATCATCCGGGCGATCGAGCATCCATGCACCGTCATGCTGGGCCACGTGACCGGCCGGCTGCTGCTGCGGCGGGAAGCGTACCGGGTCGATGTCGCGAAGGTCATTGATGCAGCGCTGGCCAACGGGGTGATCATCGAAATCAACGCGCATCCCAACCGGCTCGATCTGGATTGGCGGCATTGGCGGAAGGCGGCGGAGCGCGGGCTGCTCTGCTCGATCAATCCCGATGCGCACGATACCAGCGGGCTGGGGCATGTCCGCGCGGGGATCAATGTGGCGCGGAAGGGCTGGTTGCGGCGGGAGCAAATCCTCAACACCTGGCCCCTGGCGCAGGTGGGCGAATGGATGCAGGCGCGGGCATGAAGTTCCGAACCTCGTGCATGGAGGGCAGTGCTTTTAACCGGCGAAACCGGATGTGCTCACCCCAGCCTTGTTCGTTCTGGGTTGTATTTTCGCCGGGAAAGCATTCACCGTCCGGGCCTTCACCCATGAACCCCACCACTCCAATGTCGCTTCGCCTGAGCCTCGCTGGCGCGCTCTTTGCCAGCGTTGTTGCTGTCCAGTCCTCGATCCCCACGGCCAACGCCGCCCAACCGCCGCAGATCAACACCCCGCCCGCGAGTCCCTCCGCCACGCTGACCCAGCGCGTCGGCTTCACCGATGTGGAAGTGGCCTATGCGCGACCCGGGGTGAAGGATCGGAAGATCTTCGGCGGTCTGCTGCCCTACGGCGAAGTCTGGCGGACGGGTGCCAACACCTCGACGAAGGTCACGTTCAGCACCGACGTCACCATCGATGGCAAGACCCTGCCCGCCGGTTCGTATGCCCTGTTCTCGATTCCCGGCCGGGATGAATGGACCGTGATCTTCAACCGGGTGGTGGGCGAGTGGGGGGCCTACAGCTACAAGGCCGACAACGATGCCTTGCGGGTCAAGGCGAAGCCGATCGCGCTCTCGCAGCCCGTGGAAACCTTCACGATCGACATCAACGATATCCGGACCGAGTCCGCGACGTTGAACCTGATCTGGGAGAAAACGCGTGTGCCGGTGAAATTCACGGTCGACGTGGTCAAGCCGGTGCTTGCGCAGATCGATGCCGCCATGGGCTCCGGGGCAACCCTGCCGCCGCGCGCCTATTTCCAGGCCGCGATGTTCTACTACGACAACGGGCTCGATCTGGCCAAGGCGAAGGCCTGGGCAGAGGAGGCGACCAAGGGCGACAGCCCGCCCTTCTTCATGCTCCATGGGAAGGCGAAGATTCTCGCGAAGGCGGGTGACAAGGCTGGTGCCACCGCGGCGGCGAAACAGTCGATGGCGGCGGCGGAGAAGCAGGGCGGTCCGGTCGCGGCCGAGTACAAGCGGCTGAACGAGGCGCTGCTGGCGTCGTTGAAGTGATCCAGGGCGAAGATCCAGTCCGCGGTTCACCCGCATCGCAGCGGCGCAATTCCGGATCGGGCGGGGCCGGTCCGGGCATCGGCGCGGTCATCGGTGGATCCATGGCTGCCGCGCTGGCGCTGGGACTGCTGGCCACGGCATCGGCCGCAGGCGATCCGGCGCCCGACTCCGCCGCGCAGATTCTCGAGGATTTGCGCAGCCTCGGAACGGTTGCGACCATCCTGCACATCGGGGCCCACCCCGACGACGAGAATACCCAGCTGATTGCCCATTATTCCCGCGGCCGCGGTTTTCGGACCGGCTATTTGTCGATTACGCGCGGCGATGGCGGGCAGAACGAGATGGGCCCGGACTTCGACGCGAAACTGGGCGTGCTGCGCACCCAGGAATTGCTCGCGGCACGGGAAATTGACGCCGGCCGGCAGTTCTTCACGCGGGCAATCGACTTCGGCTTCTCGAAGTCCGAGGAGGAAACGCTGCAGTTCTGGGATCGCGAGCAGGTGCTCGGCGACGTGGTCCGGGTCATCCGGCAGTTCCGGCCCGATGTGATTGTCACCCGGTTTCCGCCGCCGCCCGGAAGCGGGGGGCACGGACATCACACGGCTTCAGCGATGCTGGCGGTCGAGGCGTTCAAGCTGGCCGGAAGTTCGAAGGCCTATCCGGAACACCTGGCAGAGGGACTCACGCCGTGGCAGCCGACCCGGGTGGTCTGGAATGGCAATACGTTCTCGCGGGGCGGCGGAGTCGAGCGGAACCCCACCATCACCGCGGATATTGGCGGCGTGGACCGGGTTTCCGGCGAGCCATTCAGTGCGATCGCGAACCGCAGCCGCGCGATGCACAAGACCCAGGGGTTCCAGCGGTTCGCCTCCCGGCCGACGCCGGTCGAGGTCGAGACCACATTCATTCATCTCGCCGGCGAGGTGGCCCGCCAGGATCTCTTCGACGGCGTGGTCACGACGTGGGACCGTTTCCCGGGCGGCTCAGGCATCGCGGCGGCGATCGAAGCGGTGATCGGCAATTTCGATCCGAAGCGACCCGAGGCCAGCGTGCCGCAACTCTTCGAAATCCGCCGGAAACTGGATGCGCTTGGCGCCCGGCATGTCTCCCGGGTTCCGGCGGCCGAGACCCCGCCGATACCGGCCGGCGATCCGGTGCTCAATGACAAGCGCGAGCAGCTGGATCGTATCATCCGGCATTGCCTGAGAATCGATGTGCGGACGACGACCGCGAACGCGGCGGTCACGCCGCACGAACGGCTGACGGCCCGGCACGCGGTTCTGCTCGGATCGAGAGCGGACGTGAGCTGGACTGGGGTTGCCACGTCGGCCGGACGCGACGAGTTCTCGCGACCGCTGCGAAAGGACGAGCCCGCCGCCCATGAGGTCCGGGAACTCGCGGCGGCAGGCGTGCTCACACATCCGTACTGGCTGCGGGAGGACGCGAAGGCCGGCGTCTCGCAGGTGAGCGACCCGCGGTTGATCGGGTTGCCGGAGAATCCCCCCGCATTTCCCACCGAGTATTGGTTCCGGATTGGCGACGAATTGCTCGTGGTGCCGGACGAAGTGATGGCTACAATCCCTGGGACCGAGGGAAAGGACGTGCTGCGTGACGTGCAGGTCATCGCGCCCGTATCGCTGCGACTGGGCTCGGAAGTGGCGCTGCTGACGCCGGGAGGCACGCGCGACGTCTCGGTGGAGGTTTCCGCCTGGCGGCCCGGGGTGGCGGGAAGCGTGCGGCTCGAGGCACCGCCGGGTTGGACGGTCGCGCCGGCCAGGCAGGAATTTGAACTGGCCGAGGCAGGCCGGGCGGCACGCTTCGTCTTTGCCGTCACCGCGCCACGTCAGGCGACTTCCGGCCGGCTGGCGGCGAGCGCCGAGAGCGGTAGCGGGCGTTATTCGACGGATCACATCGAACTCGTGTATCCGCATCTTCCGCCGCAGTTGCTCCAGCCGCCGGCAACAGCCCGGCTGGTCTGCACGGACATTGCGATTCGTGGCCGGACGGTGGGATACATTGCCGGCGCGGGGGACGACACGGCGCAGGCGCTGCGGCAGCTCGGCTACGACGTGACGGAACTCGAGATTGGAAAACTCCAGGCGGGCCAGCTGGCGGGTCTCGATGCGGTGGTTATTGGGGTGCGGGCGTTCGAGCGGAGCGACTTCGGGCCGGTTGTTCCCGAACTGTTCCGGTATGTGGAGGAAGGGGGCACCGTCGTGGCGCAGTACAACCGACCGACGGCCCTGCAGACGAAGAGCCTGGGGCCGTATGAACTTTCAATCCAAGGCCCGGCCTCGGACCTGCGGGTGACGGACGAGAGTTCCCCCGTGGTCCTGCTGGCGCCGGAGCATCCCGCGCTGACGACGCCGAACCGGATCACCCTGGCGGATTTTGCCGGCTGGGTGCAGGAGCGCGGCGCGTATTTTCCGAGTGCGTGGGATCCGGAACGGTACGTGGCGGTCCTGGCCTGCAATGATCCCGGCGAGCGCGCGCTCACCGGCGGGCTCCTGATCGCGCGGCAGGGGAAGGGCCATTACGTCTACACCAGCCTGGCCTTCTTCCGGCAGCTGCCGGCGGGCGTGCCCGGTGCCTATCGGTTGTTCGCCAACCTCGTATCGCTGGGGAAATGACGCAACCGCCCGACGAATTCGAAGGTGTTCCCGATGGCCGGGCGGGGGTGGGAATCGGACCCGGCGCCGGGCGGCGGAATGACGAGCCGCCGGGCGTGCCCGGGTTCCACACCTGGCGGGGCGTGTACTGGTTCGTGTTTGGCTGTTTCGTGCTGATGGTCCTTCTGCTCGCGCTGTTCACGCGCGTCTACGCATGAGCGCGCTCGACTGGTTCGTGCTGCTCGGGACGATGGTGGGGATCGCCGCCTATGGCACCTGGCGCACGCGGCACACCGACAACCTCAACACCTACCTGAAGGGTAGCCGGACGACGAAATGGGGCACCATCGGGCTCTCGATCATGGCGACCCAGGCGAGCACGATCACCTACCTCTCGCTGCCCGGCCAGGCCTATGAGAGCGGAATTGCCTTCATCCAAAATTATTTCGGGCTGCCGCTCGCGCTGATCATTGTCTGCGCGGTGTTCCTGCCGATCTACCGGAAACTGGGAGTTTATACCGCCTACGAATACCTGGGGAAACGGTTCGATCAGAAGACCCGGCTGCTCGGGGCCGCCATCTTTCTCCTGCAGCGCGGAGTCCAGAGCGGAATAACGATCTACGCCCCGGCAATCATTCTTTCCACCGTGATGGGCTGGAGCCTGAACCTGACGATCATCTTCACCGGCATCGTGGTCATCATCTACACCGTCACAGGGGGCAGCGTGGCGGTGAGCCTCACGCAGAAATGGCAGATGGGCGTGATTTTCGCCGGGATGGTGACGGCCTTCGTGATTCTGCTGACGAAACTGCCCGCCGGTGCCATGGAGGTGGCGGGCGCAATGGGCAAGCTGGAGGCGGTGGACTTCAGCCTGGATCCCAGCCGGCGCTACACAATCTGGAGCGGGTTGCTGGGCGGGCTGTTCCTTTCGCTTTCCTATTTCGGCACGGACCAGACGCAGGTCCAGCGCTACATCGGGGGCGAACAGCTGCGCGAGGGGCGGCTCGGGCTGATGTTCAATGCGCTGTTCAAAATCCCGATGCAGTTCTTCATCGTGATTCTCGGGGCACTGCTCTTCGTGTTCTACCAGCTGCAGCCGCAGACGCCGGTGTTCTTCAACCGGGCCGAGTGGAACCGCCACGTCGACGGGCCGCAGGGTGAGAAATTCCGGGAAATCGAGGCCCGCCATGCGCAGCTCCAGGCCCAGACGGAGGGAAAAATCCGCGCCTGGCTGGACGCGCGCGAGGGTCAGGATGCGGGAGCGGCCGCGGTCGCCCGCGCGGAGATGGTCGCCGCGCAGGAGGCGTCGAACGGCATCCGCCGCGAGGCGAGGGCGGCGCTGCTGGAGGCGGATCCCCGGGCCAAGGTGAAGGATTCCGACTATGTGTTCATCACCTTCATCACGACGCAGCTGCCGGCGGGGGTGGTGGGGCTGCTGATTGCCGTGATGTTTGCATCGGCGCTTTCCTCCAAGGCGGGTGAACTGAATGCCCTTGGCACGACAAGCACGATCGATCTCTGGCGGCATTTCCGTCCGCTGGCGGCGCATGACGAGGCGCGAAATGTGCGGAATGCAAAATGGTTCACGGCCTTCTGGGGCGCGTTTGCGATCAGTTTCGCCCTGTTCGCCAGTTTTGCCGAGAACCTGATCGAGGCGCTGAACATCATCGCATCGATCTTTTATCCCGTGGTACTCGGGCTGTTCGTGGTCGCGTTCTTCCTCCGGCGCGTGGGCGGCACCGCCGTGTTTTATTCCGCGCTCGGCGCCCTGGGGGTGATTGCGACGCTGTTCTTCGTCGGCCGCGCCCATCCGGAGTACAATATCGGCTATCTGTGGTACAATCCGATTGGATGCGCGGCCTGCGTGGTCTTCAGCCTGGCCCTCCAAGCGGTGCTGCCGGCGAAGAAGGAGGGACGGTAGCCTTGCGCGGCGCAATCCGAAGCGAAGCCGCAGACGATGTTGTTCGCGGCGCGGACCAAGGACCAGGGACCAGGGACCAAGGGACATCAACACACAGAATGCGTGCCGGAGGACAACACTGTCGGGAACGGACCCTTCTTCGCCGGTTGGAAACCGGCGCTACCCCAGGCATCCGAGCACACCGGGGATGCCGGAACCTTTCATGGCCTGTGCGGCCGCATGGTGGCGCCGCGTCTCCGACCGGCGTCATGCAGCTTGCGATGGGTTCTCTGCTTCACACATCGGTAACCCGCGTCGAGTACCGCGGGGGGGGTGTGCCGTGCCGGTGAGCAGCCCGGTCATCTGTTTCGGCCAGCAACCCTGCGGATTCTTTCCGCGGCGGTTCCTGTTTGCGAAGGTGATGACCGCACGCCGGCTGCAGGCCGAGCTGGGCGGCGAGATCGTGTTCTTTTATCATGACAGCGATCATGATCCCCGCGAGACGCAGACGACGCTGCGGCATCGGAAGACGGGCGTGCCGGCCCAGATGAATTTTGCCTGCGCCAACAAAATCCAGCGGAAGTGGTCGCCGCTTTTCGCGAAGCGGATTGCGGAAGGCTGGCAGGCGACCACCGCCCGGCAGCTCGGCGCCTACCTGGAGCCGCAGTGGATCGACGCCTTCAAGCAGACGGCGGCGGGCAACGTGGCCGACTTCTGCCTGGAGATGTATCGGAAGACGGGGCTGCTCGACGGCATCCGAGTCGTCCGGTCGGGGGATCCGGCGGTGCGGCGGGCCGCCTGCGACGTCGCCGACTTCTTCATCGACGTGCCTTACGAAGGGGAGACGGTGCGCGCCCGGTGGATCGAGGGATCGGCCCGGCTGCATGAAGGTGGGGAAAAGTTCATCACCCTGCCGGTTGCTTCGTTTGGCAGGGAGCAGATCAGCCCGACGCGGGATACGCGGCTGCGGTGGATGCAGTCGGTGGTTCATTGCACGCATTACATTGCCGGCGCGGGCGAACAGGCGTACTTGCGTCCCGGCGACGCGCCGGAGATAACCCTCGTGAACCGCGATCCCATTGACCGTTCCGATGAAGCCCATGTCTGAAGCCGGTTCCCGGCCGCTGCTCGCATTTGGCGCGCATCCGGACGACATTGAATTCGGCTGCGGGGGCGTCATCGCGTGCGAGACCCGGGCGGGCCGGCCGGCTCATTTCGTGATCTGCTCGCGGGGCGAGGCGGCTTCGAACGGCACCCCGAACCAGCGGACCCGCGAAGCCAGGAACGCCGCGCGGCGGTTGGGAGCGGAGGTGGAGTTCCTGGATCTCGGCGGCGACGCGCATATCGACCTCAAGGCCGCCCATGCGATCCGGCTGGCCGCGATCATCCGGCGGCGGCGCCCGGCAATCGTCCTCGCGCCATCGGTGGTGGAGAACCAACACCCGGACCACGCGCGGCTGGGACGGATGGTGCGCGATGCCTCGCGGCTGGCGCGCTATGGTGGCGTGAGGGAGCTGCGCCGGCTGGCACCCCATGCCATTGATCTGCTGCTGTTCTACGCCGTCACCCCGGAGGCGGAGCCGTCCGATCTGGCGCGGGTGCTGATCGATGTTTCGGATCCGGACGTGATCGCAGCGTGGACCGCGTCGATGGAGGCCCATCGATCGCAGCTGAAGACCCGCAATTATGTCGAACTGCAGCTGACGCGCGCCCGGCTCAATGGGCTGCGCTCGGGGCTGGGGCATGCGCTGCCGGTCTTCCCCGCGGATTCGCTGGTATTTGAATCGATCGCGGCGCTCACGAAATCCGCGCGGCGGTTCTAAGCCGGACCATCCATGCGATACGCAACGTTGGAAATCATTGGCAACGTAGGGGCGCAGGAAAGGCTGCGCCCTCAGGAGAGTTCGATTGTCGTTGAGGGCGCAGCGAGGCTGCGCCCCTACGGGGACGTGTTACCGAATGAAAGAAGGGCGCAGGCAAGGCTGCGCCCCTACGGGGAAACGATGCGCTACTGATTGAACATCGATGGCCTCAACACCGGCATTGAAGATCGGAATCACCTGCTACCCATCGGTCGGCGGGAGCGGTGTCCTGGCCGCCGCCCTGGGCGACGAGCTGGCACAGCGGGGACATGAGATCCACTTCATCAGCTATGGCCGCCCGTTCCGGCTGCGGCCGGATTCGCCGCGCCAGCATTTTCATCCGGTCGTGATCAATGATTACGGACTGTTCCGCTATCCGGATTACACGCTGCCGCTGTCGGTCAAGATGGCGGAGGTGAGCCGGGACTGCGGGCTCGACGTGATTCACGTCCATTATGCTGTGCCGCACGCCACGGCGGCGATCCTGGCGCAGTCGATGTTGCCCGCGCGCCGGCGGCCGCGGCTCGTCACAACCCTGCACGGCACCGACACCACGCTCCTCGGTCGGGACACGGGATACCAGCCGGCGATCCGTCATGCCTTGATGTGTTCGGATGCGGTCACGGCCGTGTCGGGCTGGCTGGCGGAGGAAACCCGGCGGCTGCTCGATTACCACCGGCCGATCGATGTCATTCACAATTTCTTCGAGGCGCGGAAACCGAGGCGCACCGTGGCGGAGGTCAGGCGCGAACTGGGGCTCAAGGGGGAGGCGCTGGTGTTGCATCTCTCGAATCTCCGGCCGGTGAAGCGGATTGACCTGCTGCTGGACGCGGCAGCGCGAATCCGGCCGCGCGGCTGTTTCAAACTGGTCATCCTCGCTGGCGACGATTTCACGCCCTTCGTCAATCATGTCCGGCGGTTGGGGATCGAGGATCGCGTGGTGGTCCGGGAGAAGGTCAACGACATCGAGGACTATCTGCAGGCAGCCGACCTCGCGCTGTTCACGTCGGAGAGCGAAAGTTTCTGCCTGGGGATCCTCGAGGCGATGTGCTTTGGCTGCCCCAGCGTGGCGACGGCGGTGGGCGGGATTCCGGAGGTGATTGAAAACGGCCGGAGCGGTGTGCTGGTGCCGCCGGGCGATGCGGATGCGATTGCGCGGGCCACGGCGGCGCTGTTGATGGACCCGCCGCGGCGGAACCGGCTGGGCCGGGCGGCGCGGAAACGCGCCCACGATTTGTTCTCCGCGGATGTCATCGTGCCCGCGTACGAGGCGCTTTATCGGCGGGTCTGCTGAGCCGGCGGGTTCAGGATGCAAATGGACGCCAATTAGACACGGACTCATGGAGGACTGTGCTCCGTCACGGCCGCGGACTGAGCCCCTACGGAACGGGGAACCTCTCGGTCTGGTCCGCCACCATGGGCCAAATGCCCTTCAACGAGGCCCAAGCCGTCCCGTTGGCCACTTACCGGCTCCAACTCCGACGCGAGTTCCCCTTTGCGGACGCCGGGGCTCAGCTCCCGTATCTGCGACAACTCGGGATCAGCCACTGCTACTGTTCACCGATTCTCATGTCCACCCCGGGCAGCACGCACGGGTACGACGTGAACGACTATCGCCAGATCGATTCCGACCTGGGCGGACGGGAGGGCTTCGAATCCTTCGCGGCGGCGGTGAAGGCCCACGGGATGCGCATCCTGCTCGACTTCGTGCCGAATCACATGGGCATCAATGGCGGGCGGAATCCCTGGTGGATTGACGTCCTGGAATGCGGCCCGCATTCGCCCTATGCGGAGTTCTTCGACATCGACTGGCGCGATCTCCATCACGCCTCGCAGCCGCGCGTCCTCGTTCCAATCCTCGATGACCAGTATGGCGTGGTGCTCGAGAGCGGTCGGTTCACGATCGGCTATGATGGCGGCGAGTTCGCGCTGCAGTACGAGAGCATGCAGTTTCCCGTCCGTCCCGACACGTATGCCGTCTTGCTGGAGGAGGCTGCCCGGGGCTTGGAACGTGAGGGCGAGGTCGGGACCCAGCTGGCAGGGCTGGCGGAAGCATTTCGCAATTTGACAACGGGTCGCGAGACCGACGCTGGCGAGCCGATTGGCCAGCGCGCGCGGGACCGGCTGAAGCGGAAGCTGGCGTCGTTGACTGAAACGAACGCGGTGGCGCTCGATGCCATCGAGGCGGAGTTGCGCTCAGTCAACGGGGCGAAGGGAGACCCCGGCTCGTTTGATCGGCTGGACGAGATCCTGAATCAGCAGCACTACCGGCTGGCCCATTGGAAGACGGGGGTGCACGAGGTGAATTACCGCCGGTTCTTCGCGATCGACAGCCTCATTGGGCTGCGGATGGAAAATCCGCGGGTGTTCGAGGAGGCGCACCGGTTGGTGGGTGGACTGATCCGGGCAGGCCTCGTTCATGGATTGCGGATCGATCACATCGACGGGCTGCGCAATCCGCTCGAATACCTGGAGCGGCTGCAGGCGTTCGCGCTGAAGGATGGCACCCGGGCCGCCGCGCCATTCTACGTGGTGGTCGAGAAGATCCTCGAGGATGGGGAGCGGCTGGACAGCGCCTGGCCCGCCCATGGAACGACGGGATATGAGTTCATCCGGCAGCTCAACGAAATCTTCGTGGATCCGGCGGCCGAGCCGAAGTTCACGCGGCTCTATGCGCGATTCACCGGCGAGACCGGATCGTTTGCGGACGTCGTTCATGCCGAGAAGCGGCTGGTGCTCGAGGAAATGTTCGCCAATGCCGTGACCCAGCTGGGCCATCAGCTGGCTGCGCTGGTCAACGAGGACCGGCGCTGGTGCAATCTCACGCGGCACGAGCTGACGGTCGCGATTCGCGAGATCATGGCCGGGCTGGGAGTTTATCGGATTTACCGGCGGATGAATGCGGAATGCCGCCCGGAGGATGCGCACGAGATCGAGCACGCGCACGCCGAGGCACTGCGGCGGAATCCCCGCCGCGATCCCCAGCCGTTCGCATTCGTGCGGGATGTCCTGATCGGTCGCTATCCGCCGCCGTCCGCCGCGCGCGAATACCGGGAGGCGCTCTGGCGTTGGGTGCTCACTTGGCAGCAGTACACCGGGGCGGTCATGGCAAAGTCCGTCGAGGACACGGCGTTTTATGTCTACAACCGGTTCATCGCGCTCAACGAGGTGGGGGGCAATCCGGGGGTCTTCGGCGGGGCGGTGGCCAACTTCCATCTGGCCAACCGCTGGCGGCAGTCCGCCATGCCGCACACGCTGCTGGCGACCTCGACCCATGACACGAAATTTGGCGAGGACGCGCGGGCCCGGCTTTACGTGCTTTCAGAACTGCCCGACGAGTGGGCGGACTGGGTCGGGGAGTGGAGCGAGCTGAACTGCCGGCACAAGACGGTCATCGCCGGCCGGCCGGCGCCGGATCCCAATGAGGAATACCGGTTCTACCAAACCCTCCTGGGCTGCTGGCCGCCGGATTTGGTCGAGCCGGACGACGCGTTCCGCGGCAGGGTCCGGGAGCACATGGTGAAGGCGGTGAACGAGGCGCGGCGCAACACCCACTGGATCCTGCCGAACGAACCGTGGATCCAGGCGCTGGGCCAGTTCATCGATCGGATCCTCACGCCGGCGACCGGCCACGAGTTCCTGGCCAGCTTCGTGCCGCGGATGCAGCGGATTGCGCATCTCGGCATGGTGAATTCGCTCGCGCAACTCGTGCTGAAGGTGACATCGCCCGGCGTCCCCGATTTCTACCAGGGCGGTGAGCGTTGGAATTTCTCGCTGGTGGATCCGGACAACCGCCACTTGATCGACTGGAAGGAACAGGGTGCACTTGCCACGAGGGCGCGAAGCGAGTCGTGGCGCGAGCTGCTGCGGCGCTGGCGGGATGGCGGGATCAAGCTGCGGCTGACCGAGGAGCTGTTGCGGTACCGCAACGGACACCCTGACCTTTTTCAGCGCGGCGATTACCAGCCGATCGAGGCGCAGGGGCGTTTTTCCAGCCGCCTCGTGCTGTTCCGCCGCCGCCACGGGGCCAGGGAGATTATCGTGGTCGTGCCGCGACTGACTTCGCGGCTCGGTTGCCCGCCACTCGGGCTGGTTTGGGAGGACACCCGGATCGATTTGCCGGCAACGGCGGATGGCTGGCGCGACGCGCTGACCGGACGGAGGCTGCCGGCGGGGCCATTGCTGATTTCCGAACTGTTCCAGGATCTGCCCGCCGCAGTCCTGCACCAGCATGATCCGGATGGCCGGTGATTGGGATGGCTCGAGTTCCCGACCCGGACGCGGGAAAAACTCGTGGCGGCGTTGCGCATATAGCCCGATATCCCGATGCGGCGAATCTGTGTAGGATGGCAGCACACCACCATGCGAGGTCCCGATGCCGATCTGTCAGAGTCCGAAGCCGCAATCGGCATGGCTGATAAACCAGCCCGGCCGGGGACCGGGCCGGAGGCTCCGCGGCTCGGCAGGACGCGGCAGGTCTGGCGCGGGCGTCCCTCGCCGCTCGGTGCGACGTGGACCGGGAAGGGCGTGAATTTCGCGTTGTTTTCGGAACATGCGACCGCAGTCGACCTGTGCCTGTTCGATCGGCTGGGGGAAGCGGAGACAGCGCGAATTCCGATCTGCGATCGGAGCAACCACGTATGGCACGCGTTCCTCCCGGACGTCCGGCCAGGGCAGCTTTATGGATATCGCGTGCACGGGGCGTATGAGCCGGCGCAGGGACATCGGTTCAACCCGAACAAGGTCCTGCTCGATCCGTATGCGAAGGCGATTGCGGGCCGGGTCGACTGGTCCGACGGGATGTTTGGCTACACCATCGGAGATCCCGCGGCGGATTTTTCCTTTGATCGGCGTGACAACGCCCGTCGGACTCCGAAGTCGATCGTGGTCGATCCGAACTTTTCCTGGGATGACGACGTGCCGCCCAGCCGCCCGCTCGATGAGACGGTGATTTACGAGGTCCATGTCGTCGGATTCTCGAAGCTCTGGCCGGCGATTCCGGAAAAACTGCGCGGCACCTACGCGGGGCTGGGGAGTCCCGAGGCGATCGATTATTTCAAGCGGCTCGGGGTCACGGCGGTCGAGCTGCTGCCCGTCCATCATTACATCACGTCGAAGCATCTCATCGACAAGAAGCTGGTCGACTACTGGGGCTACAACACGATGGGGTTCTTCGCGCCCGAGGCCGCCTACAGTAGCGCGGGCGACATGGGCGGCCAGGTGGCCGAGTTCAAGGCGATGGTGAAGGCGCTGCATGCCGCCGGGCTCGAGGTGATTCTGGACGTGGTCTACAATCACACGGCGGAGGGCAACCATCTGGGGCCGACGCTCAGTTTCCGCGGAATCGACAACGCGAGCTACTACCGGCTGGTGCCGAACGATCCCCGACATTACATGGATTACACCGGCACCGGCAACACGCTCAACGTGCCGCATCCCCGCGTGCTCCAGCTGGTGATGGACAGCCTGCGGTACTGGGTGACCGAGATGCACGTGGATGGGTTTCGGTTCGACCTGGCGCCGGCGCTGGCGCGCGAGCTGCACGAGGTGAGCCGGCTCTCGTCATTCTTCGACGTGATTCACCAGGACCCGGTGATTTCGCAGGTGAAGCTGATCGCGGAACCGTGGGATGTGGGCGAGGGCGGTTATCAGGTGGGCAACTTCCCCGTGCTGTGGGCCGAGTGGAACGGAAAATACCGCGACACGGTCCGGAGTTACTGGAAAGGCGATCCGGGAAAGATGGGCGAGCTCGCCTACCGGCTCTGTGGCAGTTCCGACCTGTACCACTGGAGCGGCAAGACCCCGACCGCCTCGATCAATTTCGTGACTGCGCACGACGGTTTCACGCTCCGCGATCTGGTTTCGTTCAATGGCAAGCGGAATCACGCTAACGGCGAGGACAACCGCGACGGCGACAACAACAACCATTCGTGGAACTGCGGGCATGAGGGGCTGGATGCGCCGCCCGAGGTGCGGGCGCTGCGGCGGAGGATGGTGCGGAATTTTCTTTCGACGCTGATGCTGTCGCAGGGCGTGCCGATGCTTTCGGGCGGCGACGAGTATGGCCGCACGCAGCAGGGCAACAACAATGCCTACTGCCAGAACAACGCGATCAGCTGGTTCGACTGGAACCGGGACGAGGACGCGCAGCGGCTGACCGAATTCACGGCGCGGCTGGTTCGCTTCCGGCTGCAGCATCCGATTTTTCACCAGACGCACTTCTTCCAAGGCCATGACCTGCGCGGAATCGGGATCAAGGATCTCACCTGGATCAACGCCGACGGCAGCGAAATGACGGACGATGCCTGGGCTGCCGGGTTCGCGAAGGTCATCGGGCTGATGCTCAGTGGCGATGCGATGCAGGTGCGGGGACCGAAGGGTGAACGGATTCGCGACGACACGTTCCTGATGTTCCTCAACGCGCACCACGAGGACATCGAGGTGGGGATGCCGAGCCATGTGAACGTGCGCTGGCGGTTGATTCTGGATACGGCGGACGAGGCCGGCTTCGTGAACGACGGGCCGGTCCGCGAAGGCGGGAGCGGACATCAGATGCGTTCGCGCTCGCTGGCGCTCTTCCAGCAGGAGGCCGGCACCGCGGACGAGGCCCGCGAGATCCGGGGCCGAAGGAATGCCGGCCAACCGATGCCGCCACCGGCCGCACCTGCGGCCACTCCGGCCGCTGCTCCACCGGGCATTGAAAATCCAACTCCCGGCTCCGGCGGACCTGATCCGGATCTTCCGGCCCAGCGCCGCTGGTGGCGGTGGGGCAGGTGAGCGGTGGTATTCGGTGGTCGGTGAAGCCGTGAGCCAATCGTTGGAGCCTGGCCCGAACGTGGAAGCGGCGTCCCGCCGCTTGCTCTCGGCTTTGGGAACACGCTACGGACTCATGCCCAATCCTTGGACACAGAGACCACGGAGTTCGGAGGAGAGGGCACGGAGAAAACCGGTGAATCGGTGGTCGGTGACTCGGTCGCCAGTAGCGCCGCGCGTCTCCGACCGGCGGAGACGAATCGAGTCTCTGGATGAGTGGCTTCGTCATCCGCGATATCCGTGGCTCCCAAGATCCTTCTTCGCGCACTTCGCGGTTGCCCCTCCGGATCTTCAACCGCGAATAAACGCCAATGGACGCGAATTTGGAGGATGAGGGGGAAAAGAAATCTCGAGACCAATCCTGAGGCCAATCTATACTCGACGCCATAACACGGATGCCGCGCACGTTCCTGATCCGTGCCGATCAGAGTAATCCGTGGCTCCAAACCATGGCCGCAATAAACACAGAAAATCAGTTGTCGCGCCACGAGCCCGAGGGCGGCTATAGCCGCTCGAGAGATGTGCGGACCGCCCTGGGCCCTCTTGTGTTTTTTGTGGCCAATGGCTCGGGCGGATCCCTCTCGGAATCATCTCCCAATTCGTGTCCCCCCGCCACTCCATTTGGTTGCGGCGCCAGCCCCGCCTTGACTCCCGCTCGCACATGGACAGTATCCTGTCCATATGAAGGCCATCACCTACACCGCAGCCCGTGAGAGCCTGGCCTCCACCATGGATGAGGTTTGTCGCGACCGGGCTCCCGTTATCATCACCCGGAACCGGGAGCAGGCCGTGGTTATGCTCTCGCTAGAGGAGTTCGAGGCACTCGAAGAGACAGCGCATCTTCTTCGCTCCCCGGCCAATGCGAAGCGTTTGATTGCCTCCATTTCGGCGTTGGAAGCGGGGAAGGGGAAGGTCCGGAAGGTGGATCTCGAGTCATGAATCTGGTCTTCTCGACCCAAGGCTGGGAGGACTATCAGCACTGGCTCGAGACTGATCGTCGGGTCCTCAAGCGGATCAATCTCTTGATCAAGGACACGCTTCGTAATCCGACCGAAGGCATCGGGAAGCCGGAGCCGTTGCGTCATGCTCTTGCTGGCTATTGGTCGAGGCGCATCACAGACGAGCATCGATTTGTCTATCGGGTAATTGGAGACGAACTGCGGATCGCGCAGTTGCGCTACCACTACGAGAAATAGGAAAGACGACCCAACTCCGTTTGCTCCGTTGCCTCCTGTTCAGGGCTTTGGGCTCGGCCGGCGAGCCTGGCCGGACCAATCCTGGGACACCGAGGGCACGGAGATTGGAGGAGAGGCCACGGAGACAAACCGGTGAATCGGCGGTTGGTGAGACTGAACTTGGACGGCGATCCCGATTAGATTGGAATCATGCTGTTGAGCGCGATGGCCGTGTCGGGTAAGCCTCCGCTTTCGCTCAAGACGGTCGATGACACGAGCCACGCGGGCCGTGGGAATCGACCCCATTTTCGATGGCGCACGACCCCATGGCACCACTCTGCCCCGCAAGTGACGATGCAGGTAACCTCAACCCGCATCCATCATGATCAAGAATCATCGTACCACGTTGTTCGCCCTGCTCTTGGCAGTCGCCTCCGCCCTTATCACCTCCGGCTGCAACACCATGCGTGGCCTCGGCCAGGATACCGAGGAGGCCGGCGAGGAGATTCAGGAAGCGGCCCGTTGATTGCCGGCGCCCGGCGGCGCGCATGCAGGTGGTCCACCGGCCGTTGAAAGCCCGTCTCCCGCCGCCGGGAACCTCGAGCCGACCGTGCCGTCGCGCCGCCGCTGGTGACGCTGGGACGGGTGATCGGTGACAGCCGCAAAAAGGCTCGAAGACGCCAGTCCCTGGAGGCGCGGCCGCAGGAAGTCGCCGATCAGCGGCCGGGGGCGCCGGAATTCACCGGACAACCGGGTAAGGGGCCAGTGAACCGCCTGGAAGCGGCAGCGCCAGCCGCTCCAGTGACAGGTCGAACAGCAGCCGGCGCTGCTCGGGAGAAAGTCCGGGTTCGAACACCGCCAGGGCATATTCCACCTGGGGACCATTCGCGCGGCGCAGCCGGTCGTGCCGCTCCCACGCGGCGGCGGCCTGCTCCGGTGTGATTCCGGCTGCGGTCGCCAGTTCGCGGACCAGCCCGGCCTCCTGCGCACGCAATTCCTCCGCCCGGTCAGCGACCGCGGCCTCGGCGGCAGCGAGTTCAGTCCGGATCACCTGGAAGACGGCCTTGTACCAGGGCGTGGGCGAGTGACCGGTGAGCGCAAGGAACTCCCGGCGGTCGGGCACATCACGCACGTCGATGCTGCTGACCAACCGGCCGTCGGGCAGCCGCTTCACGTCGAAGGGGCCCCGGAACGTCAGCAGCTCCGCGCGCACGGGTTCGACGCGGGCAACGATCGACGCGTCCAGTTGCTCACGGGCGGCCTGCAGTGCCGCCCAGCGTGAGGCCATTGCCGGGGAGATCCCGGGTTCGGCCGGGTGGACCAGCAAGGCGGCGCTCCGCCGGATTTCCTCCGCGCGGGCGTCGAGCGCCAGCAGCCGCGGTTCGTGTTCCTTCGCCAGCGCGCGCAGCCGGTCCGTGATTGCGTCATCGGAACGGATTGAATCGAGTTCATAAACCTCGTCGCGCAGCTCGCGTTTCAAGGCATCCTTCTCCCGGGTGTATTCGGCGATCTTCGACGCGACCTCCGGAGCCAAACCGGCGGGGAACCGGACTCGGCTCAAATCCGGCGAGAAGAAGACCGGGTCGCCTGCACCGGTCCCGCTGGCGGACGCGGCCGGATCCCCCTCGAGTTCGATGGCGGCCTCACGCAGGAGCCGGCGCTGTCCGGGAGAGAGTCCCTCCACGAAGAACGCCGCTGAAATCACAATCTCATACTCCCACCGCCGGCCCTTTTCATCCGGAGGACGCACCTTGCCGCGCTGGGAGCGGCGATGGTCCTCCGTCCACTGCACGTGAGCCGTGCCGAGATCGCGCCGCAGCCGTTCGGCGGTCCATTCCAGTTCGGCGAGCTGCGGCGTCTGGATCCGGGCGAACTCCTGCAGCTCCGCGAGCCGGGTCTCGGGTGCCATGGTGCGGGTCGCAGCGATCTTTTCCGCCAGCTCCATGCGGAGCCGGGCTCGAGCCGACACATAGGCGTCGTAGCGCGGCCGGACGTTCATCGGCAACGAACCGGCGATCAGGTGGGTGGCGAGCCGCGGATAGAACGGTTCGTTGACGAACGAACCGAGGCTCGCCGGAGCGACCCACTTAAGATTGAGCAACTGTGCGAGTCGGTCGACGGCGGCGCCCAGCGGCGGCGGAGTGGGAGGAAAATAAACCGGAATGATCTCGGACAGGCCGGTGTTCGACTCGCGCCGGGCGAGGGTGGGCGACTGCCGCAGCCAGTCTGCCGCCGTTTCCTGCGCCGGCAGGACAACGGCCGGGAAGGCGAGCGCCACCGGGGCGGCGAGCCGGCCGGAAAACCAACGGAAACAGCGGGTGAAAAGCGAGGACACGAGGAGCGGGGTGAGGTGACTGTACACGATTACCGAACGGAGGACAGCCGCGGATACGGATTCCAAGGCGCGTGCCAAGGGACTCGCCCGCCCGCCCCGGGCCCTCCTCCTAAATCTTTCTCTTTCTCTTTCTCTTTCTCGCTCGAGCCCCAGGGCCCGAGAAAGATTAAGAGAAAGATCCATGAGAAAGAGATACGGCGCGCGTAAGCCCCTCTGCGCGCCGCAACTGGGGTGGTCTGCTGCCGCTGTCCGTCAGGCCAGGCCCGGCACAGCCCAGCCGGGTCGATACTGGCGGCGGACAAACGCGTTCGCCGCCTTCACGTTCGCGAAGCGCAGTGCCGCGCTGTCCCACTCCAGCGTCTGGCCGGGGAAGCGGACAGCGACACTTCCCAGCAGGACGCTCTCCGTGAGCGGACCCGAATAATCGAAAGGTGCCAGCGGCCGGCCGGGACCGCCGATGCAGGCCTCGGCCCAATCGGACCAATGATGGGTGCCCTGTACCTGCGGCAGCGGGTAATCCTTGAACTGGGAAACAGGATACAGTTTCGGCGGGGCGACGTGCGGCACATGCAGGACCCCCGCGGTGCCGATCAGGATGGAACCTTGGGAATGGGGATCGCGCTGCGATCGGCCCTTCCGATTGGGGGTTTTCTCCTCGGATGCGTCGGTCTCCGGTGCCGTTGCCAGATCGAGGATTTCCTTTGGCGGGCGGGCATCGCCATCGTACCAGGTGACTGCGACGGTGTCCCCGGCGGTGTAGCGCGTGCCGGGAAAAAGGTAGCGGATGGTCGCGTTGATGGACCAATTGTAGGGATCGGGCGCGGGGCCGTCCGAACGCAGCGAAAGCGGAGCGGTGAGCGCGAGCGCCTCGAAGACGGGATCAAAGATGTGGCAGCCCATGTCCCCGAAAGTGCCGGTGCCGAAATCCAGCCGCTTCCGCCAGTTGCCCGGATGATAGTAGCCGCCGCCCACGTAGGGCCGCGGGGCGCAGCCGCCGATCCAGAGATCCCAGTCGAATCCGGCGGGTATCGGATCATTCGTGACGGGCGGAGCGCCGGTGTCACCCCACTTCTTGCTGCTCCAGGTGTGGACCTCCCGGACCTTCCCGATGGCGCCGCTCTGGACGAGGGCGACGGCCTGGCGATACTCCCGCTGCGAATGGATCTGGATGCCCATCTGGGTCACGAGCCGTTTCTCCCGCGCGAATTCGGTGAGCGCCCGCGACTCGTGAATGTTGTGCGTGAGCGGCTTCTGGCAGTAGACATGCTTTCCCAGCTGCATGGCCGAAAGCGCGATGGGGGCATGCAGATGATCCGGGGTGGAGACGTTGACCGAGTCGAGCGCTGCACCCTCGCGATCGAGCAGTTCGCGCCAGTCCTGGTAGACCTTCACGTCGGGGTGGGCGGCCTTGACCTCGCCGAGCCGGTTGAGATCCACCTCGGCGACGGCCACCAGTTTCACGAACGGATTGCTCGTGATGGCCTGGATGTCGTTCCACGCCATGCCGGCCGCGCCGAAGCTCGCATGGCGGAGGACGCGGCTCGGTGCCTGGGCGTGCAGGTTCCGCGCGATGAACGGGGCGGCGAGCCCTGCGGCGCCGATCGTCTTCAGGAACGAGCGCCGTGACCGGGCGGAAAAGGCCGGGGAGTGAGGCATGCCCGGGTTCTGAGTGGATGGGCTGCCGATGGCAATCCTGTGGATGGGCACAGCCACGGCGAATATACGCCAATACCCGAGAATTCGAGGACTGGGTAATTGGCAAGTGCCCAGGCAAGCGGCGGGCCCCGCCTCCACGGTGCGGCCATGGGTGCCGCCATAGGGCGAAAATGACCGGTGCGGCAGCCGTTGATTGCGGGAAGAGCGGGGCAAGCCTTCCCGCATCGGCCGGCTACTCGCCACCTTCGGGCGGGTGCGGCTGGAGGGTCTTCTGGCGGGCGCGAATCTGGCTGTCGTAGGTCGGAGGCGGATTCGGATTGCGATAGAAAACCCCGGTGTAGAGCGACCGGCTGTACTCCTGCGCCAGATCCATCGCACGGAGCCGGTCCGACGAATCATGACCCATCTCGGCCAGCTTCTTCAGCTTGGTCTTCTGGACCTTCAACTGATCCTCGGGATCGCCGAAGGTCACGCACGGCGACTGCACGTTCACGAACGAGAATCCCGGATACCGGATCGCCTCCTCGATAATCCGCGTGAGCCCCTCCATGTCGGCCGGCACGCCCTGGGCGACGAACCCCGCGCCGTAGGCAAGCGTGTAGAGCAGCGGATTGACCGGATCCTCCATGCTGCCATGCGTGCTGCTGGCGGTGACGGAGCCCCGCGGCGTCGTCGGCGACAGCTGGCCCTTGGTCAGCCCGTAGATGTGGTTGTCCATGACGATGTACGTCAGGTCGAGATTCCGCCGGATCGCGTGTGGCACGTGGCCGCCGCCGATCGAGAAGCCGTCGCCATCGCCGCCGGCGACGAGGACGAGCAGGTCCGGGTTCGCCATCTTGATTCCCTGGGCGACCGGCAGCGCGCGACCGTGGACCGTGTTGAAACCGTAGGCTGTCGTATAACCGGGGATACGGCTCGAGCAGCCGATGCCGGAGATGAACGCGATCTCGTGGGGCGGGCGGCCGATGGCGACCAGCGCGCGGTAGAGCGCGGTGACGACACCATAGTCGCCGCAGCCGGGGCACCAGATCGGTTTCAGCTCGCTGCGAAAATCCTTCGGCGTGAAGGCCGGGGCGGGCGGCGGGCAGCCGCATTCAGAGGGGGAAATCATCGGGTGGAGAGGGAAAGGCTGGAGGCGATGGCGGTGAGCCGGGCCACGACTTCCGCCGGCGAGAACGGGTTGGCGCCGCTCTTGGCAAACGAGGTGAAACGCGCGGGGACATTCGTCCACATCCGGATGATCCGGTGGAGCTGGCCCTGCTGCGACTGCTCGATCACCACGCAATGTTCGAGTGACTGGAAGAACTCCTGGTAGATCTCTTCCGCCACCGGATAGAGCAGTTTCGGGATCAGCAGCTTCACCGGCAGCCCCTGGGCCACCGCCAGCCGGACCGCCTCCAGGGCGACTCCGGCGACGCCGCCCCAGGCGATGACACCGATGGTCGCGGCCGGATCGCCCTCGATCCGGAAAAGGTCCCGGCGCTGCTTCAGCGGCGTGAACTTTCGCAGCCGCTTGTCGTTCATCTTTTCGTGCATCTCGCCGTTGCTGGTGGGGTCACCGCGCTCGTTGTGCTCGATGCCGGCGGCGAGATAGCTGCCGCCCTTCATGCCGGGGTGGCTCAATGGGCTGATGCCGGAGTCGGTGAACTTGAACCGGGTGTAATTCTGCAGATCCTCCTTGGTGGGCTTCAGCCGGTCGACCAGCTTGAAGCCCGAGGTATCGACCGGATCGATGACATCCTTCCGCTGGGCGATCTCCTGATCGGACAGGACGATGACGGGAGTCTGGTACTGTTCGGCGATGTTGAAGGCCTCGACAGTGATCCCGAAAATGTCCTCGACACTGATGGGTGCCAGGATGGGACGGACGGAGTCGCCGTGAGACGAGAAGGCCGCGGCAAAGAGATCCGCCTGCTCGGTCTTGGTGGGAAGCCCGGTGGAGGGGCCGCCGCGCTGGACGTTGACGCACACCAGCGGGAGCTCGGTGATGCTGGCGAGCCCGAGCACTTCGGCCTTGAGCGAAAGTCCCGGGCCGGAGGTGGCGGTCATGGCCTTGGCCCCGGCGAAGGAGGCGCCGACGGCGGCCGCGATTCCGGCGATTTCGTCCTCCGCCTGCAGCAATGCGCCGCCGTGTTTCCAGATATCGCGCTGGAGGTGCTGCATGATTTCGGTGGCGGGGGTGATCGGGTAGCCGCCGAAGAACCGGCAGCCGGAGAAGAGGGCGGCTTCCGCGCAGAGCTCGTTGCCATCGGTCACGCGGCGCTTGCCGCCGCCCGGCGCGGCGGGGGCCAGTTGTTGGCCGTCTGGCAGCGGGTGCTCGTCCGCGTAGGCCAGCCCGGCGGCATAGGCCCGTTCGTTCCCGGCCAGGACTTCGGCGCCCTTCTTGCCGAACTTGCGGCGAATTCCCTCGAGAATGGCCTGCCGGCCCAGGCCGAACCAGCCGGCGAGCAGGCCCAGCACGACATTGTTCTTCGCCTGCAGCGTGCCGGCGTTCTTCTTCGCCAACTCCTCGATTGGAACGCAGCGGACGACGGCGGGCTTCACCCGGAGCGGAATCGCATCGGGCGCCACGCCGGTCTTCTGCTCATAAATCACGATCGTGTTGGAATCGACGGGCAGTTCGCCGCCAAACCGGAGGAAGTCCTCCCAGTTGAGGGCCACGGCTGCCGTCAGTGCGCCGCCCGGGTTGAGCACCGGGGTGGTGGCGACACGGAGCCGGCAGGAGGATTCGCCGCCGCGAATCTGCGAGCCGAAGCTCTTGGTAAGAATCGCATAGTAACCTTCGCGCGCCGAGGCGCCCATGAGCGATTCCCCCGCGGAGACGATGCCGTCGCCGCCGGAGCCGGCCATGCCAATAATGAGATCGTTAAGCATAGTGGATAAGTGGAAAAAGGGGCCGCCGACGGGTCATTGACCGTCGTTGCCGATGGAACTGGTGGCGCAGGCCAGCCGGGCTTCCTCGGCCAGGGCGATCTCGTCTTCGGTCACAGGCTGCCGGTGGACGAAACCAAGCCCGGTATCGGGATTCCGGACGAAGAAGTCGGGCGCCATCACCTCGCACTGGCCGCAGTCAATGCAGCTGGCGTCGACGTAGTAAGCGCCAGGGACATTTTCAGGGGTGCGGTCGGCCAGGGTTGCCATCCGCCAACGTTAGCCACGTGAGGATCCTGCCGCCGCGCGTGTAATCATTTTCACTACGCAAAAGTTGCCTTTCGGCAGTCCGTCGGGAGCTGCCGGACCGGGTTGGTCCGATGGAATGGGGAGGAGACGAGAGGCAGTGAACCGGCCATCTCCTGAATAAGGTCTGATCGACTATTTCATCTCCAGAAACCACGCCATTGGGATCGAATTCTGGGATGATCGAGGATTAAAATACAGAAATACTGAAGCTTATGAAATAGTTCATCATCCGTGGCTCGATGACGCCCCATCGATCTCGCATTTATTTCATAAGAACATATGTAATTCACATGAACAATTTCATTGATCCCTGATTTTTACGCGCCCACGGTGATGGGCGCAGCTTCGAACCCCAAACGCCAACTTCCTTAACCATGTTACATCGCAGTTCCAAGACGGGCCAAAAGCTCGACGTTGCCGGCCTCAATGAAATCACCGTGCTGGTTGATCGGTCGGAGACCGAGTTGACCGAGGTGGCCATGAACTCCTGGTGCCCCAATCTCGATGGGCCGCCGCATGCGCATGAGCAGAAGGAGCAGAATTTCTTTGTGACGGCCGGTAAGGGTACGGTCCGGATCGGGCCGGCGGTCTATTCGGCTGCGCCGGGTGACTTCTTCTACGTCCCGGCCAACGCGCTGCACCAGACGGTGAACCAGGGAAGCGAGCGGTTGGAATACTTCCTCTTCAATGCCTTTCTGGACGCAGGCAAGGAAGGTCATGCGTCCTTTGCCGACCATATCTCCAAGGTTAAGGAGACGCGCCGGAGCCAGGCTGCATCGCAGCAGGCGGAGGTGGCCGGGGCGGCTGCGCCCGGCAAGGACCTTGCTGGAAAGCAGGTGACCGTGCGTCCCGGCACCACGCCGGCCGTGTTCCTTTCGCGTTCGGAGACGCGACGCTGCGAGGCGGTCCATCACGACCTCGCGCCACGCGCGGCCACGAGCCTGGGCGATCCCACCAAGGAGCAGGTGCTCTATTTTCTCGCCGGGGCCGGGAAATGCGTTTCGGGCGCCAGCACCGTCACGGTGAAGGCGGGGGACGTGATTTACCTGAAGCGCGACGAGACGGCGAAACTGGAGGCGGGCGAGGCGGGGCTCCGGGCGATTTCCTTTGGCACGATCCTGGCCGCGACCGCCCGGTAATCCAGGAGGGTCAGGTGGTGACAAGCCAGCCGGGGCGCAGGGATGCGGTTCGACGAACAACCGTAAATGGTCGCCGATCGCGCGTAGGATGGCGCGGATTTCTCCGGCTGAATTTTTTTATGATACGTCCGATCGCATTGGCCCTTTCGCTTGCAGGAACGATCCTGCCTGCCGCCGCGGCAGCCGAGACCGTCGCGCTGTGGTTGTTCGATGAACCCGCGGGGCTTTATCCGAGCACACCGCTCGACTCCGTGGAAGGGCTGGACGCGCCGCTGGTGCTCGGGCTCGGCGGCACGATCGTCCCGGGAAAATTCGGCCAGGCGCTGTCGGCCGAGCCTTATCCACCGGTGTCCATCCCGGCCCAGGGCGAAGCGACGGCGGCGCTGCAGCGCGAGCGCGTCCCGGCCGGTCGGACCCAGGAGCCGCTCACCTGGCACAACGCGCAGTTCACGGCCTTGATGACGAGCGGCGAAACCCACATCCGGAAGGAAGTAAGCTTCGTCAGCCCGACGTCCACCGATCTCAATCTGGGGGATTTCGACTGGACGGTGGAATTCTGGTATCGGGCGCGGGCACCCGGCCGCGGCGTCGTGCTGGAGATTGGTACCGGACCCCGGGGCGAAAACGCGGTCGTCACCCGGCTGTCGCTCGATGCGACGGCGGCCGCATTTGTTTTCGAGAACCAGCCCAGTGGGACGCAGGTGCGCCTGGAAACGGTGGCGGAAGCGCTCGGTGATTCGGGCTGGCACCATTATGCCTTTTCCTACCGGGCGCTGGCGCGGGAGCTGGTCCACCATGTCGATGGGCGCCGCCACTCCGTTGCGGGCGCCGTGAGCCTGAAGCGGCTGCCGCCGGGCAAGGAGGATTATCTGACGCTCGGCCGGGACGGGCGTTGGGGACAGCCGTTGCCGGGGATGATTGACGAGTTGCGGATTTCCCGGGGCGTGGTCCATCCGGAGGCGTTCGCCCCTCCCGGTTCATTCGCGCCGGTGGCGGAGCGGGTGCCGCTGCTCGCCGGCCCGCCGCCACTGTTCGGTGAGGGCGCGATCCAGGCGAAGGTGCTGCCGCTCGGTTCGCGCAAGCACCTGTTCCTCGACGGGGCCTTCTTCGAAAACAGCGAACACATCCGGTTCGTGGCCCACCAGCCGCGCCAGGTGGAGCGCGTCATCGATGGCACGTCGGGACAGTTCCGGAAGCATCTGACGGCAATCGACGATGAGGCCGGGACCATTCGGATCTATAACGGCGGGCCGGACGATTTCCTGATGGTGCACACGTCGCACGACGGGCGCCATTTCACGGAGCCGGACACGGGGGTTCATCACAAGGGCAGGCGCAACATCGTGATCGCGGAAAGCGCGGCGCTCGGACGGGTGATGATCGATCCCAACGGACCCGCCGCCGAGCGCTGGAAATACCTCAGCGGCCACGAAGGCCGCGGCGTATATCTTTATACCTCGCCGGACGGCTGGAAATGGACGCGGCGACGGACGGCGGCCGCATCGTTCCGCTCCGGCTCGCAGTCGAGTTTTTTCTATGACGATCAGCGGCAGCAGTATGTGGCATACCATCGGACCGGATTTCCGCTGAGCGCCGGCGGGGCGACGCGCCGCGAGTTTGTGCGTTCGGCGACGGCGGATCTCAGCCGTCCGTGGCCGATTCCCAGTCTCACGCAGGCGGAGGTGTGGGCCATCGCGCAGTCCCGGCCGCTCCGCCAGCCCCAGCCCTGGTGGCTGGACAACGGCCCGCTCACGCCGGGCGATTTCGGAGTCGAGCTGCCGACCGCCTTTGCGCCGGACGATGCGATCGATCCTCCGGGCAGCGGCGTCTATGTGCCGAAGGCGATGAAGTATCCGTGGGCTGCCGACACCTATCTGGCCTTCCCCTGCATGTATTTCGACTACGAGGAGCCGGGGCAACCGGAGGTGCGGCAGACGCTGATGGAGGAACGGCGCGGGCTCGGTTCAGGACTCGTCGAAGTGCAGGTGGCGGCCAGCCGCGACGGAATCACCTGGCAACGGCATCCCGCCCCGACCTTCGTCGGGATTGGCGAATACGAGGGTCGGCGGCTGCACCAGATCTACATGGGCGAGGGGATGATTCGCCGCGGCGACGAGCTGTGGCAGTACTTTTACGGGCAGGAGGAATATCATTCCCCGGTGCGGAAAAACCCGGCGGGCAATGGTGTGTACCGCACCGTGACGCTGCTTGACCGTTTTGTATCCGCCCGTGCGCCGTACGAACGGCTGGCCACGATCACCACCCGTCCGTTCACGTTCGAGGGCAGCCGGCTGGTGCTCAACCTCGACACCACGGGGCTGGGTTACGCCCAGGTTGGCTTCATCGACGCCGCGGGTGCGCCGGTGCCCGGGTTCGGGCTCGAGGAGTGCGTGTATATCAACGGCAACTTCATCCGGCATCCGGTGGAATGGCTCCGGCGGGGTTCGGATGTCTCCTCGCTCGCAGGCCGGCCCATCCGGCTCGTGATCCGGATGCGCAACACCGATCTCTACTCGCTGCAGTTCACGTCTGATTCCCGCTGACCCAACATTTCTGTTCGCGGCACGTTGGCGACAACCGGAGCCCGTCGCTCAATGAATTCGACGGTCATCTTCCATTCAAAATAACCTCCCTGGAGGGACGCCCTCCGTGGCGTCCACAAACCCGATGGGAAACGCATTCCTGCGCACCCCATCGATCTTCAATGGCCGTGACGGAGCCCGGCCCTCCAAATACGATGCTCGTATATGGAGGGACGCCCTCCGTGGCGTCCACAGACCGGATCGGAAATTAATTCTGCGAAGCGGATTGCCTACGTGGCCGTGACGGAGCACGTCCCTCCATGTACGAAGTTCGGAACGTTGCGGCCGTGACGGAGCCCGGCCCTCCATGAATCCAATTCGCACCAAGCAGGACCTTCACCGCGGGTCGCTGATCCGGCCCAGGAAGAGGCACGCGCCGCTCACCTTGTGTTGGATCGCGAAAAGGAACGGCCGATCGACGCGCACCTCGACTGGCGGGGGCGGCACTGAGGTGACAACCCCGATCACCACGGCAGTTGCCGCGGCGGCCTCCGTGCCCAGCTCGTCGAGTGCAATGAACGTGTGGTGGAAGATATCCGAGATTGCGAGGTACTCGTCGGGCTTGCGCGGAGCGATCCGGTCGAAATTGGCGCTGCGCTCGGGAATGTCGAAGGCCTGGTTCATCCCCAGTGCGCGGAAGCCGTCACGCAGCGAAACCGTGGCTCCTTCCACCTCGAACTTGGGCAACCAGAGCGCCACCTCGCGCCGGCCAGGCTGCGCCCAGCGGGCGAAATCATCCGGGGTCAGCCGGGCAGCGATGGCTTCGACCGTTTCGTCCGTGTCCGGCAGGATGACGAGGAATTGCAGACCGCCGCCGATGTAATCGAGCGTGACGATGCTGAGTCCCGGCTCCTTGGCGTAGCCCATTGGGCCGGTGCGCGCCATGGTTGGCACCGCGAACGTGGTGCCCGGCGTCGGATGGAAGGGAAGGGGAGTCGTGGCGTTCTTCTCGAAGGGCACGTCCCACGATGCTTTCAGGTACAGCGCATTCACGAGGACGAGCCGGGTGAACTCGGTCAGCCCGCCCTGCGGGATCAGGTCGCGGATCCGATCGCGCGTCTGCTCCTCGACCCAGTCGTTGATCGTTAGACGGGCCCCCTCGGTGTTGAACCGAAAGTCCAGCGGCTCGAGCGGCGCCTCGAATCCGTCGCGCATCAGATCGATGAAGGCATCGCGGAAGGCAAAGCCCTCCTGGCCGAACAGCCGGTTGGCGGCGTGCCATTCGATCGGGTCGGCCTGCCGGCCGGCGGCGGTGCGTGCGTCGGCGATCCGTTTCGACTGGCCGGCCGCGTCCTGCAGCGCCCGGCGGAGCGTGGCGAACCCCGCCTGCAGTGAGGCATCGTCGTCGGGGAGTCGCAGTACGCCGGCCATTTCGCGGCGGGTGGCATCCTCCGCGCCCGCATACGCGAGGGCGAGTGCGCTCTCGATGGAGTACGGTGAAAGGACGAGATTGCCGCCGGGCATCCCGATGGCGAGGTTCCGGTAGAGATCGAGTCCGACCGCGTTGGTCGCCTTCGCTGCGTCGAAGCCGGGGGCGGCCGGGATTTCATAGATCTCGGCGAGCGCGATGCCCGTTGCCCCGCGGGCATCGCGCAGCTGGAGGGTATACGAACCGGCGGGGAGTGACACGAGCAGCGCAGCATCGCCGGCGTGGACCAGCGGAAACGCGCCGGCGGCGGCAGCGGCCGATTCGATGGCGGCGGCCTCGTTGGCCTGCCAGTTGTCATTCGTCGCGATGAGCGTGCTTCCTGATCGCAGCTCGACCACCGGGTCGTTCAGGACTCCGGCGATTCCGAACTCCTGCAGCGATGGCCCGACGCCGCGGAGCAGGAGTCGGATCGGGCTGTAGCCCTCGACCACGAAGCCCATCACGATGAGCCCCTCGCCATCCTCGACGCAGCCGCGGGCGGAGAAGTTGACGAAACGCGGCGGACCTCCGGAGTGATCGGCGAGCGCGTCATAGAATTCCAGCAGCGCGATACCGTCGTCGTCGAGGGCGGGCCGGCAGTGCGCCGTCAGCGTGCCGGTTGCAGGGATCCCGAGCAGTGCGGCGTCGCCGGGGGCCTGACCGGGTGGCACGAGCGGGAAGGCGCCGACGTGATAGGACGTCTGGACCGCGGTCACAGGCGCCGAGTCCGTCTGGGCGGCGAGCGTGGCGCCGCGATAGATTTCGAGCCGCGGCGCGCGGAGATAGCCGGCCACCCCGAACTGGGCCAGGCCGGGGCCGATGGCGCGAACCAGGATGGGCAGGTTGCCGGAGCCCTGAACCCTGGTGCCGGCGATCAGCGTGGCATCGCCGGCGCCGGAACGGCCGCGAACGGAAACATTGGCCAGCCGGGAAGTGAGGGCTGGAGCGCGGGCGCGGGAGACGCTGTCCGGCACCGAAGCGAGAGTCCACTCCGGCTCGCTGGCGATCGCGCCATGAGTCGGGGCACCAAGCCACCCGAGGAGAACCAGCAGGACGCAGGAAGCTGTGCAGCGCATGGCCGGATTATGACAATCCGCCGGACCGATTGAAACCTGAATGTTGCGCGGCCGGGGCTTGATTGCGGTATGTGGGCGCAGGCAAGGCTGCGCTCGTCCGAATCCAATTTCGATTTCAGAATTCCGGAACCCGGCCTGGAGGGACGACCTTCCGCGTCGTCTGCAATTTCACCCAGACATAGATTGCTTCGCGGCCCCTCCGGCCTCCGGGACGTGCGCCAGATGAGTGTTACGATCGTAACACGACGTTGGCTGATCGACCTCCCGTGCTCCGGACCGATCGCACCCTGTCTTCACTCGTGGCGAGGCGTGTATCCATCCCGCGATCGGCGTGAGCCAGATCGGTGTTACGATCGTAACATAAAATTGGCACGACGAGGATCTCCCTCGGCACCGATTTTCGGTGAGACATTCGGCGGCCGGCACCGAGCCGGGGCGCCATTTCAGACTTTCCAAGTCCCCCGCCCTGGCTTGAAGATATGCGTACCCACATGAAACCCTACCTCTGTTTGGGGCTTACCCTGCTGGTTTGCGCTCCGGCCGCAGTGGCCCAGAATTTGCCCGAGGTCACCCTGGACCAGGCCTGGAAAGACAGGATTCAAGCGCTGGCACCGGCCAAGACCCGGTTCCCAGCGTCGGAAAAGAAACGCCTCCTCGTTTTCTCGCTGCACACCGGATTCAACCACTGGGTGATTCCGCATACGGAGGAGATGGTGAAGATCCTCGGCCGGAAGAGCGGCGCCTTCGAGGTCGTCGGCACCAAGGACATCGCGGAGTTCGAGGCGGCGCGACTCGAGACGTACGACGCCGTCGTCATGAACAACACCTGCGCCAAGCCGGAAGTCCGCGACATCTTCCTCGACAAGCTGCGCGAGATTCACGGTAGCGAGACGGAGGCGGTGAAGCGCAAGGCAGCGGAGTTGGAGAAGAACCTGATCAAGTATGTGGAAAACGGCGGCGGGCTTTTCGTGTTCCATGGCGGGGTGACCACGCAGAACAACTCCTGGGATTTCAGCCGAATGGTGGGAGCCAGCTTTGATTATCATCCGCCGCAGCAGCCCATCACGGTCCGGGTGGAGGATTCGAAGCATCCGCTGACCGCGGCCATTTCCGGCGGTCAGTTCGTGCATGTCGACGAACCCTATTTCTACAAGAACGCGTACGCCGAGCTGAACTTTCGACCCCTGCTCTATTTCAACAATGCGGAAATCAAGCAGCAGCGGAAGGGGAAGGAGCGGGCGGATGGGAAGACCTATGTCGCGTGGATTCGCAGGCACGGAAAGGGCCGGGTGATGTACTCCTCGCCTTCGCACAATGCCCAGAGCTTCGAGAATCCGCAGCTCCTCCAGTTCTTCCTTGATGGGCTGCAGTACGTCGTCGGCGACGTGAAGTGCGACGAGACTCCGCTGCAGAAGCGTTAGCAGCCTGTCGGTCTTACGGCGGCTCGACTTGAAGACACGGAACGTGAGGGCGAATCATCCGACATGCTGCTAAACGAAAATGCCCCGGGGCATTTTCGGGCAGGCACTGGAGTGCAAAAGGCTGTCAACGGATCGGCCTGCGGCCGGATCCGAAATTCGCCTACTTGCCACCCACGGCTCGCCACCCCAGCAAGGTCGGTCGTCGCGAACATGTCGGAAGTGGATCGACAATACCGCGAACTTTTCAGAGCCGCGGACCGCCGCCGCGGCCGTGGTAGGCAACCAGGAAGTACGCGAGCACGATGCTGCTCACGGCGGTGATGCCGCTCCAGAAGCCCGTCCAATCATGGCCGGCGGCGGTCTGATGCTGCGCGAACCACCAGCCGGAGCCAAGATAGCCGGCGAGATTCCCCACGCCGCTGACCATGAGCGCCATCAGCGCCTGGGCCCGGGCCCGCCAGGCCGAATCCACCCGCTGGTCGAGGTAAATCTGGATGGAAATCAGCACGAGCGTGTACGACGCCCCGTGGAGCGTGAGTCCCAGGAGCAGTGATACGCGGCCATCCAGGGCCGACAGGCCAAACCGGACGACCCCGAGCAGGAGGCCGCCGGCGATGATCCACTTGAACCGCCACCGGGTCAGCATCCGGGCGAGCGCCAGCATCGCGGCGATCTCGGTGATTTGTCCCAGCGACATCCATGATGCCGTGTGGCTCATGCCGAGGTCCCGCAGGTGGGGCGGGGTGTAGGGGTAGAATGCCGCCAGCGAGATGTTGAAGAGCGCGGCGGTGATGAACACGACGCGGTGATCGCGGTTGCGCAGCAGCGACAGGGCGTCGAGCCCGAATCGCTCCCGGAGGCTGACGGAGGCGTTGAATTTGGGTGGCTCGCGGACGGGCAGCAGGAAGGTGAGCCCCGCCACCACGAGCCAGCCGGTCGCTCCGGCAAGCCCCGCCCGGGTCGACGCATCCGCGTCGAGCGCGCTCACCACCCAGCAACCGGCCATCCAGCCAAAGGTCGCCACCGCCCGGATCGGGCCGAACTCGCTGCGGGCATCGCGCAGCCCGGCGAACACCACCGTGGACGCAATGCTCCAGGCGGGCGAGGAACAGAGCGAATGGAGCTGGATCGCGGCCAGCGCCAGCCAGGGGTTGCCTCCGCCGATCGCGAACGATGCGAGCGCCATGGCCGCGGCGGTGGCCAGGGCGAGCCAGCGCAGCACGTGCACGGGCGATGCATGCCGGTCTGCCATGGCGCCGAAGAAGAGCGGCGAGACGAATGCCGCCACCGCGGAGCTGGCAAAGGCAAAGGGCTTGATCGCCTGGAGCCCATGGGCGTCGAGGACGTTGGTCAGCGGGACAAACCACATTCCCATCGCGGCACCCTGGATGAAATACAGCGCGGTGAACTCGGCATAAATCACCCACGGGAGACGGCTTGGTGTTGGCGGCACCGCATCACAGTACGCAACCGGCGCGTTTTGTCGCGCATCTTGCAATGCAGATCGGGCTTCCCTGTCGGGCCCGCTTTCGCACGCTTCGTGCCTTCGGTGCATGCCTGTTGACCCCGCCATCCTCCACCCCCACGAAACACCCGCCCACGCCGTCAAGGAAGCCCTGGAGCACCCGTCGGAATACGGATTGCGCCAGTGGTCCGGATGGATCCTTGGTCCGGGGCTCCTGTTGCTCACCTGCCTGACGGCGCCTCCCGAGGGCCTCAGTGTGGAGGGCTGGCGGACCGCCGGCGCCGCGGGGCTGATGGCGGTGCTTTGGATGGCGGAATCGATCCCGATTCCGGTCACGGCACTCCTGCCGCTCGTGCTTTTCCCGGCCCTGCAGCTGAGCGACGTGCGCGAGGCGGCGACGCCCTATTCCAACCCGATCATCTTCCTCTTTCTTGGCGGTTTCATCATCGCGCTGGCAATGCAGCGCTGGAACCTGCACCGCCGCGTGGCAATATCGCTGATCAGCGCGATGGGCACGCAACCCAAGCGGATCATCGGCGGCTTCCTGCTGGCATCGGCCATGATCAGCATGTGGGTCAGCAACACCGCGACGACGCTGATGATGCTGCCGATCGCCGGTTCGGTGATGCACCTGGTGCCGGGTGCGATGCGCCAGGATCCGGGCATAAGGGCCTTCGCCACCGCGTTGATGCTGTCCGTCGCGTACGGCGCGACGACGGGCGGGATGGGCACGCTGATCGGGACACCGCCGAACGCACTGCTCGCCGCGTATGTCGACAGCGTCTATCACCTGAAGATCGGGTTCGGCCAGTGGATGCTCCTGGGCGTCCCGGTGGTGCTCGTCACGCTGCCGGTCGTCTATTTCGTGCTGACGCGGATCTCGTTCAGGATTCGCGGCGCCGAGGTGGCGGGGATGGCGGAATTGCTGGCGACCGAGAAGGCGTCGCTCGGGCGGTTCGGGGGCGGCGAAGCGGCGGTCGCGGTTGTTTTCGTGCTCACGGCCCTGGGGTGGATTTTTCAGCCGGTGATCGAGCGGGTGATGCCACTCGCGACCGACACCACCATTGCCATCATGGGGGCGGTCGCGCTTTTCCTCATTCCGGTGAATCTCCGGCGGGGCGAATTCCTGATGACCTGGAACGCCGCGAAGAACCTGCCGTGGGAAGTGCTCCTGCTCTTTGGCGGGGGGCTCAGCCTGGCCGGCAACATCGAACGGCACGGGCTCTCGAAATATCTCGGTCAACTCTGCAGCAGCTTCGAGGGATTCCCGGTGATTGTGGCCGTGGGGATCGTGTGTTTCGGCATCCTGCTGCTGACCGAGATCACGAGCAACACGGCGACGGCCGCGACCTTCCTGCCGATTGCCGCCGCCGTGGGGCTGAGCATGGGACAGAATCCGCTGCTGTTCGCAATTCCCGCGGCGCTGGCGGCGAATTGCTCCTACATGTTGCCGGTCGGCACGCCGCCCAACGCAATTGTGTTCGGCAGTGGATTGATCCGGCTGCCCGAGATGGCCAAGGCGGGAGTCTACCTGAACCTGCTGCTGGTGCCGATCGTCATTGGATTGTTGTGGGTGCTTGCGCCGCTGGTCTTCGGCATCGAACTGGACGTTGTTCCGGCTTGGGCTGAAACGGAAGCGGCGGCGCCGCCGCGATCCTTCTGAATGGCATTTCGCCGGTCAAAGACACGGCGCTACCAAGGCTCCGCCCATCTTGGCTGCCCCTCGGTCCCGCCAACATCCGGGTAGCGCCGGTTTTAACCGGCGAAAGCCGGTGCGCGTTCAATTCGATCAGATCCGCAACCCGAGCCAGCCCGCAAATTCGCGGAGTGCGGGGCTGAGCGAGTGTCCCCGGCGGACGCGACGGGACACGATTCCCAGCTTTCCCGACTCTCGATTCGCGTGGGCGTCGACATAGCCCACGAATTCCGTGCCGGCGAGGATCGGGAGCGCGTAAAAAAACAAGGCCGCGTCACCGAGACGCGGCCCTGTAGTGCCGGGAATGTCGTGCAATCTCAGCTCGAGGCGACCTCGAGCCGGCCGCTGGGGCGGTTGGGCTCGAACCAGTCGGACGGCGCCGCGTCGGGGGCGAACTCGGGACAGGCTTCCGCGAGCAGCGCGCGGAGGTTCCCGCGGGCGCGGGCAATCCGGCTCTTCACCGTGCCAACGTTGATGCCGAGCGCCTGGGCAATCTCGTCGTACGAGTGGTTGAGGAGATTGCGCAGGGTGAGAATTTCGCGATGGCGGGCGTCCAGCTTCTCCATGCAGACCGACACCAGGGCGGAGAACTCGCCGGTGGCGGCCTCGCGGGCGGGGCTCGGGGAGTCCGTGGCCACCAGATCCGCAAAGGTGGCGTCGCTGTCCTCGCTCAGGGCGCAATCGAGCGAGAGGGTGGCATGCCGGCGGCGACGGAAGAAGTACCAGTAGCGATTGCGCGCGAGATTGACCGCAATCCGGTGCAGCCAGGTGGCCAGGGACGAGTCGCCCCGGAACCGCGAGAGCCCGCGGTGGGCCCGGATGAAGGTGTCCTGCGCGATTTCCTCGGCATCGGCGCGGTTGCGCAGGAGCGCCAGCGCCACGGAGAAGATTTTCTCCCGATAGCGTTCCATGATTTCGACAAACGCGGCCTCGTCCCCGCCGTTGAACCGGCGGACCAACTCGGCGTCATAAGCCGCCTCCTGATGGGATGCGGCGGCTCGCGCCTGGCGTTCACGGTCGGCCCTTTCACGGTCCTGGCGATCACGGGCAGGGCGGGCGGACTTCTTGCTGAGCGGGTTGGCTGCAATCATGAGAATGATGGGTTTGGGTTGCGGGTAATGCGTGCCCTCCCCAGTACCTCGATGCGTGCCAATGACGCGCCGGCCGGCTTAAGCGGATTCCTGCAAAGGGTTTAGATTTCGGTCGGTAGACTTCCCCATGGCGCCGGCCGGAAATTTCATCGTGCATCGTGCGCGAATGCAGTTGGGGTTCCGTGCAACCTGCACTTTCGAATCACCCCGAAACATCCCGGATTCCCGGGCTCGCGGGCCGGAGCGGATCTCGCCGGTGCGCGCCAGCTCGATCAGGCGATAAACCGCTGCCCTCGACCGTCATCTCGAAGCCTCGTTCCGGGTGAACGCTTGACTTCCCGCCTTCCGGACGCGTTCGCTTCCCGCAACCCATACTTAGCACACCATCCATGAAAAACATACTGCGGGTATCGCTTCTCCTGAGCGTCGCCAGCGCCGCGATTTCGGCTCAGGCCCAAGTCCAAACTCAGCCTCCGCTTTCTTCAGCGGAGTCCGATCTCGTGAAGATGGAGGCATTTAACGTCACGGAGCTGAAATCGTTCTCCGATCAGGCGATTCCCGGGAAGACCCCCGTGGCCTTCACGGAAATGGGGAAGGAGATTCTGACCCAGCAGCTGGCGTCGCGGGACATGCCACTCGTTCTGAACACCGCCCCCTCGGTCTTTTCCACCACCGACAGCGGGGCGGCCGGCGATGCGCGGGTGAATGTCCGCGGCTTCAGCCAGCGGAATGTCTCGATCCTGATCAATGGCGTTCCGACCAATGATCTGGAGAACGGCTGGCTGTATTGGTCGAATTGGGACGGGCTGGGCGACGTGACCACGGCGATCCAGCTGCAGCGCGGGCTGAGCAACGTCACCCTCCCGACGCCCTCGATCGGCGGCACGATGAACATCATCACGGACCCGGCGGGAATGAGGCGGGGCGGATCGATCAAGGGTGAGATGGGCAGCGATGATTTCTACAAGATCTCGGGCGTCCTGAACAGCGGGCTGGTGGGCGGGAAGGTCGCGCTGACCGTCGCCGGTGTGACCAAGGATGGCGAGGGGTATGTGAACGGCACCTGGACCAAGGGGCTGGGCTACTACGTGGGTGGGCTGTGGAAGATCAGCCCGAAGCACCGGCTGGAGCTCTTCTGGATCGGCTCGCCGCAACGGCACGGGCAGCGCACGTTCGCCTCGAATATCGCGGCGTATGACGTGGGTTATGCCCGCAGCCTGGGCTACTCGGAGGCCGAGATCGCCGCGGCGCAGAATGTCGGGCCGGTGAACGCGGGGGACGACTTCAATCCGAATTACGCCCCCGTCAGCACCAGCTACAGCGGGCTGCAGTATTATTGGGGCACCGTGCACTCGCGGGAGAAGGCGGGGTTCATCAACGAGCGGGAGAACTATTTCCACAAGCCCCAGGCGAACCTCAACTGGTACGCGACGCTCACCGACGATCTGAAGGTGACGACGGTGTTTTATTACTCCGGCGGGCGCGGGGGTGGCGCGGGGACGCTGAACAATGGATCGAGCAGCAACGCGTTCGGCCGCTATCCCAACAGCGATCCGCGGTATGGCAGCAACATCAACTGGGATGCCACCATCGCCAGCAACGCCGGGGCAACCAACGCCCGGGGCGGGGCCAAGACGGCCGGGCAGTCGCTCGGCATTTTGCGCAACAGCGTCAACAACCAGGACCAGTTCGGGATTGTATCCAAGGCGACCTACACGTTGAGCGAAGCGATCAAGGTTTCGGCCGGTCTCGACTGGCGGACGGCGGAGATCGACCATTTCCGCGAGGTGCGTGACCTGCTGGGCGGCCAGTACTATCTGCCGACGAGCGCGCAGGCCAGCGAGTTCTGGCCGGAGGGCGCCAATACGAAGCTCCGGCTCGGCGACAAGGTCGACTATCATAACACCAACACCGTCGACTGGCTGGGCATGTTCGTGCAGTCGCAATACGAGCAGGGGCCGATCACGGCGTTCGGCGTCTACGGCTACTCGATGATCGATTATTCGTACGTCGATCACTTCCGGCGGGCCACGGCCGGCAGCAGCGATGCCTACCGGCTGGATTCCGCGATCCTCGACGGCCACCAGCTGAAGGGCGGCGTGCAATACGCGTTCAACGACAACTTCAATGCGTTCGTGAATGCCGGCTGGGTCTCCAAGGTGCCCAATTTTGACGGCGCCATCAACGACGTGTCCGGGGTCAAAGTGGACGTCGAGAACGAGAAGTTCAAATCGGCGGAGGCCGGATTCCGTTTCGTTTCGGACGACCAGCGGTTCAACCTTTCCGCCAATTATTACTACACCGAGTGGCGGGACCGGACCGTTTCCACGGTGAACGAGCAGGCGGATACGATCACCTACCTGCGGGGCATCGATTCCAACTACTCGGGAGTCGAGATGGATGCGGCCTGGCAGCCCAACCGCTGGTTCCGGCTCGACGCCGCGGTTTCGCTGGCCGACTGGTATTATCTGAACGACGTGCCGGCGGAGACTTTCCGGATCAGCAGCCGCGAGCGCGTGCCGACCTCCGGCATCCTCTATATCACGGACCTCAAGGTTGGCGACGCGCCGCAGACCCAGTACGCCTATGCGGCAACGGTGTTCCCGAAGAAGGGGCTGTCCGTCAAGTTGCAGGGCCGCTGGTATGATCGGTACTGGGCGGATTACCTTCCGGACAGCCGGCAGAGCGCCTCGGACCGCGGTCAGCCCTGGCAGATTCCGGATTACCAGGTCTATGACCTCCACGTGAACTATCAGCTGGAGCTCAACGATCACGTGGGGCTCAACCTCTTCGCCCACGTCTTCAACCTGTTCGACGAGACGTACGTTTCGGATGCGACCGACAACAGTTCGTTCGAGGCGATCAACTCGGCGCCTTCGCACAGCGCCCAGCGCGCCGAGGTCTTTCTCGGTCCGCCGATCAGCTTCAACCTGGGCGTGAAGCTTACCTTCTGAGCCGGTCCATCGCGGCGAATTTCCAGGCGGCGACCCTCACCGGGTCGCCTCCTTATTTTGACATTGCCCGAGCCGGGTGGGGCGGGTTCAACCTCCGGTGCGGCTGCCGCTTTCTTGGTTTCGACTCGGTGCAGGTTCGAGTTGCCGGTGAAGCGGCGGCCGCCGGTTGTTGGCGCCGTCCAGCCATCCTCCAGCCAATCCTTCGATGAGCGACGCCTTCCGCATCTTCCCGATCGACATCATCATCTTCGCGCTGTTCGTGATCGCCGTGGTGGCCACGGGCCTGATCAAGAGCCGCGGGGAAAGCGGCAGCGAGGATTACTTTCTCGCGGGCCGCGGGCTCAGCTGGTGGCTGATCGGGTTTTCCCTGATCGCGGCGAACATCTCGACGGAGCAGTTCGTCGGGATGAGCGGCAACGCGGCCAGCCATGTGGGGCTGGCGATTGCCAGCTACGAATGGATGGCGGCAATCACGCTCGTGGTGGTCGCCTTCGGATTCCTGCCCTATTTCCTCCGCGCGGGCATCTACACGATGCCTGAATTCCTCGAGTACCGGTTCAGCCCCGCTGCCCGGACCTTCATGGCCGTCGCCACCATCCTCATTTACCTGCTGCTGCTCGGCGCCGTCACCTATTCGGGCGCGCTCACCATTTCCACCCTGGCGGGGACGGCGGGCTACAACATCGGGCTCGGGGGGGCGTCCCTTGTGATTGGCATCATCGCCATGTGCTATGTGACCGCGGGCGGGCTGAAGGCATGCGCCTGGGCCGACCTGATCCAGGGCAGTGCGCTGATTGTCGGCGGGGCGGCGATCATGTATTTCGCCTTCGACAAGCTGGGATCGGCCACGGTGGCGGCCACGGTGGTGAGCACGCAGACCGGTGCGGTCGAGATGGTCCAGCTTTCCCCGGATGCCGGCGTGCTGGAGCGGTTCTGTGACTTGAACGCGCCGCGACTCAACATGTTTCTGCCCGCGAGCGACACGATCCTGCCGTGGACGGCGCTGCTGCTCGGGCTCTGGATTCCCAATTTTTATTATTGGGGGCTGAACCAGTATATCACGCAGCGCACGCTGGGCTCCGCGTCGCTGGCGCAGGGCCAGAAGGGGATCGTGTTCGCCGCGTTCATGAAGCTGCTGATCCCGTTCGTGATCGTGGTGCCGGGAATCATCGCCTTCAACCTCTACTCGACGGACCTCCGACTGGCAGCGGCCTCCGACACGGCGGCGAGCCTGACCCGGTACGTGAAGGCGAATCCCGCCACGGAGGCCGTGTCCGTGGCAGGGCCAATGACCGATGCCGAGGTCGCGGCCTGGCAGCCGGGACGCTACGCATTGGCAGTCTATCCGGATCGCTCCGCGCTGACGCAGATCAAGACCCGCAATGCCTTTGTCCTCCCAATCACCCAGTTGGAATTCGATGCGATCGTGCCGGCGGCGCACACGATCTTCGTGAGCGAGGATCATTCCTGGCGGCATGTGAATCCGGTCCTGGCGGCCGAAATCGATGCCTACAACGCCCGGACCATCGCGGCGGCCACGGCCGCCAACAGTCCGACGGCGGTGGAGAAGCTGATTGCCTACAAGTACGACACGACCCTGGCGCAGCTGCTCGGAAACGTCCTGCCGCAGGGCAAGGGCTGGGTTGGTTTCGTGCTCGCGGCGCTGCTCGGCGCCGTCGTCAGTTCGCTCGCGGCAATGCTCAACGCGGCCTCGACGATCTTCGCGATGGATATCTACAAGAAGCACCTTGCGCCGAACAGCAGCCAGAAGACCGTCGTGTTGCTTGGTCGGATTTCGGTGGTGGTGTTCACCGTGGTGGCGGTGCTGCTGGCACCGAACCTGGGTAATCCCAAAATCAGCAATAGCATCTTCACGATCATCCAGGAAGGGCAGGGATTCATCTCGCCGGGAATCCTCGCGGTCTTCGTTTTCGGGCTGCTCGTGCGGAAGGCCCCACCGGTGTGTGGCATCGTCGGATTGCTGACCAACGTCGTGGCGTACGGGCTGCTCAAGGCCGCCGTGCCGGGGCTGCAGTTCCTGAACCGGATGGCGGTGTGCTTCGCCCTCTGCCTCGTGGTCATGGCCATCATCACCGCGATGAAGCCGCTCGCCGAGCCCTTCGCCTTCCGTCACAACACGTCCATTGCGCTGGAAAGTTCGCGCCCGGCCCGGATGGCAGGTGTGGCGGTGGTGGTGGCGACCCTGGTGCTCTACGCCATCTTCAGCCCGTGGGGCATTGCGAAATGAGAATGACGCCGGAGCAATTCAGGGCTTCAACCGCGAAAAGACGCCAAGGGTCGCGAATTCGTATTCATTCGCGATCGTCAGTCGCATCAGTTTAGATTGCGCGATCCAAACCTACCCATGCTCGTTCACACCGTATATTTCTGGCTGCAACCTGAACTCACGCCGGCGCAGCGCGCCGATTTTCGCCGCGGCGTCGAATCGCTGGGCCAAATCAAGTCGGTGGATCAGGTCTTTGTCGGGACTCCGGCGCCGACGCCGAAGCGGCCGATCATCGATGACACCTATGCGGTGGGGCTGACGGTGATTTGCCGGGATCTCGCGGCGCATGACGCCTACCAGGCCGATCCGATCCATCTCGCCTTCATCGAGCGGTTCAAGAGCTACTGGACTCGGGTGCAGATTTACGACGCGGCGTAGAAGCCCGAATCGCTCATTCTTGCGGCGATCTCATCGTTCAAACCCGATGGGAAATTCATTCTGCACAGCGGATCGATCTTCATGGCCGTGACGGAGCACGGCCCTCCATGTAGGAAGTTCGGAACGTTGCGGCCGGGACGGAGCACGGCCCTCCATGTACGAAGTTCGGAACGTTGCGGCCGTGACGGCTTGCCCTCCGAAGGCTCGGCGAAGGAGGGAGCACGGCCGTCCATGAATCCATAACCGTTTGTTGGGGATGCGGCGGCCTCGCGTGTTGATGTGCTGATCGTTCGATGGCGATGGCGGCGGCAAAGCGGCGAGACACCGCTTCCACCTTCGCGGACCCGGCAAGACTGACGACCTTCGCGGACTGGATGTAATACCCGGTCGTACAGACTGAATCCAACTGGGTCTGACAGACAGTTACGGGCAATTTCTCTATGTTGGGGGCGTGACCAACGACCAATTCCACGGCGAAGCAGCGCCGTGAAGCGCGCTCCGTCGTGGCGACCGCGGTCGCCAGAGAAAACCGGTTCTTCGTGCATCACCGTGGGGTTGACCGGGAGCGTGGGGTATTCGTGCGGCGCTCATCGCCGCTTTGGCTAGGCCCTCTGTCGCCGGGCCGGGCGACCCTCCCAACCAAAAACTGTTTGTGGA
>WYBX01000068.1 GCA_011525695.1 Verrucomicrobiia bacterium
CGGCAGCTCCCCACCCCGTGTTGCCACGACGCAGTAGCCTTCGGTTGCAGGCGGGTGAACGTTCCGCCTGACGGGGACTTGCACCCCGCTGTGTGGACGCCCTCACAGGCGCACGAGGGCCGTGCTCTGTCACGGCCACGGAGATCGATCCGTTGCGCAGAATGACTTCCCCATCGGGTTTGTGGACGCCACGGAGGGCATCCCTCCACGAATGGGTCTTCGAATCCAGGAATCGGCATTGGATTCATGGAGGGCCGTGCTCTGTCACAGCCGCCGACTCCTACCAAGCGCGTCAGCGCTTCGCTGCGAACACCGCCCTCAGGATTTGCACGCTCTGCGCCAGTTCCTCCGGGGTCGCATTCAGCGGCGGCAGCAACCGGACCACATTCCCGCCCGCCGAGGGCGCGAGCAGCCCGCGCTCGCGCAGCGCCGCCAGGTACGGGCCCGGCTCGCTGGTGAGCTGCAGCCCGACCAGGTATCCCTGGCCCCGGACGCCGGTGACTTGCTGGGGAAAATCCGCGACCAGTTGCCGCAGCGCGGCATGCCAGGGTCCGCTCTGCGCGGTGACTTTCTCGAGCAGCCGCTCGCGCTCGATCACGTCCAGCACGGCCAGCGCCGCGGCGCAGGCGAGCGGCGTGCCGCCGAAGGTCGTCCCGTGGTTCCCCGGTTGAAAGAGTTCCGCATGACGCTCGGCGACCCACATCGCGCCAATCGGAAACCCGCCGCCCAGCCCCTTTGCCATCCCGATGGCGTCCGGGGTGATCCCGGCATGCTCGAAGGCATAGAAGCGACCCGTGCGGCCGATCCCGCATTGCACTTCGTCGATCATCAGGAGCAGGTTGTGCCGGTCGCAGAGCTGCCGCAGCCCGGCCAGGAACTCCGGGGTGCACGGGTTGATTCCGCTCTCGCCCTGGATGGTCTCGATGAAGATCGCCGCCGTACCGTCGTCGATCAGCTCGGCGAAGCTCGCCAGGTGGTTGATCTCGGCAAAGGCAAAGCCCGGCACCATCGGCCGGAATCCCTTCTGGATCTTTTCCTGCGGCGTGGCGCTCATCCCGCCGAATGTCCTCCCGTGAAACGCATGTTGCGCGCAGATGATCTTGAAGCACCGGGCCTCCTCGCCGCCGGCCTTCTTCATCCCGTGCAGCCGGGCCAGCTTGATCAGGGTCTCGTTCGCCTCGGCGCCGCTGTTGCAGAAAAACACCCGGCCGGGCCCGGCGCGCTGCACCAGCCGGCGCGCCAGCTCCCCCTGCTGGGGATTCCGAAACAGATTGCTCACATGGATCAGCTCGCCCGCCTGCCGCTGCACGGCCGCCACCCAGTGCGGATGGCAATGGCCCACCGCGCTGACCGCGATGCCGGAGGTGAAATCCAGGTAGGCCTTTCCCGCGTCGTCCCAGACCTGCGTGCCGCGGCCGCGCACCAGCGTCAGCGGAGCGCGGGCGTAGTTCTTCAGCACATGCGCGTCGTACAGCTCGGCCGTGCTGGTGCGGACAATGGAGGGTGAGGTCATTTAAAATCTTTCTCTTTCCTCTTTCTCTTTCCTCTTTCTCTCGAAAGAGAAATCCAAAGCGGCAAGCCGGAATCCCGCAGGCGCGGTTTCAGCCCTGCACGATCTCGGTGCCGATGCCGGTGTCGGTGAAGATTTCGAGCAGCAGCGAATGCGCCAGCCGGCCATCGACGAAATGCACCCGCTGCACGCCTTCCTGGAGCGCGCGAATCGCACTCTGGACCTTCGGCCGCATGCCCTTGTCGATCACGCCCTTCTTCTTGAGCTCCTCGACCTGGCTCGTCTTGAGGGTGGAAATGAGCGACTCGGGATCGGGCGGGTTGGAAAGGAGCCCGGGCACGTCGCTCATGTAAACCAGCCGCCGCGCCCGCAGCGCGCTCGCCACCCGGCCCGCCACGAGATCGGCGTTCACGTTGTACGGCTTGCCATCGTAGCCCTCCGCCACGGGCGAAATCACCGGGATGTAGCCTTCGCTGATCTCCTTCTTGATCAGCTTCACCTTCACCTCGGTCACGTCGCCGACAAAGCCGAGATCCACATTCGCCCCGTTGTCGTCCTGGGTGAGCTTCTGGCAAACCAGTACGGTGTCGCCCGGCATGCCCTTGGGGTTTCCCTGCGCTGTCGAAATCGCCGCACACACCTCCTTGTTGACGACTTCGTCGAGCGTCTTCTTCACCACGGCCACCGTCGCTTCATCCGTCACCCGGAGCCCGTTGACCCAGGAGGCCTTCAGGCCCGACGTCTCCATCGCCTTCGTGATCGCCTTGCCGCCGCCATGCACCACGACGACGTAGATGCCGCAGGCCGCGAGGAACGCGATGTCGTATGCGACCCGGGTCCGAATCACCGGATCGGGATCGTCCATGAAGCTGCCCCCGTATTTGATCACGAACGTGGAGCCGCGGAAATCCTGGATGTAAGGCAGGGCCTCGAGCAGGACCTTGGCCTTGGCCGTGACTTCAGCGACGTTCATCGCGGGTAATTCGCCGGGCCTGAAGCCGCGAGACGGGGGGAGGAGCGGAAGGTGGCACTCACGTGTTGGCGATGAAGGATGCGAATAAGCCACAGGCGGCGCGCATTTCCATAAAAATTTTCACACCGACGGCTTCGCGGCAAATGCCCGGCGCAAAATCTTCTTCCCTCCGTGGCGGGCCATCCCCACTTGTCTCGCTTGTCCAGCATGAGCCAGACCTTCTCCGACCGCTCCGCGCACCGTGCCTGGCTTGCCACGCAGGCCGCGCTCCCCGCCGGGTTCCGGGCCGGCACGACCACGTTCGACTTCACACCCCGGGAGGCGCCGAAGCCCGCGCGGATGACGCTCACCCTGCTCGCGCTCGATCGCCCGACGGCGGACTTCGCGGCGCTGTTTACGCGCAATGCCTTTCCCGGCGCACCGGTGCTCGTCGGACGCAAGCGGTTGAACGAGCCCGCGCTCGGCGCCGTCATCATCAACAACAAGATTTCCAACGTGTGCGCCCCCGGGGGCATCGAGGCGGCTGAGCGGGTGTGTGCGGCCACCGCCGCGCTGCTCGGATTTTCCGCCACCCAGGTGCTGCCCTGCTCCACCGGCGTGATCGGCTGGAGCCTGCCAACCGATGCGATGATCGCCGCGCTCCCGCAGGCGGTGGCCGCACTCGACGCAACCTCGATCCTGCCCGCGGCCGAAGGCATCGTCACCACCGATCTCTTTCCGAAGGTACGCCGAGCGCCAGCGGACCGAGGCAGCATCGTCGGCATCGCAAAGGGCGCCGGCATGATCGAGCCCAACCTCGCCACGATGCTCGTCTACCTCCTGACGGACGTGGCGGTGCCGCGCCGGGAATTGCGCGCGATGCTGGCGCGCGCCGTCGATGCCAGTTTCAACGCGATCAGCGTCGACAGCGAGACGAGCACCTCCGACACCGTCGTGCTGCTCTCCTCCGGTGCCGTGCCTTGCGGCGACCTGGGTGGGTTCGAACGCGGCCTGCACCAGGTTTGCCGCGAGCTGGCCGGCGACATCGTGCGCAACGGTGAGGGCGTCCGCCATGTGATCCGGGTGCGGGTGAGCAACGCCGCCAGCCTCGGGCTGGCGCGCGCGCTCGGCAAGGCGGTGGTCAACGCCCCGCTGTTCAAGTGTGCCGTGGCCGGGAACGATCCGAACGTCGGCCGGCTGATCCAGGCGATTGGCAAGCATGTGGGCGCCCATGCCCCCGGCACCAACCTGTCGAACCTGCGCGCGACACTCGGCGGCATCGAGATTTTCTCCCGGGGCGCTTTCCAATTGAGCCCCGACAAGGAGACCGCCCTCGTCGCGCACCTGCGCGAGGCGCAACTGTACGCCAGCGCGGCACCGCGGGACGGCGTGTTCACCGCCCCGATTGATTATCCGCCGCACGACCGTTGCGTGGAACTCGAAATCGACGTCGGCAACGGGGCCGCCACCGCCACCGTGCTCGGCGGCGACCTGACCCACGAATACGTCAGCGAAAACGCGGATTATCGCAGCTGACCCGGCCGGTCATCTCCGCGCCGGCCGGCAGCCACGCCCGCGGTTCGCGGGCCATTCCCAGCCTCCTCCCCTTGCAGCGGCGCGCTCCAACCCGTCACACCAGCCCGTCCGTCTCCTCGAAACCGGACCAGAGGTTCATGATCTGCACCGCCTGGCCGCTCGCACCCTTCATCAGGTTGTCCTCGGCGGCCGTGATGACGAAATTGTTGGTCCGTGGATCGTGTGCAGCGGCGATGTCGATCCGGTTGGTGCCGATCGTGTGCGCGGTGTCCGGCGTTTCGCCCGCCGGGAGCATCTGCACGAACGGCCGGTTCGCATAGGCGGCGGCCCAGGCCGCGTACAGCACGTCCAGCCCCGCGCCCGCCGCCGCCGGCACCGTGATGGTGGTGGCAATCCCGCGGCGCATCGGAGCGAGGTGCGGATTGAACTGCAGGACAATCGGCCCGCCCGCGTGCAACGCCAGCTGCTCCTCGATCTCGGATAGATGGCGATGCTTGAGCAGCCCATAGGCCTTCATGCTCTCCGCCCGCTCGACATAAAGGTACATCTCGTCGACCTTGCGTCCGGCGCCGCTCACGCCGCTGCACGCATTCACGACGATGTGCTCCCGGCTGATCACGCCGGCGCGCAACAACGGCGCCAGCGGCACAATCACGCTCGTGGGATAACAGCCCGGCGCCGCCACCAGCTTCGCCTCCTGCCGCCAGGCCGGCGGCGTCAGCTCGGGCAGCACGAACCGCGCGACCGGCAGCAACTCGGGCGCATGGTGCTCGCCGTAATATTTCCGATAGGTCGCCAAATCGGCGACGCGGAAGTCGGCACTCAAATCGATCACCCGCTTGCCCGCGGGCACCAGCACCTTCGCGAACCCTGCCGCGGCACCATGCGGCAGCGCCAGGAAGAACAGGTCGATGTCCATCGCCGCCAGTGCCACCGGGTCCGAGTCCACAAACCGGAGCCCGCGATCGGCACCGCGCACCGCCGGCATGACCGCCACCAGCGGCTTGCCGGCATGCGTCCGCGAACTCACCGCGCGCAGCGTTGCGCGCGGATGCGCCAGCAGCAGTTTGACCAGGACTTCGCCCGAGTATCCGGATGCACCGACAATGCCTACGTTCATGGGACAGGGACCAGATGACTTTCAGCCTCCGGGCTTCGTCGCAACGACAATCAAAACGTGTGCGAATAGCTCAGCGTCACCACCGCCCGGCCGACGGCGAGCGAGTTGGGCGACTTGCCGGCGGAACCCTGTTTCAGGAATGCATCCCTGCCCTCGGTGTAGGCCAGCCCGACCAGCACCTTGCCGTTGCTCGACACCTGGAACGGCGCCGACACGCCCACCAGCCAGTAGTCGCCCCAGGCCTTCGTCTGCGGCTCCGAGCCCTTGCTGGCGTCCTTCAGAAGGAAGCTGCCCCAGGTCGCCGTGAAATCGAGTTCGGATCCCAGGCTCGCAAGTGGCAGCGCATAGAACGCCGTGAATTCAAAGGTGGGGCCCTTGAGCGTGAAATCGTAATAGATCCTCGGCGTCAGCTTCAGCCCGGGCGCGGTGTAATTGAGCGCGAGGCTCGGTTCGATTGTGGATCGGTAGAATCCCTGGTCGGTCGGAGCGTCCGGATAAGTGTACCAGGTGAAACCCGGGACGACACTGACCACGTCGTTCAGATCGAAGATGTATGACCCGTAGAGATCGATCTCGGGATCGGAGGTGCCGGGCACGGCGTCCTTGATCGGGAAATTCGACCAGACGCCGAGGACGGCATGGTCCGAGGCCAGCTCCACGGCCGGCTGGAACGAGGGCCCGCCAAGCCGCTGGCCGCGAAACATATACTGGGAAACCGCCGTGGCCGTGGCGGTTAGCGTGAAACGCGGCGACCCGCCCGCCGCCGACTGCGCGCGCAATGAAATCGCACCCGCGAATAGGGCACTCACCAGGACAAGGACGATTTTGTTTTGCATGGGATTTTTTTGTGGAGTCGCCCCCCATCCATGAGAGCGATCGATGCTTCCTAAGCAAGGCGCGGGCCATCTCTGGCGCGGCATAGGGGCCCGCACTTTCAGAGGTGAGGTCTGCCGGTTCCGGGAGGACTTGGCACGGCGGGTCGGGCCGTTCAGGCAGGCCGGCGCTCCGTTCCCGATCCGGTCCGGCTCCCGCACGCCGACCGGCCGATGCCGGGATCGCGCCCCGCCTTGGCAAGGTTGCTGCTAAAGAGCCCGCGTCTCCGGGCCGAAAGCCCTACCGGCACCACATCAACCCTCCTCCACCACCCACATGAACACCCGTTCCTTCATCGCGGCCGCCGCAGCGCTCGGCACCGTCCTCACCGCGTTCGCCGACATCAGGCTCAACGAGAAGTTCAGCGTCTCCGGCTACATCAGCGGCTCCGCCGCCTATACCGAAACCGACGGTTTCGAGGATTCCTTCATGGATGTCGACGCCGTGAAGGTCGTCGGCACCGCGGCCTTCGACAAGGTGACCGGTGTCGTCAGCATGCACACATTCACCAGCCACGACCCGGTGATTCTGGATGCGTTTGCCACCTATGCGGCTTCGCCAACCACCTCCGTGACCGTGGGCAATTTCCTGAGCTACTTCGGCTTCGAGGCGTTTGACTACCCGAACATGCTCCAGATCTCGTATGCCAACACGCTCGGCGCCTTCATTCCCGCCTATCATTCCGGCGTGAAAGTCGATGTCGCGTCCGGCGCGCTCAGCGGCGGCGTGGCAGTGCTGGATTCGGTGTATGGCCCGACCTATTACAAGGGCGACGGCGACCTGGACAACGGTGCGGGCTTCGAGGGGTATCTGAAATGGGGCCAGGGGGATTCCAGCCTCTTCGCAGGCATTGGCTTCGACGGTGGCGTCGGCGGGACCACCGACGATCGGATGACATTCGACCTGTGGGCACAGACCAAAGCCGGCCCAACCACCCTCGCCGCGGAGTATTGCTATTCCAAGCTGGACACCGCCGGCACCGAGGCCGACGGGTTCTTCTGGCTCCTGCTCGCCATGCAGCCCTTGAACGACAAGTGGACGGTCACGGGCCGGATCAGCGGAGGTGAGGACGAATCGCTAGCCATCGGCTCGCCGACTCCCAGCTTCTACAAGGGCACCTTTTCACCAGCCGTCGCGATCACCGACAACCTTGGACTGCTGCTGGAATACAGCTACACCAAATTCGACGACTACACCGCCGAGAAATCCCACTTCGTCGGGGCCCAAGTGATCTTCAAATGGTAAGGATTCTCGCCCGCGAAAATCCTCAGCGCTTCGAGAACTGGAACCGCTTGCGGGCACCGGGCTGGCCGGCCTTCTTCCGCTCCTTCTCGCGGGGATCCCGCTTGATATGGCCAGCCTTCTTCAATGCCGGGCGAAGCTCGGCATTCATCTTCTGGAGTGCACGGGCGATCCCGTGCGCCACCGCGCCAGCCTGGCCGGCGACCCCGCCGCCATCCACGTTGGCGGTCACGTCGACCTTCTCGCGCAATTCAACCGTCAGCAGCGGCGCATAGGCCTGCTTCGCGAAGTTCTCGTGCGAGAAGTAATCGTCGAACGTGCGGCCGTTGACGGTGAGCTTGCCTGAACCTTCGGTGACGCGCACACGGGCGGTCGAGGTCTTGCGACGGCCGGTGCCGAGGAATACGTTGGCGGGAGTGGCCATAGGAGGAATTTGTCCGTTTCGGACTAGATGGCGAGCTTCTGGGGGTTGTTGGCCTCGTGCGTGTGCGTCGGGCCTGCAAAGACCCTGAGCTTCTTCAACATCGTGGCCGCCAGCCGGTTCTTGGGCAGCATGCCCTTGACGGCGTGCTCGATGATGAACTCGGGGTGCCGCTCGCGCATCAGCGATGTCTTCCGATAGCTCTCACCGCCGACGAAACCGGAGAAAAACATGTACTCATTCTGCTCCTCCTTCTTGCCAGTCAGCGCCACCTTCTCCGCATTGATCACGACCACGTAATCGCCGGCATCGACGCTGGGGGTGTAGGAAGGCTTGTGGCGGCCGCGGATGACGTTGGCAGCCTTGACCGCGAGACGGCCGAGCGGAACGCCAGCAGCATCAATCAGATGCCACTTGGGCTGCACGGTCTCCTTCTTGGCGAGGAACGTTTTCATGCGAAAAGAGGCCAAGAGCTAAGGTCAAAAGCGACCCTGTCAACCGAGTTTTCCGCCCCGCAGGGGAATCTTTCCCCGAGGGATTCGCCAGGCAAATTCCTCGGGTCTTGTTTCCCCATCGCAATGTGCGAAGTTTGGGCAATGCCTACCCGACCCCCTCGCCTCTCCGGGATCCTGATTGTCGCCGGTTTCCTGGGCCTGACGGGCGTCGCGCTGGGCGCCATGGGCGCCCACGCACTCAAGGCGACCCTGCTCGAACGCGGCATGCTCACTGCGTGGGAAACGGCCTCCCGCTATCATATGTTTCACGCCCTGGCTGTCTTTGCCGCTGCGGGATGGCTTCACACCGGACTGCCCGCCCGCGCCATCCGGCTCTTCAACTGGGCGGCGTGGGCCTGGGGCCTGGGCGTGGTGCTGTTCTCCGGCTCTCTGTACTGGCTCGCGCTTGGCGGACCGCGCTGGCTCGGGCCCGTCACTCCCCTGGGAGGGCTGGGATTGATGATGGGATGGCTGCTGGTCGCGATTGCTGGCCTCGGCAAACGGTCATGACGCCCTCCCCGGCCAAGCGAACGGTGGGCCATCCGGACGATCTGCGCCGGCCGGAGACGCGGCGCCACCCTGCGTTCGGCAATCGATTTCCGGCCAGGCAACGATGACCGCCCCTCTCCAGATCCCGGATGATCTCCGTGCCATGCTCGATGCCATCCGGCGAATCGGTCGGCCGCGGCTGGTTGGCGGCGGCGTGCGGGACTGGCTGCTGGGCCTGAAGCCGAAGGATTTCGATGTCGAGGTGGCCGGCGCCGACTTCGAGACCCTGCAGCGGACGCTCAGCCCCTTCGGCGCGACGGATGTGATCGGCAGCAGCTTCGGGGTAATCAAGGTGCGCAGCCGTTCGAGCGGTGCGGAGTACGACTTCTCGCTGCCGCGCCGGGAATCCAAGCTGGGCGCCGGGCACCGCGGATTCGTCGTCGCCCCCGATCCGGCCTTGAACGATGCCGACGCCGCAGGCCGGAGGGACTATACCATCAATGCGATCGCCCTGGACCCCTTCAGTGGCGCGCTGGTTGATCCGCATGGCGGGGTGCGGGATCTTCGCGCGCGGCTTCTGCGGCACACCAGCGCGGCGTTTGGCGAGGATCCCTTGCGCGTGCTGCGTGGATTCCAGCTCGCCGCCCGCTTCGATCTGACGCTGGCGCCGGAAACCGCGGCACTGTCCCGTTCGATCGCCCACACGTTTCGCGAGCTGCCGGTCGAACGAATCTGGGCGGAGTGGCAAAAGTGGGCGGAAAAGTCCGTGAAGCCATCGCGTGGACTCGACGTGCTCGAAGTCACCGGCTGGTTGAAGCATTTCCCCGAGATCGCCGCGCTGCGCGGCACCTTGCAGGAGCCGGAGTGGCATCCCGAGGGCGATGTGTTCACGCATACGGGGCATTGCCTGGACGCGCTCGTCGTGCTGTCGGAATGGCAGGCGGGCGAGCCGGTGCGCCGCCGGCTGTTGATGTTTGCGGTGCTCGCCCACGACTTCGGCAAGCCCACCACGACTGCCCGCCGGGAGAAGCGCGGCGCGATGCGCTGGGTCAGCCCGGGCCATGAGGCCGCCGGCGGCCCGATCGCGCGGGATTTCCTCCGCCGGATCGGGGCGCCGCTCGAACTCGACGTACCCGTGGCCGCCCTGGTCGGCTCGCATCTCGCCCATCATCACGGTGCGGCCGAATTCACGGACACGGCGGTTCGCCGGCTGGCCCGGAAGCTGGCGCCGGCAACCATCGATGATCTGGCGCTGGTGATGCGGGCGGATGCCAATGGCCGGCCGCCGCTGCAGTCGCCCGAGATTCACGCCCGGGTTGACGAACTCGTCGCCCGGGCCCACGCGCTGGCCATCGCGGATTCAGCGCCGAAACCAATCGTGCTGGGCCGGCATCTGATCGGCCTCGGCTTGAAGCCGGGGCCGGATTTCAAGCCGATCATCGATGCCGCCTTCGAGGCGCAGCTCGACGGAGCCTTTGCTGACGAGCCGGGCGGCCTCGCCTGGCTGAAGGCGCGGCTGTCACGTTGAAGCGCGGGTCCCGACCGGAAATTCCTGGGCCGCTAGTGCTGCGCCGAGCCAAGGTTCCGGGCCAGGAAGGCCTCGACCGCCCGATAATAGCGCAGCCGCGCCGCTTCGTCCTGGAACCCGTGACCGGACTTCGACTCCCGGAAATATTCGTAGGGTTTGTCGTGGCGCTTCAGCGCCAGTTCGAGCACCCGCCAGTGCTGGATGTCGACCCGCGGATCGTTTTCCCCGTAGGCATGGAGCGTCGGCACGCGAATCCGTTCGACAAAGTTGACCGGTGAACGATCGCGCAGATCGGCATCGTCGCGACCGAGCCACGAACCCATGTAAAGCTGGTAGCCGCGGCCCCGCCAGCGCGTGCTTTTCGCGATGAACCGCAGATCCGAAACCCCCACGTAGTTGATCCCGCAGCGATAGAGCTCCGGCGTGAAGACGAGACCGGCCAGTGCTGCGTATCCGCCATAGCTGGCGCCCATGATCGCAACCTGGTCCGGGCGGGTGACCTTCTGCGCGATCGCCCACTGCACCGCATCGGTCAGATCATCCTGCATCTTGCCTCCCCACTCCCGCCGGCCCGCCCGCTGGAACTCCCAGCCGTAGCCGCCGGAGCCGCGAAAGTTCACCTGCAGCACCGCATAGCCGCGGCTGGCGAGAAATTGCGCCTCGGCGTCGAAAGCCCAGCTGTCCCGGATCCCGTAGGGCCCCCCGTGTGGCACCAGCACCAGCGGAACCGGCTGTTTCCCGCTCCCGGGTGGACGCGTGAGATAGCCGTGGATTTCCAAACCGTCCCGTGCCCGATAGACCATCGGCTCCCGCTGGCTCAACCGGGACGGATCGATCTTCGGCAGTACCTTGCCCACGGATACCAGCCGCTTCGCCTCCTCGTTCCACACGAGATATTCCCCCGGATTACGATCACTCTGGACGAGCACGAGAATGCGGCTGTCGTCCATCGATTTGTCCACGATTTCGACCGTCTGGCCCGGAAACGTGGCCTCGAGCGAGGCATGCAGCCGGCCGATCTTCGGATCGAACCAGACAAAATACGGCCGCTCCGCCTCGCACCGCACACCCCAGAGCGCGCCCTTCCGGCTGCGGACCAACTGGACGATCTCGCCCTTGGGCGGCACGAACGCGACCTGCGTCCTCGTCGCCGTGCTCAGATCGAACTCGACCAGCGCACCACGATCCAGCCCCTCCTCACCCTGCACGATCACGAGGCAGTGCTGGCCGTCGCCGATCACGCCGACCGGCTCCCAGGTCTCCTCCCCGGCTGGAAACCGTTTCGCCGCGCGGAAGGTCTTCTCACCCGGTACCCGCAGCTCCAGGACGGTTTCCTCACCATCCTGGACCAGCCGCCCGTAGCTCTGCCCCGTGATCGGATCGGCAAAATAGCGGACCGCCTTGTCCGCCAGCGGCTCGAGCAGGAGCCTCCGGCCATTCCGGACGTTCAGCCGGTAATAGCCATAGGCCCCCGAGGCCTCGAGCTGGCCCGCGCTGTTCAGCCGCGTGCCGTAACCCATCGTCACGATCCAATCCTCATCGTGACGTGACAGCGAGACGATGTTCGCGCCGACCGGGCCTTCGAGCGGCAGCAGCGGATCGTACGACTCGTTGAGATCCCGCCAGCCCTTGCCATCGGGACGGATCGAGCGCAACGAGTAGGACTCGTTGCCACCGGCATCCCCGCCAAAGATGATCAGGTCGTCCTTCCACACGGCGAAATCCACATCGTAATCGCCCGGGACCACGATCAGGCCGGCCTTGCCAGTCTCGATGTCGAGCTGCGCGAGCGACTGCCGGCCCGACTGGTGCGCCACCAGCATCACCAGCCGGCGGCCGTCATCCGACAACCGGGGGGCCACCAGTGCCGGGTTCTGGAAGAAATGATCGAGCGGCACCGGATCCGCCGCCACCGCGCCACCGGCCGCCGCCAACAGGAGGGAAACTCGCGCGAGAAGAATTCTGCTCATAAAAAAGCCGGCCGCCATTACGGCGGCCGGCGGTCGCATGTCAAAGCGACGAAGCGGATCAGAACTTCAGGCTCGCGTCGATGAACCAGACGCGGCCGAGCGCACCGTAGGTCGCCGTATCCGCATTGTGGTCGGTCCAGGAGGACGCGGATTGCGGTGGCTGCTCATCGAAGATGTTGCTCGCGCCGATGCGGATCTTCATCCCGTCGAAGTGGCTCATGAATCCGGAACGTCCCCGGAAATCATAGGCCAGGAATCCATCGACCCGCGTCCAGGCCTCGACATTCCGATCGCGGGTGACATCCGTCTCCCCTTCATCGGCCGTCGTGTCCGTCAGGCTCGGGATATGGAATGCATTCAGGCCCGACTGCCAGTTGCCCCGCTGGTAGCGCAAGGAAGCCATCGCCTGCCAGCGTGGAATCGTGCCGCCATTCAGCGCCGACTGCCCGTTGGTGGTGCCCACGTATTCGTCGACATCGCCGTCGCCACCGTCGACGGAGAATTCGTTGATCCAGGTGCCGGTGAGCCCGACATTGAAACGGCCGAGTGACTCGATATCGAAATCGTAATTGATGGCCAAATCGACGCCGTCCTGCGTGGCCGAGACGAAGTTCTCCGAGAAGCTCGAGATATAGATCGGCGAGAGCGTCTGGAACGCATTGTAGGTCTCGCTGATCTGGCCGGGAGACGTGATCGGCGTGCCGTTGAAGGCGCCAATCCGGACGCGCGAGGCGTACTTCGAGGAGGCTCCCTCGAGCTCGACGTCCTGCAGGATCTCGAACTCGCTGATCGAGCCGGCGATGTTGTCCTGCTTGATCTTGAAGTAATTCACCTCGAACGAGAGGCCTTTCACGGCCCGCGGCGAGTAGATGAACCCGAGGTTGTAGTTGGTCGATTCCTCCGGCTGCAGCGGTTGATCGGCAAAGCCCTGGGACACCGCCGGCGCGCTGGTCAGCACGCGGAGATGGGCCTGGTCGAGCTCGTTGATCGAGCCGTCCAGGAATTCGAAGTCGACAATTTGATCCGAGAACCCGACGCCCGAGGGGCCGAAGAGCGAGAACAGGCTCGGGGCCGAGAACGACTCCGAATAGGTCGCCCGAATCACGAATTGATCGTCCACCGGCATCCAGCGGAGGCTGGCCTTGGGCACGACCGGATCGTCCGAGTCGCTGTACTTGTCCTGGCGGACGGCGAGATCGAGGTCCATGACATGGAAGCCGCGGACATTCTGGCTACGGCCGAAGATCGGCAGCCGGACCTCGGCAAAGAGCGAGTCGACCCAGCGCTTGACGCTGAAGCGATCGTTCGTCGTGGCGCCGTCCCAGGCGGAGGGCGCGCCGTACTGGGGATTGTCGGGATCCAGGATCGTGAAGCTGCCTGCATCCGGCGCGGCGGAGAGGGTCTCGCGCCGGGTCTCGATGCCGACGGCGAAGCCGATCGGCCCGGCCGAGATGACGTCCGGCACCTGGCCGATCAGTCGCGCATCGAAGCTGTTGAGCGTGCTCACATTCTTCGAATAGGCCGTGCCAAAGATGTTGGCCTGGGCGAGATTCGCCGGATCCTGGACCCGGGCGAACATGTTGATAAGGCCGGCGTCGATCGCATTCGAGAATGCCACGCGGTTGATGACGTTCTCGTTCCGGTACATCTGGCCGGCGCGATTGAGGTTGCCGGCGGCCTCCCAGGTGTAGTTCTCACCAATCTGGCCGCGCGCGCCAAACATGCCGCGCAGGGTCTGGGTCTCGTTGAAGTAGCGCCGCGGAAAGTCCACGAACCGATTCCGCACATAGGCGTAGTCATCGAGCGGATTCGTCGGATGGTCAGGGTCGGTCAGGCCGACGCCGATCCCGAAATCCGTCACATTGTTAGCCGTGAAGGGCATGCCGAAAATCGGCTGGGCGGCGAGTTGCAGGAATGAATCGGTCTGGGAATAGAGCAAGTCGCCGAAGAGCTGGATGTTGTCCGCCAGATCGTGGTTCAGGTTCAGCGTGACGCCGCGGCGCTGATTGCCGAGTTGGAGTGTCACGAACTGCGCAATGTTGAACTGCGAGGCGAAAGTGGGCGACGTCTGCCGGATATAGATGCCCTGCGCAATCAGCTGGTCGATGGTGGCATCGGAATTGAGCGGCGGGGTCTTGCCCTCGGCGAGCAGGTAGGTGCCGGCCGGGCTGTTGCCGACGATTTCAAAGGTCGCGAAGATGCCGGGGAAGGCGCTGGTCTTGCCCGTCTGGTTCATCGAAAAGCCCCGCTCGTTCTGCTTCAGCGGATCGGATTTCAGCCATTCGAAGGAGACCGTCATCGACGTCTTTCCGGCGGTCGCGCCAGCGATGACACGGGCGGAGCGCTCCTCCCAGGTGCCGAGTTCGGTCGGCGACATCCGGTAGCGGCCACCCACCTCGACGCCCTCGAAGTCCTTTTTCAGGATGATGTTCACGACGCCCGAGACGGCATCGGAGCCGTAGAGGGCGGAGGCGCCGTCCTTGAGGACTTCAATCGACTCGACCGCCGCCACCGGGATCGAATTCACGTCGACGAAGTCGAAACCGCCGACGGCCGAGACCGGGGCGAAAACGCCGCGGCGTCCATTGATCAGGACCAGAGTCGCCACATTCCGCAGCTGGACGCGTGAGCCACCGTTGGTGGACCCGCCCTGGATGCTGGAATTGGATGAGCCGATGTTGCTGTTGCCGACGAACTGAGGAACGGTCTTCCGCAGTACTTCGAGAAGGTCCATCTCGCCCGTGGACTCGATTTCGGGCAGCCCCACCTTTGTCACCGGCACGGCTGGCGCGTCGGCTGAGTAGGGGATGTAGGATCCCGTGACTTCAAATCTTTCCATCACCTGCGGCTGGCTGCCGGCTGATGGCGTGGCTGTCGCTGACGTCGCCTGGGCGTTCAACGTGGACGCAATGAGGCTGCTCATTGCCATCCACGCGAACGCGAGCAGGACTTTCCGCTCGCGGATCGTGTTCATAGTTGGGTCTGTGGTTTTGTGTGTTGCTTGAGCCGAAAGCGGGTCACCCCGCCTTTGCTTGTGGGCCTCCGATAAGGAGAAGCCGTGGTCCTTCGGCAATATAATTTTATGACACGAAGGAGGCCGCCTTCTATGCTTTAACGATGTGTAGGGAGTTTCCCTATAGGTCGATTCCGGCTCCTTCTCAGGCCTTGCATCGCAGGAGGTTCCAAACCTGCCGGTCCGACCGGTTTTCCTCGTGAGAAACACCTTCGTCACTTCACGGAAATTGGCCGCAAAATACCGTAGCTAATGCTGTGCCATGTAAAAATTACGCCGACAACTAACCTTCCGTGGGCTCATGAATGCGGCTTTACCGGCCGAATGGCGAACCTGAGTGCCGCGAATTTCGGTGGTGGGCTCTCCGCCATGAAGCCCGGCTTATGCCAGCACCCGCCCGCCCCCGACTTGGGCCCCCACCCATAAAAAAAGAAGGCCGGACGCGATCGGCGCCCGGCCTTCGTGATGGCTAATCGATGAATCGCGTCAGAACTTCAGGCTCACGTCGATGAAGTAGACGCGGCCAAGCGCACCATAGAGCGAGGTGTCCGCATTGTGGTCGGTCCAGGAGGACGCGGCCATCGGCGGCTGCTCATCGAAGAGGTTGCTGGCCCCGAGTCGCACCGACATGCCGTCGAAGTACTTCAGGTATCCGGAGCGGCCTCGGAAATCATATCCTACGAATCCATCGATCCGGGTCCATGCTTCGACATTGCGGTCCCGCACGACGTTTGTCTCGGATTCGCTCGCCGTGGTGTCCGTCATGCTGGGAATATGATACCCATTCACCCCGGCCTTCCAGTTGCCACGGCTGAAGCTGGCATTGAAGGTACCCGTCCACCGCGGAATCGATCCGCCGTTGAGCGAGGACTGGCCGTTGGTGGTGCCGACGTAGTCGTCCACGTCGCCGTCGCCGCCATCGACCGAGAACTCATTGATCCAGAGTGCCGTGGCGCTGACGTTGAATCGGCCGAGCGACTCGATGTCGAAGTCGTAGTTCACCGTGAGATCGACTCCGTCCTGCATCGCCGAGACGAAGTTCTCGGAGAAGCTCGAGATGTAGAGCGGCGACAGGGTTTGGAACGCATTGTAGGTTTCGCTGACCTGGCCTGCCTTGGTGATCGGCGTTCCGTTGAATGCACCGATCCGGACGCGCGAGGCGTATTTCGAGGACGGTCCCTCGAGTTCGACATCCTGCAGGATCTCAAACTCGCTGATCGATCCGGCGATGGCATCCTGCTTGATCTTGAAGTAATTCACCTCGAACGACAGGCCCTTGACCGCCTTGGGTGAATAGATGAACCCGAGGTTGTAGTTGGTGGACTCCTCGGGCTGCAGCGGCTGGCTCGCGAATCCCTGGGAAACGGCCGGCGCGCTCGTCAGGACCCGAAGGTGCGCCTGATCGAGCTCGTTGATCGATCCGTCGAGAAATTCGAAGTCCACGATCTGATCCGAGAAGCCGACGCCTGACGGGCCAAACAATGAAAACAGGCTCGGCGCCGAGAACGACTCCGAGTAGGTGGCACGAACCACGAACTGATCGTCGATCGGCATCCAGCGGAGGCTCGCCTTGGGCACGAGTGGATCGTCGGAATCGCTGTACTTGTCCTGACGGGCGGCCACATCGAGATCCAGCACATGGAATCCCTTCACGTTTTGGGATTTTCCGAAGATCGGAATCCGAAGCTCTGCAAACATCGAATCCACCCAGCGCTTGACGCTGAACCGGTCATTGGTCGTGGCGCCGTCCCATGCCGAGGGGGCTCCGTACTGGGGATTGTCGGGGTCCAGGATCGTGAAGCTGCCGGCATCTGGCGCCGCGGCCAGGCTTTCGCGGCGGCTTTCGATGCCCGCCGCAAATCCGAGCGGACCCGCCTCGAGCAGGTCGGGAATCTGGCCGATCAGCCGCGCGTCGTAGCTGTTCAGCGTGCTGACATTCTTCGAAAAGGCCGTCCCAAAGATATTCGCCTGCGCCAGGTTCGCGGGATCCTGGACGCGCGCGAACATATTGATCAATCCGGCGTCGATCGCATTGGAAAGGGCGACGCGATTCAGCACGTTTTCATTCCGATACATCTGGCCGGCACGATTGATGTTAGCGGCGGCTTCCCAGCTGTAGTTTTCGTTGATGTCACCGCGCGCTCCAACCAGGCCGCGCAGGGTCTCGGTTTCGTTGAAGTAGCGACGCGGGAAATCGACGAAACGATTCCGTACATAGGCGTAGTCGTCCAACGGGTTCGTCGGATGGTCGGGATCGGTCAGTCCAACACCAATGCCGAAATCCGTGACGTTGTTGGCCGTAAACGGCATGCCGAAAATCGGCTGAGCGGCGAGCTGCAGGAAAGAGTTCGTCTGGGAAAACAGGAGATCGCCGAACAGCTCGATCTTATCCGTGAGATCGTGGTTGAGATTGACCGTCACGCCCTTCCTCTCGTTGCCGAGCGCCAGGGTCACAAATCGCGCGATGTTGAACTGCGAGGCGAATGACGGCGATGTCTGCCGGATGTAGATTCCCTGGGCGATCAACTGATCGATCGTTGCATCAGAGTTGAGCGGCGGAGTCTTCCCCTCGGCGAGCAGGTAGGTTCCGGCCGGACTGTTGCCCGTGATTCCAAATGTCCCAAAGATTCCGGGGAAGGCACTGGTCTTGCCCGTCTGATTGGATGAGAACCCGCGCTCGTTCTGGAACAGCGGATCCGATTTCAACCATTCGAACGACACGGTCATGGAGGTCTTGCCTGAGGACGCACCGGCGATGATGCGTGCCGAACGCTCTTCCCAGGTTCCCAGCATCGTATCCGACATCCGGTAGCGGCCGCCAACTTCGATGCCTTCGAAGTCCTTTCTCAGGATGATATTCACCACGCCTGAGACGGCGTCCGAACCATAGAGCGCCGACGCTCCATCCTTGAGCACTTCGATTGACTGGACCGCCGAGACCGGGATGGAATTGACGTCGACAAAGTCGAATCCGCCAACCGCCGAAACCGGCGCGAAGACACCGCGACGTCCGTTGATCAGCACCAGCGTGGCGACATTGCGGAGTTGGATTCGCGAACCACCGTTGGTCGATCCGCCCTGGATGCTCGAGTTCGACGAACCGATGTTGCTGTTGCCAACGAACTGGGGAACGGCTTTCCGAAGGACCTCGAGCAGGTCCCCCTCTCCTGTTGCCAGGATGTCGGGGATGTCGAGTTGCGTCACCGGCACCGCAGGTGCGTCGGCTGAATAGGGGATGTAGGATCCCGTGACTTCATACTTTTCCATGACATGCGGCCGGTCGCTGGCGGGCGCCGTTGATGTCGATGACGTCGCCTGGGCATTCACGGAGGCCGCAATGAGGCTGCTCATTGCCGCCCACGTGAGCGCGACCAAGAATTTCCGCTCGCGGAACGTGTTCATAGTTTGGTCTGTGCTTTTGTGTGTTGTGTGTGAAGGAAATGGGGGAAATCCCACACCTGCTCCGCGCCCATAAGGAGATTAAGCCGTTGCGCGGCAAATCAATTAGTTATGGTTATAAGCTCCGCTTCCTCATACCCTCTTGCAATGTTATACCGAGATGGGCTCCGGAAGCTTCTTTCGGACGACCGCCGCGCCTCCGCTTGCATTGAGCTGGTTGGGTTGCCGGACGCTTGCGTCAACCGCCTGCCAGTGGCTACTTCGCAAGGATGAAAGAACTCCAAGCGATCCTGGCGGCGCTCGCGGAAGCTCCGGAGGTTGAGCCGGTACTGGCAACGCTAGTCACGGTGGAAGGCTCCTCCTACCGGCGGCCGGGCGCACGGCTGCTGATGATGCCGGACGGCCGGCGGATTGGCTCAATCAGTGGTGGATGTCTGGAGGAAGACGTCCTTACCCGTGCGCGACGGGTTCTTTCAACCGGCACAGCCGAGACGGTGATTTATGACACGACGACCGAGAATGATCTGGTTTGGGGCGTTGGGCTCGGCTGTCACGGCGTCGTCCGCGTCCTGATTGAGAAGCTGCCAGCGCGTCCCGCCTGGGCGGCGGCCCTGGCGAAAAATGTGGCGGCGCGCCGCGAGACGGTGCTCGCCGTGGTGCACCGCGGACCCGCGGCTGTCCCGCTCGGCACCCGGCTCGCGAAGCAGGAGGAAGGGTCGGGCGACGAGAATCTCTTCTTGAATATCGTGCCGCCGCCGCCGGCGCTCTTCGTGTTCGGCGCCGGCGATGATGCCCGGCCCATCGTCCGATTCGCCCATGAACTTGGCTGGCATGTGACCGTGGCGGATCCGCGCGCGGCGTTCGCCACCGCCGAGCGGTTTCCCCAGGCCCGGGCACTGGTGGTCGGACCGGCTACGGGTCTCGTGGTAAAGGCCGCCCCGGGCGCCGACGCGCTCGCCGTCGTAATGACCCATCACTACGTTCACGACGTGCCGCTCCTGGGATCATTGCTGGGCCGGCCGCTCGCGTATCTCGGACTGCTCGGGCCAAGGAAGCGGGCGAAGAGGATACTCGAGGATCTCGAGCGCGAAAACCCCGGCGTCACCGCGGGCGCGAGCGATCGACTGCACGCGCCGGTCGGACTCGATCTCGGGGCCGATTCACCGGAAGAAGTCGCGCTGTCGATCATCGCCGAGATGCAGGCGGCTCTTGGCGGGAGGAATGCCAGGCCCCTGCGCGAGCGCACGCGCTCGATCCATGAGGTTGAGGCTTTTGCTCCGCAAATGCCTTAGCGAAGTTTAACCGATAACAGACAACGCAAGTCCAGCGGACATTTGAAGACCTGAGCGGATTCCAGCGCACATCGTGCAGGCAAGAATCAGAAACCTGGGCTTTCCGTGAAAGCCAGCAAACATGGCCTCGAATTCCGCCACTTCCGAGTCAAATAGGTTTTCGCGAAGCGAAAACCTCCGGTTCGGCGCGATCATCCTTGCCGCCGGACCCTCGAGCCGGATGGGCACGCCCAAGCAACTGCTCCGGTTCGAGGGCAAGCCGCTGGTCGTCCGCGCGGTGGAGGCCGCACTCGCCGGTTCCGCCTGGCCGGTCGTTGTCGTGCTCGGCGCGAATGCCGAGGCAGTCCGTCCCGTGCTTGCGCGGCTTCCGGTGCTCGTGGCGGAGAACCCAGCCTGGCCGGAAGGCATGGCCGCTTCGTTGCGGACCGGCGTGATCACGCTCGGCCAGTTTTCCCGCTCGCTGGATGCGGCACTGATTGCAGTTTGCGACCAGCCCGCGTTCTCCGCCGAAGTCATCGCCCGGCTCCTGGCCGCCCAGCGCGAGACCGGTCGCAGCATCGTCGCCGCCAGTTATTCGGGACGTCGGGGCGTCCCCGCGCTGTTCCTGCACGAACATTTCTCAACGCTGACCGCACTGACGGGCGAGGAGGGCGCACGCGCCTTGCTCAACGAGGACTCCGGCAAGGTCGCCGCGGTCGACCTGCCCGAACTCGCCCTCGATGTGGACACGCCCTCGGACTACGCGGCCCTGACCCAGCGCCAGGGGAGTGGCCCCCCGGCGATCTGAGCCGCGACGAGCGGCTGGTCGATCGTTGAGCGGATCCGCGCCGATCCTGGGCGCGGCTGGCGAGCGCAACTGCGCCGCCGCATTCAGGGCAACTTGGCCGCCATCACCTTTTCTGTCTGGGCGGTCCGATAGCCGTCGAGCGCGGCGCGGGTGCGGTCGTCACCGAGCGCAAGAATGGCGACTGCAAACAGCGCCGCATTGATCGCGCCGGGCTTGCCAATCGCAAAGGTTGCCACGGGTACCCCGGCCGGCATCTGGACCATCGAAAGCAGCGAATCGAGCCCCTTGAGCGAGGCCGATTCCATTGGCACGCCCAGGACCGGCAGGGGGGTCAGCGCCGCCGCAACCCCGGCGAGGTGCGCTGCGCCACCCGCGGCCGCGATGATCACCTGGAGACCCCGCGACCGGGCTCCGGTGGTCCATTCGTGCATCAGCTGCGGCGTGCGGTGCGCACTGATGACGCGCTTCTCATACGCCACTCCGAGGGCATCGAGGGTTTGGGCACAATGCTGCATGGTATCCCAGTCCGAGGTGCTGCCCATGATGATGCCGACGAGTGGTTTGGTCATATCGGGCAAACGCTGCAATCGACTCGCTGCTCGGCAACCGAAAAGCGAATTTAAGCCACTTTCAGCAATGGTCAGTCCGCGGACCCCGCGCCATGCCCGCCCGACGGCCCCCACTTGCTGGTTCGAGCTGGCCGCGTGGCGGCTGCTGATCGCGTCTGCAAGGGGATCATTTTCCGCCGTGGGGGGGGGGGTGGGGGGCGAGGCCCAGGAGAGCCCCCCCCGCGGGCCCCCCGCCCCACCCCCCCCCCCCCCCCCGGAAAAAAAACCCACCCCCCCCGCCCCGCC
>WYBX01000069.1 GCA_011525695.1 Verrucomicrobiia bacterium
ATTTGATAGAGTGAACCTTCGAAAACATCGCCCAAATCCTCAATCGACAACGTCCGTTAATCGCCCGTGCCTCGCCTCATCACGAGGCACTTGTGAACGTGCGTTTTCGTCCGTGGGACCATAATGATTTCAAATCTCAAATTTCAGATCTGAAACCACGACCAGGACGGAATCGGGAATTCTGGCTCCAACTCCAGGTTCCCATCCGCCAAACCCCATCCGCCACACCCCATCCGGAAGACCCCATCCGCCAAACCCCATCCGGAAGACGCTGTCTGTCAGACGCCATCCGCCAGACCCGATCCGCCAGACCCGATCCGACAGACCCGATCCGACAGACCCCATCCCCGTGTTTACGCCTCATCCCGAAGAGCTCAACTCCTTCAAGTCCGCCCGGGCTGCCGCATAACTGGTCGCATACGCCGCAACCACGGGATCCGCCGACTGGCCCTGCACGCGACACCACTCGGCATACAGACCCGGCCACCAGTTCTCGTGACGCGTCAGCCCCTCCTTGCGATAGCTTTCCCAGTCGATCAGCACGCGCGACCAGCAGGCGTCGCCATACGCGACCGCCTGCTTCGCATCGCCCATCGCCTTCACATACCAGTCGCGGCCGATCCGCGCATGCAGCACCTCGTCGGCCCAGTCGTAATCCTGCACCAGTGCGGCGAAAGCGTCCCCGGATGCGATCGCCGTTTCCCATTCAAAGCGCTTGCCCGTGCGCGGCATCAGCCCCTGCTCGATGAAGTAGAGCACCGCATGCCGCTCGAGCGGCTGGAGTTGCAGGTTCAGCGCGAGCGACCAGGTGAAGTTCACCCGCACGAACCTCCGCCAGTCGATTCCCGACCGCAGGAATCCCACCTCGCCCATCATCGCATGACGGGCCTCGTCCCAAAGCTGGCGCGTCATGTCGACCCGGTACTCCCAGGGCTTGTCGGTGGTCTCGGCTATAATCGATGCCATCATCTCCGGCACGTCGATCTCCCGCAGCCGCTTGTAATACATCATGAGCGTCTTGGGCGCGGTGGGAAATCGCTCGTCATAGAGGAACGCCTCGGCGTGCACGCCCATGTTGTAGGGATCGGGAAAGCGTGCGTCGCGGCGGGGACGCCCGTCATATGCGGACGGCCGGACCGAGTGGATCCGCGAAGGCATCGCCGGCCGCTCGTCGGTGGACCCGTCGAGGCCACCCGCTGCCGCCAGGAATTCGTCCAGTCGTTCCGTCCAGGGCGCGAGTTCGATCCGACGCTCCGCCGTGACCAGGCCGGGAAGCGCCCGCTGCCCATAGGCCACCATTTCGTCCACTTCGAGCAGGGCGAAGCGGCAGATCCGGACGGTGGGATGATCGACCAGCCGGTTCGTGCCGTCCAGATGCGCCTGCAACGCATCGCGCAATGCCGGCAGCGCCCGTTCGTAGAGCCCCACCACGAGCGCAGCAGTATCCGGGGCGGACAGGATTTCGTCGAAATACGCCTCGAGCGCGGGATCCGGCACCTGATCGAGGCCCAACGGCGGTTCGCGCATTTCCGCCACGCGCCTTCGCCAGGCGGCGGCATGCTCCGCGCAATAATGCGCGTGGAGGCTGAAGGCCATCTTCAACTCGTAGATCGGTTCCGCGGTCAGCCGATGGATGAAGATCTGGTGCAGACGGCGAAAGCACCAGTGATGGCGTTTCAAACGCGACACGCAGTCATCGATCGAAAAGCCGATCCGCATGGCCTCCTCGAACGAGGCGATGCCCGCAACGGGTGGCAGCCCGTGCAGCGATTCATATTCAGACAACTTCATGGGTGGTGGGGATTCCGGGCCCGGCCGGTGACGCGGTGCTTGGTCGGTCGATTCGGCGAGGACGGGGAAACGTTCACAGATGCACGGCGCATGGACAGCAGAAAAACTCGCCACGGCACCGGTCCGGCTTTCTTTTCGCGCCCATGCCCCGCCTCCTCGTCTGGTTGACGAACGCCTTCCCGATGTGGGTCGTCCTACTGAGCGCAATCGCCCTCGTCCAGCCGGCCTGGTTCACCTGGTTCAGCGGCCCGTGGATCGTCTGGGGGCTGGCGGTGATCATGCTCGGGATGGGCCTGACCCTCACGTTCGAACAGTTCCGCGATGTCGCCCGGATGCCGAAGGCTGTCGGACTCGGGCTGGTGGCGCAATTCACGATCATGCCGCTGCTCGGCTGGAGCGTCGGCCGGCTGTTCGTCCTGGAGACCCCTTTTGCCGTGGGACTCATCCTGGTTGCCTGCTGTCCCGGCGGCACCGCTTCGAACGTCGTGTGCTATCTGGCCCGGGCAAACGTCTGCCTCTCGGTGGTGATGACGATGTGCTCGACCTTCGCCGCGGTGTTCATGACGCCGCTGCTCACCTCCTGGCTGGCGGGCACGCTGGTGCAGGTCGACGGTTGGGGATTGTTCAAGAGCACGGTCCAGGTGGTGGTGCTGCCGGTGCTGCTTGGCGCGTGGCTGAACCGGCTGGCGCCCCGGTTCGTGCAACGCACCCAGCTCGCGCTGCCCCTGCTTTCCGTGATCGTGATCGCGTTGATCTGTGCGAGCATCATCGGAGGAAGCGCCGCCGCGGTGAAGGAGGCCGCAGCGCGGCTGCTGGGAGCGGTATTCTGCCTGCATGCCGGCGGCTTCGCCCTCGGATATGCGGTCGCACGGCTCACGGGTTGGGAGCGGGTGATCGCCCAGACCATCTCGATCGAGGTCGGGATGCAGAACTCCGGGCTCGGCGTGGTCCTGGCCCGCCGGCATTTCGCCGACCCGCTGACGGCCGTGCCCTGTGCAATTTCGAGCGTCTTCCACTCCGTCATCGGCAGCGTGCTCGCCGGCTGGTGGCGCTGGCGCAACCGGCCAGCCGCAACCCGGAGTGATTCTGAACGGATCGGCGGGTCAAGGGCGACGGCGCGCAACCACTAGCTATACCCAAAATTGGGTAAACGCGACACTTGGACAGATGCCCGCGAAGGCGATGATTCCCGCGTCGGATAAACCGGCACAGTCAATCCTCATTCATGAAAACCATGCCCCAACGTTTCAATCCTTCCGCCCCCGCGGGCCGTAATCCAAATGGTCCTGGCACCGCACCGGCCGCGAGCCTCCGGCTGGGCCGACTCAAGGCCGCGATCTGGGAAAACAGCGCCGACCAGCGGGTCTTCTACAACGTGAGGTTCTCCCGCACCTACATGGACGAGGAGAAGAAGTTCCACGACGCCGACAGCTTCGGTCGCGACGACCTTCTCCTCCTGGCAAAGCTGGCGGATCAGGCGCACACGTTCATCTGCGAGCGCCAGTCGGCCCAGAAGGCGGAAGAGTAATCCGGCGCCTGCCATCGAGCCCGATGGCACCTGCCCGTGATGAACGGGTGCGACTGAATCATTCGCGCGGATTTCGGCTCGCACGGAAGGACGAATCTTTCCTTCCTCGCGCGGATGACTTTCCCACCCTCCGCGATCGCCTGTCTCCTGCTCGCACTCCTGCCGGCCGCGATGGCCGCAAGCGCCGGTTTCACCTTGCCATCGTCGTCGGTCAACGGCGCTCCGGCCTACAAGGGCGCGATCGCCATGGATGCCTCGACCGGGGACGTGCTCTTCGAGGATCGGGCCGACACGGTGGGCCCGCCGGCCAGCATGACGAAGCTGATGACGTTTGCCGTCGTTCAGGATCGAATTGCCGCCGGTGCGCTCACGCTCCGGACGCCGGTCCCGATTGATCCGGCCGATGCCCGCATGGGTGGCACCCAGGTGTACCTTGATCCGCGCGAGACTTTCTCCGTGGAGGAACTCCTCTACGCCATGATGATTCAGTCGGCCAACGATGCCGCCCATGCGCTCGCCCGGGCGGCCGCCGGCTCGGTGCCGGCCTTCGTCGAGGAAATGAATGCGAAGGCGCGGGAACTCGGGATGACCGATACGGTGTTTCGCACCCCGCATGGCCTGCCGCCACCCAGCCGGCGCACGGCCGAAGGCGACCTGACATCGCCAAGGGACTTCGCGAAATTGAGCCGTCACCTGATCAGCCAGACGGATGTCCTCCGGTACACCTCCATTCGGTTGCGGGAGTTCGGCACCGGGGTGCGGGCGGAACCGATGCAGATGGTGAATCACAACAAGCTGGTGGAAAAGGTGGCGGGAGTGGACGGGCTGAAGACGGGGTTCACCAATGGTGCGGGCTTTTGCCTGGCTGCCACTGCCGAACGCGGCGGCCGCCGCGTCATCGTGGTGACGATGGGAAGCCCCAGCCAGAAGACCCGTGACCTCATGGTCGTCGATCTCCTCGAGCGCAGCTTCGCCGCATTGACGGCGCCGGCTACGCGCGCCGCACCCAGGCGACCGGCAACCGCGGCCAACCCGCCGACCTCGCCATTGCGGCCCGCGCCATCGGCGGCTGCCCCGGCGGCGGAGGCTCCGCCGGTGATCAAGTTTTCGATTCCGAAGCGCTGACCCGTTCAATGGTCGTGCTGCAATGCCACCACCAGCACGGCCAGCACCAGGAATACGACTCCCAGGAGCCCGGCTTCCCGACGTTCGAACGCCTTGATCCGGAATCGCTCGAAGCCGATCAGCGCCAGCCAGGTGAAGAGCGTCATCGCCCCCAGCGTCGCAACGGCAAGGATGAGGCTGAGGACGATGAATCCCCGCCATCCGAATTGGACGGCGCTCAGGTAAAACGGCAAAAAACCTTCACAGGGCGAAAACGTCAGCATCACGAACAGCCCGCTGATGGCAGTCCAGTCGCCCGCCCGGGATGAAACCAGCGGGCTGTCGTGCAATTCCTCCTGCCAGTGGCTGTGCTCGTGGTCTTCCCGGCAGTGTTCATCCGCATGATGATGGCTGCCGGGAGCATGATGGTGGCAGATGCCGCCACCGGTCCATTGCCGCCAGAAGTAGAAGAGCGCAAAGCCCAGGAGGAAGGTGCCGGCAATCCAGGGAAACGCGCGGCCCGCCCTTTCGTCGATTTGAAAGCCAAGCCAGGCGATTCCGAGCCCAAGCAGGGTTGTCAGCGCCACATGCCCGATGCCGGCAAGGGAGGTCACCGCCAGCGTCTTGACCCGGCTCCAGCTGCGCGCCCGTGCGACCAGGACAAATGGCAGCCAGTGCGTCGGGATCGCCGCGTGGAGAAAGGCCACGGTAAAACCGGTGGCTGCGACGGACGCGAGAACGGGTGATTGCATCTGGAACCAACGAGGCAGAACGGCCAATGCCATGCTGTCGACGTGAAATCCCGCTTCGGCAGACCCTCGGCCGCGCCTGGCCCCCGATGGCCAAGCCACAGATGTACCACGATCATGGTGGATCTGTGGTTTCTCGGAGCTTTGCGCCCGGGGCCGGAACCATAGATGTACCATGATCATGGCAGATCTGTGGTTGGAGCAGGATGCAGCGAAGGCTCTGCCGGCCGGGGAGCCCGAGAGCCTTGCCTTGCTGCCGCCCGTCCCGCTCTTTATCCCCGCACTCTGACCGCTCCCACTCCCCTGGCATTCCTACTCATGCACGCCCTCCCGTCCAAACCCCGCATCCTCACCACCACGGTCGGTTCCTATCCGATCCCCGACTGGCTCGCCGCGCTCCCCAGCGAACAGGCGCTCACCGATGCCACTCGCGTCATCTTCGATCTGCAGCGCCAGGCCGGGATCGACCTGCCCACGGACGGCGAACTCTATCGCTTTGACATCAACCATCCCGACACGAATGGCATGATCGAATATTTCGTCCGGCCCATGGCGGGAATTTCCACGACAATCGGTCGTTCGATCACCGAGGAATTCTCGCGCCATCAACCGATGGGGTTCCGGCGCAAACCAGCGGGCGTCGTCACCGGACCACTCGGGGAGGGCTCGCTCAATCTCCTCGCAGACTGCCAGCGCGCCGCCGCCGTGGCCGGCGGTCCGTTCAAGTTCACCCTCACCAGCCCGTACATGCTCGCCCGGACGCTGCTCGACCATCACTACGGCAACTTCGAAAAACTCACGCTGGCGATCGCTGAAGTCCTCGCCGAACAGGTCCGCGGGCTCCCCGCCGCCTGCATCCAGATCGACGAAGCCAACATTCCGGGCAACCCGGCCGATGGCCCGCTGGCCGCGGCAGCCATCAATGTCGTGCTCGATGCCGTTGATCGCGGCACGGAACGCGCCGTGCATTTCTGCTTTGGCAATTACGGCGGGCAGACCATCCAGCAGGGCAACTGGCGCAAACTCGCCCAGTTCCTGAATTCGCTGCACACCGGCCACCTCGTCCTGGAACTTGCCCATCGTCCCAGGAGCGATCTCGACGCCCTCCGGCAGATCGATCGCAGGATCGCCCTCGGGATTGGTGTCATCGATATCAAGGTCAACCATGTCGAGACCCCCGACGAGGTCGCCAGCCGGATCGAGGCGGCGGAAAAGAAAGCCGGAGCGGGGCGCGTTGTCTCGTCCTAGCCCACGTTGACACCCGGCAGACGAAAAATGAAGCCGATTGAAACGATCCGATACAGCGAAGCATTCAAGCAACAAGTGATCAGCGAACTGGAAGCCGGCAGGTTCAAGAACC
>WYBX01000011.1 GCA_011525695.1 Verrucomicrobiia bacterium
CGAGGTCGCATCCGCAGCAGGCAGATCGCGTTCCTCGGCGTACCGCTCGATGCTGTGGGTGGAAAACGCCCGCAGCCGCCGCGCCGCGGCAGCCTCGCCAGTCTCCCAGCCGGAATTCGGCGCCGGCGCCCAGCTCGAAAGCAGCCGCAGTTCGTCAAGCCCCAGCGACCGCGGCCAACGCGAGGGAGCGGGAATACTGCCGGCCGCCAGACGGATCGGCGCGCCAACCTTCAGGGCCAGGCACGCGCGCCAGTATGGCGTGAACACCTGGTACGGCCCGCCCTGCCGATTCACGATCGACTCCGGCTCATGAAGCAGGCCCGCATTGCAAATCTCGACCGCCAGCCCGTGTTGCTGCAGGTCGCCGCGGATCGCCGCGTCCTGCGCGCCGCCGGCCGGTTCGATCCGCCGATTCCACGCCACCGCACCCGCACCAGTCGCGGCCACGAGCCGCCGAATTTCCGTCATCGAATCCCCTCGCGCCAGGATCAGCCGCGAGCCCCGCTCGCGCAGCGCGGCCTCGAGCGCGAGGAGCGAGTGATGCAGCCACCACCGGGACGGCGCGCCAGCCGGCCAATTCCCCTCCGCAGCCACGTCATGGATGTAAACCGGGATGATCGCACCGCCATGCGTGGCGGCCGCGCGGAGCGCCGGATTATCCTGCAACCGCAAATCCCGCCGGAACCAGACAAGCGTGGAGGCCATGATTCGTTATGCCGTTCGTGCATAGGTGCGCTGACTTGCTGCGCCCAAGAGCAGGTTCGATTGGAAAAGTGAGCGCAGCAAGCCTGCTTGGGGATCCGGCGTCCCAGCATTCCGGAATGCCATCCCCGCTGCTTCATTTAACCCACGCTGCCGTAGGGGCGCAGCCTCGTCTGCGCCCTCAGAACGGGTGAATCACCCTGTGCGGGCGCAGCCAAGGCTGCGCCAGCCGGCAGCCTGGCTTACAGCGATTCCTGGTACAGTCGCTCGTAGCCGCTGGCGGCCCGGCTCCAGCTGAAGTTCTTCGCCATGCCCCGCTGCTGGATGGCGAGGTAGCGGGGTCGATCCGAGAAAAGCACGAGCGCGCGCTGGAGCGCATCACGCAGGCTCGCCGCATTCGGATCGCACATCAGCCCGGTCCCCAGCGCGGGATCCTCGTCGGCGTCGACGACCGTGTCGACCAGCCCTCCCACGCGGCTGACGATCGGCACCGTGCCATAGAGCTGCGAATACATCTGGTTCAAGCCGCAGGGCTCGAACACCGAAGGCATCACGAAGAAATCACTGCCCGCCTCGATCAGATGGCTCATCGCCTCGTCGTGCTTGGCGGCCAGCGAGACCTTCTGCGGGACCTCGGCAGCCAGTTCGAGCAACTCCTCCTCCATCCGGCGATCGCCGGAACCAAGCACGATCAACCGGCACTCGTGCGCCGCGAAGAAGTCCCGATTGGCCAGCACGAAATCGATGCCCTTCTGCTCGGTGAGCCGGCAAACCATCCCGAAAATCGGGCCCTTGAACTCCGGCGCGAAGCCGCTCCGCTTCAGCAAATCCAGCCGGCATACGTGCTTTCCAGACAGGTTGACCGCCGAATAGCGGGCCGGCAGGTGCGGATCCACCGCCGGATTCCAAATCGAATTGTCCACGCCGTTCAGCAACCCGACGAGATCGTCGGCGCGGGTCTGGGCGACGCCGTCCAGCCCGCAACCGAACTCGGGCGTCTGGATTTCCTTGGCGTAGCGGGGACTCACCGTCGTCACGCGATCGGCGAAGAGGATGCCGCCCTTCATCAGGTTGATCTGCGAATAATACTCCAGCCCGTCCATCGAGTAGAGTTCATCCGGCAGGTTCGTCCGCGCGAAAATCTTCGCCGGGAAGACCCCCTGGTAGGCGATGTTGTGGATCGTGAAGACCGTCTTCAGCGCCAGGGTTGTCCCATGCCGCCGCTCCGTCTCGCGCAGCAGCAACGGCAGCAGCGCCGCCTGCCAGTCGTGGCTGTGGACGACGTCGGCGCCGAAATCGCCCAGCCGGAGGGCCTCCACCACGCCCTTGCAGAAGAAAATGAACCGGTCCGCATTGTCCTCGTAATCGCGTTCCCCGTTGCCATACGGGCCCTGGCGGTCAAAGAACTCCTCCCGGCAAATCAGGTAAACCTTGAGGTTGGGTCGCGGCGAAAACATGCGGACATCCCCGGACAGGAACTGGTCCGCCAGTTCGATTTTCAGCCGCATCGTCCGGGTGGCCCCGGCGGCATCCCGGTGCTCGAGAACCGCCCGATAGCCGGGGACGAAGACCGAGACTTCATGCCCATTATCCGACAGCGCAGCCGTCAGGGCACCCACCGCATCCGCCAGGCCTCCGGTCTTGATGTAGGGGAACAACTCACTCCCCGCGTGGACGATTTTCATCGCCGCCAGCTAAGCCAGACTGTTCCGTAACGCCAACCCGAAAGCATGGAAGGCGCGCGGCGCCTCGATCTTACAACATGTCACTACGCGAACGCCTGCTCGAAATCGTCCGAGCTCCCGACTATTCTCCCGCCAACGAATTCGAGCTCGCCCGCCGGCTTGACCTGAGGAAGAAGCACCGCAACTCGCTCGAACATGAGGTGAGGCGGCTGCTGAAAAGCGGCGAGTTCTCCCGGACGCGCAACGGGCGGATCATCCGTGGCAGTGCGCCCGAGCCCGAGCCGGCCGCGACATCGCGCAAGCTATTCGTTCCGACCAAACGCGGGCCCAGCATGCCGCCACCGGAGATGACCCTGCTCATCGGTGCAACGCACACGCCCTCCCCGCACCAGCAGCCCGTGCAGCCGGAACCGGTGCTGCCGCGCGGGACTGGCAGCCGCTCACGATCCTCCGGTTCGAACCGCGACACACGCGATCGTCGCGGCCGGAGTCGGAAGGAGCCGGCGCAGATCGAAACCGCGGATACGCATCAGGGCCGCGCACGCGGCGGATCACGCGGCCGTAAAGCCGGCCGGCATCACGAGGCCCGGCGCAGCCCGAAAGCGGAGTCGGCTGCGGCCAACCCGCCATCCACAATTCCACCGCCCGCGACCCCGGAACGGCTCGAGGAGCCGGTTCCCAAACTGCGGCCCGGCGAGCTCGTGGGCCGGATCCAGTTTCGTGCCGGCGGCTCGGCCTTCGTCGTCCGCGAACCGGTGGCAGGCGAAACGCCGGAGCCCGCCCTACAGGTTTTTGGCGAGGACACCGGCGTGGCGCTGCCCGGCGATCGCGTGATTGCACGCGAGTATGCCGGCCGCCGCGGACGTCGACCGGGGGAAAAGATCGGCGGCGTGGTCCGGGTCCTGGCCCGCGAACGCGACACCATCGTCGGCGACCTGCGACGCGGCCGCAGGGGTTTTGTCGTCCAGCCGGATGATCCCCGGTTCAGCTACGAAATCCAGGTCGCCGATCCGGCCCGGAGCGGGGTGACACCGCCGCCGAAGCCGGGCGACAAGGTTGTCGTCCAGCTCGGCGAATGGAAGCGGCGGAACGATCCGCTGACCGGTCGAATCACGGCCCGGCTCGGCCGGACGCACGAACCGCGGGCCGAACTCGCGGGCATTTTCCTCAAGTACAATCTCTCGACGGATTTTCCCGCCGATGTCGTGCGGGAGGCGGCGGCACTGCCGGACCGCGTGCAGCCCCGCGATCTGGCCCACCGGCTTGATTACCGCGAATTGCCGGTTTTCACGATCGATCCGGACGACGCGAAGGATTTCGACGACGCGCTTTCGTACGAGGAGCTCCCGGGCGGCAGCCTGCGGATCGGAATCCATATTGCGGATGTATCGACCTATGTGAGACCCGGCAGCGCGCTCGATCGCGAGGCCCAGCGCCGGGGGAATTCGACCTACCTCGTCGGCGTCGTCATCCCGATGCTTCCCGAAAAGCTCTCCAACGGGCTCTGTTCGCTGGTGGAAGCCCAGGATCGGCTCTGCAAGGCGGTGTTCCTGACCTTCGGCCGGAACGGCAAGCTGAAGGACACGAGCTTTGCCAACACGGTGATCCGGAGCCGGAAACGGCTCACCTACAAGCAGGCGTATGCGTTCATGTTCGAGGATGATCTCGCACGGATCCGCGCGTTGCCACTCCCGCCGAAGCACCAGACGGGGTCCACGGGCCGGGCCCTGGGCGACCTGAGCGATCGCGAACTCGCGGACCTGCAGAAATGGATTCGCGCGATGTGGAAAATTGCGGCGCGGCTGCGGAAGGATCGCATGGCGCACGGCAGCCTCGATCTCGACATGCCGGAGACGAAGATCTTCGTGGACGAAAACGGCTATGCCGACCGGCTCGAGAAAATCGAGCACGACGAGAGCCACCAGTTGATCGAGGAATTCATGCTGGCGGCCAACGAGGCCGTCGCCCGGCTGACCCGCTCGCACAAGCTGGCCGCACTCTACCGGGTCCACGACGAACCCGATGCGGAAAAACTCGACGAACTCCGCACGCTGCTGGGTACGCACGGGATCCGCACCGGGGATCTGACCCAGCGGGCCGAGCTGGTGAAGCTGCTCGCGGTGCTGGAGCACCATCCGCAGGGCTATACGCTTCGCACGCAACTGCTGCGCAGCCTCAAGAAGGCCGCCTACCGGCACACGGCCGACGGCCATTTCGGCCTGGCGAAGCAGGACTATACGCACTTCACCTCGCCGATCCGGCGTTACGCCGATCTGGTGGTGCACCGTGTCTTCGACACCTACCTGGCAAAACACGGCGGCCAGCCGACCGCCGGCGGACGACGCCACTACGACTTGGCCGGGGTCGAGCGGCTGGGCGAGCATCTCAGCCTCACGGAAATCAACAGTGCGGAAGCGGAACGCGACAGCGTGAAGATCAAGCTGCTCGAATTCTTCGAACGGGAACTGGAGAAGCAGCCGCGCACAAGATTCGAGGCCGTGATCACCGACGTGCGGGCGAATGGGTTCTTCATCGAGCTGGTCGAGTCGATGACCTTTGGTTTCGTCGCCACCTCCGGGGTCGGTGACGACCATTATGCGCTCACGGACGACGGCACGGCGCTGGTGGGACGCAAGCGTCGGCGGCGATTCGCGCTCAACCAGCGGCTCGACGTCGTCGTCGCGAAAGTGGATCGCTACAAGCGGCTGATCGACTTCCGGCCGGCGGATCCGCGGTAAGCGGGAAACGTCGGTCGACAGGATGGATCCCAAATTGGCACCGGCCGCACGTAGCGCCGCGTCTCGGACCGGCGAAGAGAAGTACGAATAGCATTCAGCCGGAACGATTCAGTAGATCGTATGCGGATAAACGAGCTGGAATCTCCCAGCCCGGGAATCGACCGGCAGCCTTTCGATCATCCGGTCGTAGGCCGGTTCCGCAAACTTGATGGCTGCCCGGCGCAGCAGCACGGCCATGAGCGCAAGGTCCGCCTGCTCCATGCCCAGGATTCCGGGGTGCGGCCATGGCTTTTCCTGGACGGCATACGGCGCAAGAAAGTCGAGCGCCCGGCGGATGCCGCGTCCATCGGGGGTCGATGATCGCCAGAGATCCAGGCCCACCTTTTCGCCCAGGGTGGCGGCGTCAAAATACGCCTCCACGTTCATCGCGCTGTAATGAAAGGATCGGGTGCGCTTGAGCTCCAGCGGCTGGCTGCCATCCGGCTCGACCTGGGCGGCAATCCGCTGCGGAAGCCGGCCGAGAAACCGTGCGGCGATTTCCGGCCGCCGTGCAAAAAGGGCGACCGCCGACACCTGGACTTCGTACCAGGTCCCGTGGTTGTTCTCCTTGGTCGACTCCTCCTTCCCAATCTCGCTCTCCACGAGCCAGTCCAGATACCGGCTGTACCACTCCTCCAGCCTTGCCCGATCCCCTGCCGTCCAGTGTGCGGATCCCGCGAGCAAACCCACGGCATCCGCCACCTTGATCACATAACGGACGCCGATGATTCCGGCGGCGCGACCCTCGGTGATGCCCCTGATGGCCTCGCCGTAATTCGCGTGCGGATTCATGTACGTGGCCTCGTCCAGGAACCACGCCTTGATGAGTTTCGAAGCATGGGCGGCGTAGGGCTCGTTCCCCGTGAGATGGTAGGCCAGCGCCAGCGTGGAGACCGCGGACTCCATATTCGCAATCGGCAAACGGTCATAGGCGTCCCGCTCCGGGTTGGTCTCACCGTCCCGGTGGACATAGGGCAATCCGTCCGGCGTGTCGGGATTCGGCCACCAGTACGGCGCGAGGCTCATGTAGTCGTGCCGGTTGCCGCTCGGCGGCACGGCCTGCTTGAACACGACCGAAAATGGCCCTGCCTTCAGGGCCTCACCGGCTTCGGACTGGAGCCTTGCCAATGCCGGCATGAGCGATGGATCTCCCGTGAGGGTCTTTTCCTTCGCAGCTGTCAGGAGATCCGGATCCAAAGAAAAAACACGCGGCTTCCCGGCGACAGCCTGAGCCACCGGACCGGGATCCCCTTCCGACTGCCTGCTGCAGGAAACGCTCGTCAGTGACAGCGCGAGGATGCCCGTTCCGATCGAACGAAGCCAAGATGAGCGGCAATGGAGGCCTGCATGATGTTGTGTTTGAGCACTCATTATCGAACCGTTGTTGAGGGACCGGATCTTCGTAGGGGCGCAGACTTGCTGCGCCCGCATGTTCGTTCGAAACCGCTTCAGGGCGCAGCTAGTCTGCACCCCTACAGCCCAAACCGGCAAGACGGCGCCCCGATCTGTGCAGACAATTGTGACGCTGTGGCCAAAGCCAATCTCCCGTTCGCAAATAGAAGATTTCACACCCGCGGGTGTGAAATCTTCAGGCTAGAATTTGAACGTCGCGCCAACCGTCCACCGCAGGCCACTCTCTACATCGTTCGCGCGCGAGTTGCTCGATAGCGCACCCACCACTACAGCAAAGGCGGCCACTGATCCGCGCGGTTGAACTGAGTTGAGCCTGTTTACCCAAACCGGTCCAGCCGCGACTCCACCCGCGCCTTCGATCTCCGGACCTCCTCGACCGTCAGCCGCGGCCCGAACTCGAGTGTGAGCAGGTGCTCCGGCCGCCAGAAGGAGCTGACCATGTCGAAATCAATGTGCCCCTCCCCCACCGGCTGGTGATCCTGACCACTGCCGTTGACGTCATGCAGGTGAAAACCGAGCGTGCGCGGCAGCAGCACCTCCAGGTGCCGGCGATGATTCAGGAGTCCCATGCCTTCCTTGATGTCGGCATGGCCGGTGTCGTGCCAGTAGCCGGCGGGGGCACCGGCCGGCAGCCCTTGCAGAAACTCCGCGTAATCGTCATCGAGCGGGAGCTCCTCGAATTTTTCGCGGTTCTCGAAGCCCAGTTTCACGCCCTTCTGCCCGGCGTATTCGAGAATTTCGGTCACGCTGGCCTTCGTCCGGGTCCAGAAGGGTTGCATCCGCTTCCGCAGCTTCGCCCGGCATTTCTCGAGCAGGGCGGCATAGGCCCGATTCTCCGGATCCCTGCCCGCGCCCCGGTTCGCTCGAAGGTAATTCCGCAACCTGCGGGCCGGGTTGAACCAGAAGAAGCTCACGCTGCCGAGGTGGCACACGACCACCCGCGCCTGAACCTGGGCGGCAAAATCGATCGAGCGTCGCGTGTGCCGCAGCCACTGATCATGCTCGCGGGGATCGCCGGCGGACGGTTCGAATAGGTTCGGTGCCGGCTGGACGACGCCAGTAGGCAGCGGGCAAAAATTGTGCGTCGAGCTGATCTTGACCACGCCCTCCTCCACCGCCTTCAGAATCCCCGGGACCAGCGTGATGCGAATTCCATGGCTCAGTTCGACATATTCAAATCCCAGCTCCGCCATTTCCCGCAACATGGCCCCGCCATCGCTGTGCCGGTGCGAACACCAGCTGGTTGAAAGGGCAAGGGAGGGCTTCACGGGGTCTTGAGCCCCAGACGAACCCGTCCGGCGGCAACTTGCACGCCGAAAACCGGCCAACGAAAAACCGCGCCCATCGATGCTGGAGCGCGGTCAAAAACCATTGCCTTCGGGGCAGCTTATTCGGCGTAGCGACGGCGCAGCATCTGCGTGAAGGCCTGGACCTTCTCCTTGCGACGGCGACGTTCGCAGGGCTTCTCGTAATAACGCTTTGCGCGGGTGCCCTTGATGATGTTCTCGCGCTCGAGCTTCTTCTTCATGCGCCGCAGCGCACGATCGATGGGCTCGTTCTTGCGAATCTTGATTTCGATGGACATGTGGCAGACGTGAACGGTCGGTGGTGAAAGGAAAAGCTGGGTAATAGGCCAAGCCCGCTCCGGTCCGTCAATGGCTTTTTTGCCCGGGCGCCGCCCCCGGCAAGTTGGTGCCTATGCCCGGAGACCGACTCAGGCCCGTCCTCACCCCGGCGGTTCATTGCTGATCGGGCAAACTGCAACCGGCCAGCAGCGTGTCAGACATTAGCAGCCCGTCAGCAAGGCCCACCAAGTTGCAGGAAAAATGGCATGAACGCTTGCTGCGCTCGACGGCAAGTCCGACGAGCCAGGAAAGACAAAAAGATTGCCGGAACTTTCCGAGTCCCCCGGTATGAGGGTCCCACGACGCGGCACCCCGGCCTGCGGCCCATGGAACCCCTTCCATTCCAACTTCGTGCACCGACCCCAGCGGTGCGACTGATTCTGCCACTGCTCGGCTGGCTCGGAATCCTGACCGGCGCGGGCGCGGCCGTCCCTGGCACCGGGGCACGCGACTTCGAGGTCAAGGCGGCTGCGCTCTACAACATCATCTCCTTCACCGAATGGCCTGCCGCCGCCTTTCCGACCCATGATGCCCCGCTTGTCATCGGCGTGCTCGGCCAGGACGCGGTTGCAGAAGTCATCGAACCATTGGTACGGGGAGAAACCTGGCAGCGGCGCGGAATCGTGGTCCGGCAGTTCCATGGGCCGATGAACCTCGACGACTGCCATGTCCTTTGGGTGGCACAGCCTGCATTGGACCGTTGGCCGCACCTGCATTCCCAACTCGCCAGCCAGCCGGTTCTCACAATCAGCGACGCGGCTCGATTTGCCCGGAACGGCGGCGTCATCCAACTGGCCATCGAGCGCAACCGGTTGCAGATCATCGTCAATCTCGGCGCCTCTCGCGAACGCGGGATCTCGATTAGCGCCAAGGTTCTCCGGCTGGCCCGCGTCCTCGAGGAACCCGCTCCATGACTCCGTTTCGCGATCTCCCGATTCGCCGGAAAGTCACGCTGTTGCTCGCCCTCACCAGCGCTCTCGTGGTGCTGCTGACCGCAGCCGCCTTCATGACTTACGAGTGGGTCACGTTCCGCCGCGCCACGCTCGGAGATCTCACCACGCTCGCGCGGATCATCGCCGACAACAGCACCGCCGCGATGCAGTTTGGCGATTTCGAGGAAGCCACCTCGCTGGTGTCCACACTCCGGGCGGAGACATCGATCCGCGCGGCCGTGTTGTACGATACCTCCGGCCAGCGAGTGGCAAGCTACGGCTCCAGTCCGCTGGCGCCGGCCGCAGCCCCAGCAATCCCGCCCGACGGTCATGTCATCCGCGGCAGCCGGCTGGTTGTCTTTGAACCCGTTGCCCATGGAGACCGTCCGCTGGGCACCCTCGTCCTGGTCTACAGCCTCGAGGCGCTGCAACGCCGGTTCGTCCTTTATGGAGGCATGGTGGTGCTGATCCTGGTCACCTCCTCGCTGGCTGCCTTCATCCTATCGTCGCGGTTCCAGGCCCGGATTACCGTGCCGATCCAGGCACTCGCGGAGACGGCCCACTCGATCACCTCCCGCCGCGACTACTCGGTCCGCGCGACCCGCTACGGACGTGACGAACTGGGTGCCCTGACGGATGCATTCAACGAAATGCTCGCGGAAATCCAGGAGCGGGAGGAGCGGCTCACGGCGAGCGAGGAGCGGCTCCGGGCCGCCCTCTCCGCCGCCAACATGGGCACGTGGCGCTACGATCCGGCCCGCCGCGAAAGCCTGGTCGACGGCAACTTCCGGCGGATCTTCAATCTTCCGGCAGGCAGCGATCCGATCCCGGCCAGCGAGATGATCGCCCAGCTTCATCCGGATGACCGGCTGCCCGTCCGCAATGCCTTGCAGCGGGCGCTCCAGAGCCCCGATGCCCAGTATTTCCTCGAGTACCGGCTGCTGACTCCGGAGGGGACCCTGCGCTGGGTGCGCGATCGCGGTCGGGTCGTCCGCCGGCCGGACGGCGCCGCCGACTACGTCACAGGCGCCCTGGTCGACATCAGCGACATCAAGCACGCCCAGGAGCAGGTGCACCGGCTCAATCTCGATTTGGAACGCCGGGTTGCCGAACGGACTTCCGAACTGGAGCAGACGAACCGGGAACTCGAGGCCTTCACTTACTCGGTTTCCCACGACCTTCGCGGGCCGCTCCGGCACATTTCCGGTTATGCGGAGATGATTCGCGACGACGAACCTGCGATTGGCGCCGACAGCAAGCGGCACCTCGGGCGGATCGTTCATGCCGCGGAGAAGCTTACCCGGCTGCTGGACAGCCTGCTGAACCTGAGCCGCGTCGGCCGGCGCCAACTGGTCCTGCAGACGACGAAGCTGGACGAGCTCGTCGATGCGGCGCAGCGCGAACAGGAACATGAGCTCAAGGATCGCAAAATCGTGTGGGAGCGGCAGCCGCTGCCGACGGTGGCCTGCGATCCTGCGCTCATGGCGCTGGTATGGTCGAACCTGCTCTCGAACGCCGCGAAGTATACGCGCCCTCGTGACGTCGCCCGGATCACCATTGGCACCGCCGACACCAGCGCCGGAATGGCGGTCTTGGTTCGCGACAACGGCGTGGGCTTTGATCCGCGTTTCAAGCACAAGCTTTTCAATGTCTTTGAGCGGCTGCACACCGCATCGGAATTCGAGGGCACGGGCGTCGGCCTCGCCACCGTCGAACGAATCATCCGCAAGCATGGCGGCCGGATCTGGGCGGAGAGCGAGCCCGGGCAGGGCGCAACGTTTTTCTTCACGCTCCCGGGAATGGAGTGATGTCGGGGCGCAGCCTCGCCTGCGCCCGCCCCCTGCAGTCGAATGTGCCTCGGGGCGCAGGCAAGACTGCGCCCCTACGAAGCCGATTCCGGTCCCAAGGTTCGAAAACGCACTGAACACCGGTGGCCAAGTGGCCACGGCGTCTCGCCGTGGCGATGCGTTCTGAAATGCCAGTGGGTCAGGTTCTCCGACCTGGGCAGGTCAAATAGACCTGCCCTACGACCTCCGCGTCGTCCGCAAACGGAGAGAAAATCGCATTCTTCCTTGCTCCTCTGGACCCGCGCACTTGCCTTGGCTTCCTTGCCAGCCGTCGACAAGAACTTCGTCCACCTTCACGTCCACACGGACTACAGCCTGCTCGACGGCTGCTGCCGGATCGACCGGCTGATGGATCGGGCCCAGCAGCTTGGGATGAGCGCGCTGGCGCTGACCGATCACGGCAATCTCTACGGCGCGATTGACTTCTACAACCAGGCCAAGGCCCGTGGAATCAAGCCGCTGATCGGCTGCGAAATGTACCTCGTCGAGACCTCGCGGCTGGAGAAGCACGGCCGGTCGGACGAGGGCAAGACGATCTTTCACCTCGGGCTGCTTGCGAAGAATCTGACCGGCTATCAGAACCTGCTGAAACTCGTCTCCGATGCCCACCTCCGGGGCTTCTATTACAAGCCACGGACCGATTTCGAGACGCTCGCCCGACATGCCGCCGGGTTGATCGGGTTCACCGGCTGCCTCGCTTCGCTGATTCCCCAGCACCTGCTCCACGACCGCGACGAGGAGGCTCGCCGGGCCTGCGGCCGGTTCGTGGAAATCTTCGGCCGCGAAAATTACTTCGTCGAGATCCAGGACCACGGGATCCCCGAGCAGCGGAAAATCATCCCCGGACTGCTCGCGCTGGCGGAGGAATTCAATCTCAAGGTGATCTGCACGAACGACGTGCACTACGTCCGCCACACCGACGCCGGCCCGCATGATGCGATGCTTTGCATCCAGACCGGCGCCAAGATCGACGAGGAAAAGCGGATGCGGTTTTCCGGCCAGGAATTCTACCTGAAGTCGCGCGAAGAGATGGAGCGACTCTTCATCGAGGTGCCGGAATCGGTCACGAACACCCAGCTGGTTGCGGAAATGTGCGACCTGAGCATTCCGTTCCCGAAGGGCAGCGAGCGCTATCCCAGGTACCCGCTGCCACCCGAGGTGAAGACGGATCCGGCGGGATACCTCAAGGAACTCTGCATCGCCGGGCTCAAACGCCGCTACGGCGTCGATTATGCCGCGCCCGAATCCTTTTCCGATCCCGCGCAGGCGAAGACACTGGTCGAGCGGCTCGATTACGAACTCAGCATCATTGGCCGGACGGGCTTCATCGACTATTTCCTCGTGGTCTGGGACTTCATCGACTGGGCGCGGCGGCACGGGATTCCCGTCGGCCCCGGCCGCGGATCCGGCGCGGGCTGCCTCGTCGCCTATCTCCTCGGCATCACGAATCTGGATCCGCTCCGGTTCAAGCTGCTCTTCGAACGCTTCCTGAATCCCGAACGCGTCTCGCCCCCGGACTTCGACATCGATTTCTGCATGCGCCGGCGCGGCGAGGTGATCGATTACGTCCGCCAGAAATACGGCAACGCCTGCGTCGCGAACATCATCACCTATGGTACGCTCGGCGCGAAGATGGTCATCCGCGACATCTCGCGCGTGCACAACCTGCCCTACGGCGAGGCTGACCGGCTCGCCAAGATGATCCCCGACGAGCTCAACATCACGCTCGAGTCCGCCGTGGCGAAATCGGCCGAACTCCGGGACGAGGTGACGAAGAATCCCGTCGCGAAGAAAATCTACGACCAGGCGCTCGTGCTCGAAGGCATGGTCCGCAACACGGGCAAGCACGCCGCCGGCATCGTCATCACCGACCGGCCCCTCGACGATTTCGTCCCGCTCACCCTCCAGGAGGGCGACGTCACCGTCCAGTTCGACATGAGCGCCGTCGGCAAGCTCGGGCTCCTGAAAATGGACTTCCTCGGGCTGAAGACGCTCACCGTGATTGCCGACGCGGTGGACAACATCCGGCGGACCGCGGATCCCGCATTCGATCTCGAGGCGGTCGGTTTCGATGATCCGAAGACCTACGCGCTGCTCAACACGGGCCGCACCACCGGCGTGTTCCAGCTCGAGTCCGGCGGGATGCAGAATCTCTGCCGCCAGATCAACCTCTCCACCATCGACGAGATCGTCGCCCTGATCGCGCTCTACCGGCCCGGGCCGATGGAGTGGATTCCCGATTATATCCGCGGGAAGAAGGATCCGGCAACGGTCACGTTTCCCCACCGGCTGCTCGAGGACGTCTGCCGTGAGACCTACGGCGTGATGGTCTACCAGGAGCAGGTCATGGAAGCCGCGAAGATCATCGCGGGCTACACCCTCGGCGGCGCCGACATGCTCCGCCGCGCGATGGGCAAGAAGGACAAGGACGCGATGGATCGGGAGCGCGACAAGTTCGTTGCCGGGGCCAAACAGCTCCACGGCATCGAGGAGAAGGTCGCGAACTCCATCTTCGACATCCTGAACAAGTTTGCGGGGTACGGGTTCAACAAGTCCCATTCCGCGGCGTATGCGGTTCTCAGCTACCAGACCGGTTACCTGAAGGCCAACTACCCGGCCCAGTTCATGGCCGCAATGCTCAGTTCCGAACTGGGGAATTCGGAAAAGGTTTCCCATTTCGTGGCCGAGTGCGAGGCGATGGGCATGACGGTGCTCGGACCCGACGTGAACGAGTCGCGGGAGATGTTCACGCCCGTCGTCCGCCGCCAGGCCGGTGCCGCCACGGATGCATCGCCGATGCCGGCCGCGGCCGCGGAGTCGCCCGCCATCCGGTTCGGGCTGGCCGGGATCAAGGGCGTCGGGGAGCAGGCGGGGCAGCGGATCATCGAGGAGCGGGAGAAGAACGGACCGTATCGGGACTTTTATGACTTTCTCCTCCGGGTCGACGCCCGCGCGATCAACAAGCGGGTGATCGAGAACCTCGTGGCGACGGGGGCGTTCGACTTCAGCGGCGCCGCGCGCGAGGAACTCTTCGCCCAGATCGACGAGTCGCTCTCCGCCCTGGCGGAACTGCAACGGACCTATCCCGGACTGCGCCGGGAGGTGGCGGCCGTCCCCAAGGTGCCGGCGGAGCCGGCCGAGACGATGCTCTTCGATCTGGCCGGCACCAGCGCACCCGCCGCCGTGCCCGAGCGGTCCCAGTTGCTCGAGGAATTTGCCCGGATTCTCAAGCACACGCGGCGGACGAACGGCACTTCGCGCTCCGGAGCGGAGGCGGATCCCGCGGAGCATGCGCTGCTCGACCTCGGGGCGGGCTCGAAACCGACGCCCGTCACACCCCGGAACGGCACGGCCACCGCGGAAAGGAAGCTGACCTCCGCCAACCGGCTGCAGTTCGAGAAGGAATTGCTCGGGTTCTATGTTTCCGGCCACCCGATGACCGCCTACGAGGGCCTGGCGGACGCGATCAACACCCATCAGCCCGAGGAGTTGCTCCAGCTGGGTGATCGCACCGGGTTTCGGCTCTGCGGGATCGCCGGCAACATCGTCAAGCGGCTCTCGAAGCGGGACAACCGGCCCTGGGCGGCCTTCACCCTGGCGACCCGCCAGGGATCGATCGCGCTCAACATGTTCGCCGACGCCTACGAGAATTACGGCCGGAGTTTGCAGGAGAACGCGACCGTGCTGGTGCAGGGCAACATCATCGTGAACCACGAAGGGGCGCGGGTGAACGTGAAGGAGTGTTATCCGTTGGACGCGCAGGTGGCTGCGCTGATCAAGCAAGTCACCTGGCTGCTCAATCCTGCCCATCGTGATACGGCGGCCTTTCTCGACACGCTGCGTGAGACGCTCGATCAGCAATCCGGCGACACGCGGGTGTGCATCGGGTTTGTTTTCGAGGACCGGGTCGCACCGATTGCCGAGGCCAGCAGTGCGCTCGCGTGGAAGCTGAATGCCGCGGCCTTCCAACGGCTGCGCGCCCACCCGGCCATCGCCGGTGTGTTGCTGGAATCCCGGCCGCTGGACCTGAAGGAAGACCGGCGCTGGAAGAAGCGCAGCTGACCGCACGTTCTCGACGTTCCGCGCCTGCTCGCAGCTCTGGGTCCAGGTGAGCCGGCCGCATAGCGCGCGGCTTCAACCGAGCGATTTATTCGCGATTCGGGCTGCGCCCGCGCGAAGAACCCGGTATATTGCCCCGTTCCCACTTCACCGTGCACGACTCCCCGACCTTCAACCACGCCGCCCGGATCCTCACAGCTGCCGCTCGTGAGCGCACGCCGGCGGACGCGGCGTTGCGGCACTATCTGCTGGAAGCACGGCACGTGGGACCCAGCCAGCGACGCAGCATCAGCCGGGCGGTTTTCGGATATTTTCGCTGGCTGCAATGGCTCGACCCGAGATTGTCGCTGCAGAAGCAACTGGCGCAGGCGGCAAAGCTGCAGGAGCGGTTCCACGCCGACGAGCACGCCATCAAGCCCGAGGCGCTGGCTGCCCGGGCAGTTCCGGGCTGGCTGGCAGCTGAGGTGTCCTTGCCCGAGGAATGCCTGCGCCAGTTCCAGCGCGAACCCGCGCTGTGGCTCCGGGCACGGCCCGGCACAGCCGCCCGGCTGGCCGCAGAACTCGGCGATTCGGAACCACCCCACGCCGCCGTCGTCCACCTTGCGCGGACTGTCGTCCCAGGCGCCGCTGCGAATGGGCCGGAGAACGGCTGGAGCATCGATGCCCTGCGGTACACCGGTTCGCAGGATCTTTTCCGGACAGCCGCATTTCATCGCGGCGCATTCGAAATCCAGGATTTGGCATCGCAACTGGTCGGTCTCGCCGCCGGCCCCCGGTCCGGAGAGACGTGGTGGGACGCCTGCGCGGGCGAAGGGGGCAAGACGCTTCACCTCGCGAGCCTGATGGGCAGCAAGGGCGTCGTCTGGGCCTCCGATCGCAGCGAGCGCAGGCTGCAGATCCTGAAGCGGCGCGCCGGGCGGGCGGAGGTCTTCAATTACCGGCTCGCCACCTGGGATGGCTCCGGCCGGCTGCCCACGCGGACCCGCTTCGATGGCATTCTGCTGGATGCACCCTGCAGCGGGGTCGGCACGTGGCAGCGCAACCCGCATGCCCGCTGGACCTGCAACCCGCGGGATGTCGCTGAACTCGCCGCCGTCCAGCAATCACTCCTCGATCATGTCGCCGGGGCGCTGAAGCCGGGCGGAAAATTAATCTACTCGGTGTGCACCTTGACCCGGAGTGAAACGACCGACGTCGTGGCGGCCTTCTCCGGGACTCATCCCGAGTTCGAACCGATGCCCCTTTTCGGCGGCGCGGGCCATCCTTCACCCGGCGCGATGGTGCTCTGGCCGCACGAGATCAATGCCAATGGCATGTTCATTGCCGGCTGGAGAAGGGCCTGAGCTTATTGAACCCGGAACGTGTTGAACCGCGAAGACCGCGAAGAGGCGCGAGGGTTCACGCCGCGCTTCGACACCTTCATTTCCACTGCACGCTGACTTTGCATCACGATTCCGTGCCGAACCCGTGTCTTCCGAACTTCGCGCGCCTTCGCGTTCTTCGCGGTTGAGTTGAATTGGTCGGAAAGCTCCAGATGAAGAAGATTTCCTCCCACCAAGTCCGCGCTGATTTCAATGATCTGCCGGCAGTCCTGCATTACACGCGGGCGGCCCATGAACTCGGCCTGTGGGCATCCGAGCGAATCCTGATCGAGCGGTTTTTCCCGGATCGCGACGCCCCGCTCCTCGAAGCCGGCTGCGGCGCCGGCCGCGTGACCATCGGACTCTGGTCGCTGGGGTATCACCGGCTCACTGCATTCGACTTTGCCCGGGAGCTGGTGGATCAGGCTGTCAGCCTCGCCGCCGAGCGCGGCGCCGAGGCCATCCGCTTCCTGCAGGCCGATGTCACCCGGCTGCCGCGGCGGCCGTTTTCGGTCCGGAAACCGCGCGCTCCGACAGCACCGAGCAACACACATGAAGGCGGTCACGCCCCCTTTGCCGGCGCGCTCTTCATGTTCAACGGGCTGATGCAGATCCCCGGCCGCGCCAATCGGCGCCAGGCCCTCCGGGAACTCCACCGGGTCTGCCGGCCGGGGGCGCCGCTGCTCTTCACCACGCATGATCGCGACCATTCCCCGGCCGAGCGTGCGCTGTGGCGGCTGGAAACCCTGCGCTGGATTCGCGGCGACCAGGATCCGCGGCTCGTCGAGTTCGGCGATCGCTATTTCGAGGACGGCGCCGTCCGCACCTTCATGCACCTGCCCGACCGACGGGAAATCCTCGAGGACCTCGCCGTCACCGGCTGGAGCCACGCATTCGATGCGATGCGCTCCACCCTGGCCCGGGAGAGCCGGTCGATTCGCGACTTCTCCGATGAATGCCGGTTTTGGGTCGCGCGACGCGGGCAGCCGCTCGGCCGGTGATTCAGGAACATTCGAGGGCGCTTCCAGCAGGCCAGGCTCCGAGCAGGTCGGAGATCCGACCTACCGATCAGATCTTCAGGAAGAGCTTCCGCCGGTACATCCAGTAAAGGATGAGCCACATGATGAAGAGCGCGGCGGCTCCGTGGACGAACGGCTCGTAGGCTGCGCCGAAGAATTGGAACGGGCCCACCCCCAGATGTGTTTTCAGCGCCTGGAGGATGAAGCTTTCGAAGAGGTGCGCGATCACGTAGGCGGCAATTGAATTCATGCCGATCACGACCAGCCAGGTCGACCAGCGGCGGACGTGCAGGACGTCGATCACATAATAGAACGCCGCCATGAACAGGAAGCACCACCCACCGCTGAACAGCACCCAGCTTGGAGTCCAAATCCGCTTCACCACCGGGACGATCCCAAGCCAGCCCAGGGCGGAACCGCCCACCAGCCCGATGATGCCCGCCGCCGCGAGCCATTTCACCTTGGCCATCGGCGTCCGCGCACTGCGGATGACATTTCCGGCCATCAGCCCGAGGATCATCGTGGCCAGGGTCGGGATGAAACTCAGCGTGCCATAGCCGCCACGATGGAAGATATAAGGCTGCTCGCGCGGGAAGAGATTCAGAAACCAGGTGTCGAACGCGGCGGTGAGGTTCGTATTCTTCTGCCAGTGCGCCTGGAAGCCAGTCAGTCCGTGCGCCTGCATCCATTCCTTCGTGAGGCCGACGGTGGCATGATCGAAATCGGCCGGCGGCAATGGATAGAGCGCGAAAGCGGCCCAGAATCCCACCACCAGCACGGCGAAGGCGATCCACTGGTCGCGCACGGGACGAAACCCGAGCGCAAAAAGGAAGCCATAACCGAGCCCGATCTGGGAAAGCGTGTCCTCGAATGTCCAGTTGGTGATGCTCGAATGCGTGGAGCGGAGAAAGACGCCCAGCAGGATCAGCAGCAGCGCACGCCAGAGCGCATGCCCGATCATCTTCCGCTTCGATTGACCGCGGGCGATCCGACTGGCGATGGAGAACGGCAGTGCAACCCCGACCAGGAAGGAAAATCCGGGTTGAATCAGGTCATGCAGCGAACAGCCGATCCACTCGACATGGCTCTGGTGCCAGGCGAGGAATTTCCAGAACCCGCTCTCGGGCACGGCCGCGGCCACCCGCGAGAGCCGCAGCACCTCGGCCATCATGAGGAACATCACGAGGCCCCGATAGGCATCCATGGAGGTGAGCCGGGCCGGCGCGGGGCCAATCACGGCCGGGCCGGTGCTGGGCGCAGCCGCGGTCGCCGCGGGCGCAGGGGTGGTTTCGGGGTTCATAGCGGAGGGGGCTGGAGTTTCGGTTTTGGAGTTCGGATGGGTTTCAATGGCGTGCTCCCGCCGTGGTGGATCCCGCGGCCCGCAGTTCGGACTTCGCCCGGAGCAGCATTCGCAACGGGTGCAACTCCGCCTCGAGCGTCAGCGGCATCGCCGCGCCGGTTGCGAGATGAGCGACAACGGCGTCAAAGTAGTCGAGCGCGGGCAGCGGCTCGATCGGCTCCACGATGCCCCGCGATGTCACCAGTCGCGTCCGGCCGCCGCCATCAATCGATTCGACATAGCCTTTCGTGCCGAAAATTCGCAGCGTCTCGTTGCCGTGCGGCAGCGGGGTGCCGGCCGGGTTGAGATAATTCATGATGATCGTGGCCAACCCGCCGTTCTCCAGCGTGCCCTGGGCGGCCCCGGCGATCTTGCCGTCGCCGTCCTCCGGCTTGCCCGTCTTCGTTTCCCAGCCGCCGAGCGTCTGCAGCCGCACACCGCCGACATGCTCGATCATCCGCGCGGCGTGGATGCCCACCTGCAGGAACATGCCGCCATCGATCGACTCGTCCTGCGGTCGCGAGGCACCGTAGCGATACGATTTCTGGACGAAAACCTGCACGACGTCGCCAATCGCCCCCTCCGCGACAAGCCGCCGCATGGCCGCATAGTTCGGTGCAAAGGCCGTTCCCGCCATTTCGTGAAACTCCCGGCCGGCCTTTCGCGCCGCGGCAAGGATGGCGTCAAGTTCCGGCTCGGTCAGCGCAACGGGTTTTTCCGCGTAGACATGCCGGCCCGCCTCGAGGCAGCGAATCGCATCGCGGGCCTGATCCGCGCGCCGGGGCGAACACAGTGAAACGAGCGCGACGTTGGGATCCGCGAGCAGTTCGTCGAGCGTGGCATAACGCCTGACCCCCGCCGGCAGCTGCCCGCCCTCGCGCAGCGCCGCCACCGCCACCAGCCGCGCGTGCGGGTGCCCCTCGAATTTCGCCGGGCGGATCTGGTGGCCATTCGAGCCGTAAAGCCCCACGCCGATCTTTTTTCCTGCCGCGCTGTCCTGTCCCGCGACTACGGCCGCAGTGATCACCAGAGCGATCAGGAAAACCAGGCACGTCTGGAAACGCATGAGTGGGGGAGGCGCGAAGGCCGCGGTCGTTGAGGTCTGAAGCGATTCAGTTGAACTCCGAATGCGCCCGAAGGGCCCCGAAGGGAAAGCAGTGCGCAGGTGCAGGGGCGCAGATTTGCTGCGCCCTGAAGCGGTTTCGAACAAGGGTGCGGGCGCAGCAAGACTGCGCCCCTACGAAGCCGAGGCTGGCGTCTCCAACGCCCTGGATGCTGTGCATTGGGTGCATTCGTGGTTGCCCGTGATTCAGGAAACGGGCAGACCCACTGACAGGTTCACCGGCTTGTTCTTCTGCCAGGATCCGCGGGTGAAATCGGGCACGTCAACCGCCTGGGAACGATTCGCGACCGATCGTTCGGACAGAAGCCCGACCGAGGTCCAGGCCGCCCCGTCATAAACGTCCATGTCCAGCGGCAGCCCCTGCCGCAGCAGGCTGACCCAGCGCCAGTCCATCAGGAAGTCCATGCCGCCATGGCCGCCGACCTTTTTTGCCGTCTCACCGATCTGCTTCACCAGATCGAAGGTGTATTTTTCCTCGAGCTGCTTGTATTCGGGTTCCTTCAGCCAGCCGTCGTGGCCGATTGCGATGCGCGGCGGCAGCGGCCATTTCTGTGCCGAGGCTTTCGTGCCGACCACCGTATGAATTCGTGAGTAGGGCCGCGGGCTGGTCACATCGTGCTGCACGAGAATCGTCCGCCCCTTCATCGTGCGGACGGTGGTCGTGTTCATGTTGCCGCGGAAAGTGGCGTCGGCGAAGGGCGCGAAGAAGGGATCGGTGGCCGCGAGTTCCCTGGCCTTCGCCTGCATCTGGAAATCATCACTCTGGACCGACACCAGGTAGTCGAACCGATCCCCCCGGTTGATGTTCATGATCTGGGATATGGGCCCAAGGCCATGCATCGGGTAGAGGTTGCCATTGCGGGCGGCGTTCTGCTTCAGCCGCCACATGTCGTGGTACTGGTTCTTGCTGAAATTCAGCTCCATCAAGTTGTGGATGTAGGCTCCCTCGCCGTGAACGATTTCACCGAAGAAGCCCTGCTGCGCCATGTTGAGGGTCAGGAGCTCGAAAAAGTCGTAGCAGCAGTTCTCGAGCATCATGTAATGCTTCTTCGTCCGCTCGGAAGTCTCCACCAGCTGCCAGCATTCCTCCAGGGTGGTCGCCGCCGGAATCTCGCTGAACGCGTGCTTGCCGTGTTCCATCGCGAAGATCGAGATCGGCGCGTGCAGGTGCCAGGGCGTGCAGTTGTAGATCACGTCGAGATCGTCGCGTTCGCACATCCGTTTCCATGCCTCGTCACTGCCCGAATAAACCGCAGGCTGATGGGACGTCCCCTCGAGTCTCTGCTGCGCAAGGGTGATCCTTTCCGGTCGGACATCGCACAACGCCTTGATCTCCACGCCCTCGATCACGCGCAACCGCGGCAGCGCGCCCGTGCCGCGGGAGCCGAGCCCGACGATGCCGACCCGCACCCGCTCGAGCCGGGGCGCCGCATGGCCGCTCATGTTGGTGCGCTGCGAACCGCGGCCCGTTCCCGCCCCCCGCGCTACCGGCAGCGCGCCGAAGAGGAAATTCGCGGTCAGCAGCCCTCCGGATGCCAGGCTCGTCCGAGCCAGAAATTCACGACGGGTCGTTTTCATAGGGTTCACGTTATTGAATGGGGCATCAGGATCGACTCGGGCCCAGGCAGGCGGCCGGACAGCCCGGAACGCGCGCAAACACGAACAATGGAATTTCTGTGAGGCAACAGAATTGTCTTGTTGTCATCCGATGGCGGCGGATCGGCACGGTCCGCCCCGGTTTCACTGGTCAGCAATCCAACAATCCGCGGGGTCGAATACGCTGCTAGGGTTCGCGGATGAAGAGGATCTCGTGCGTCTGCTGCATCTGCGCCTGGAAATAGGTGCCGACCAGCCGGTCTTCCGCCGGCCGGTACTCCAGCTTGTAAAGGCAGCCCGGATAATTGGTGTCGCGCAGCTCCACCTCGAGCTTCACCCGGCCGCCCTCCGTCCTGGCCCGCGCCCAGGCCACATTGATCGGACTCGGGTTGTAATAACGGACCTCCGCCCTTCCGTCGGCGTCGATTTCCCCGATTGCCAGCACATAGCCGCCGTCCGGCCGCAGCCAGCGTCCCTTCAATTTGTCGAGCGCCACCGCGCTCGTCTCAGGCGCAGATGCCGCTGTGCCGGGCGATGGTGATTGCGCCTCGGGGGCCGCTGCGGCCGATGCTTCGTCGCGCTGGCAGCCGGCGCTGGCCAGCAGTCCGGACGCGAGGACCGCGGCGGCGAGTGAACCTAGACGAAACCGAGCCAGGCCTGGGAGCATCATCCGTTCACTTCATGCCCCCGGCCGGCAACTCACCAGCCAGAAATCGATCTGGATGAAGCCACCGGCCAGTACTTCGTGCAGCTTGGCGATGCCGTCCAGCAGTTTGAACGCTTCAACCCGAATGGCGGCACGGGCGGGTCGGCGGGCGGCCACCTGCGGTGATCGAGATGGGAGGTTTCGAAACGATCCAGCGCCGGGATTGACCGTCTCTGACCAGTCCGGGCTCGCCTCCCGGCGCCGGCGATCCAAATTTTTTCGGCAGCACTTGCTGCGCTCATGAAAGCCTTCCTGCCGCCGTACCTCGCCCTCCTGGCCATGTTTCCGCTGTTGGGTGGATCCGCCACTCCTCCGAATATCGTGATCTTCCTGGCGGATGATGCGGGCTGGGGCGACTACGGGCATTCGGGCAACCGGACTGTCGCCACGCCCAATATCGATTCGATCGCCGCGGGTGGCGTGTCGCTGGAGAATTTCTACGTCCAACCGGTGTGCTCCCCCACCCGTGCCGAGTTCCTGACCGGCCGCTATCATCCGCGCGGCGGCGTGCGCGGCGTGTCCACTGGGCAGGAGCGGCTGGATCTCGATGAGCGGACGATCGCCGACGCGTTCAAGGCTGCCGGATACGCCACGGGCGCCTTTGGGAAATGGCACAATGGCACGCAATACCCCTACCACCCGATGGGCCGCGGATTCGATGAATACCTCGGGCACACCGCCGGCCACTGGGGGGAGTACTTCGATCCGCCGCTCGACGAAAACGGCCGGATGATCCGGACGCAGGGCTACATTGTCGACGTGTGCACCGATCGCGCCCTCGACTTCATCGAGCGCAACCGGACCCGACCGTTCCTTTGCTACGTTCCCTTCACGACGCCTCATGCCCCGTGGGGCGTGCCGGACGAGTACTGGCAGCGGTTCAAGGACAAGCCGGTCGCCCAGCCGGCGACGCTGCCGGATCAGGAGGCAATCGACCAAACCCGCTGCGCGCTGGCGATGATCGAGAATCAGGACTGGAACGTGGGTCGCGTCCTGCAAAAGCTCGAGGCACTCAACCTGGCGGAAAACACCATCGTCTTCTACTTCACCGACAACGGTCCCAACACCTGGCGATGGAACGGGGGCATGAAGGGACGGAAGGGCAGCACGGACGAAGGCGGCGTGCGCTCCGTGGGCTACCTGCGCTGGCCGGCGAAGATTGCCGCCGGCCGGAGGATTCCACAGATCAGCGGTGCCATTGACCTGCTGCCGACACTCACCTCGCTCGCGGGCGTTCCGCGGGTCGGAGACAAGCCGCTCGATGGCCGCGATCTCTCGCCGCTGCTGCTGCAGCAGCCGGGCCAGTGGCCCGAACGGATGATTTTCAATACCTGGAATGGCAATGTAGGCGTCCGGTCCCAGACGCACCGGCTCGATTCGGCCGGCAAGCTCTACGACATGATCGCCGACCCCGCACAAACGACACCAGTGAACGATCGCGAGCCGGCGACGGCCGCGAGGCTGGCCGACGCAGTAAAGGCCTGGCGGGCGGAGGTGCTCGGCGAGAGCCAGCGACCCGGAGCGAAAGCCGGAGCCAGAAAGAAGGCTGGTCAAAATGCCGTGGATCCACGACCGCTGCCGGTCGGCTATCGCGAGTTTCCGATCACCATGCTGCCGGCCCGCGATGGCGAACCGCGCGGGGGCGTGGAGCGGAGCAGCAGCGCACCCAATTCGTCATATTTCGTGAACTGGACCAGCCTCGCCGACAGCATGACCTGGAAGATCGAGGTCAGGACGCCGGGGCGTTATGAGGTAACGGTGGATTACACCTGCCCGGTCCCCGATGCGGGTTCGCTCGTTGAACTGTCCTTCGGTTCGAGCCGATTGACAGGCCGGGTGGCGCCCGGCTGGGATCCGCCGCTTTACACCAATCAGGATACGCTGCCGCGGCCGGCGGCCGAGTCCCGGATGAAGGATTTCCGACCGCTGGCGCTCGGCGTCATCGAACTGCCGGCGGGGCGCGGGCCCCTGACGCTGCGTGCGCTCGAGATTCCCGGCCGCTCCGTCATGGATGTCCGCCGCGTGACGCTGACGCTGGTGGAATGAAGCGGGGGTTCTGATTCAAATATCTCCGAATTCCGGAATCAATCCGGCCTCATGATTTGCCGCGCCGGGTGCCCGGGCGGGAGGTGCCGAGCAAGCAGCGCCTTGAAATCAGCCTCACCCTGCTTCCGCGCAATTCCCTTCTGGTAATTGGCGCGGGACTTGTCGTTGAGATGCCGCTGGCCGGCGATGTCCGAGTTCTGCAATGAATCCGCCCACCCGCGCAATTGGCGCGAGCAACTCTCAGCCTTCGATCTCAAATCTGAAATTTGAGATTTCAGATCCGGACCAAGCCACGGCCGGCGGGCGAGCAGAACGAGCATGGAGCGCACTTCGCCCGCCGAGCCGCGCGCGATATAGATGAACGCGAGCAGTTCGTTCGTGGTGCCGCGCTCGAACCCCTCGGCGACGTTGTTGGAGACGGAAAGGGTGGCCCGCTCCAACTGGTCGCGGAAGGATCGCGACAGCCGGGGAGGAGCAGCGCCCAGAAGCTCGTCGACCAAGTCGTAAAGCTCCGCCGCCGCCTGCCAGACTGGCAAATCCTCGAAGCGTTCGTAGGTTGGCATGGGAGTATGGGTTGAATCCTGATTTCGAGTCCCAAATCTCAAATCTGAGATCTGAGATTCTTGAGCTGGAAATTTGAAATCCAGTCCCCAGCCCAACGCCCCGATTTCCGGAAGACAATCGTCGTGCATACCCAATTCCCGGTATGCGGGGTGAAGCGGGCGCAAAAACTTGAAGTCGCCGCGGCCGATCAGGACGTCCATTGTGCCGGGCTCCTGGTTCTTGATCACCGATGCACTCCCCGCTCCTTCCCCTCGCCTTGATCCTGTCCGCGCTTGGACTCGCCCCGCTCGCCGCGGCGTCCGACCGGCCGCCAGCGCCGCCCAATCTCGTCCTCTTCATCGTGGACGACATGGGGGTCATGGACACGTCGGTCCCGTTTCTCACCGATGCCTCCGGACGGCCAAAGCGGTATCCACTGAACGAGTATTATCGGACGCCCGCGATGGAGCGTCTCGCCGCGCGGGGGATCCGTTTCAACAATTTCTGCGCGATGAGCGTCTGCTCGCCCTCGCGAATCTCAATCATGACCGGCCAGAATGCGGCGCGACACGGAGCGACGAACTGGATCAATCCCGACAAGAACAACGGGGGCCCACATGGTCCTCCGGGATGGAACTGGGAGGGGATGAAGCGGGGCGATGTCGCGCTGGTCCGCCTGCTACAGCAGGCGGGATACCGGACCATTCATGTCGGCAAGGGCCACTTCGGCCCCCGAAACCACGAAGGCGCCGATCCCCTGAACCTGGGCTTCGACCTCAACACGGGCGGAGCATCGTTCGGCTCGCCCGGCAGTTACCGCGGGAAGGAAAACTACGGACTCGGGGTCAAGGGCAGCCGCGCGAACTCAGCCGTGCCGCACCTGGAAAAATACCATGGCACGGAGACCTTTCTGACCGAGGCGCTCACGCTCGAGGCCAAGTCGCATCTCACCAACGCGGTCCGGGAGGGGCGTCCCTTCTTTCTCAACTTTGCCCACTACGCGGTGCATGCCCCATTCCAGTCGGATCCGCGGTTTGCCGCCCACTACCTGGCTTCGGGCAAGCCTGCCTCCGCCCAGGCCTTTGCCACCCTGATCGAGGGGATGGACAAGTCGCTGGGCGACCTGCTCGATCATCTCGCTGCCCTCGGCGTGGCCGAAAACACGCTGGTGATTTTCCTGGGTGACAACGGTTCCGACGCACCGCTCGGCCACGAGCATGCCGTCGCCTGTGCGGCCCCGCTGCGCGGCAAGAAGGGTTCGCATTACGAGGGCGGGATGCGGGTACCCTTCATCGCCGCCTGGGCGGCGGACGATGCCGGCAACCCGCATCAGCAACGGCTCCCGATTCCGGCCAATGCGCTCCAGTCGCAGCAGGCCGCGGTGCAGGACATCTTCCCCACCCTGCTCGCGGCCGCCGGCATCACGCCTCCGCCCGGCCATATCGTCGATGGTCTGCCGCTGGACAGGCTCCTTACGGGCAGTCGGGATCCCAGCCGCCACGAAATATTTCTCATGCATTACCCGCATGCGCCGCACCGCAGCAATTACTTCACCAGCTTCCGTGACGGCAACTGGAAGGTCGTCTATCACTACTTTCCCTCGGAGGCTTCGGAGCAATCCCATTACCAGCTCTTCGATCTCGCGACCGATCCCTTCGAATCCGAGAACCTCGCCCCGTCGCAACCGGCCGAGCTTCGCCGGATGATGCAGGGGCTGATCGCCAGCCTCGAGGCCCACGGCGCCCTGTATCCAACCGCGGACGATGGCGCCACGCCGCTGAGACCGGAGCTGCCCTAGTGGCCAGGGCGTCCCGCCGCGGCGATCCGTTCTGAAACGGTCTCCAGCGTCGAGACGCCGCTGCCACTTGCGACCTCGATTGCTGTTGTGAATACGCATTCACGAGAGCGTGATTCAATATGCTGCCATAGGGGCGCAGTCTCGCTGCGCCCTCATTGGCAATCGAACAATCCCGAGGGCGCAGCCAGACTGCACCCCTACGCTTCCGGGCAGGTTTGCGAAGATCACCCGTCCTTGCTCCTGCTTATTGTGAACCGGAATATCCTCATCCGCTCATGAATTTGCGCCTTCTCCGCCCAATCCTCCTCGCCTTTGCCTTCCTGCCGCTCGCCAGCACATGGTCGGCCGCCGCAACCCCCCGCCCGAACATCCTGTTCGCGATCGCCGACGACTGGGGCCGCCATGCGGGCGCCTATGGGACGGCCTGGGTGCGAACGCCCGCCTTCGATCGCGTCGCGCGCGAGGGGCTGCTGTTCACCAACGCCTACACGCCCAACGCCAAATGCGCACCCTCGCGGGCCATTGTGCTCACCGGGCGCCATTCGTGGCAGCTCGAGGAGGCCGGGAACCACATGCCCTACTTTCCCGTGAAGTTCAGAGGCTGGCCGGAGGCTTTGGCCGCAAAAGGCTGGTTTGTCGGGATGACCGGCAAGGGTTGGGCACCCGGAGTGGCCAACGACGCCAGCGGCCGCCCGCGGCTGATCACCGGCCGCCCGTTCCACCAGCGGACCGCACCGCCCCCCACCCGGTTCATCAGTCCCAAGGACTATGCCGCGAACTTCGTGGATTTTCTCGATGCCGTTCCGAGCGGCGCCTCCTGGTGCTTCTGGTACGGAGCGCATGAACCCCACCGCGCCTATGAATTCAGGTCGGGCGCAGAAAAGGCCGGCTTGAAGCCCTCGGACATCCCCCGTGTTCCCGCGTACTGGCCCGACAATGACACTGTCCGGCACGACATCCTCGATTACGCACTCGAGGTCGAGCATGCCGATGCCCACCTCGGCCGGATGCTTGCTGAACTCGAGCGCCGCGGCCTCCTCGACAACACGCTCGTGATTGTCACCTCCGATCACGGAATGCCATTCCCCCGGGCAAAGGGCTACGCCTATCCCGCGTCCAACCAGGTGCCGCTCGCGATCCGCTGGCCGGCGGGAGTCACCCGCCCGGGCAGGGTGATCGACGATTTCGTGGACTTCACCGACATCGCGCCGACGGTGCTCGACGTGGCCGGCGTGCCCTTAGCCGACAGCGGGATGGCGCCGATCACCGGCCGAAGCTGGCGGGAAATTCTTGAAAGCCCGGCGGAGCGGCGGGTCATTGCAGCGCGCGATCACGTCCTGATTGGCAAGGAGCGCAACGATGCAGGCCGGCCCGGCGATGGGGGGTACCCGATCCGCGGGATCGTGCGCGACGGCTTCCTGTACCTGCGGAATTACGAACCCGATCGCTGGCCCGCCGGCAATCCCGAGACCGGTTATCTCGACACGGATGGCAGCCCGACCAAGACCTTCATTCTCGAGGCCCGGCGCCGGAATCCGGCCGACAAGTACTGGGCGGTGAATTTCGGGAAGCGGCCGGCCGAGGAGCTTTATGATCTTTCCCGCGATCCCGACTGTGTGGAAAACCTGGCCCCCTCGCCTGCGCACCAGGAGCGCCGTGTGGCCATGGAGCAGGAAATGACGGCCCGGCTCAGGGCCCAGGGGGATCCCCGGATGTTTGGCCACGGAGACATCTTCGATCGCTATCCGATTGCCATCCCGGAATCGCGAAACTTCCACGAACGTTTCATCCGCGGCGAGAATCCGAAGGCCGGCTGGGTGAATCCCGGCGATTTCGAACCGGAGCCCATCCCCTGATTCGCCTCGTCATGAACCGGTAATCTTTCTTCGAATATGCTGGCTGGCTGCCGGTGAGGATGCGGCCATCGGCCGAGACCGCCCCGGTAACCAGCCCGAACTCCATCGCCCCTTTTGCTTCTGATAATGAAAAAAAGCCCCTCCCTCCTGGTCGCGACCGTCGCCCATCTCGCCCTCCTCACCGGCCTTTCCGCCGCCACGGCGCCGGCTGCGTTTCCCCCGAATCCCGAGGGGCGCGCATGGCTCGCCGGCGAGCACCATATCCACAGCCGCTACAGCGTCGGCTATGACAACTCGACCAATCCGCCCACGCCGCAGATCGGCCCGCCCGAGGGCGAGCCCTACCCCATCCCGATGAATGCCGCGATGGCACGGTACTTTGGATTGTCCTGGATGGTTTCGACCGACCACGGCGGCCCGAATCATTCCAAGGTGAACTTCGAAAAGGCCTATCCGGAACTCCTGCTCTCCCGTGCCGCCGTGCCCGAGGTCATCCAGTTCTACGGGATGGAGCTCAATCCGCCCCAGGCCGACCATGCCAGCCTGATCATCCCCCATTCGCCGCACGAGCGCCAAATGCTCTTCGATATCGAATCCGGCTACGACAAGAACGAAGCCTGGCCAAAGGATCCCAATCGCGACACCGAGGAGAAGATGGTCGAGGCGCTGAAGTACATGAACACGCTCTCGCCCCTGCCCGTCGTGATCGCGAATCATCCCTCCCGCTCCGCCGGCGGACTCGGCGCCTACGGGCAGGATCAGCCCCACGAGTTCCGCAACTGGAACGACGCCGCCCCGAAGGTGGCCGTCGGGATGGAAGGCGCCCCCGGGCACCAGGCCAATGCCATCAACCCGGACGGCTCGATCGATCCCACCGGCCAGCGCGGCGGCTACCGCAATTTCCCGACCATGGGAGGCTACGATCAGATGTCCGCCCGACTCGGCGGCGTGTGGGACTCGCTGCTCGGCGAAGGACGCCGCTGGTCGATCACCGCCGATTCCGACTCCCATGTGAACTGGCGCGATGGCGGCAGCGACTTCTGGCCCGGTGAATACACGAAGACCTACGTCTTCGCGGCGAAGAACCATGACGATATCCTCGACGGCATCCGCAACGGCCGGATCTTCGTCACGACTGGCAACCTGATTTCCGAACTCTATGTCACGGCTTCGGCCGGCGGCAAGGAGGCGGGAATTGGAGAGTCGCTGCAGCTGACCGGCCGCACCGACCTGAAGGTGACCATCCGGCTGCGCGATCCCTCGGGCAACAACCCGCGGGGTGAGAATCCCAAGGTCGCGCGCGTCGATTTGATTGTCGGCGACATCACCGGCCCGGTGGCGGAGCGCCATACGGACACCAATCCCACCACGCGCGTGGTCCGGCGGTTCACGTCCAGCGACTGGACCTCCGACGGCGAGTATCTGACGATGACGCACACGCTGTCCAACGCCGACCGGAGCTGCTACATTCGCGTCCGCGGCACGAATACGAGCGAGCTCGAACCCGAACCCGATCCGAAGGAGGAGGATCCCTGGAGCGATCTCTGGTTCTATTCGAACGCAGTCTTCGTCAACCTGAGGTAAGCAGTCTCAAGATTGCTGGAGCCGCGGCGCCACCGCCGCGGAGCCGTACATGACGAAATGCATTTCAACGCCGAAGTCTCCCATGATGCGCGGCCGGCGCGGAGGCCGGCCCCCCATCAATTCCCGTGCCCGCCCCATGGACACTTCCTATTGGAGCGACGAGCTCCGCCTCGTCCGCGCTCCCAGAACTCCATCTCCATCGCCATGAAAAATTGCCTGACTCCAGCACTGCTCTCGCTCTCGCTCGTTCTCCTCGGATGTGGCGGGGCCCCGGGCCCAACGAACGCGGGTGGACAACCGGGGTTCCGGGTCCGCTCCGATTTCAGCGCGGGGCTCAACGCCGATCAGGGCTGGGCCGGGGCGCTCAACGAGAATGTGGCCGTCACTGCTGACCAGCCGTTTCGAATTCGTTTCGAGGTCGAGGGCGCGGCAGCGGCCGCCAACCGGCAGTTCAGGCTTCAGTATCGCCGGAATGAAGGCGAATGGACTCCGGTCGAGGCGCATGATTTTCCCCACCCGGAGCGGGATATCACGGTGCGCTTCACGAGGGCGGCGGCCGGCTCGAAGCCGGAAGGCTGGACCGCCGTCCAAGGGGATCCCGCCGGACTGACTGTCGCCGCGGATGGCCAGCAGAAAGTGCTCCGCGCGGAGGCCGGACAACAGCCGACGATTGGACTCTATGCCCCTCCCTGGCCGGCCACGGAAATGGCCACACAATTCCGGCTCCCTGCCGGCAGCAGCCACGGACTCGGGTTCATCTTCGCGTACGTGGATGCCGGAAACCACGGGCGCGTCGTCCTCGATCCCGCCGCCGGCGCCATTCGGCTCAGTCGATTCGTCAATGGGGCCGAGACGATGATCGCGGAGAAGAAGGTATCCATCCCAGTGGGCGACTGGCTTGAAATCGAGGTCCAGACCGAGGCCGGCGAGGTCGAAGTCAACTTCCAGGATGGAGCCCTGGAGTTCACGGCGCCCTATCAGACCGACGACTCACCGGCGCAGCTGGGATTCATGATCCCTGCCAACAGCCGCGCGGACTTCCGGACCTTCGGCATCGCCGGCGAGGCGCGCACGCCCCGCGTCAGCATCGTTTCCTGCCCCGCCTATCAGAATGGCGCGGCCACCTCCGATTTGCTGCCGGGTTCCGCCGCTGCTTTCCAGGCGGGCGCGGGCGTCAGCTTCGCCGATCGGACTCCCGCGTGGAGTGGCGCGAACCGCCACGGTGAATTCGAATGGCCGCTGGTGGTGCGTCGCTTCGCCGATGGAGCCGTCACCAACGAGGAGGGCGATACCTTCGAACTGCGGATGGTCGACGCCAGGGGCACGCCGCTGGCGGGAGCCACGAACCCCGTCCTGCGGTTCACGATTCCGCCAGGTCACGTCGGCGGGACGTTCATCGAGAACCCCGGCCGGATCGGTCCCTGGGCCGCCAGGAACGGCGATTTGTATTTCATGATGGAACCGGCCGAGACCGAAAATGTGTTCATGATGATCAAATCCACCGATGGCGGGCGGACCTGGCGCGAGGTCGACGCCGCTCATCGTCCGCGGACCAACGATCTCGAGTCGGTCGATTCCCGGCAGATCGGCGATACGATCCATATCCTGCATCAGGTGACCCGAACCGCGCGCCACCATTCCTTCCGAACTTCCGATCATCCAACGCATCCTGATACCTGGTACATCCGGGATGAACTCGCCGGCACGGCGACGGCTATTGCCCAGACCGCATCGATGGCCGTCCGGTCCGACGGCAGCATGGTCTTCTTTTATCTCGGCCAGTCCAAAATCCACTACAGTGTCCGTTCCACCGCGGGAACCTGGGGCGAGTTGATGACGCTTGATGCCGCTGTGCCGCCGAACCAGGCGGGACCGCAGGCAATCGTCGATGGCAAGGACACCATTCACCTCGCCTATTACGGCACCGACGGAACGCTGTGGTATCGGCGGATGCTGCCCGACGGCAGCCTGACGCCACGCCAGCAGCTTGCCACGGGAGCCGGAACCTCACGCGCCGAATATGGCGCCGTGCTGCCGCTGTTGTACAATCCGCGAAGGAACGAGGTCATCATCATCTACCGGCTCGCCAACGGGAACCTCTGGGAACGACGGGTCGTGAACAATGGCGAGCCGACTCCGCCGGTGAAGGTGACCGACCGGAACGTCGTCACCGATGCCGTTGACTCCCAGCAGCCCGGCGCGGACGCGGTCCTGGACGGCGACACTGTCCACGTGCTGTTCATCGAGGAATCTTCAAGGGACATCTTCAGCACGCATGACAAGGGCGGCTGGCAGCCTCCAAGACTCGAGGTTGGCAACATCCTCGGTTCATGGGTCCGCGGAAATGTCTACACCCGGAAGGACGGTTCGAAGGTATATGGTTACGTCTATGACGCCGGCTCCGATGGTGGGGCAGGCATGAACCGGTTTGGGGAACTGGTCCTCGGAGGACGGTGATTCTCATCGAGTTCTCCGGACGGTTCGCGTGTTCATTCAACTGCGCAGCCGTAGGGGCGCAGTCTTGTCTGCGCCTTCACGACCGTTCGCCCATTCGTTCAGTTGCGCAGCCGTAGGGGCGCAGTCTTGCTGCGCCCTCGATAGCATCCGAACGGTTCTGTGGGCGCAGCGAGACTGCGCCCCTGCGTTGGCAATGATTGCTGTCCCGCCCATTCGAATAATCCGGGACGTGGCCAACATACGTCGTATTCCCTGTCTGGTGGGTTTCGCCTGCATGCTCCTCTCGCAGGCCATTTCGACTGTATCCGCCGCAGCGGCCTTGCGCCTCCGCAATCGAAGCCACTGGTGCCCGGATGCCTCAGGGATCCGTAAACTCCAACAGCAGCACGGGGCCGGGCCAGTCGACTTCGGCGGCGTGATGCGTGGTCGAACTGAACATCGCGAACTCGTTGCGGCCTGCCTTCACCGCGTCCGCAGGCACCTCGATGGCATCGACCTGGAAATCGTGCTCGCGGCCGATCCGGGGGGAAAGCTGCGTATCGTTCAGCCGGATGCGTTTGGCGTGGCTTCCGCTCCAGGTCATCAGTTTGAGTTGAGCGCGGCTGGGCCGGCCGGGCAGCCGGTCGACGTTCAGGACACAGCTCATTTCACGGCCGGCACGTACGCCGAATCCTTCCGGCATCTCGCTGGCCCTTACGAGCATGACCCTGCGGCCCCCGCGTTCGAGCCGAAGGTCGTCCACGATCGGCGTGATCGTGTGCCAGCCGGCGGCATCGACAATCCGGGCGACGAGACGAATCGGCTCCGACTGGTCCGCCACCCATTCCGTGTCCCACCGCACGGTCCACGGTGCCGCGCTGGCCGAGCCGACGTGCTGATACGGCCGGCCATGGATCGTCTGCCCGTGCCACTCGCGGTGGAACCCGCTGCCAGACGCGTTGAAATCCTCATACCAGGCAAAGACGTCGATCCGCTGGATCGGCGCCGCGCCAGGCTGCGGCGCCACGACAATCACCGGGTTCTCGGCGAGCGTCGCACCTGATTCGAGATTGGCGATCCGGCCCGAGGGGTGTTCCGCGCGGCGCTCGTGGAAAAGCCGGAGCGTGAAATCGTAGATCCAGTAGAAGCCCCAGTCGAAGCTGCCCCAAATCTGCGGCCCGGCCGCGAATTGAAACGTGTTTTCACCGTCCTTGAGGTCCCGCAGCCGAATCGGGACCGCGCGACTTCCGAGCACCGTGTGGTAATAATGCTCCGGCGAACCCGGCGTGCCGACCGGACGAGGCAGCGGAATCCAGGAGCGCCGGTTGGGCTGCACCCAGGCGGTCGTCCCGATGTGTCCGCCCCAGTACTCCGGCAGCAATTCCGCACGCACCACGCCCGCGAGCGAGATATTCAACGGCCGCGGCACGCGCGGATTCCGGCGCAACTCCGCCATCTCCGTGCGTTTCGACCCCGGGTCGATTTCCGAAAAATGTTTGCGCGGGTTTTTGCCATCGTCGGCGGCGCCGGCATGAAACGTGTGCTCGCGAAATACGCTGCCCGGCTCCCATTGGTAAGGCTGCGGCGCGTCGGAGCCCCGGGCGGGCACGAGCAGCGCAATGGCAATGAAGAAGGTCGCACGGGATTTCATGGCAGCAGGTGAGTCGGCCAGCCCCGGGTCGGCGGAGCCGTTAACTTCCAGGAACGAAGCCACGCCGACAGTAATCGATTCGGGCGGCCGCGTATTTGGCTCCCGCGGAAGGTGTGGTACGCGCGATGGAATCCGGCTCGACCGGCTGTGCCCCACCCTACTTCATCATCTCATCCAGCAGCGGCTGCATGGCGTCAGCCCAAAGCTGGTACCCCGCCGCATTCGGATGAAGCTGATCCGGCATGATGGTCCATGGAATCCGGCCGTCCTTGCCGAGGAACACGCTGTTGATGTTGAGAAAGCGCACCTTGTTTCCGTCATCCAGCTGGGCGAGGAGCGCATTGGCGCGATCGTTCGCGGCGACGCGCAGGGCCGCGTTCGCCAGGGCAGCGTCGGTGATCAGCCCGTCTGCGTTGCGCCGGGCATCACGCGGAAAGATGGCGAGGAGCAACACCTTCACCCCCGGGATTCGGGCTTGGATCAGCTCGATGATCTTTCGATTGGCGGCGGCGATCTCCTCGCCGGTGTGGTCGGCGCTGTTGTTCGTGCCGATCATCAGCACGACGACCTTCGGCGAGATGCCGTCGAGCTCCCCGTTCTCGATCCGCCAGATCACATGCTGGGTCCGATCCCCACCGATCCCGAAATTGGCCGGGTTGTACTTGCCAAAGTAATGTTCCCAGATGTGCGGCGCCCTGCGCCAGCCATAGGTGATCGAGTCGCCGAGGAACAGCAGCCCGATCGGGCCCTGCTTCGTGCGCGCGAGGAATGACTCGTGGAGCTTGAAGAAGGTCTCGTTGCCGGTTTTCGGAATCGCCGCCGAGGCATCGACCTTCTCCTGGTCGGCGGCAAAGAGAACCGTCACGCAGGACAGTAGGGCGAGGGCGAGAAACGTGGGGATGCGTCGAATCATGTTTTGGAGGGTTGCGCGCGAACGTGGACGAAATGTCGCGACAGCGCGACCCCGATCTTCGGTGGCGCCGCTTCCAAACTTTCCGGAGGGTTGGGACAAGTAATCGATTGCGGCGCCAGCCGCTCCAGGAAGTTACGCACGACTCCCGGGTTGCCGTGGCTCCTTCGCGTCTCAACATGGTCCCGCTATCCCACATGGCACCCCCACTGAAATCATGCCTGCCTTGGGCAGTTGTTGCCGTATTTGCGCTGGTGCCCCTGGCCCGGGCCGGGCTGCCACCGGAACTGGCGGCGCAGCTGCCCGACGCCACCAGCCGGCCGATCGACTTCGTCCGCGACATCCAGCCCATCTTCGAGGCGAGTTGCGTGCAATGCCATGCCCGGGGGAAGGCCAAGGGGAGTTTCAGCATCGAAACCCGCGACGATTTCCTGTTCGGCGGGGATTCCGGCCCGCCCGCCCTCGCCGGCCGCAGTGCCGACAGTCCCGTCATTGCCATGATCTCGGGCCTGGATCCCGACATCATCATGCCGCAAAAGGGCCGGAAGCTGACGCGCGATCAGGTCGCGATCTTCCGCGGCTGGATCGATCAGGGGATGCCGTGGCCCGAAGCGATCACGTTCTTCAAACGTGAACCGGCGAATCTGCATCCAAAGGAACTCGCCAGCATCCCCGCACCACCCGGCGCCGGAAACCCGGTTGACGCAATAGTCGCCCGCTACTTTGCCGAACATCGCCTCGAGCTGCCGGGACCGGTCGACGATCGGACCTACGCCCGAAGGGTCTGGCTGGATACGATCGGATTGCTGCCGCCGCCGGCCGAGCTCGAGGCCTTTCTGGCCGATCGCGCGCCGGACAAGCGGGCGCGGCTCGTGCAGCGGCTGCTCGCCGATCACCAGCGGTATGCCGAGCACTGGCTGACCTTCTGGAACGATCTGCTGCGAAACGACTACAAGGGCCCCGGCTACACGGATGGGGGCCGCAAACAGATCACGGCCTGGATTTACACCGCCCTCGCCCGGAACCTGCCCTACGACCAGTTCGTCGCGCAACTGCTGGATCCAGGGGCGCTGGCCGAGGGTTTCACCCGCGGGATCCTTTGGCGCGGCGCGGTCAATGCCAGCATGGTGCCGCCGATGCAGGCCTCGCAGGGCATCGCCCAGGTCTTCCTCGGCGTGAACCTGAAATGCGCGTCGTGCCATGACAGCTTCATCAACGATTACACGCTGAACGATGCCTACGGGCTCGCCAGCATCTATGCCGACGGTCCGCTCGAAATCGCCGAGTGCGACGTGCCCACCGGGCACATGGCGAAGGTGAAGTTTCTTTATGGCGAGCTTGGCTCAATCGATGCCACGGCCGGTCCCGCGGCCCGCAAACAGCAACTCGTCGAAATCATTACCGGCCGCCAGAACGGCCGGCTGCCACGGACAATCGTGAACCGGCTCTGGCAGCGGTTTCTCGGACGAGGGCTCGTCGAGCCCGTGGACGAGATGGATCGACCGGCGTGGTCGCCCGCGCTGATTGACTGGCTGGCAGAGGACCTCGTCGCACATGGCTATGACCTGAAGCATACCATGGCACGGATTCTCACCTCGCGCGCCTACCAGCTTCCCCCCGTCGACGCGGCGGAGGGCGGGCCGAACACGGTGTTTCGCGGCCCGGCAGTGCGCCGAATGGACGCGGAACAATTTTCCGATGCCGTTCATGGGCTTGCCCGGCAAGCGCACCAGCGTGTCGCGGGAAAGCTCAACCGGCATGCCGCCCTTTCACCCCGACCGGAAGCGCTGCCACTCCAGCCGAGGTGGATCTGGGGCACCGCCGGAGCTCAGGACCGGACGCCACCGGCAACGATGATTTTCCATCGAACGCTTACCCTCGAGTCCGCGCCGGACGAGGCGCAGCTGGCCATCTGCAGCGACGACAGCCATGTCATCCGGATCAATGGCAAATCCGCCGGCAGGTCGAGGGAGCGCAACAGCACGTATCCGGACTGGATCGACATCCGGTCCCACCTGCAGGCCGGCGAAAACACGTTCGAGATCACCGTGGTCAATCTGCCACCGGACGACGGCCGGCTCGCCTCCATCCAGCATGATCGGCTGCCGGAGCCCGACTCGCCCGCCGGGCTGATTCTTTACGGCCGGATTCGGACCGGTGCCGAAGTCCACGACTTCGTTTCGGATCGCTCATGGAGCGTCCAAACCCACGACAAGCCGCCGACGACTGACCGTTTCGACGAGAGCGGACCCGGCGCACTCCGCGAACTCGGTCCTGCGACGGAGCTCGGCGGAGTCGACCTGGCCCCCTGGAAGCTGGGAGAGTATTTCCTCGACCTCGCGTCCGTGCCCAAGGACACGCTGCCGGTGGAGCGGGTCTCGCTGGTTAACGCCGATCCATTGATGATCGCCCTGGGACGGCCCAACCGCGAGCAGTTCACAACCGTGCGCCAGACTACGGCCACCACGCTCCAGGCACTCGAACTGACGAATGGCGCCACGCTGGCCACTCTGCTCGAAACCGGCGCCGAAAGGATCCTGGCGGAACACGCCGACGGACCCGAAGCGCTGGTGGGCGCGCTCTTCCGGCAGACGCTGGGCCGGCAACCCACCTCCAAGGAACGGAGCCTCGCCTTGGAACTCGTCGGTTCGCCCGCCCGGCCCGAGGGCATCGCGGACCTGCTGTGGGGCCTGGTGATGCTCCCGGAGTTTCAACTCATCCGCTGAAAGTCTCATGAACCTGCGTCATCTCACCCTTCAGGCCGCCCACCGCCAGGTTCATCCCGCCGCCTGGACCCGGCGCGATTTCCTGAAGACGGCTTCCGCCGCCACGCTGGGGGCGCTGGCCGCCGGCACTCCGCGACCGCTCTTCGCCAACGCCGCGCCCGCGAGGATAGAGCCGACCGCCGATCGGATCATCGTGCTCTGGATGGCGGGAGGCATGGCCCATACCGAGACCTTCGATCCGAAGCGGTACACGCCCTTCTCGGCGGGGATGGATCCGAACGAGGTCCTGAGCACCTTCCCCTCGATCCCGACGGCGGTCGATGGCGTGCGATTTTCCGCCGGGCTGGAGCAGATCGCGCAGGTGATGGATCGCGGCACGCTGCTGCGCGGGATGCAGGCGGCGGATCTGGGATTCATCCTGCACTCGCGGCACCAATTCAACTGGCACACGGGCTACGTGCCGCCGCAAACCGTGGCCGCGCCGCATCTCGGCTCCTGGATCGCGCATACCATGGGTCCTTTGAATCCCGCGGTGCCTGCCTTCATCAACATCGGCCAGCGTTTCGATCTCGGCGAAGGCGAGGAACTCAAGGCTTTCACGACTGCGGGTTTCCTCGGCAGCGAATACGGACCGTTCAACGTGGCCTTCCCGGAACAGGCCGCCGATGCCGTCCGCCCGCCCGCCGGGATGAGCCCCGGAAGGTTTGCCAACCGCGACCGGTTCTTCCGGCAGCTGGTCGCAACCAGCCCGATCGCCCGCGAAGGCAGCAGCCATCAAAGGGAGTCGTTGCTGCGGGCGCTGGACAACGCCCACCGGCTGCTGAGCTCGCCCGCAGCGAAGGCGTTCGACTTGGCCCTCGAGCCGCTCGAGCACGTCAGGCGATATTTTCCCGGTTACGAGCCGGGCATGCGGTTCGACGCCCCGCGCGATCGCTTCGGGGCCAAGTACGAGGAGGGGATGGTCGGCCGTTTTGGACTCGGCTGCCTGCTCGCCCGGCGGCTCTGCGAGTCCGGCGCCCGATTCATCGAAGTCACGACGGAATACATTCCCTTCCTCAACTGGGACACGCATGAGAACGGCCACGCGCGGACCGCGGCCATGAAGCAGGCGATCGACGCGCCCGTCGCGCAGCTCGTGCGCGACCTCGAGGAGCGGGGGCTGCTCGATCGGACGCTCGTCGTCCTGGCGAGCGAGTTCAGCCGGGACATGATGGTGGAGGGCAAGCCGGAGAAGAGCGTGAAGGATCAGGTCGACGTGCCGCAGGTGATCCAGGATCCCAAGCACTATGGGATGCACCGGCATTTCACCGCCGCCGGCAGCGTGCTGCTCTTCGGCGGAGGCATGAAGCGCGGCCATGTGCACGGCGTCACCGCGGAAGAGCGTCCCTGCCGAACGATTCAGGATCCCGTGACCATCACGGATCTCCACGCGACGATCTATCACGCGCTGGGCATCCCGGCGGATCTCAGCTACGAGGTGGAGAAGCGCCCGTTCTACGTCACCAGCGATGGGAAGGGAAAGGCCGTGCGGGACCTGTTCGCGTAGCAGCCCGCCTGACTTCTCGGCTCAGCAGATAACCGCGGATTTCACGGATGGAGCGGATATCCCGGATTTCGCCGCAGCCGGGCTGTTTCCCCACGTTTATTCGCGGTTCGCTGATCCCGGTTCGGCCGGGGCGGGGTCGTTCGGCAGTTCCTTGAGCCGGTTGGCCAGCGGCGGATGCGTGGAGAAGAGTTGCTTGGTGTCGCCCTTCCTCGCCTGGAGGGTTGCGAGCACGGCGCGCAACCCGCCCGGCGCGTAGCCGGTCGTGATTGCGAGCTCGCGGCCGACCTTGTCCGCAGCGTACTCGGTCTTCGGCTCGTATCCCTTCACGAGGATCACGTTCGCCAGCTTGCCGACATTCACATCCAGGAACTGGGCAACCTCCGGGCTGATCTGGGCGGCCTGGGCGCGCGTCTGATCCACCGTCGCCTGGGCGTCGCGCAGCCCGGCGCTGCGTTTGCTCGCTTCACGCCCCAGGACCAAGCCAAGTTCGCCCTTGCCCACGAGCTCGAGCGCATGGCGCTGGGTGATGTGACCAATCTCGTGCGCAAGAATGCCGGCGAGGAGGTCGTCGGTCGGCGCCAGGTCGTAAAGCCCGCGGGTGATGAACACGTAGCCGCCCGGTGCGGAGAAGGCGTTGACGCTGTCCGAGTCGAGGATGCCGAATCGCCATTCGAGCGCCGGGCGATCGGAGTAGCGCGCGAGCGCGTTGCCCACGAGATTGGTGCGGCGCGTGGCCTCGGCGTCGCGCCAGAGGCCATCGTAGCGACCGACGATCTCCAGCGCGACGGAATCGCCGATCATCTGCTCCTCCTCGTCGGAAAACTGGCCCGTCACCGCCTTGGCCGTCTGGGCGACTTCGCTGGCCTTGTCGAAGCCCTTCCTGGCCTTGCCGAGCGCATCACCGAGTTTGTTCAACCCGCCGAACTGGGCTTGCGCGGATACGGCGGCGCCAAGCGCGGCGGCCAGCAGGAGGAAACGTGCGGGGTTCATTGGAATTCCCCCTTCTTCTTCTGCTCGAGGTAAGCGGTGACGTCGGCCGCGGTGAGTAGCGCGCCTTCGCCGAGCAGCCAGCTGATGTCCGCCTGGGCATCCACGAGATTCTTGCGCGTGCCGTAGTCCGCGGCGGCGGGTGCAAGTGGGCGGGCGGCGGCAGTGGCGGTGGTCGCGGAAGCATCGAGGGGAATCTGCGCCAGTGCAGATTCCCTGTCCGGCTCGACGGCGCCGACGTTGCCCTTGAAGATCCAGCCGGCCTGCTCCCCGGCGGAGGCCCGCAGCCAGGCGCCGCGGACCTCCTCGATCTTGAGCTTGGTGCCAAGCTTGAGGCGGGCGTTGGCGGCGGCGAGCGGGGCGGGTTCGGCCAGCAGCGCGGTTTCGGCGCGCTTGGTGTAGGCGAAGCTGCCCGGGGCGTGCGCGGCCGAAGCCAGCGCCAGGGTGCCAAGCAGGAGGGGCGCGAGACGGTGGGGTTTCATTTCGAATCCAGAGTGGTGACCGGCTCCCAGTCCGCAGGGGGCGGTGTGGTGGAGAATATCTCTGCCTGCTGCCGCAGGTCCAGCGTGGTCTGGTCGTCGGGTCTCAGGCCTTCGGCCCGGGACAGGGCGGCGGCGGCCTCGACGAAGCGCCGGCTCACGAAGGCCTCGTAGCCCGCACGATAATACTCGAGAAACTCCAATTCCGCCGGCGGCAGGTTGCCGGGCTCGCCGTGCAGGGTGAAAACCTCGACCGCCTGCTGCTTGCCCTTCACCCGCAGCCGCGCAAGCGGCCGGACCGCGAGATGGTCCCGCACCCGGCGCGCGGTCTCGGGTCCCATCAGGATGCCAGTGCCGAAATGCTTGTTCGCACCCTCGAGCCGCGACCCGAGGTTAACGGTGTCGCCCATCACGGTATAGTTCTTCTTTCGCGACGAACCGAGGTTGCCCACGATCATCTCGCCGGTGTTGAGCCCGATCCGCACCGCCAGCCGGATGCCGGACGAATCGGCGTAGCGGACGTTGATTCCTTCGAGCGCCTTCTGCGCGTCGAGCGCCGCGCGGCACGCGGCGAGCGCATGGTTGGCGAGCTCGGACGGTGCGCCGAACACCGCCATGACCGCGTCGCCAATGTATTTGTCCACATAGGCCCCGTGCTGGTGCAGGCACTCCGAGGTGTCCTCGAGGTAGGCGTTGACCACCTCAACCATCCGCTCGGGCGGGAGCTTTTCCGAAAGGTCGGTGAAGCCGGCGAGGTCCGAGAAGAAGACGGTGGCGTCACGCTTCTCGCCGCGGAGCGGAATGGACTGGGGGTCGTCGACCAGCCGGGACACGACGGCCGGGTCGACATAGGCACCGAACATCGCCTGGATCTCGCGCTTGCGCGCCTGTTCGGCCCAGAACCGTTCCGCCACGATGCCAATCAGGGCCAGCGTGATCGCGACGACCGGGACGGCCGGCGGAAAGAACCAGCCGGCCGAAAGGCCAGCGTACGCCCCGCCCAGCGTGAGGAGCACAAGGCTGGCGGCCAGCGCCACTGGGGCGGCCAGCCCGGAGCGGCGGCGCACCGCAGCCAGCAGGATGCCGACGGCGGCGCCGGATCCGAGGAGCGCCGACCAGGGAGGCAGGGGCCAGATCAGGCCGCTGCCAACCAGGTTGGTCCAGGCGGTCCAGTGGATCAGCAGCCCGGGTTCGAGACCGCCAATCGGGAACGGCTTCACGTCGAAGGTCCCGGAGGCATTCGCGCCGACAAACACCACCCGGCCCCGGACCGCATCGGCCGGGGCGCCGGTGAGCGATGGCTCATCCCGGTAGGCGCGGGCGAGATCGGCCACGGCGAGATCCGGCGCGGCGGCGACAATCCGGTCGACGATGCCGCGGCCTGCGGCGATGTAGGGACCGGCGGGAAGCACCGGCACACCTTTTTCGCGCAGCTGCGCCAGTCCGCCGTGCCAACGCAGCAGCGCCTCGCGTGACGGAGCCGGAATGCCCGCATGGAAATTGCCAGCCAGCGAGCCGCTCACCGTGTAGCGCCGCGCCACGCCGTCAGGATCCGGATTGAATTCCGCGCGGCCGACGCGCGGCTGCGTGAACCAGAGGGGGTTCTCAGCGCGGAATTCCTCATTCCAAAAAGCGGGCTGCCGGGTCCCGGTCGTGGCGAGGACAACCTTCGGCGAAGCGGCGGTGACAACGGCGAGGATCAGATCCTGTTCCGCGGCGTCGGAGTGGTCGAGGAAGGCCAGGTCGACGACGATCGCCCGGGCGCCGGAGTGGTCGAGCCCGGCGATCAGCGCCGCGAACGTGGCGCGGCGGAATGGCCAGCGCTCGCCCTGCCGGCCGAGTTCGTCGACCGTCGCATCATCGATCAAGACGAGGGCGGAGTTTCCCGGCAGGGCCGGCTCGCGCAGCGGGTGCCGGCTGGCGAAGTCGAAAAGCGCATAGTCGAGTTCGCGGCCGACCGGCGAAAAATGCACCAGCGCGACGAGCAAGCCCACCGGCAGCAGCCAGCGCCAGCGGCCGGGCGGGGGTGTGGGCGCGGGGGAGGCCATTCGGTCCAAGTAACAGGGAATGAGAGCCAAGTATCAAGGTGACAGCAGCTCGTCCCCGAAGCCCTTCCATTGCCGGTTCGAATCCGGCGTGAACTTTGCGCGACCGTGATAGCCCGGCGGACAGCATGCGCAGGGAGGAAAGGACCGGGACGTGGTCGAATTCGTCCGCGCTTGCGCGGGAAATCCAGGGTGTTTTGTGCCCTAACCATTGACGCGCACAACGCGATCCTACCCAATTCATGATTCGCGTCTCCAGCCAGACATCTCGGTGACAACCCGCCATGCTTCTGCGCAACTTCCCGCCCCTCTTCGTCCTCATCACGGCAGTCACCGCCGCCCAAACCGTTGATCTTGCCGGCACCTGGCGGTTCGCGCTCGACCCGGAGGACGAGATTGCACGCACCGCACCCGGCGCCTGGCGCTTTCCGGACCTGATTCAACTCCCGGGCATCCTCACGGCCCAAGGCTATGGCAACGTGCCGAATATCCGGACGAACTGGACCGGCGACGAGTGGAAATATCCGGAGTTGTTCAAGGAGTGGCAGGCCGACGAAAACTTCAAGATGCCGTTCTTTCTGCAGCCACCACGGCATTATCTCGGCGCCGCCTGGTATGAGCGCGACATTGAAATCCCCGCCGACTGGCGGGAAGGCGAAGCGTGGCTGTGGCTCGAACGGGTCCACTGGCAGAGCACGGTGTGGCTTGACGGGCACGAGGTGGGCCGCGCGGACTCGCTCGGCACGCCGCACGAGTTCGAACTCGGGTCCGTGGCACCGGGACGACACCGGCTGACGCTGCGGATCGACAACCGGCTGGACCCGGTGAACGTGGGGCCGCTGAGCCACAGCGTGACGGATCACACGCAGGGCAACTGGAACGGCGTGGTCGGAGCGATCGAATTGCGGCGACGGCCAGCAAGCCGGATCGACAGCGTGCAGGTTTACCCCGCCATCGATGGCACTGCGCGCGTCCGGGTTTCAGGCCGGCTGGGAGGCGAACAGACGACCGGGCAGGTGGAAGTGCGGCTGGAGGGCGCGGGCGCGGCGGCGCCATTGCGTTCCGCTCAGCTGCCTCCCGGTCCGTTCGAAGTCGAACTCCATGGCCTCCTGGCCGTGGAACCGACGGCGTGGTCCGAGTATTCTCCGAAGTTATACCGCCTGGCAGCCTCGCTCTCGGTGGGCGGCGGCGAGCCGGCGGATCGCCACCGTGTTTCGTTCGGGTTTCGCGAGGTGGGTACGCGCGATGGTCGGATCACCCTCAACGGCCGGAAGATCTTCCTGCGCGGAACCCTGGAATGCGCAATCTTTCCCCTCGAGGGCCATCCACGGACGGACGTCGAATGGTGGCGGAGAGTAATCCGGATCTGCAAGGCGCATGGGCTGAACCACATTCGCTTCCACTCCTGGTGCCCGCCGGAGGCGGCATTCGCGGCGGCGGACGAACTCGGATTCTATTACCAGGTCGAGGCCTCGTCCTGGGCGAACCGCGGTCCACGGCTCGGCGATGGCGAGCCGGTTGACGCGTGGATCGAGGCGGAGACCGAGCGCATGCTCCGCACCTACGGGAATCACCCGTCATTCATGCTGATGGCTTATGGCAACGAGCCAGGCGGGCCCAACCACGTGCAGTGGCTGGAGGGCTGGGTCAAACGCCGCCAGGCCGGGGATCCCCGGCGCTTGTACACCACCGCCGCGGGCTGGCCGGTGCAGCCCGGCAGCGACTACCATAACTCTCCGCGTCCCCGGCTCCAGCGCTGGGGCCTGGGCTTGAAATCGATCTTCAATGGCGAACCGCCGCGGACGGATTTCGACTGGACCGCCACCGTCGCCGAGTTTGCCGACGCGCCCACGGTCGCGCACGAGATCGGACAGTGGTGCGTGTATCCAAATTTTTCGGAGATCGCGAAGTACACCGGCCACTTCAAGGCGCGGAACTTCGAGATCTTCCGGGAAACCGCACGGCGGAACGGGCTGCTGCCGCAGGCGCGCGACTTCCTGATGGCTTCGGGCCGCTGGCAGGCGATGGCCTACAAGCATGACATCGAGGCAGCCCTGCGCACCCCGGGGTTCGGCGGGTTCCAGCTCCTCGATCTGCACGACTTCCCCGGCCAGGGCACCGCGTTGGTTGGCGTGCTCGACGCCTTCTGGGAGGAAAAGGGCTATATCAGCGCGGAGGAATTCCATCGGTTCTGCGGACCGATCGTGCCGCTCGCCCGGTTGAAGCAGATGGTGTTCACGTCGGCGGAGACACTCGAGGCCGACGTCGAGATCGCGCAGTTCGGCCCCGCCGACCTCCGCGACGCCGTCGCAACCTGGACGCTCGCCCAGGCCGGTGGCGCGATCATCGGCCATGGACAGTTTGCCCCCCGCAATCTGGCCACGGGCGAACTACACCGGATCGGGACCATTGCCGCGCCGCTCGCGGAGGTGAACGCACCCGCCCAGCTCAGGTTGACCGTACGGATTGAAGGCAGCGACAGCGCGAACGCGTGGGACGTCTTCGTGTATCCCGCCGCCATCGACGTCTCGCCCCCGCCGGGCATCGTCGTCACCGAGAATCTCGGGCAGGCGAAAGCGGCACTCGCGCGCGGCGAGCGCGTGCTGTGGATGCCGCGCGTTGCGGAGATTCGCGACGATCCGGAGCGGCCGTTGATCGCAGGGTTCTCGCCGATGTTCTGGAACACGGTGTGGACGGACTGGCAGCCGCCGCACACCCTGGGAATCCTCTGTGATCCCACCCACCCCGCGCTCGCCCGGTTTCCCACCGACGCCCATAGCAACTGGCAATGGTGGGATATCCAGCGCGAGTCCCAGCCCTTCATCCTCACGCGGCATGCCACATTGCGCCCGGTAGTTCAGGTCATCGACGACTGGGTGACGAACCGGAAGCTGGCGTACGTCTTCGAAGCCCGCGTCGGCCCGGGCCGGTTGCTGGCGTGCGCGGCGCAGCTTGCGCGCGGCTCGGCCGGTCCTTCGACCCGCCAGCTACTCGCCTCATTGCAGGCATATGCGAGTTCGGACAAGTTCGCGCCGGCGTTCAGCCTTACGCCGGAGGATCTCGACGCCCTGGTGGTCGAGCGAGGGTCGCCCACCAATGTCCGTGAGCAGCCGAAAACAAATTAAGCTGGAAGCGGATGTTAGCAGCCCTGCGGTCGCAATCCCTCGACGTCTATTCGCGGTTGACGGGTTGTTCCGGCTGCGGTCGTCCCTTCGTCGGGTTCATGGCGGGGCAGCCGGGGGCGGGTCGCGCCGGGATTGCACCGGGCCTCGGCTACTGCTCGACTGCCAGCTGCGCCACGAAACTTCCGCTGCCATGAAGCCAAGCCTCACCGCCGTCCTCGGGCTCTCCCTTTCCCTCATTGCCCCGCTCCCCGGGTTCTCGGCCGCCGCGAACCGCACGCCGCCCAAACCGGTCGAGACCCCCTCGCCCGCCTATCCGGAGTCGCTCCATGCCATCGCGAAACCCGGACGCGCCGTCATCGAGATTCTCGTGCGCGCCGACGGCACCGTGGGCGAGACAAAGGTGGTCTCGGCAGATGACCAGGCGTTTGCCGCCGCCGCGCTCGACGTGCTGCCGCGCTGGCGGTTCGAGCCGGGCTCCAAGGATGGCGTCGCCTCGGACATGCGGGTTACCGTGCCCTTCCATTTCGCGCCACCGCTGCCGCAACAGCTCAACGCGCTCTTCAAGCGGAAGGTTTTCCAGCCGCGACCCGAGTCGGTGCTCTCGGCGAAGGAATTCGGGAAAAAACCGAAACCGCTCAAGCGCATCCAACCGGTCTATCCGAAGATGCTCGGCCGCGACGGCGAAGATGCAACGGTCGAGGTGAAGTTCATCATCGCGCCCGACGGGACGACCATCAATCCGGACATCATCAAGCCCCCGCGGAAGGAGTTCGTGCTCGCCTCACTGGCGGCGATCGCGAACGCGAGCTACCCGCCGCCGGTGAAGAACGGCAATCCCGTCTATGTCGAGATCACCGAAAAGCTGAAGTTCGAATCGCCCCAGACAATCGCCAGCCGCCAGCGCGGCGGTGGTGATTTTGGCGGGGGCGGAGGCGGCGGCGGAGGTGGCGGCTTTGGCGGAGGGGGTGGCGGAGGCGATCCGGACTAGCAGGAGTCTGTCGGACTTATGCGGTCTGTTCAGATGGAGGCGAACTGAGAATCGGAGAGCCGACATTCTCCTGAATGAAAATGCCGGCGGCATTTTCGAGGATCCTTTTTTCGTGCTCCAGCTCCAGTTATCCCTTCGTCGGGCTTGATACGGGCGGCGACGGAGTCGCGCGCGAGGACGGGATGAATGGCGTCGCCAGCGATTGAACCCACTGCCCGCCGTAGTCCTTGTAGGCCTCATACGCGCGCGGGCCGAGCAACGTCGTCAGTTTCGCCGCCGCCTCGGTGGCGAGCGCCTGACCCTGCACCGCGCGTTCCGTCGCAGGGAGACTGCGCAACGCGATGGCTCGCTGCTGAAACTCCTGCTGCACCGCGGACACCTGCGGCACGACGGCGGGCGACACGTCGTATCGCGCCACAATCCGATTGAGCATCGAATTGCGCGGATCTGTCGCCTGCACGAATTCCGCATTACGGATACGGCTCGCCATCGAGCAGCAGCCGCTTGATCCCCAGCGTGTGCCGCGGGCTCACGGTTGCCTCGACGACCATCTCCCTGAACCTCGGCTGGCCCTTCCCCTCCGGCACGAAGTATTTCTCGATGTCGTAAACGACCGTGAGCTGGCTGTCATTGGCGGGGCCTTGAATCCGGCCGCGCACGGTCACCGTCGAAGCCTCGCTTGCATCGGGGGCCGACCACGAGGTGGAGACCACTTCGTGGAAACGCTCCTTGCGGCGCAGTGAAACCCAGATGTCCCGATTGCGGAAATCGTCTCCGCTCGTGCCGGGCGGCTTGGGGACCCGGCTGATCTTGTAGCTGAGGATCATGTAGTCGCCGCGCAAGAGGTCGCGCGGATCGACCGGGACCGTTTCCAGCAGGATGGTCGCCGCCGTGCTGCGGTTCCATTCGTGATACCCCGCCCATGCCAGCAGCAGGGCGGCCTGCGCGGCCACGATGAGAGCAAACAGCCGCCGGCGGTTCATGACGCCCCCTCCCGTTTGATCGCACCCACGAGGCTCCGGCGCTTTCGTTCCAGAAACCAGCCGACCCCCAATACCATCACGCCGCTGACGAGAAACATCAGGCCCTGGTCGAGCATCGAACTGAAGATGTCGAAATAGCGCGTGAAGATGTTCAACGCGATGAACCCCATCGCGACATTCACAAGCCAGGGTTCGCCCCATTGCAGCCCGGCCCGGGCCATGAATACATTGAGCACCACGAGCGTCACCCAGCTGAGGACGGATTCGGCCATCCGTGCATCCGGGCCCGAGAAGCCACCAAAGGCGACCAGTGCCGGGATTGCGGCCAGCAGCAGCCACGGCGAGAGCATCCGCCACTCCCGCCAGTTGCGCCAGGCGGCCAGTACGCCAGCGACCGCCGCCAGTCCAATCAGGATCAGCGCAGGCTCCATCTGCAGGCTGTGTTCCCGGTGCCACCACGACTTGTGCGTGAAGCCCGCCGCATACACCGTTGCGCAGACCACGAGGATCGGCCAGGCCTGCTGCAGCCGGCCAAACCCGCGCCAGGACTCGTTCCAGAGCGAGCCGGTCCAGTAGAGGACGAGCGAGCCGCAGAGCAGGACGAAGGGCAGGCTCAGCTCGGCGGATCGATACGCCACCGTATCCAATACGAGCCATCCGTCGCGCGCGGTCGCCTCGATCCAAAGCCACGAATATGCGGCCAGGAGGAGCAGCAGGAAGGCACCCCGCGCCCGCGTCAGGAACGGCACCGCCGCAATGCCCGCAATCCACACCAGCACCGCGTCCCCCGCCCGGCCGCCGAGATGAAAAATCTGGCTGACCAGGGCGATCCCCAGCAGGAACAATCCGCAGCCGGCCATCAGGAGCGCGTCGCCGAGCCGGGGAAAGTCTCCCCGCCCGCATTTCAGCCAAAAGCCACCGCCATATGCACCGACCATCAGCAGGACAAGGGTGACGATTTTTACCCAGCGGTGAATTTCGTCCCAGTTCGCACTGATGATCAGGGCCACCCCCACGGTGCACAGGACCGCACCCAATCCCGTAATCACCGTCAGGAATCGCCGCCCCGCCATGCCTTCGCGTTCGGGATGAAGTTCCTCGATCCGGGCCGCCTGCTCCGCCGAAATCACCCCGCGTGCCACCCAGCGCGGTGTCTCTTTCCGCAGTCGCGATTCGAACGACATGCCGCAGCCTGCGATCAGCCCGACGCCTTGGCAAGTTAGGAGGCTGTCGGCTGCCCAACTACCCGTCCGACGCTTCCAAAACGGACCGCATAAGTCCGACAGACTCCTCAGCCCTTTTCCGCCCCGCTCGTTCCGAACACGAATTCCGGAAGCCCTGCATGGTGGTTGCTCCCAAGATACATCCGCACGAACCCGCGCTGCACCGTGAACCCAAGTCCCTCGACGAGCCGAAGCCCGGCACCGTTGGGATGCGGCACATCCACGAAGACCCGTCTCCCGGAAACCTTCCGCGAAAAGGCGGCTAGAAGGCCGGCGGCGACACCGGTCCCACGGGCAAGCCACGGTCCAAGCTGGACGGCGTTCTGCCCCTGCCGCGCTATCAGATAGCCGGCGATCGCACCGGCCGCGTCTCGCGTGACGAAGCACATTTCGGGATTGCGACGGGACAGCGAACGCAGCACCGCCGCGCGTTCCGACCCGAAGATCGGCGCATCGAACGCGGCGATACCGGCGATATCCGCCGGGCTCATTTCCCGGATGCCCGGGGCGATCGCCCCGCCGGATGCCCGGGCGACACCCTCATATCGCGTCACCTCGTATTCGTCCACGAATCCGATTGGTACATACACCTTCCGGCCCATCGGCGTCGCATCGAGTTTCACGCCCCCGGTGCCGTGCTGCTGCAGATAGCCGATCACCCTTCGCAGCAGCGTGGTGCCAATCCCGAACCGGCGGCAGTCCGGGTGCACCAGAACCATCCCAATCCAGCCGAAACGATCACCATAACGAATCGCGGTCGCCGTGCCGCAGGCCCGTCCGTCGAGTTCGGCCACGAAGCAGCCCTCCGGTTCAAATTCCAGGTAGCCCGCCCAATCGGGCTCCGTCTGGTTCCAGCCGGCCAGATTCTTCAGCTCCATGGCCAGCGGAATGTCGGCGGCGGTGAACCGCCGGAGCGTAACCGCGGACCCGGATGCATTCAGATTGGTTGGCATTCTCCGATGCGCGACGTCGCCGGTTTGCCAGGAATTCGAATTCGGAATGCGAAGGTCGAGGTGGCGTCAATTGGCCCCGGCGATCAGCGTCCTGCCGGCCGCCGCTGCGAACCTTCGGCCGGCAGCCTCCGGAAGGCCTCGATTGCCTCGTATTCCGCCAGGCCCAGCTGGTCATAGATTTTCGCCGTTGCCCGGTTGCGCATCTCCGCCTGCTGCCAGGCTTCCTGCAGATCGGCGCCTACGGGGCTCTGGCTGCGCTGGCTCTTGTGATGATAGATGGCCTGGATCTTCCAGGCGAGTTCGCGCGGGCTGAGCGGCACCGCCATCTCGATTTCGGCCGTCTCCCATTCCTTCGCCGGGCTGCGGTACAGCCAGACGCGGCAGTCCTTGGTCCAGGCGTCCGCCCGCGTGACCGCCAGCGCCTGCCGGATGATTTCGAAGCATATGCCCGCAACGGAATTCGGATCGTCCAGTTCGCCCGTCGCGAAAACCTGGTGCGGCTTCAGCTCGCGCAAAAGCGCCACCACGGCGGCGACATCAGCGTCGCCGATTCGAAACTGCCGGTAGCGGCCTTTTTCGTAAAAGGGCAAATCCGCGAACCGGATCTGTCCTGGCTCCACGGTGCAAATCTTCAATGCCGCGCGCGCCTCACCCCGGCGAATCAATCCCTTCAGCCGGCGAATCTCGTCCGGATCGCTGTCATACGCCGCCTTGGCGCCCAACTGCCCGTGCACCTTCCGCGCGAATTCCGCCCCGGCCGGCTGTCCGGACGCCGATCGCGACAATTCGAGCATGAGATCCGTCGCCATCGCCGCCTCCTCATCCGGAACGGCGAGATTGCCGGAGGTCTGGTAGATAATGGTCACCTCGTGCCCCTGTTCCACCAACCGGCGCAGCGTGCCACCCATGCCGAGGACATCGTCCGACGGTTCCGGGCTGAACACGACCACGCGCTTCGGATGCGGCGCCGCCCGCTCCGGCCGGTGCGTGTCGTCCGCGTTCGGCTTGCCGCCTGGCCATCCGGTGATCGTGTGCTGGAGCTCGTTGAAAATCCGGATGTTCAGCTGATACGCCGGCCCCTGCTCAATCAGCAGTTCCGCCATCCCATGCTCGCTGTAATGCTCCTCGAGCAGCTTCAGGACCGGCTTCCGCACCTGCTGGGCCAGCCAGACCACTGCCCGCCGGGCCAGTGCCGGGGTCCAGTCCACACTGCCCACCAGCCAGGGATGCTTCACCCGCGTGAGTTCGGACGCGGCCGCCGCGTCGACGAGGAACCGGACGGCCGGGTGCCCCTGCAGGAAGCTGGCCGGCAGCGAGTCGGCCGGCGGCTGCTCGACTGCCGCCGCGAGCACCCGCGCCTTGGCCTCACCCCAGGCGAGCAGGACAATCTCGCGCGCCTCCAGGATCGTCCCGACGCCCATCGTGATCGCATGGTGCGGAACATTGGCCTCGCCCAGGAAGTCGCGCGCCGCGTCGCGCCGGGTCAGGTTGTCCAGCGTCACGAGCCGCGTCCGCGAATCGCGCCCGGAGCCGGGTTCGTTGAAGCCCACGTGGCCGGTGCGGCCGATGCCGAGGACCTGCAGATCGAGCCCGCCCGCATCCCGGATCTTCTGTTCGTATTTCCGGCACGACTCGAAGACTTCCCCCCGGGGAACGGTGCCGTCGGGCACGTTCACGTTCTCCGGTGGTATGTCGATGTGGTTGAACAGCTGCTCGTGCATGAACCGCCAGTAACTCTCGGGGTGGGTCCGGGGCAGCCCGTAATATTCATCCAGGTTGAACGTGATCACCCGCCGAAAACTCAGCCCCTCCTCGCGGTGCAGCCGGATCAGCTGCCGGTAGAGCCGGACCGGCGTCGAACCGGTGGCCAGCCCCAGCACCGTGGACCGGCCGGCCTTGTCGTTCTTCCGGATCAGGGCGGCGATTTCGCCGGCGAGGCGGAGGCAACCCGCCTCGGCGTCGGAGCAGATCTCGGTCGGAATGCGTTCCCGTTGCTGAGACTCGGGGGTGTATGAATTCATGGCGAATAGTCGGGCGCCGCTGCACCGCCGCAGGAGACTGCGGCGTCCGGGCGCCGCAGTTTCATGAGCCCGCGTGCTTCATCACAATCTTTTCCATCGCATCCTGCTGCGCCTCCATGTTCCGCACCAGCGCGAACTGGTTGCGCGCGCGATCCAGGTTGTGCTCGGGCCGCCTGGTCTTGAAGTAGACGTCGCCGTCGAGGTAATCGGCCAGAAAACGGATCCCAATCTCGAAGGTGATCAGCCGGCCCGCGAAGGCCAGGTGCGCGATTTCCACGTTGGTGAGGAACGACCGCGCCGCACCCAGGTATCCCTCGACCAGCGCCTCGAAAATCGGCAGCCGCGCCTGCACGCGGTTCAGCGCCGTCTCATCCTCCGCCGCGGCGTTCGTCGCCGAACGCACCATGTCGCCAAAATCGTACAGCGCGAGCCCCGGCATCACGGTATCCAGATCGATGACGCACAACCCCTCGCCGGTGGCGTCGTCAATCATCACATTGTTGAGCTTGGTGTCGTTGTGCGTGATCCGCTCGGGCAACTCTCCCCGCCGGTGGAGCCCCAGCAGCACGTCGACCATCGGCTCGCGCTCCAGCGCAAAGGCGATGTCGGCTCGCGCAACGGATGCCCGCTGGCGCACATCGGCCGCGATCGCGCGCTGCAAGGCATCGAACCGGCGCCGGGTGTCGTGAAAAAACGGGATGGTCTCATGCAGCCGCGGTCCCGGCAGATCGACCAGGAGTTGCTGGAACTCCCCAAACGCCCGGGCGCCGGCCGCAGCCTGGCGCGGCCCCTCGATCACGTCGTAGGTCCGCGCGCCCTCGATGAAGAGATAACAGCGCCAGCTGCCACCCGCCGCATCGACGTGATGGGGCTGCCCCTCGCGCGTCGGCACCAGGGTCAGCGTCCGCCGCGAGAGATCCCTCGCGCCCATCTGCTCGGTCCGCCGGCCGGCATGCGCCGTCACCCGGGCGATGTTGTCCATCAGCGCCGGCACGTTCTTGAACACCCGCGGGTTGATCCGTTGCAGGATGTACCGGACCGGCCGGCCGGCCTGATCCAGGGTGATAACGAAGGTGTCGTTGATGTGGCCGCTCCCGTAGGGTTCTCCGGACTCGTACCGGCCGTGCAGCGCAAATGCACGGATGACAGTCGCCAAATCAGGCAAAACGGGTGGGACGGCCAGGCTCATGCCGCCACGACAGTCGACTGCCCATCGTCTCGCAACAAGTTATTTTTGTTGCAAACATCAAGGAGTCGTTGCGCACAGGGTTACTTGGCGCGGCGCGCGATCCACTCCCGCTTCACCGGCTCGCCGCCGTTGAGCCCGGGGCGCTCGAACGTGCCCCGAATCGCGCCGTCCTCCAACCGCCCCTCGTACCGGGTCGTGAAGGTTCGGCCGTTGAATTCGCGGCTCACGGCAAACTTCACGATGCCATCCTTGTAGGAGGCCGCAGAAATCGGGGTATCAGGTACCGAAAACTGGCCACGCTGCCTCCCCGCCATCGTGCCCGTCAGTTTCCCATCCGTGTAATCGAGGGTGACCGACTGCTCGAAACCCGGTCCGCCCTGCCGATCCTGGACCGTCCACTGCCATTTGCCCGCGGGCGACACCTCGCTCGCGAACACTGGAACGGCGAACAACCAGGCAGCCAAGAGAGTCAGGCAAAAGCGCAGCGAGATCATAGGTGCGGTAGATTTGACGCCCAAACGTGGCAAAAGTGTCGTCGCCCGGCGAGTCCGGACCCGCGTGGGGGTAGAGTTTTGAGAGGCGCCCAAGCCAACGCACACCGGGGGGCGGC
>WYBX01000070.1 GCA_011525695.1 Verrucomicrobiia bacterium
ACGCGGCTCCTGTGCCTATGGTTAGTCTCGCTGAGAAACCACTGACTGGAGAGCCGGATGCGGGAAATCCGCCCGTCCGGTTCGGAGGGAGGGGTGGCGCTAACCCCGCCACTCCTACCCCTATCACGAATGTCATTCAGACCGGAAAGTAGACACCTCGCCGCCGGTGAACCAGGAGTTCAATCAACGAGCGGCGCCGGTCGTTCCGAGCTTCTTGCGCAGCTCGGCGTGCAGGTGATCGAAGGGCTTGATGAACTTCTGCACACCCTCCTGCTCGAGTTGCCGGCTGATCGCGTCAAGGCTGATCCCGAGTTCCTCGAGTTGCCCCAATGTCCGGCGCGATTCCTCCACGGACTCCTCGAGCCGGGGAGTGGGATCTCCGTGATCCCGGAATGCCTCCAGCGTCTGCCGGGGCAGGGTGTTGATGGTCTCGGGACCGATCAGGGCCTCGACGTAGCGGACGTCACGCTCCTCCGGATTCTTCGTGCTGGTGCTCGCCCACAGCAGCCGCTGGCGCCTTGCCCCGGCCGCGGCCAGCCGGCGGAACCGCTCGCTGCGATGCAGCTCCTTGAAAATCTGATACGCCTGCCTGGCACTGGCGATCGCCGCCCGGCCCTGGAGCGACTTGGCGCGGGCGCCGAGCTCCGGACGACGTTTGGAAATCTCCGCGAGCTGCGGGTCGATTGCCAGGTCGATCCGGCTCAGAAAAAAACTCGCCACCGAGGCGACCCGTTCGACCGGCTGGCCGGCGGCAACCCGCTCCTCGAGCCCGCCGAAGTAGGCTTCGACCACGGCCCGGTACCGCGGCAGCCCGAACAGCAATGTGATGTTGACGTTGATCCCGTCGGCAATCAGCCGCCGGATGGCAGGCAGCCCCGCCTCCGTGCCTGGAATCTTGATGCAAAGATTCGGTCGATTCACCCGCCGCCACAGCTCGCGTCCCTGCGCAATGCTGCCGGCCGTGTCATGGGCGAGATGCGGCGAAACCTCGAGACTGACGTATCCATCCCGGCCGGCCGTGCGGTCGTACACGCCGCGGAGATCATCGGCCGCCAGTTGCACATCGGCCACCACGATTCGCCCGTAGGTGTCCTCCGCCGATTCGCCCTGCTTCGCGGCCTGGCGGATGAAGTCATCGTAATCGGTCCCACGCGTGATGGCCTCCTCGAAGATGGCCGGGTTCGAGGTCACACCGGTGAGGCTGTCCTCAGCGATGAGTTTCCTCAGCTCCCCGTCCGTGACAAAGCTGCGCCGGATGTAGTCGAGCCAGATGGCCTGGCCGTTTTGGGTGAGTTGCTGCAGTCGGTTCATGGGAAAAGCGTGGGGTTCGAGCGGCACCGAGGGCATTGATTGCTGCGACGGACGCCGGGTGCGCGATTCAAGGAAAACGGCGGAATCGGCCAGCCGGGCCGCAGGGATTCCTAAGCGTGGATTTCGGCGAAGGCAAATGGCGGGATCGTGATTTGAGCATCGCGCCCGCAATTTCCGCCCTTTAACACGAGAGTAATATCCAAAATCCGATGACTGGCTGCCACCCCCTGTCCCGCGCATGAAAATCTGCATCATCGGCGGCGGAATTGTTGGGCTTGCGGTGGCGCGGCGGCTCCATGCCACGCATCCCGGGGCCGAAATCGTGCTGCTGGAAAAGGAGGCGGGGGTGGGGCGCCACCAGAGCACCCATAACAGCGGGGTCCTGCACGCGGGGGTCTATTACCGGCCGGGATCACTGAAAGCGCGCATGGCGGTTTCCGGCATCCGGCAGATGGTGGCCTTCTGCCAGCATCATCGGATCCCGCATGAAATCTGTGGCAAGCTGGTCGTCGCCACCGATGAGACGGAGGTGGCGCGGCTCCGGGCATTGCAGGAACGCGGCACGCAGAACGGACTCGCCGGGCTGCAATGGCTGGAGCGGGAGGCGATGATCGAAATCGAGCCCAATGTCGCCGGCGTCGCGGGGCTGCGGGTGCCGGAGGAGGGCATTGTCGACTACGCCGCCGTCTGTGCGGCCCTCGCGCAGGAGAACCAGGATCTCGGGACGAGCCTGCTATTCGGAACGCGGGTGGAACGCGTCACGCCGGATGGCAATGCGCTGGTCGTATCGAGCCGCGCGCGGGAGGTCCGGGCCGGCTTCGTGGTGAATTGCGCGGGGCTGCACTGCGATCGGGTGGCGGAAGCGGCCGGGGAGGCGCGCACCACCCGGATCGTTCCGTTTCGGGGCGAATATTACCGGCTGAAACCCTCGGCGGAGGGGCTCGTCCGCAACCTGATTTATCCGGTGCCCGATCCCGTCTTCCCCTTCCTGGGCGTGCACTTCACGCGCCTGATCACGGGCGGGGTCGAGGCGGGCCCGAATGCCGTCCTCGCGTTCGCGCGCGAGGGCTACCGGAAGACCGACATTCATCTCCGCGACGTGGCCGACGCGATTTTCTTCCCGGGCCTCTGGCGGTTCATGAACCGGCACCGGAGCATGGCATGGGCCGAGGTGCGCCGCTCGCTGAGTCGCGGACTATTCTGCCAGTCGCTCCAAAAGCTGGTGCCGGCCATCAGGGCGTCGGATCTGGAGCCCGGTGGCGCGGGCGTGCGCGCCCAGGCGATGGATGAGGCCGGCACCCTGCTGCAGGACTTTGCCTTCATCGAGCGCGAGCGGGCACTGCACGTGTTGAACGCGCCCAGCCCGGCGGCCACGGCCGCGCTCGCGATCGCGGAGGAAATCGCCCGGCGCGTACCCGGCGGCAGCCGGCCCGGCTGAGCGATTCGCCGGCCGGCCCTCCGTCGGCAATTCGTCCCGGCCGGAGTTCCGCGCGGCGCGCGCCTACTTCTGGGTCCGGCCCATCAGCTGCGGAATCTTGTCGATCGCGCCGCTCTTCACCTTGATCGCCGCGCCAATCGTCGCCATCGCGATCGCAATCATCAGGATGACGTTCATCAGGACCCGTTTCCAGCCATGGCCAACCGCATCGCCGATGTAGCTGCGCTTGTTGTTCATGATGAAGAACGCGACATAGGCGATTGGCAGCATGGTCAGGCACACCGCCGAGGCGGCGACCGGCATCCACAACGGCTGGTTGATCACGACGCCGGTCAGTCCTATCGCCGGGACGAGCGTGAAAATTCGATACCGCCAGGTGCTGTACTCGAGGCCGAACATCTCACAGACGGTGAATCCGCAGACCACCATGTGCGTGCTGATCGCGCCACAGGTCATGGCCATGAAGCCGAGATCGAAGAGCACCCGGCCGAGCGTCCCGCCCATCACCTGCTGGAGCGATGCGGCCGCGTCGATCGGCTTGAGGTCGCGCGCCGGATCGAACGGATAAACCGTGTTCGCCATCCCGATGATGATGAGGGAGGTCACCAGCACGAAGGGCAGGAACATGGTCATTGCCAGGTCCCAGCGCATGAGCTTGCGATGCGACTTGCCCCACCCCTTCGCCAGCATCGAGTACGGCAGCAGGAAGGTCATGTTGATGCCCACGGCGGCGCCAATTGCGCCCAGCACGGTCGTCGTTTCGCGGTCGGTCTTGGGCCAGCCAAACCCATAGTTGCCGGCCTGCAGCGTCTCCCAGTTGATGCCGGTCGTGAAGACCACGATCCCGAAAAGGACGATGACCAGCGCGATCACGCCGCGGAGGAACCACTCGTAGACCTGGATGCCCCGCGCCTTGCTCCCGTAGCTCCAGGTGGTCGCGATGCTGACACCCAGGATGGCAAACCCGATGCCGAAGCTCACGGCGTAGCCGAGCCCGGTCAGCTTCCCGTCGACGGCGGTGGTGCCGCCCGCCAGTTGGGCGAGGTCCCGGGCCGCGCCGGCGGCGAGCCCATATTGGGGAAAGTGCCAGATGACCGAAGCGAGGATCGTGCCCAGTGCCCAGAGGAAGGCCAGGGTCTTGGACAACTCGCGACTGAACGCGCCATAGGGGCGCTCGCCCGTGGTCAGGACGACGTTGCCAAGGGCGCCGAGCATCATGATGCCGAGGAACATCGCGACCGGCTGCACCCAAAGGAACGAGTACCCGTAATAGGCCCCGGCCGCGATCGACGCGGCGGCACTCCCGGCTCCGAGCGTCATCGCGCTCTGCAGCAGCCCCGGACCCGTGCGCTTGAGGTAACCCTTGGCCTGGGTGAAAAACGGCTGCCCCTCCAGGGCATCGAGTTCGGCCGATTCGCGCGCTATCTTCGCGGGGTCCCATTTGCTGGTCATGGGCAGGCCCCGGCTGGGTGTGGTGGCGGGGGCGGGTGGAGCCGAAGTCGGAGTTGTCATGATGAAGAATGGCCGTGATGGCTCCGCGAAGCGAAACTCCCGGCCAAGCCTCCGTCAACTGGCGAGTCAGAGAGACCGGGAATTGCCCGGATCAAGCATGTGCCGCGTGCGCCAGCCGGCGGCAGGTTTCCAGCGTGTCGATGTCGCCTGGCGACTTGTCTTCGCGGATACGAACGATCCGTGGGAAACGGAGCGCAAATCCGCTGGGGTGCCGGGTGCTTGGCTGAATCGTGTCGAAGGCGACCTCGATCACCGTGTCGGGCACGACCGCATGGAACCGGCCCCGCACCTCCAGCGTGTGCGCCAGGAAATGGGCGGTAAGCCGGGCAATCTCGGCGTCGGTCAGCCCGGTATAGGCCTTGCCGACCGTCAGCAGCCGGTTGTCGTTCTCCTCGTCGCGCACGGCAAAGGTGTAGTCACTCAACACGGCGCGACGCTTGCCGTGGCCATACTCGACCCCAACCACGATGACATCGAGGGTCGCATAGGCCTTCTTCAGCTTCAGCCAGGCAAGTCCGCGACGGCCGGGCGTGTAGGGACTCGCCGGATCCTTGGCCATCAACCCCTCATTGCCCCGCCGGCGCGACCGTGCGAACGCCACCTCGATTTCAGCCGCGCTTCCGGCCTGTTCGATGGGCGCCAGCAGGATCCGCCGCTCTGCGCCCGCCGATGCGCCGCCACCGGCGGCGTTCCGGCCCGCCGGTTCCAATCCGGTGCCGATCAGTTCCGCCAGCAGCGTGCGCCGGGCGCGCAGCGGCTCCTGCAGCAGGGTGCGGCCGTCGCGCCAGAGCAAATCGAAGGCCGAGATCGAAACGGGAATCTCCGCTCCCAGGAAGAAATCGTCGCCTTTGCGCCCCAGCCGTTTCTGCAGTTCGGCGAAGGGCAGCGCCCTGCCATCGCGCCAGGCCAGCAATTCGCCATCGATGATGAAGTCACCCGCCAGTGCCAATGCCGCCCGCGCCAGATCCGGAAACTGCTCCGTGATCCGCCGGAGATCGCGCGAGTAGAGCTCTACCCGGCCGGCCTGCCGATGCAGCTGGCAGCGGATTCCGTCGTACTTCTCCTCCAGCCACACTGGTGGTGAAAGCCGCGCGAGGATGGCCTCGGCGGTCGGCTCCGGGCCCGCCAGCATGAACTGCAGCGGATTGAATACCCGCAGCTGGATCGCATCGAGCCGGCCCAGTCGCGCGGCGCGAGTCACTTCCGCGATGTCGCCGGCCAGCATGCCCGCCTCGCGGACCCGCTCCAGCGGCTGCCCCGCAGCCGCGGCGATCGCCTCCTCGACCAGCCCTTCCTTCAATCCGATCCGCAGGTCGCCCGTGATGATCTTCACGACATACCGGGCCTCCCGCGGCGACACGGCCGCCAGCAAGGCCTGGAGCAGCTCGAGCTTCGCGATCGATCCGCGGGCGGCTGCGATTTGCCCAAACCGCTCCGCCAGCCCTGCCAGGGATTCAGTCCCCCCGCTGGGCACGACGCCTTCCGTCCGGCCAAGCAGGAGCGCCTCGGCCGCGTCCCCCGCGTCGGCAAAACGCTGATACGCCGCCCGGTAGTCCGTTTCGGTGCGGCCGGAAACCGCCAGCACCGCCCGCTGGATCACCGCCCAGCCCATGGCCAGGATGCGGCCGGAGGACTGCGGGAACGGCCGGGCGGTGAAGAACAACGCGGCCAGCGCGGCATCCTCCGGCGCCAGGGCGGCAAGGTAGCCGCGCAGCAGCTCGACTTTCTCACCCTTTCTGGGCGTGGCCTGTACTTGATCCGCCACGGCGGCAAACCGGTGGAGCCCGTTCGCAGCGCCGGATTCGCCGGCCGCCGTCGCAACGGCGGTCGGGGTGGGCGCCGGTGGGATCGGCGGGCGATCGGGCCGGCCGGCACCGATGCCAAGTTCAAGTTGGTTGGCTTCGCTGATCGCCCACGCCTCGATTCCGCGCTCGCGCAGGGTCTGGGCGAAATCCTGCGCGAATCCATGCAGCGTCAGGACCCGTTGCGGATTCACGGCAGCCACAAACCGCAGCAGATCCTCGAAATCCGCATGATCGGAGAGCGGAAATGCGGCATCGCACTGGTAGCGAAACCGGGCGCCGGGATCCATCGCCCATCCCGTCACCACCGCCGTCCTGCGCCGGGGGATCTGCCGGAGAAATCCCGAGTTGCCCGTCAGCGGCGGACAAATCACCACGTGGCCGGCCAGTTCGGCAGCGGCGAACTCGCGGTGCGCCGGAAAGCGAATCCCCAGCTCCTCGTAGATCCGGGTCAGCCGGAGGGTCTGGGGATGCAGCATCACCGGCAGCTGCGCCTCCGCCAGCCCGCACAACAGCTCCTGGCTCTTGCCCAGGCTGTAGCCAAAGAGCACCGGCGTATCGCCGTCGTCGAGACATGAGTGACAGAACCCGGCGATCTCCCGCAGCACCTGATCCGTCGGCGGAAAGACGTAGCGCGGCCGGCCGAAGGTCGTTTCCATGATCAGCAGTTCGGCGGGCGGCGTGACGCACGCCTCGGCGGAGCGCCCCCGGCGGAGCTTGAAATCGCCGGTATAAAGCAGCGTGCCGAGATCCTCGTGCGCGATCAGGCATTGGGCGGAGCCAAAGATGTGGCCGGCCGGATGCAGCGTGACCGTGCTGGCGGAGGTGAATTGTTCCGTGTGGCCGAAGGGCAGCACATGCTCCCGGCGGCGGCCGGGCATCCTGGCCTGCATCAGCCGGGAGGTGCCGGCGGAGCAGAGGATTTCCCCATGGGGCGCGACGTGATCCGAATGGGCGTGCGACACGAACGAGCGTGGCTGCGGAAAGTGGGCGTCCAGCCACCACCCGATCCGGGGCAGCCAGACCCCGGCGCGAAATTCGACCTGCCACGACATTCCGCGACCTTATCGCGGGCTCCGCCGCCGTCAAAGTGCCGCACAAATCACGCGCACTGAGGCTGAAATTCTGCGGTTGAGACGCGGCGCGTCGTGGCGCATGAATCGTCAGACTCTTCACTCAAAACCGATTCTTGCCGCGCCATCATGAACCGCCGTCATTTCCTCACCCAAACCGCCGGTGCACTTGCCGCCGGTGCCATGTTGCCCCCCTTCGCCACCGCCGCCCGGCCGCTGGCGGCCGGAGCCGCCAGCACCAAGTATGTTCCCGGACCAAAACCCGGGCCGGTGGTGAAACCGGGCGAATTCGTCTTCGCCGCCGCGCACCTCGATCACGGCCACATCAACGGCCAGTGCAGCGCGCTAATCGACGCGGGCGCGACTTTGAAATGGGTCTTCGAACCCGATCCGAAAAAGCTCGAGGGCTTTCAGCGCCGGTTTCCCCAGGCGAAAGCCGCCCGCGCGCTCGACGAGATCCTGAACGATCCGGAAGTGAAGCTGCTGGCAGCCGCCGCGGTGACGTCCGAACGGGCGGCCCTGGGCTGCAGGGTGATGGAGGCAGGGAAGGACTATTTCACCGACAAGGCCCCGTTCACCACCTTGGGGCAGGTGGCCCAGGCCCGCGCCGTGGCCGCCCGGACCGGCCGGAAATACATGGTTTATTACAGCGAGCGACTGACCTCCGAGGCCGGCATGTTCGCCACCGATCTGGTGCGGGATGGGGTCATTGGTCGCGTGGTCCAGGTGCTCGGACTCGGGCCACACCGGCTGAACAAGCCGACCCGACCCGAATGGTTTTTCCAGAAGGAGAAATACGGTGGGATCCTCTGCGACATCGGCAGCCACCAGTGCGAGCAGTTCCTCACGTATTCGGGCGCCAGTGACGCGACGGTCGTGCATGCCGCCGTCGGGAATTTCGCCAATCCGGAGACTCCTGAACTCGAGGACTTCGGCGAGGCCTCGCTCGTAGCCAATCAGGGTTCGACGAATCATTTCCGGGTCGACTGGTTCACGCCGGACGGGCTTGGCACCTGGGGTGATGGCCGGACCTTCATTCTCGGCACCAAGGGCTATATTGAATTGCGCAAATACATCGACGTCGGCCGCGAGAAGACCGGGGACCACGTTTACCTCGTCGACCAGGAAGGGGAGCACCATGTGCCGGTCGATGGGCGGGTCGGGTTCCGATTTTTTGGGGAGTTCATCCTCGACTGCCTGAACCGGACCGAGAAGGCCATGACCCAGGCCCATGCCTTCAAGGCCGGCGAACTCTGCGTCAAGGCCCAGCTCGCCGCCCGGCGGCTGACATGACGGAAATCCGGTGCTGATTGGCACAGTCCGGGCGGAGGCGGACTCGGCTGACGCCGGGCCGCCGGCGGCTGGCCGCGTCGGGAGAATCCGCAGCCGGTTGGTGGAACGCTCCACGGCCGATTGGGGATTCGGCTCGGTAGCGGGCGGTCCGATCCGGGCGTAGGATGGCTGGTGATGGCTTGCACGCGTCCCCTCCGGTCAACCCCTGCCGCACGGAAACCACTGCTCCACATTGGAATGACCGCGGCGCTGCTGATCGGCCCCGCTGGATCCGCCGCGCCGGAGGGCGAATGGCACATGGCCGCGAAGAACCATGCGAACACCCGCTACAGCGCCCTCGACCAGATCACGATCGAGAACGCCGGCCGGCTCCAGCCAGCCTGGACCTTTTCCACCGGCCTCGTGCGCGGTCACGAGGCGGCGCCATTGGTGGTCGGCGGCACCATGTATGTCGTCACCCCGTATCCCAATATCCTTTACGCCTTGGATCTCGCCCGGAACGGCGCGCTGAAATGGAAATACGAGCCGAAGCCGACGCCCTCCTCCCAGGGGGTGGCCTGCTGCGATGTCGTGAACCGGGGCGCCGCCTATTTCGACGGGAAGATAATCTACAACACGCTGGACGCGCACACCGTCGCGGTCGACGCGAAGTCGGGCCGGGAGGTGTGGAAGACGAAGGTCGGCGACATCAACCGCGGCGAGAGCATCACCATGGCCCCGCTGGTGGCGAAGGGGAAGGTGCTGGTCGGCAACAGCGGCGGCGAGTTCGGCGTCCGCGGTTGGGTCAAGGCGCTCGATGCCGGGTCGGGCAGCGTGGCGTGGACCGCCTACAACACCGGCCCGGATCGCGACGTGCTGATTGGGCCGGAATTCCAGCCGTTTTACGAGAGTGATCGCGGCGAGGATCTGGGAGTGAAGACCTGGCCGCCCGAGGCGTGGCGGATCGGCGGCGGCACCGTCTGGGGCTGGATCTCCTACGATCCTGAGCTCGATCTGCTCTATCATGGCACCGGGAATCCCGGTCCCTGGAATCCCGAGCAGCGGCCGGGTGACAACAAATGGACGGCCGGGGTATTTGCCCGCCGGCCCGACACCGGTGCGGCGCGTTGGTTCTACCAATGGAGCCCGCACGACCTCTACGATTACGACGGGATCAACGAGAACATCCTCGTGGACCTGGAATGGGAGGGAAAGCCCCGCAAGGTCATACTCCATCCCGAGCGGAACGGGTATATCTATGTGCTCGATCGGGCAACGGGCGAGGTGCTGGCCGCAGATCCGTATGCGTACATCACGACCACGACGAAGATCGATCTTTCGACTGGCCGGCCGGTGCACGTCGAGGCGAAGAAGCCGAAACTGGGCGAGGTGGTCCGTGACATCGCCCCGGCCGCGCCGGGCGCCAAGGACTGGCAGCCGGCGGCCTATTCGCCACGAACCGGGCTGCTTTACCTGCCGCACCAGAACCTGCGGATGGACCAGGAGGTCATGGAGGCGAACTACATTGCCGGCACCCCGTTTGTCGGTGCCGAGGTTCGGATGTACGCCGGTCCCGGCGGGCACCGCGGCGAGTTCGAGGCGTGGGATCCCATTGCGCGCCGGGAGGTCTGGCAAATCAAGGAGCAGTTCCCCGTCTGGAGCGGCACGGTGGTGACCGCGGGAGACGTGGCGTTCTACGGGACCATGGACGGGTGGTTCAAGGCGGTGAACGCCCGCTCGGGCGAGATCCTCTGGGAGTTCAAGTGCGGTTCCGGGATCATCGGCCAGCCGATCACGTACCTGGGGCCGGACCAACGGCAGTATGTCGCCGTCCTGTCGGGCGTCGGCGGCTGGGCTGGCGCCGTGGTCGCCGGGCAGCTCGACCCGCGCGACGGCACCGGTGCCCTGGGCTTCGTGAACGCGATGAAGGATCTGCCGCACCATACTGCGAGGGGAGGGATGCTCTATGTTTTCAGGTTGCCGTGAACCGATCCGCCCTCGGCTCCTTGCCGGGCTGTTCCTCTGCTGCCTGCTGGCCGCCGGGCCGGTGCTCGCGGCCCCGGGATCGGGCCGAATCCTCCGGGTCGCGGCGGATCCCAACAACCTGCCGTTCTCCAACGATCGGCTGGAAGGGCTGGAGAACCGGCTGGCCGCGCTGATCGCCGAGGGCCTCGGCGCCCGCGTCGAGTACATGTGGTGGCCGCAGCGGCGCGGCTTTTTCCGTGAAACGCTCGGCTCGGGCCGGGCCGATGTGGTGATGGGGGTGCCGGCGGGATTCGAACGGGTCCTGACGACGCGGCCGTATTACCGCTCCACCTACGTCTTCGTGCAGCCGGCGGCGGCCCGGCCAGTGCATTCGTTCGACGACCCCGTCCTGCGCACGGCCACCATCGGGGTGCAACTGGCGGGCGACGATGGGATCAACACGCCGCCGGCCCACGCGCTCGCGGCCCGCGGCATCGTCGAGAATGTCCGCGGCTACACGCTGTTCGGCGATTACGGCGAGGCAGACCCGCCCTCCGCCATCATTCGCGCGGTGGCGACGCACGCCATCGACCTGGCTGTCGCCTGGGGTCCGATGGCGGGATACTTTGCGGCGCGACAGGATGTGCCGCTGGCGATCGTGCCGGTGGAACCGTGCGATTGCCCGTCACTGCAGTTTGTCTTTGCCATCGCGGTCGGCGTGGCGTACGGCCAGCCGGAACTCCGGGACGAGATAGACGAAATCCTGGCGCGGCAGTCCGGCGCGGTGACCCGCATCCTCGACGAATTCGGCGTGCCGCGAGTCGCGGCTGCGCCGCGCGGGAAGGAGGTGTCGCGTGCGGAAGTTCATTAGACCGCTGGCCTGTCTCGCGGCCCTGCTCGCCAGCTGCAGCAAGGAGGCCCGGCAGTTTCGGGCCGGGCCGGCCACCGGCCGCGCGCCGGCCATTGCCCAAAGCGAGCTCTTCCCGGGCCTGACGGCACCGCCCGCGTCGGGGCCGAATCCCTACGAAGGCAATGCGCACGCGTTGGCGGAAGGCCGAAGACTGTATCGCTGGTTCAATTGCAACGGCTGCCACTTCAACGGGGGCGGGGGGATTGGTCCGCCGCTGATGGATGACCAATGGATCTACGGGAGCGAACCGGCGAACGTCTTTGCCACGATTGTCCAGGGACGGCCCAACGGGATGCCGTCGTTTCACCAGCGGCTGAACGATCAGCAGGTCTGGCAAATCGTCGCCTACGTCCGCTCGCTCGGCAAACTGCCGGACGCCGGCAAGCCACCGCAGCGGGCTTCAGAAAAATCCGCGGCGCGCGATGTGAAATCCGATCCCGAGTAGCCGGCCATGGATTTCCGCACCCTTCTCTCCCGCACTGCTCCCGCCGCCCTGCCGGCCACCGGTTTGCTGCTCTCAGGCTGTGGGCTTCGTGGTTCCCACCACGCGCTGGATCCCGCCGGACCGCAGGCGGGGGCCATTGGATCGCTGTGGTGGCTGCTGCTCGTCGTTTCCGCCGTCGTGTTCGTGGTGGTGATGACGGCGCTGGTGCTGGCCCTGACGCGCTATCACGAGACGCCGGATCGGGAGAACCTGCCGGCCCAGGCCCATCGCACGGTGATGGGGTGGGTGGCGGGCGGGGTGGGGGTGACGGTGCTGATCCTGTTTGTGTTCCTCGTGGCCACGCTCCTGGCCGAGCGGCGAATTGCCGCAATCGACGCGGATCCCGAGGCCCTGGAGATTTCCGTGATCGGTCGCCAGTGGTGGTGGGAGATCCAGTACGAGAATGCCGCTCCGTGGCTCACGGCCACGACTGCGAACGAAATCCATATCCCGGTCGGGCGGCCCGTGCACCTGAAGCTGAACTCGGCCGATGTCATTCACAGCTTCTGGGTGCCAAGCCTGGGCGGGAAGCGCGACCTGATCCCCGGCCATACCAACCGGCTATCCATCCAGGCGGATCGCGCCGGGGTGTTCGAGGGGCAGTGTGCGGAGTTCTGCGGCCACCAGCACGCCCACATGCGGATCATCGTGGTCGCCCAGCCACCGGAGGAATTCGAGGCGTGGCTGGAACAACAGCGGCAGCCCGCCCGTGAGCCGCAGACGGAGGGGGAGATCCGCGGCCGCGAGGTGTTTCTCGCCAGCGATTGCATCATGTGCCACTCGATCCGCGGTACGACTGCGATGAGCCAGGTCGGCCCCGATTTGACGCACCTGGCCGGCCGCCGGACGCTGGCCGCCGGCGTTCTGCCGAACACCCGCGGCCATCTTGGGGGCTGGATCCTCGATCCCCAGGGAATCAAGCCCGGCAACCGGATGCCGCGGCATACCTTCCCCGCCGAGCAGTTTCACCCGCTGCTCGATTATCTGGGGAGTCTCGAATGAGGACCGCGGTCAAGTTCGGCCGGCGGCTCGCCGCGCGTGCAGCTGCTCTGCTGGCGGCCGGCTCCGCCTTCCCCCTCGGAGAGCGCGCGACCGGAAGGAGGTGCCGATGAACCCGGAAGGGCCTCGTTCTGCGGCCGTGCTTCCGACCGCCGGCCCACGGGCCGCGGACGCCCGGGCTTCGCACCACGACCTGGATCGCGTCTGGTCGCCACCGGAGGGACTTTACGGCTGGCTCACCACCACCAGCCATACCCAGATCGGAAGGCGCTTCATTGTCACCGCCTTCATTTTCTTCCTGCTCGGCGGAATTCTCGCGGCGCTGATGCGGCTGCAGCTCTCCCACGCGGAAAGCGGCTTCCTTTCCCCCGATCGCTACAACCAGATCTTCACGATGCACGGGGTGACGATGATGTTTCTCTTCGCCGTCCCGATCATGGAGGGCTTTGGGATCTATCTCATTCCGCTGATGGTCGGCACCCGCAACCTCGCCTTTCCCCGGCTGAATTCGTTCGGCTACTTCACCTACCTCATCGGCGGGATCCTGCTGTATGCCGCGCTGCTCCTCGACATTGGGCCGGATGCGGGCTGGTTCGCCTACCTGCCACTCGCGGGGCCCGAGTTCTCCCCGGGGCATCGCATGGATTTTTACGCCGAGATCATCACCTTCCTGGAAATTTCCGCGCTGGTGGGCGCAGTCGAGATCATCGTGACCGTCTTCAAGCTCCGCGCCCCCGGCATGACGCTGAACCGGATGCCGCTCTTCGTGTGGGCGCTGCTCGTGACCTCGTTCATGATTGTCTTTGCCATGCCCTCGGTGGAGATGGCGAGCGCCTACCTGATTCTCGAGCGGCTGGCCGGAACCCATTTCTTCGATCCCGCGGCGGGTGGCGATCCGATGCTCTGGCAGCACGCCTTCTGGTTCTTCGGGCATCCGGAGGTCTATATCATCTTCATCCCGGCCACCGGGATGGTCGCGTCGATCGTCGTGACCTTTTCCCAGCGGCAGATGTTCGGTTACCCGGCGGTGATCCTGGCGCTGATCACGACCGGCTTTGTCGGCTTCGGCCTCTGGGTGCACCACATGTTCGCGACCGGGCTGCCTTCGCTCGGCATGAGTTTCTTCGCGGCGGCAAGCATGATGATTGCGATTCCGAGCGGGATCCAGGTGTTCTGCTGGATCGCGACGCTCTGGACGGGACGCCCCCGGCTGCGGGTGCCATTATGGTTCGTCCTCGGCTTCGTCTTCCTCTTCGTGATGGGCGGGCTCACCGGGGTGATGCTCGGGGCCGTGCCGTTCAATCTCCAGGTGCATGACACCTATTTTGTCGTCGCCCACTTTCATTACGTCCTGATTGGTGGCGCGGTCTTTCCGCTCTTTGGCGGCTTCTATTACTGGTTTCCGAAGATGACCGGGCGGATGCTCAACGAGCGGCTCGGCCTCTGGAACTTCTGGCTGATGTTCATCGGGTTCAACGTGACGTTCTTCCCGATGCATGAGCTCGGATTTCGCGGGATGCCGCGTCGCGTCTACACCTATCTGGAGAGCACGGGCTGGGAACCGCTGAACCTCCTGGCCAGCTGCGGCGCCGCCGTCCTCGCGGTCGGCGTCCTGCTCTTCGTCATCAATGTGCTGTGGAGTCGTGCCCGCGGTCAGGCCGCCGGCGACAATCCCTGGGGTGCCGACACGCTGGAATGGACGACGACGTCTCCGCCACCAAACTACAACTTCCATTTCCAACCGGTCGTGACCGATCGGTATCCGGGTTGGACGCGTGGGCCGGACTCCCCGGTGGTCGTCGGCCTGAAGGATGACGCGCACGAGGTGCTCGTCACGACCACGCTGGATGCCGTGCCGGATCACCGGACGACGTTTCCGCCGCATTCCATCTGGCCGTTTCTCACCGCCGTGGCGGTGGCGGTGATCTTTTTCGGCTTGATCTTCACTCCGTGGGCAATCCCGGCCGGGGCCGTCCTTGCGATGGCCATGCTGATCCTGTGGTTTTGGCCGAAGCACCACGTGCTGCACCGCGGACACGAGGAGGATGCGCCATGATCTCCCGCAATATGGATGTGTCCGGACTGCCCGACCATGCGTTCAGTCACCATTCCCTCACCTGGTGGGGCGTGCTGGGATTCATCGTCGTCGAGAGCACGTTCTTTGGCGTCCTGGTCGCGACCTATCTCTATGGGATTGGCCGCGCCGCGGAGTGGCCGCCGGCCGGGGTTGCGCCCCCCACGCTGTTATGGGGAACGCTGAACGCCGGGATCATGGTGCTCAGCTGCTGGCCGAATCTGCGCTACAAGCGCGCCGCCGAACGGATGGATGGTCCCGCCTGCCGGCGATGGCTGCTGGTGGCGGTCGGCTTCGGCGCTGCGTTCCTCGCCATCCGGGCGCTCGAAATCACCGCGCTCGATATTCGCTGGGACGATCATTTCTACGGCTCGATTGTCTGGGCGATTCTCGGCTTTCACACCCTGCACATCGTCGCCGACTTCACGGAGTGTGTCGTGCTGGCATTCATCGCCTGGACCAAGCCGCTGTCGCCGCATCACTTCGCGGATTTTTCCGATGATGCGGTCTATTGGTACTTCGTGATCGCAATGTGGCTCCCGCTCTACGGGCTCATCTACCTGGTGCCGCGTGCCCTCTGAACCCGATGTCAGCACCGGAATCCAGTTACTTTGAAAGCGCCCGGGGGGTACGCACCCTCTGGCTGGGCATCCTGGCCGGGCCGCTGCTCTGGTTTCTCAACCAGCAGGTCAATTATCTGCTGGTCCGCTGGGCGTGCTCCAGCGGCCATGTGATCGTACTGCATGCCGTGGCGGCCACCTGCCTGGTGGGGGCGCTGCTGGCGGGGAAGTTGGCACTGGGCAACCGCCGGCGGCTCGAGGAGACCGAGGGAGCCGAGTCGCTGCAGCAGGAGCGTGCCCGCTTCATGGTCGTGCTCGGAATCTGCAGCAGCTTTCTCTTCGCCCTCGTGATCATCGCCCAGGGTATTCCGAACTTCATCCTCAACCCCTGCGGAAAATGAGCCTGGAGCTGATCACCGGCACTTTCGTCCATCTTCCGGTCTGCCTGGCCCATGCCGGGTCGGCGATCGACGGTCCGCGGGGCTGGAGCGAGCTTTGGGGTGCGTGGGAATGGGATCCCTTTGTGGTGCTGGCACTGCTGGCGACGGCGTGGATTTATGCCCGCGGATCGCGCCGGCTGAGGGCTGAAGTCAGCCGCGGCCGGGGGTTGCGCGGCTGGGAGATTGCCTGCTTCTGGACGGGATGGCTCACGCTGGTGATCGCGCTCGTATCGCCGCTGCATCCGTGGGGCCAGGTGCTGTTTTCGGCCCATATGACCCAGCATGAGTTGTTGATGGTGGCGGCCGCCCCGCTGCTCGTGCTCGGCCGGCCGGTGGTCGCAATGCTGTTCGCGCTGCCGCGAGGCGATGCGCGCGAGCTCTCGCGGCTCGCTCGAGGTCCTCGCATCAGGGCGATCTGGTCGGCAGCCACCAATCCGCTCGTTGCCTGGGCCGTGCATGCGCTCGCCCTCTGGTTCTGGCACGTGCCTCCGCTTTTCCAGGCGACGCTCCGCAGCGAACCCTTGCATCACCTCCAGCACGTGAGCTTCTTCGGATCGGCACTGCTCTTCTGGTGGGCGTTGATTCATGGGCGTGCCGGCATTCGCGGCTTCGGCGTGGCCATCCTGTATGTCTTCACGACCATGCTCCACACCGGCCTGCTCGGTGCGCTGCTGACCTTTGCCGGCACCTTGATCTATCCGGCTTACCAGCAGACCGCGCCGGATTGGTCGCTGACGCCGTTGGAGGATCAGCAGCTTGGCGGCGTGATCATGTGGGTGCCCGCGGGACTGGTGTATGTTTGTGCCGCGCTGGCGCTGCTGGCCGGATGGCTGCGCCATGCCGACCGTCAAGCCGCGCTGCGCTGGCCCGCACGGCTTGCCCGGACCGTGCCGATGCTGCTGATCCTGCTGACGGTGGGCTGCAGCCGGCCGGAGGTGGCCGGCGCCATCCAGCTTACCAGAGGCGGGCCCGAGGCCGGCCGGCAGGCGATTGCCCGCGCCGGCTGCGGTTCCTGCCACACGATTCCAGGGATCGCCGGGGCCCGGGCCATCGTGGGGCCGCCGTTGACTGGAATTGCGAACCGCAACTACATCGCCGGCGTCCTGCCCAATGAGCCTGAAGCCATGATTCGCTGGCTCCTGGACCCGGGCTCGCACAGCCCAAAGACGGTCATGCCGGATACCGGCCTGTCGGAGCAGGAGGCCCGCGACATTGCGGCCTATCTTTATACCCTACGGGAGAATTAGCAGCCTGTCGTGCGTAGGGATGTTCGACGTGAAGTTCCCGAATGCGAGCCCGACGCATCCGACATGCTGCTATCTGAGCGGGGGATCGCGTTACCGTGCGGGACCCACAGCGATCCCCCAAGGTCCCGCCCCGACGCTGATCCGTCGCACTTCCTGGCGGGTTCGTACGTCAATCACCGACACGTCGTCCGACGGCCCATTGGCCGTGAAAAGCAGCGAGCCGTCCGGACTGAGTGCAATGCCCCACGGGCGGGTGCCAACCCGAATGGTCGCCGCAATTTTCCGGCCCGCCGTATCCAGGATTACCACGCTCCCGCCCCGGCCGGTGGAAACATAGAGCTCGCGTCCATCTGGCGAAATCGCAGCACCCATCGGCAATGCGGGAGCCGGTACCGAAACCTTCGTCATCAGTCGATGGGTGCGCGCATTGAGCAGCGCGATGGACCGGCTCGATTCGAGCGGCACATATGCCACGCCACCGTCAGGGGAAAACGCCACGGTCCGCGGCCGGCCGCCAAGCCGGATCCGCGCAATCTCCTTCGCGGTCCCGGGATGCAGCACGAAAATATCCCCCTCCTCCTCACAGGTGACATAGACCTCGTCGCGAAACGGATGAAGCGCCACCCCCTCGGGTTCGCCGGTCACGGCCGCTTCCGCCACCATCCGGCCGGAATTCAATTCCCAGATCGAAGCCGTGGCGATGTCCTCGTTGGCGACAATCACGTGCCGGCCGTCCCGGCTGAGTGCAAATTCCTCGGGATCGGAACCGACGCGAAGCTGCCGTGCCTTCCGACCGCTGGTCAGGTCGATGATGGCGATGCCATCGGCCGACTTGTCGGCGGTCAGGCTCTTGGCCCGCTCGGGATCCGCGCCCGGGCCCATCCGGGGCGAACCACTGGTGGCAACATAAAGGTGGCGATTGTCGAAAGCGACGTGGATGCCCCGCGGACGTTTCCCGACGGGAATCGTCTCCCGGACCTCGAATGAAGGGGCATCGATGATGGTCACATCGCCCGAAAGCTCGTTGCTGACATAGATTCGGAACGCGTCCGGTCGCGGCGAACCCTCATCGCTCGCTGGAGCGGAAACCGGCGCCAGGATTGCAAGCAGGCATGGAAGTATCCAGGGGTGGGGTCGCATCCCATCACCGACACCCGCCGCGGGGATCGGCTCCGGCCAATCGGCGGTGGCAACCGACTTGCGCGAATAGCGCCGAGGCTCGCCTGCCGCCTCGCAACGAGGGATTGAGCAAATATCTTGTCAGGTTCGGGGTGGAAAAATCCACTCACGGCATGCTGCGCGCCAGCGCGTTTCTCATTGGTTTTGCCCTGGGCGCCGGAATCGCACCGGCCCGGGCGGATCAGGCTGCCGACATTGCGCGGATCCACGTCGAAGCAATCGGAGGCATGACTCGGATTCAGGCACTCAGGACGCTGCGGATCAGCGGCAACGTGATCACGGCGAAGGAGCAGTTGCCATTCACGCTGATCGCGGCGCGGCCCAACCGGGTGCGGACCGAAACCCAGCTTGGCGGACGAGTGATCGTGCAGGCGTCGGACGGGGTGGCGCCTCCATGGACGCTCGACCCGGCAAATTCACCGGCGCGGACCGAGCGGATGGCCCCGGCCGAGGCGGAGCTGTTCCTGTTCGACGCCGACTTTGACGATCCGCTCGTGGGCTGGGAGGAGAGGGGATACCGACTCGAATATGCCGGCGAGGCGGACATGGGCGGGCGCAAGCTCGTCCGGCTGCTCGTGGTGCGCTCGCTCACGGAAAACATCTTCGTGTTGCTGGATCCTCGCACCTACCTCCTGGCCTTCCGGCTGCAGCAGCTCTCGGCCGATGGCAGTCGCCGCGAGGTGGTCAGCCGCTATGGCGACCACCGGCCAGTCGCCGGCGTGCTGCTGCCGCATGAAGTGACGGTCTTCATCAACGGCCGGCTGTCCCAGCAGGCCACGTTCGAACGGATTGAAGCCAATCCGGTGCTGCCCCGGGACATCTTTCAGCCGCCGACCGGCCCGTGAGCCTGCAATCAGTGCGGGCCGGCATCGCCGCCGCCGGCAGGATTCGGACTGCCGGGCGATCGTTCGGCGCGCTTCAAACCGGCGCGCAGCTGCTTTCGGGCCGCCTCCGTCTTGATCGCGTAATCCACGGCCTGTTCGAAACTGTCCGGCTTGAAGTCCTGCTTGCAGATGAAGTCGGCCGCCCCGCTCTCCATGGCGGCAAGATCGATTTCCTCGCGGCTGTCTCCGGTGAGGAGGATAATCGGCGTGGGACATTCGCGCGCCTTGGCATTGCGCAGCAGTTCCAGCCCGTCACCATCTCCCAGTCGGTAATCCAGCAGGCAGAGCGCGTAGTTGCCGGTCAGGAGCCGTTCGAGCCCCCCGGCGTAGTCGGGCGCATGCTCCAGCGTGTAGGCCGTGCCGCGGAACGCCCCCACGAGCATGCCAATGAGCTGGGCCACCAGCGGATCGTCATCAATCAAGAGGATTTTGGGCGCAGGCTCCATCCGCACACCCTTAGGCGCCAGCGGCCCGCGAATCGAGAAAAAGCACCGCGGCCGGCCGTGGTTTCACGTGGCCGCCATTGCCACTCATATACCATGATCATGGTACATGAGTGGTTTTAAGTGCTTCGCCGGCATTGACGGGGCGATGCTGGGCGAGAATGCTACCGACCTCGGGCACCACACCGCGGACCGTTTTTCCGGCTGATCTGCGAAGGCGCGCTTGTCGCGGGCGTCCACCCGCCCATGGTGTGAGCACGTCCCCATGAATATCCTCGCCTGTACCCGCCGCCCGGCTCGGTTGCTCTCCCTGCTCGTCGTCTACGCCGTCGCGACCGTGCCCGGTTCGCTCATGGCTGCCGACGGAGCGGCGCCGAAGGAGGATCCGGTTTACGCCACGATCGAGGAGGCAATCGCCCGCGGCGATGCCGCCGACGTGAAGCGCCATTTGGACCGCGATCCGGCCGTCGTGCAGGGCAATCCCGAGGCCGCGATGACTCCGCTGCAGGCGGCGATCCTGCGGCGGAAGACCGACATCGCCCTGCTGCTGCTCCAGCAGGGGGCGGATGTCGAGGCGGCCGACAAATCCGGGCGGACACCGCTGCACTTGGCGGTGGAGCGGAACGACCCCCAACTCGTGAAGGAACTGCTGCGGCGGAAGGCGGAGACCATGAAACGGGATCGGATCGGATGGACGCCGCTGCACCACGCCGCGGCCAAGACCCGGCTCGATATTGCGCGGCTGCTGCTCGAGGCCGGCGCCGATCCAAATTTCCTGAGCGAACTGGGCGGCACGGCTCTCCATGAGGCGGCCGCCGCGGGCAACCTGGAAATGGTGGAGCTCCTGCTGGCCCATGGCGTCGATCCCAAGGTACGATCGAAGCCCGGCGTCACCGCGCTGGATCTCGCCCGCGAATACAAGCATCCCGAAGTCGTGGCGCTGCTCGAGAAGCGATCGTAAGGGCGCCTCACGCCGGGGCGGCTTGTCCTCCGGCATGGGGCGTGCAGGTCCTCCCGAGGGCGATTGGCGTTTGTTACCCCGGATGAGGGGGAAGGATTTCATGTCGCAGCTGCGACATGAAATCGCATCTGGATCCTCGTGGCGTGCCCGACTGCGGCGGCCGGGTTCAAGTGCATGCCGGAGCGGATTGCGGGCCACGGCCACTACCGAAAATCATGGGAAGCCTGCGCGGGCACCATCGCCTCGGCCAGCGCGGTGATCTTTTCCGCCCGGACATGGATCACGCCGTGCTGGTTCTGCAGCTTCCCGGTGATCCGCAGGGCCGGTTCCTGCGTGATGACGAGTCGCTGGCGCTCGAAGAGCGACGGGACCACGATGATGTTGGCGATCCCGGTCTCATCCTCGAGGCTGATGAAGACAAAGCCCTTGGCGGTGCCGGGCCGCTGGCGACAGATGACCGACCCTGCGATCGTCACGCGCTCGCCGTCCTTTGCCAGCACCAGATCGGCCGCACGCCAGGCATCCGAGAGCCGCGGCCGCGCAAGGGCCATCGGATGAATGCCGGTCGTGAGTTCCAGACCGGTGAAATCGGCCCGGAGCCGCTCCGGCAGCGTCATGGGAGCAAGCGGGGAGGGGGCCCCGCCATCCGCCGCAAGCCTGAATGAGGCCATCCCAACTGCCGGGGTGGCCCGGCGGGAATCCGCTGGATTACAATCCACCGGGCCTTCAGTGCCACAGCCGGGAGCTGGCCGGGAACCAGCGACACCGCCGGCACCCGAATCCCGCCATCTCGCGGGGGCCGGACCGTCAACGCCGGCCTGCCGGAAAAGCGTCTCGTGTTCCGACCACGCCGCCTCGATTTGCCAGAGCGCGGCGCGACGATGGCCGGCCAACCCGTTCAGGGCACCCACGGCGGCGAGCGCACGCCGCTCGACCGAGGAAAAATTCGTCCGCCGGAGGAAATCGTCGATCGATTCGAACGGTCGTTCCGCCCGTGTGGCGAGCATTTGCCGGGCGTTTGCCTGGTGCAGCCCCTTCACATAACGCAGCCCGATCCGAATCGTGTCGGCCCCCTCGACGGTGCAATCCCAGTCGGATCGCTCGACGCAGACCGGCCGGGCCTGGAGTCCGTGCCGCCGTCCATCCTGCAGGATGGTGGCGGGCGAGTAGAATCCCATCGGCTGGTTGTTGAGCAGGCTCGCGGTGAACTCGGCCGGGCGGTGGACCTTGAGCCAGGTGCTGGCATAGGCGAGGAGGGCGAAGCTCAGCGCGTGCGATTCCGGAAACCCGTATGCGGCGAAGGAGAGCGCCGATTCGCTGACCTTCTGCACCACGGCCTCATTGTGCCCCTTCCGGCGCAGCGCGGCGCACAACCCGGCAAGCGCCTTCTGCAACCGGCCGTTGCCCTTCGTGAACCCCATCGCACGCCGCAGCTCCTCGGCCTGGCCGCCGCTGAAATCGGCCAGCTTCATCGCCAGCTCCAGCATCTGCTCCTGAAACAGGATCACGCCCATCGTCCGGCTGAGGATCGGCCGGACAATCGCCTCGACCGAGGGATCGATCCAGTCCGGCTCCTCGAGCCGGTTGCGCCGCCGGATCAGTGGATGCGCCAGGTTCCCGACGATGGGGCCGGGGCGGACAATCGCGACCTGCATTGCCACGTCGTAAAAGCAGGCCGGGTGCATCCGTGGCAGCGAGGCCATCTGGGCGCGGCTCTCAATCTGGAACACGCCCACGGTGTCGGCCTGCTGCATCGCCGCGAAGGTCGCCGGATCGTCCTGCGGAATCGTATACAACTCCAGCGGGGTCCCGCGGGCCCGGCACAGCGCCAGCGTCTCCTGCAGCACCGCCATCATCCCCAGACCGAGGAAATCGACCTTCACGATCCCGAGGTCCTCGCAGTCGTCCTTGTCCCACTGCACGACGACCCGCCCCGGCATGCTCGCGTTCTCCAGCGGCACGATGCGGTCGAGCTGGCCCTGGCAGATGACCATGCCGCCGCTGTGCTGCCCAAGGTGGCGCGGCAGGCCGTGGATCTGGTGATAGAGTCGGACCATGGCCGCGGCGCGCGGGTGCCGGCCGGCAATGCCGGCCATCGCCAGCTGATCCTGCAGCTCGAGCGTCTCCGGGAAGTCGCCATTGGCATAAAGGCTGGAGAACCGGTTCAGCGCGTCATCGCCGAAGCCCAGGACCTTGCCGATCTCGCGGACCGCGCTGCGGCCGCGGTAGGTGATGACGTTGGCGGTCATGGCCGCCCCCCGGGGGGCATACGCCTCGTAGACGCGCTGCAGGATCTTCTCCCGCCGATCCCCGCTGGGCAGATCGAGATCGATGTCGGGCCACGAGGGGTGGCCGTCGCGCCCCACGCGGCCCTCGCTCAGAAAACGCTCGAACAGCAGGTCGTGCTTGATCGGATCGACGGCCGTGATGCCGAGGGCGTAGCAGACCACGCTGTTGGCGGCGCTGCCCCGGCCCTGGGCCAGGATGTCATGGGCGCGGGCGAATTCGCAGATGTCCCAAACGATCAGGAAATAGCCGCAGAACCCCAGCTTCGTGATCAACGCGAGCTCCTTCTCGATCTGGCGGGTGACGCGGGGCTCCAGCCGGCCATAGCGGCGGCGGGCGCCCGCGTAGGTGACCTCGCGCAGGAAGACCGGCATGGGCTCGCCGTGCGGGGTGGTGTAAGTGGGAAATTGATACCCCAGCTGTTCCAGGGTGAATTCGATCCGCTCCTCGAGCCGGACGCTGTTCGCCACCGCCTCGGGCAGATCGGCGAACAGCTGCGCCAGGTGCGCGGCGGACTTCACGTGCCGTTCGGAGTTGAGGGCGAGCTGGCGGCCGGCGGCATCGAGGGTGGTGTGCAGCCGCAGGCAGGTGAACACGTCGGCGGCGCAGCGCTGCGCCGGCACGGCGTAGTTCACCCCGCCGGTCGCCAGCAGCGGGAGCCCGTGCGCGGCTGCCAGGTCGCGCAGGCAGCCGATCGCGGCCTCCTCCCCCCGCTGGCGGTGACGCTGCACCTCGACGTAGAGGTGATCACGACCGAAGATGGCCTGGAGCCGGCGCAACGCATCCCCGGCGGCGGTGGGACCGCCGGCCTGCCAGGCGCGGCGCACCGGGCCGTCCTCGTCGCCGGTAAGCGCCACCAGTCCCCCGGCATGCCGGGCGAGTTCATCCCAGGTGGCAAAGCAGGGGCGCTTGCGATCCGCGGGGGTCGGGCCGGGCTCCGGGTCTGCCCGGTCGGGGCGGACGGACAGCGGGAGACGTGGCGTGAGCTTGGCCTCCGTGATCAGCTGGCAGAGATTCTGATAACCGGTCCGCGAGGTTGCGATCAACGGCACGACCGAGCCATCGATCATCGTCACCTCGGCGCCGACGCGGGCGCGCAGCCCCTCCTCCCGCGCCCGGCCAAAGAACCGCGGCGCGCCGGACACCCCATCCCGATCGAGCAGCGCCATTGCGGGCAGCCCCGCGGCGCTGGCGGCCGACACGAGATCCTCCGGATTCGCGGAACCGCGCAGGAAACTGAAGGCGCTGCGGGCATGGAGTTCAACGTAGGCGGGCATGGGGAGAAGGATTGAAGAGAAAGAGGGAGGAGAAAGATTGGTCAGTCATACTCCCCCTCGATGAACCAGGCCTCGCCCGTCTGGATCAGCCGGTAGAGCCCGCCGGCGGCGAGCTCGATGTCGTATTCAATCCGCTCCCACGCGCGATCCGGCTCCCACCAGTCGCCGCTGCCCCGCCAGGGACCGTGGATTTCCGCAATCGCGCCATGGAAGCGGGAGGTGTGAAGATAGATCGGCTGGCGGCCGGGCGGGGCAAACTCGAGCGTGGCGGCCAGCGGCGGCCGGAATCGGCGCAGTGGCAGCCCGCGCGGCGGATGCACCGGCGGCGGAGGCGGCAGGGGGACCACCGGCGCCGGGGTGACGAGGCGGACGGCATCGGGCCGGTGCGTGGGTTCGCACTCCGGCGTGCCCACGCGTCCCGCGCCCACCAGCGCACTCACCCGCGCCAGGGTCTCGGCAAACCCGTGCGGATCGCGCAGCCCGGTGTCGAACAGGCCCTGCTGGCGCACCAGCGGGCGCGTGGGCATGAGCCGGAGCGCCACCGCCGAGATCGACGCCGCGGTTTGCAGCGATTCCAGGTGGGTGTGGAGCGTGCGGAAGAGGATATCCACGTCCGCCGTCGGCTCGGGCAGCCGGAAGCCACGGACATGGCGGGTGCCGTCACCCAGCGAAAGCGTGAGCTCGAGTTCGGCGGCGACCAGCTGGGCGGTGCGAAGCTCGAGCGCGAGCCGGTCGAGAAACCGGCGGAGGCTGAAGAGCAGTGGCTCGAGCGACTCGACCTCATCCTCGAATTCCCGCATCGCGGAAAAATCGCGTGTGGCCGTGACCTGACGCAGTGGCCGGGGATCACCACCCCGGGCGCGATCCCAGAGCGCAAGCCCGTCGGGGCCCAGCCGGCGGCCGACATCGTCCCGCGGCAGCGCCGTGAGTTCGCCGAGCGTACGCACACCCCATTGGGCGAGGATGCCGGCGAGTTCGGGGGAGGGATCCGCCGCGGCAAGCGGGAGCGGCGCGAGAAAGGCGGGGGCATCGGTGACGCGGAGGAGGCGGTGCGATGGCTCGTCCTGCTCGCTCCTCTCCGGCGCGGCTTCTGCCACGCACGAGGCGGAGAAAAGATCCTCCGGGGGTGAGAACGCTGGCGGGAACGAGGACCGGGCAGGCTCCTCCGCGGCCGCGCGGGCGGCATACAGGGCGAGCAGGGGAGTGCGGCCGATGCCGGCGGTGGCCGGGAGCCCGAGCCGTGTCAGTTCCCGGGCCGCCATGGCTGCGGCTGGCTCGAGCCTGGCGGGATCCACGCCCTTCAGATCGACGGTGCAGACGCCGGGTGCCGTGTCCTCGATTGCGGGCGACAGGGTGAAGCCAACCGCGAACAAGGCGGCCCGCGCCTCCGCCTCGGCACCGGCCACGGAGGTGCGAATGACGAGTTGCGGGCAGCGGGCCATGGCCTGCGGGGCAGACATGCCGGGCTCGACGCCGTGGGCGCGGGCCCCGGGATTGGCGGAAAGCACGATGGACTTTTGGCGCGCGGGAGTGAAAAGCGCCGCCGGCCGGCCGGTCGTGCCGGGTTCCGCGCGCAGCACGGCGTGCAGGGCAAAATCGGCAATGTACAAGACGGCGAACATGCGCGAACAGAGGACTAAGGACCGAGGACTAAGGACTAAGGACCGAGGACTAAGGACTAAGGACCGAGGACGGAGGCGCTAACTGGCGGCGGCCTGCAGCCGCTGGCGCTGCAGGGAGAGCGCGATTTCCGCGCTGAGCGCAATCCGGTCGCGGGTGAGTGCATCCGCCCGATGTACGGTGGACAGCATCAGCCGGAACTGGGCGCTGGGAACACAGGTGCGGGGGGTGGCGACCACCAGGGTGAGCTCAGCGGGCTCGACCGCACGCTGGAGCCGATACCATTGCGTGCTCGAAGTCCGCAACAGATCGGCAACCGGCGCCTGGCGGAGATCGAGGAAGACAAGCCCGAGGTTGGCATCACGCGTGAGCAGATCGGCGCTGCCCAGCGCCATGGCCGTGCTGGCACAGCGCACCCAGACAAGATGGGCGAGCAATTCCCCGGCAAAGGAGGAGGGATCAAACGAGTCGGTGCTGTCGATCAACGCGAGCCGGGAGCGGACGGCGCGAGTGGCGGCGAGCAACTGGCCCAACAGCAGGTGGCTGCCGCAGCTCGGTGCGGGGCAGACAATTTCCGTCACCGCGCCCAGTGGCAGCCCGCCGCAGGGTTGATCCAGTGAGGGAATGCCGGTCGCCAGTGTGCGGCCGGCGCCGGGCGCGCCGAACGAGACCATCGTGCGGGGCACGGTCGGGAAGCGCTCGGCGAGTTGACGCCGGAGCGCCGCGAGTCTCTCGGGTGCGGCGGGCATGGAAAAAGTAGCGAGTAGCGCGCAAATGCGGATTCGGAAATTGCACGCCGGAAAACAACATGGCGGGGGGAAAGCAGTGGCTTGGGATGCCCGTTAGGCCGTACTCGATGCGTTATGGGTTGAGGTTCAGCTCGTGCCGGCGCGGAGCAGGCCGACCATGACCCCCTGGATCACGAGTTCGCTGGCTGGCAGCAGATCGGGATAGCGCGGATTTTCCGCGCGCAGGAAGGCGCGGCCGCGTTGGACGAGGAAACGTTTGAGCGTGGACTCGCCATCGATCAGCGCGGCGACAATGTCCTGCGGGCGCGGTTCGCGCGGCGTGAGGAACACGGTATCACCATCGAGGATGCCCGCGTTGATCATCGAGTCACCGCGGACCTTGAGGGCAAAGAGCCGGGTGTTGGGCCGGACGCCGAGGGAGATGGTGTCGACCGAGACATAGGCATCGGGCTCCTGCTCGGCGACAACGGCAAAGCCGGCGGGAATGGTGCCATAGAGGGGGATTTCGGCCAGCGCGCCGCGGCGGGGGTGGGAGGCAGGCAGCAGCCCGCGGGCCTTCCCATCGAGCCGGCGGAGTGCGCCCTTCGCGGTCAGGGCATCGACGTGACGTTTGATCCCGAACGGGCTGGCCAGCCCGAAATGCGCCTGGATTTCGCGCAGGGAGGGGGAGACGCCGTGCTGGCGTTGATGGGCGTGAATGAAATCGAGGACCTGCTGCTGTCGATCCGTGAGAGGTTCGCTCATAGTGTTCAACTGAACACATTGGCCCGGAAAGGCAAACCCGGAGATTGGGCGCCGCGCTAAATTTCGACGTCCGCGCGACGTGCGCGTCACGACTGCATTTCATGGGGATGCGGCGCCCTAGCTCCTCGACAGGCTTGGCTATAAGCTTGTCGAGGGGCCGAGTCTCGCTCGAACACCGCGGCGAGGGCGCCGCGGCGCCAACAATACCATCCGATGGATCCGAACCTTTGTCGCTCCGAACCCTCACTCCTTCCCGAAAATGCCGCAGGCATTTTCAATTAGCAGCCTGTCGGATGTGTCAGCCTCACATTCGGCCTCTTCCGTCGAACAGCCGTAAGACCGAACAGGCTGCTGCTAGGCCTTCGGGGCGAGACCTGCCTGACAGCGGAGCAATGCCTCGAGGAAGTAATAATCGGCGTAATTGATGGGCACATCGATTTCGGTCTTCCCCGGCAGGTTGCCGGTCGAGTGCATCAGGAGGAATCCCCCGTTCTCCCCAAGGTTCGCACGGTAGGCCGGTGAGCCGAGGCTGCGCAACTGCCCGATGGCGAAGGTACGATAACCGGCGGCATCTTCCGGTGGGACGAGGGTCGCCAGTTCAAAGAGCGCCGAGCACATGATCGCGCCGGCGGACGCATCACGGGGAGCAGTCGGAATCCCGGGCGCATCAAAATCCCAGTAGGGCACGCGATCGGCGGGCAGCCGCGGGTGGTTCATGAGGAAGCGGGCAATCGACCGGGCTTGGGCCAGGTAGGCGGGCTGGCGGGTTTCGCGTGCCATCATCGTGTAGCCATAGAGTCCCCAGGCCTGGCCGCGCGCCCAGGCCGAGTCATCCGCCGCGCCCTGGTGCGTTTGCCGCGCCCGGATCGCGCCGGTTGCGGGATCGTAATCCACCACGTGGATGCTGCTGCCATCGGCCCGGAAGTGATTCTTGATGGTGGTATCCGCATGCCGGATGGCGAGATCGCGGAATTTCGGATCGCCGCTGGTGCGCGAGGCCCAGGTGAGCAGCTCGAGGTTCATCATGTTGTCGATGATGACCGGAAACTGCCAGCCGCGCCGGGCATTCCAGGACTGGATGCAGCCGACGGCGGGATTGAACCGGGTGCTGAGCGAGCCGGCTCCGGTAAGCAGGACCTCCCGATAGTGCGCGTCGCCCGTGAGCCGCAGCCCCTGGCCATGGCTGGTGTACAGCATGAAGCCGAGATCGTGGGTGTTCGTGTTGTTTTTGACCGACTCGATCGGTGCGGTGTAGCGGCGAGCCGCCTCGCGCCACGAGGGCTTGCCCGTGGCCTCGAAGAGATACCAGAGCGAGCCGGCGAAGAAGCCGCTCGTCCAGTCTTTGGGCGGGATGACTTTGAGTTCGCCCTGCTCGAAAGTGCGGGGCAGCCCTTCCTTGCCCTCCACCTGGCCGAGCAGGTGCGTGTACTGGGCGGTGGCGAATTCCAGGTTCTCGCGAATGAAATCGGCCAGGGGAGCCTCGGCGGAAATGACCGGCGTCATGCCGAGGGCGAGCGCAGGGAGGAGGGTGACCAGGCGGTGCGTTTTCATGGGGGCTGCAGTGTTAATCCCCGGCGCCGCCCGGGGCCATATCAGAGCCCTGCTCCCGCTGGTTGTTAATGGATCGACAGTGACGCGTGCCAATTGCTTATAGGCAGCGGGCTGCTGCCAGTCCCCTGCTGACCGCCTGTCGGTCTTACGGCTAGCGCCGCGCCTTCTTGCGCGCCTGCTTGGGCTCGATGTTCAGATAGGTCTTGTTGAGCATCTGGCTCTCGTAGAGCTCGAGCAGCCGGACGCCTTCGCGCGGTTTCACCTGATCCCGGCGGGTGGCCGCATCAATCTGGGCCTTCATCTTGCGGCACAAATCCTCCTGCTGGTACTGCACGCCCTCGATCACGTCGGCGATCCGGCTGCCGCTGAGCGCCTCCTCGATGTAGAAGCCGTTCGGCTCGTCGTCCTCGAGGAACACGTGGACCTCGTTGACCCGGCCGAAGAGGTTGTGGAGGTCGCCCATGATGTCCTGGTAGGCGCCGGTGAGGAAGATCCCGAGGTAGTAGGGCTTGTTGTTCAGCGGGTGGAGCGTGATGTAGTCCTTCACGTCCTGGAGATCGATGAACGAGGCAATCTTGCCGTCGGAGTCGCAGGTGATGTCGACGAGGATCGCGTTGACGCTGGGCTTCTCGTTCAGCCGGTGGAGCGGGGCGACGGGGAAGAGTTGTTTGAGGGCCCAGTGGTCGAGCAGCGACTGGAAGACCGAAAAATTGCACACGTATTGATCGGCGAGCAGCCGATCGAGCTCGTGGAGTTCCTCGGGCTGGTAGCCCGATTTGCGGCCCTCCTTGGCGATCTGCTCGCAAATCTGCCAGAAGAGCGACTCGGCGGCCGCCCGGTTCTCGAGATCGAGGTAACCCAGGTTGAAGAGCGAGAATGCCTCCTCCTTTTTCTGCAAGGCGTCGTGGAACCGTTCGAGCCGGCCCAGCCGGCCCTTGTTCTTGAGCATCACCTCGAGGTCGCCGACGACCTTGTGCTTTTCCTTCGGCTGGTGCTGCTGGCCGAGCGATTCGCGCTTGTTGATCCGCTCGAACACCTCGACCACCAGCAGGGAGTGTGGCGCCACGATGGCCCGGCCGGATTCGCTGACGATGTCCGGCACGGCGACGCCGGAGGCCGTGCAGATTTCGCGGATGTTGAACACGACGTCGCGCGCGTACTCCTCCATCGAATAGTTCATCGATGATTCGAAGTTGGTCCGCGAACCGTCGTAATCGATCCCGAGTCCGCCGCCGACATCGAGGTAGCCCATGGGGAAACCCATCTTCGCGAGCTGGCAGTAAAAGCGCGTGGCCTCCACGACCGCATTCTTGATCGTGAGGATGTTCGGCACTTGCGACCCGATGTGAAAATGGACCAGCCGGAGGGATTGCGTGAGCTTGGCGGCGCGGAGTTTCTCGATCGCGAAGAGGATTTCCGCGGTGTTGAGCCCGAACTTCGCATTGTCGCCCGTCGACATGGCCCACTTGCCCTCGCCCCGGGTCTGCAGCTTGGCCCGGAAACCGATCATCGGCTTCACGCCGGTTTCACCAGCCAGCCGGATGATGTCATCCAGCTCGGCCAGCTGTTCGACCACGATGATGATCTTCTTGCCGAGCTTGCGGCCCAGCAGGGCCAGCCGGATGTAGTCATGATCCTTGTAGCCGTTGCAGATGATGAGGCGCTGCGCCCCCTCGTGCATCGCGAGTGCGACCATGAGCTCGGGCTTCGAGCCGGCCTCGAGCCCGTAGTTGAAGTCCTTGCCAGCGGCGACGATCTCGTCGACGACCTCGCGCAGCTGGTTGACTTTGATCGGGAAGACGCCGCGGTAGGAGCCGTCGTAGCCTTCCTCCTTGATGGCGCGGGCAAACATCTGGTTCAGCTGGATCACCCGGTGGCGGAGCAGATCCTGGAACCGGATCACCATCGGGGCCTTCAGGCCCATGCCCAGGGCTTCGTCCACCACGTCAAGGACACGGATGCCGCGGCCATCGGTCAGCGGCTGGACGGTGACGTAGCCTTCGTCGTCGACCGAGAGGTGTCCGGAGCCCCAGCGTTTGAACCCGTAGTGTTCTTCGGATTGGGCGGTCGACCAGGCGGAGGAGGATTTGGTTTTCAGGGGAGGGCGGGAGGAGGGTGAAAACGAGCGTGGACGGAAATCGGGCCGGCCCGCAAGTGGCACGGTCCAAGCCGATTCCGGCCTCGCCGCCGGCGGCGCCGGGCCCGGATGGTTTACGGGCTTGCTTTTGCCGGAGGCGACTCAGTTAGATGCGTGTTTTCTTTTTTCAAATCCCCCAACACGCAATGACGAAAATGTTCCCGGTGCTTACCGCCCCTGAATTCCTGGCCCAGACTGCCGCACCCGCACCGCAGTCGGGCGGCATCCCCGGCGTGATGATCATCGGCTACGTCCTCCTGTTCGCCGCGATGTACTTCTTCATGATCGCGCCGCAGCGCAAGAAGCAGAAGGAGCACGAGCGGATGCTGAAGTCGCTCGAGACCGGCGACGAGATCGTCACCAATGGCGGGATCTTCGGCGTGATCACCAACGTGAAGGAAGATCGGTTTGTCGTGCGGATCGCCGACAATACCAAGATCGAGCTCGGAAAGGGTTTCGTGCAGACCGTGCTGAAGCGGCAGGCCGGCGAGAAGAAGTGAGCGGTTGCCGCGGCCGCGGATGATCAAGCTGGAGGTTTTCGCGTGCGAAAACCCGTCCCTTTCAACCCAAACGACCCATGCTGAAACGCAACCTCTGGAAGATACTGCTCTGCCTTGCCATCGTGGCGTGGTCGGTCACGCAGCTGATTCCATTCCAAGACGCCCCGTCCTTCGCCCAGTACGCCAAGGAGCAGGCCACCGTCCGTCCGGCGGAATTCGCCCAGCTCGTGGCGGAAGCCGCGCAGCGAAAGCAAAATCTCCAGGCGGTGAGCGAGTACGTCGGCCTGAAACAAATCGGCCGTGAGCGCAAAATCGACCTCTCGCAGTATTTCCCCGATATCCGGCTCGAGTCCTCGCTCCGCAACGTCGAGAAGCGGAACGACATTCTTCTGGCCGAGCTCCTGCGCCGCTCGAAGGCCAAGCTGCAGCTGGGTCTGGACCTCAAGGGCGGCGTTGCCTTCACGCTCGAAGCCGCGCCGCCGAAACCGGGCGAAGGGGCGGACGAGTACGCCCGGCGTGAAAAGCTCCAGAAGGCGATCGAAATCATCGGCGCCCGGATCAATGCGTTCGGCGTCGCGGAGCCGATCATCCGCCCGGTCGGCGAAAACCGGATCGAGGTCCAGCTGCCGGGCGTCAACACCAAGGACAACCCCGATGTCGTGGATCAAGTGAAGGCGCCGGCGCGGCTGGATTTCCGGATCGTGCATCCGACGCTGACGCCGGGTCCCGGGATCGAGACTCCCGCCGGTTACGAGATCAAGACCCTGGACTGGGAAGGCCGCCAGGGCGAAACCGGCACCGAGGAGCTGTTCGTGAAGCGGATCCCCGAGATGACGGGTGAAAGCATCTCCAATTCCTTTGCGCGACCGGACATGTACGGGAAACCGGAGGTAATCCTCGAGTTCACCAGTGAAGGGAAGCGGCGGTTTGCCGATATCACGCGTCGGATTGCCGAAGGCGGCCAGGCCGCGGGCCGGCTGGGACGGCTCGCCATCGTGCTGGACGGGAAGCTCTATTCCGCGCCGACCGTCCGGGAGGAGATCAACAGTGATTCCGCCCAAATCACGGGTTCATTTTCCGATCGCGAAGCCATCAATCTGGCGAATGTCCTCAACAACCCACTCGACGTGGAACTGACCGTGGTCGAGCAGTACGAGGTCGGTCCCTCGCTGGCCCAGGACGCGGTCGATAGCGGCGTCACCGCCTTCGTCATCGGCTCGGCGCTGACGGCGGGTTTCATCATCGTGTTTTACTCAATCGGCGGCTTCCTCGCCGTGCTGGCGATGGCCGTGAACGTGCTCATCCTCCTGGGAGTGATGGCCAGCCTGGGCGCCACCCTGACGATGCCTGGCATCGCCGGCATCGTGCTGTCGCTTGCGATGTCGGTCGACGCGAACATCCTGATATTCGAGCGGATGCGAGAAGAGCTGCGGTTGGGGAAGTCGCTGGGCACGGCGCTCGAGGCCGGCTACGACAAGGCGTTTTCGGCCATCTTCGACGGCAACATCACCACCCTGATCACCGCGGGCATCATGGCCTGGCTGGGCACCGGTCCGGTGCGCGGGTTCGGCGTCACCCTCTCCATCGGCATTTTCTCGACGATGTTCTCGGCGCTGGTCGTCAGCCGGATCCTGCTCGAATGGGTCATTTTCAGCGGCTTCATCAAGCGGCTGCCGATGCTCTCGCTTCTCCAGTCCACCGCTTACGATTTTCTCAAGGGGGCACGTGTGGCCTTCATCGTCGCGGGTGTAATCGTGGCCGCCGGCGTGGTCGGGTTTTTCGCCAAGGGCGAACGGCTCTACGGCATCGATTTCACGGGCGGCGACCAGGTGAGCATCAGCTTCGCACAAAAGCTGGACCTGGGTGAGGTCCGGGCGGCCGCGGCGGCCGCGGGTGTCACCGACATCAACCCCTCATATCGGCAGCCAATTGGGTCGACCAGCGAGTTGCTGATCATCCAGGCGCCCTTCGGTCAGGGGGATGCGATCGTGAAGCAGATTCAGCAGCGGCATCCCGAGGCCCAGGCGAGCCTGGCCGGCGAGTCGCGGATCGGCCCTTCCGTGGGCAAGGAGATCCAATGGAACGCCGTCGTTTCGCTGTTCTGGGCGCTGATCCTGATGCTCCTCTACGTCGCCTTCCGCTTCGAGATGGGTTACGGCGTCGGCGCGGTGGTCGCCATCATCATCGGGCTGATGCTGACGGTGGCGATGTTCGTGATGTTCCCGGGCCGGCAGTTCAACGCCTCGATGGTCGCGGCCATCCTGCTCGTGGTCGGCTATGGCATCAACGACACCATTGTCGTCTTTGACCGGATTCGCGAGGAGTTGAAGCTCAACCCGGTTGGCACCCTGCGCGACATCATCAACCGCTCGTTGAATCTGACGCTTTCCCGGACGATCATCACCGGCGGAACGACGCTGCTCACTGCGCTCACCTTCTTGGTGGTCACGGGCGGCGACGTGAACGACATTGCCTTCACGCTGCTGGTGGGTGTGCTGGTGAGCACGTTTGCATCGCTCTTCATTGCCACGCCGGTCTTCTTCTGGTGGCACAAGGGCGACCGGAAGCACGTTGAGGCGCATCATGACATTGCGCCGAAATACGAGTGGCAGGGCACCAGCAAGGCGTCGGAATAACACGGCCGGCAGGGCCGGCACTCCGAGCCGGACCGGGTCCCAGGCGACGTGCTCGGGACCCCGTGTCCGCCCGGAAGGCGGGCCCCGCCTTTCCGCTCCACCATGCGCTGGACCCATACGCCGCTCCCGGCGGAGGAAACCGAGGCGCTCAGCAAGCGCGCCGGGATTAGCCGTGTGCTTGCCGAACTGCTCCTCCGCGCCGGCCTGCGCGATGCGGATGCCGCCGCCGGCTTTCTCCAGCCGGCGCTCGCGGGGCTGAAGGATCCGTTCCTGCTCCGTAACCTGGAAGCCGCCGCCTCGCGGCTGCGACAGGCAATTGCCGGTCGCGAACAAATTGTCGTACTCGGCGATTACGACGTCGACGGGGTCAGCAGCACCGCATTGCTGGTCATGATCCTGCGACGGTTTGGACTCAATCCGCGCTTCGTGGTCCCGCGCCGCTCCGAGGACGGCTATGGCCTGTCCCGCAGTGCGATCGATCGCGCGCTGGAGATGGGGCGGCCCCAGCTGTTCATCGCGTTGGACTGCGGGACGAACTCGCTCGAGGAAATCGCCTACCTCCGCGCCCAGGCGATCGATGTCATCATCATCGATCACCACCGCTCGAAGGAACCGGTGCTGGGCGACGCCATCCTCATCAACCCGCATGTGCATCCGGACGGCACCGATGCGGATTCCAGCTGGCGGCACCTCTGCACGGTGGGGCTGGTCTTCAAGCTCGTCCACGGGCTCCTGAAACAACTGCGGGGTGAAAACCATCCGGTGGCCTTCCGGATCAAGCTCCGTGATCATCTCGACCTGGTGGCGCTCGGCACGATTGCGGACCTCGTGCCCTTGCTGGGCGAGAACCGGATTCTGGCCCGCCACGGGCTGCGGATCCTCGAGCAGACCCACCGGCCGGGATTGCGCGCGCTGATGGAGGTTTCCGGGGTGAGGCCGACCCAGGGGATATCACCGACGGACATATCATTCCGACTGGGACCGCGGATCAACGCCAGCGGCCGGCTCGCCGATGCGGCCCTTTCCGTCGAGCTTTTGATCAGCGACGACGGGAAGTTCTGCCTCGAAACCGCTCAGCAACTCGACGCATTCAACCGGGAGCGCCAGGAAATCGAGCGGGCAATCACCGAGGAGGCCGAGCGGCTGATCGAGTCGCAGTTTGCCGCCGATGCCGGCATCGTCCTTTTTGCCGAAAACTGGCATCCCGGCGTCGTCGGGATCGTGGCCGGCCGCGTCACCCGAAAATACAACCGGCCTTGCGTCGTGCTCGGGAATGAAGGGGAGATCGCCAAGGGCTCGGGACGAAGTGTCGATGGCATCAACCTGGTGGAGGTCCTCGGGACGTGTTGCGAGCACCTGACGAGTTGGGGCGGCCATCCGATGGCAGTCGGTGTTGCGCTGCCGAAGCTGCACCTCGAGTCCTTCCGTGCGCGGTTTGCCGAGGCGGTGCGGAAGCATGTGGGTGGCGACATCGCGGAGGCGCGGCTCGAGCTCGCCGCGTGGCTCACGCCGGAACAGATTACGGAGCGATTGATGGAGGAACTCGACTCGCTGCATCCGTTCGGGCAGGGGAATCCCGAGCCTGTCTTCGGAGTGCAGGGGGTCGTGTTGCGGACGCCGCCGGAGATTTTCAAGGAGCAGCATTTCCGGTTTTCGTTCGAGGATGGGCGTGGGCGACGGCTCCACGGAGTCGCTTGGAAGCTGGCCCACCGGCTGCCGCCGGTCGGGACCGTCCTCGACCTGGCGGTCGAGTTGAAATGGAATCATTTCAACGGCCGCAAACTGCTGCAGCTGGGGTTGATCGACTGGCGGCTGTCGCCGGGGTCGTGACTGGCAAAGGCGCCTGCCGGGCTACCCAACGGTGCTCCGCCGGCGCCCCGGAAAGCGATGATTGGTCAAGGACGGCACCCTGCGTGCGCGTGACCGCCGCTGCCATTTCGATGTCACACGTGTGACATCGAAATGGCAGGGCTTATCCGATTGCAGGCGCGACACAGCGGCGTTTTGGTCCGACGGATGCGGTCGAGCATTCGGATCGGACTCCTGGCGCTGGTCAGCAGCGCATGTGTCGCGTTCTCCCACCTGGCTCAAGAAGGCCGTGGACGGGCGCCGGAGCGCGATCGCTGGTTCATTCCCGGAGCGTTAGGCCACGAACGGGGAGGGGCGTTGCCAGAACACGATCGAGGCCAATCGATGAGTGGGGATTCAACGAGACCTGGACACCAAACTGGTTTCAAAACCCGGGCGATCAGCGGACTGAACGGGCCGGCGGCCGCGGAGTGGGGTCGACGGAACGGGTTGGGCGCGCGGCTGCCTTTTTCCCACAACCTCACGAGCGTCTTTCCTCCCGACCTGGCCAGGACGAGGCCCGAGTTCTTTCCGTTGGAAAACGGCCGGCGGCTGGAACCTCCGCCAGGATCCTATTTTTGGAATCCCGACATAGCCCGTCCCGATGTCGCCCGGTACGCCGCCGAAGCTGCGCGCAATCATTTCATCGCGCATCCCGAGGCGGTGAGTTTTGCCCTGGGCGTGAACGACGCGCTGATCTGGGGCGAGTCGCCCGAGCTGATCGACCTGGTCGGAACACCCGGCGCGACGATAGGGGATCAGGGATCCGGCGGGGGGATGCGCTGGTTCCGGGAACGGCCGGATTATTCGAACCTGGTTTTCACCTTCATGAACCGGGCGGCGGCTGAGCTCGCGCGCACCCATCCTGACAAATACCTTGGCGCGCTGGCCTATTATTGGTGCGAGAACACGCCTGATTTTCCCCTCCATCCGCAGGTCATTCCGTTCCTGACCGCCGATCGGAGCCAGGGCTACGATCCCGCCTTTTGGGCCGAGGAGATGGCGCTCCAGGAACGCTGGGGCAGGCTGGCCGGCGAGCAGGTTCCGGACGCAGGCGGCCCCGGACGCCGGCTCGGCATGTATGATTATCTCTATGGACTCGGATTCCTGATTCCGCGGATCCATACGAAGCTGCTGGCCGCAAACCTCCGGCATGCCCGCAGTGCAGGGTTCACCGATTATTACGCGGAGATCGCGCCCAACTGGGGGCTGGATCCGATCACCCCGTGGTTGACCGCCCAACTGCTGCTCGATCCCGGGCAGTCAGAGTCGGGGTTGCTGGACGAGTTCCACCGGCGGTATTTTCAGGAGGCGGAAGTGCCGATGCGCCGGTTTTTCGAGCGGTGTGAGGCGCAGTGGATGAACCAGCCGGGACCCTCGTATTGGCTGAAGCATTTTCGCAACGAATCGCAGGCGGCCGTATTTCCCTCGAAGGTATGCGCCGAGCTCAGGATCCTCCTCGAGGAGGCGCGGCGCATGGCCCGCTCCGCGAAGGTCCGGGCCCGGGTGGAGCTGGTGAGCGACACGTTCGGGGTCACCGAGCGGTTTGTAGACTTCAAGGAGCGCCGCGATGCGGTGATCCGCGCATCGCTGACAATTGCCAGTCAGGGAAAAGGGGAGACCAGTTCGGCTGGGTCGCGGACGCGAGCCGAGCAGACGGATTTCCTTGGTGGCCTGCCGGCCGCGCTCGAAGCCTGCCTGGAGGCGCGATCGGAGTTCATCGGCTACACCGTCCGTTTGCTTCAGGCCCGGCCCCTGGCGCTGCATCCATTCGGCTGGGGTGACTATTTGAAAAATGATCCCGTGCCTCTGGCGGTGATGGCGATCCACACCGCCATGGCACTGCGACCCGTGTCGGAGGGGCCTGCGATCCTGAAGGATCCTCGAGTGGCGCCGCTACAGCAGGCGTCTCTACGCACGGCGCCCGACGCCGGTGGCGTGTCGGTCGGCGTGGAATTGCTGCGAAATCCGACCATGTCCGGACCGCCGGCCCCGCCGCGGACGATAGCCGGACTGAAATATTCGGTTCCGTTGCCGCCGGAATGGCAGAGCCGGGTGGAACCGGCCGAACATCATTCCGCTGAACTCAGCGGCGGTGCGCTGCGCCTATCCGGGACGAAGGATACGATGCTTTCGCAGTGGACGGCGACCGCGGGGGAGGTTCCCGGCGGACCGGCGCCATCGCAAGTGGGACAGATACGCGTTCGCGGGCGGGTATCGCCGGGCACAGCCGTGAGCCTGATTCTGGCCTGGCTGGATGGGAATCACCGACACCTCGGTTTCAAGACGGTGCGGCTTCCGGATGGGGAATGGCCGGAGTTTGTCCCGCTGGTTCAGGCGGGGATGCAGCCAACGGGCGCAGCTTGGGTGGGGCTGGGCTTGCGCGTTCAGAATCAGGTCGCGGGGGACTGGCTCGAGGCGGGCGGTTTCAGTCTTCGCCGCGAGTGAAGCTTTTTCATGCCCGGCCGCATGTTTAGGGGAGAGAGCCGCCGGCATCCATTTATACACTTAACATAATATCTATTGTGCTGTCGGCCGCCCGCCTTTCAGTTCGCCTTCAGCGCAGAACGGACCGCATAAGTCCGACAGACTCTAGCGTGCCGGTCCCCAATGGCGGGTGAACGGATAGTAAACCACCAGCGGCCTGCCTACGACATCCTTGGCGGGAATGTATCCCCAGTACCGGCTGTCCTGGCTGTTCGCCGAATTGTCGCCCATCGCGAAATAGCTGTCCGCCGGCACCGTCACGACCTCACCGGGCCGCAGGAATCCCTGCACATACTCCGGCGGGTTGAAGTAGCCGCCATAGCGACCCGTCCGTCCCGCGTTCGCCGCAAAAGCCGCCGAGCCTGTGATCGGTTCGCCATTGCGCCACAATCCCGGTTCCCGCACCTCCAGCCGATCCCCCGGTCCTCCCACCAGCCGCTTGATGTAATACTGATCCATTCCAATTCCGGGGATGTTCCCGGTCCGGAAAACAAACCCGCTGCCGACCTTCGGCTCGACAAAGTGATAACTCATCCGGTCCACGAACAGCTGGTCTCCGGTGATGATGTCGAAACTGAGCACCCGCTCGCCCGCCCTGACATGCCGGCCGGTCCGGAGAAACTGCACCCGGCCGTCGGAAAGCGACTCGCGCTGCTGCGCGAGCAACCGCGCCAGATCGACGCCGCCTGATTGCTTGCGCGCCAAATCCGGGAAATACGCGTCGCGCACCGTCCATTCGAAGTCGAAATCCAGCGGCACCCGGACCTGCGCCGGCCGCCCGCCCACCACGATGCTGTACTCCTTTAGCTTCGTGGGCAGCACGAGCCAGGTCCTGCCCGGCACCTCCCGGTACGGGATCACGGCCCGATCCCCGGCCGAAACCAGCGGGATCAGGATCTCGCCGTCCGCCGGCGCGTCAACCCGCTTGGGCCGCGCGCCAAATGCCAGAAATCGCGCCGCCTTGCCGACCAGCCCCGGCTCCTCCTCCGTCCGCTGGAACACCTCCGGTGTCATCCCGTTGTACGTCGGCCACATCGAGTTGGTCGGAATCTTGAAGGGCTGCACAAAGTACGTGCGAATCCCCAGGATCACGATCGCCGCCACCAGGAAGAACTCCACGTTGTCCGACAGCGCGGTCTTGGGATAAATCGCCCCGCCCGTCCGGCGCATCACCTCCTCCAGCCGCTCGATCGCGATCTTCAGCTTCTCCGCGCCGGCCTTCTCCTTCAGCAATCCCCGCAGCTCCCCCATCCGCACCTGCAATTCACCCGTTTGCGCGGGCGGCAGCACGTCGCGCCGGTAATGATACACCTTGTCCGCCAGTTCCAGCCAGTTGCGCGCATTCTCGCGCATCTTCCGTTCCTGCGACGCGAATATTCCGAACATGGCGGGGCTATTGGTTCTGGAGCACCTTGATGAACGCGTCCGGCGGAATCGAGACCTTCCCAATCTGCTTCATCTTCTTTTTGCCCTCTTTCTGCTTGTCCAGCAGCTTGCGCTTCCGGGTGATGTCGCCGCCATAGCATTTCGCGGTCACGTCCTTCCGCATCACCCGCACGTTGTCGCGCGCGATGATCTTTCCGCCAATCGCGGCCTGGATCGCGACCTTGAACAATTGCGGCGGGATGATGGCGGCGAGCCGTTCGCAAAGCTCGCGGCCGCGGGTCTCGGCCTTGTCGCGATGGACGATGCTCGCGAAGGCATCGACCGGGTCGCCGTTGATCAGGATTTCCATCTTCACCAGGTCCGCCGCACGGTAGGCCCCGAGCTCGTAATCCATCGATCCGTAGCCGTGGGTGACGCTCTTCAGCCGGTCGTTGAAATCGACCAGGATCTCGTTCAGCGGCAGCACCGTCCGGAGCATGACCCGGCTCAGGTCGAGCGTGTCGGTGTGCTCCACGTGCCCGCGCTTTTCCATGATCAGGCTGAGGATGTCGCCCATCGAGTCGTTCGGGAGGATGATGGAGGCGACGATCGTCGGCTCGCGGATTTCCTCGATCGTGCCGGGATCCGGCAGGTTGACCGGATTGTCGACCTCGATCATCTGGCCGCCGTGCCGGACCACATGGTACACCACGCTCGGATACGTCGAGATGATGTCGACGTCGTGCTCGCGGCGGATCCGCTCCTGGATAATTTCCATGTGCAGCAGCCCGAGGAAGCCGCAGCGGAACCCGAAGCCGAGCGCGACCGAACTCTCCGAGGAGTAAACGAAGGCCGCGTCATTCAGCCGCAGCCGGCCCAGCGCCGCCTTCAGGTGCTCGTAGTCGTCGCTTTCCAGCGGATACAGCCCGCAGAAGACCATTGGCCGGACCTCCTTGTAGCCCGGCAGCATCTCCGTCGCCGGCTTGTTCGCCAGCGTGATGGTGTCGCCAATCTTGATGTCCGCGACGCTCTTGATGTTCGAGACGACGTAGCCGACGTCCCCCGCCCCGAGCACCTCCATCTTCAGCATCTTCGGCGTGAAGACCCCGACCTCCTTGACCTCCGACCGGGCGCCGTTGCTCATCAGCAGCATGGTCTCGCCGGCCTTGATCTGCCCGGAGAAGACCCGGACATAGGAGATCACGCCGCGGTAGGAATCGTAGAGCGAGTCGAAGACCAGCCCGCGGGTCTGCGGGGGCTCCGTCCAGCGGGGCGGCGGCACGCGCTGCACGACCGCCTCCAGGATGTCCACGATGCCGATGCCGGCCTTGCCGCTGGCGAGGATGGCCTCCTCGGCGGGAATGGTGAGGATGTCCTCCAGTTGCTTGGTGCACAGCTCCAGGTTGGCGCTGGGCAGGTCGATCTTGTTGATCACCGGGATGACCCGGAGCTTCTGGGCAAAGGCGAGGTGGGCGTTGGCCACGGTTTGGGCCTCCACCCCCTGGGCGGCGTCGATCAGGAGCACCGCCCCTTCACAGGCCGCGAGGCTGCGCGAGACCTCGTAGCTGAAGTCCACGTGTCCCGGCGTGTCCATCAGGTTGAGCTTGTACGTCTGCCCGTCCTTCGCCCGGTAATGCATGGTCACCGGGTGCGACTTGATCGTGATCCCGCGCTCCCGCTCGAGATCCATGGCGTCGAGATGCTGGTCGGTCATCACCCGTTGCTCGACCGTATGGGTGTGCTCGAGCAGTCGATCGGACAAGGTCGTCTTGCCGTGATCGACGTGCGCGATGATGCAGAAATTGCGGGTCAGACGGGTCGGCATCGGATCAGGCAGCGGCAAGATCGGGGAATTCGGAGAGACATTTGACCACCCAGGCCTTTTCGGTGCGCCGGGCCAGACCGCTGAGCACTCCGCCCGGTCCAAGTTCCCAGAAAAGATCGGCGCCGGCGGCGGCCGCATTGCGCATGCAGTCCTCCCAAAGCACCGGCGAGACCACCTGTCTGGCCAGGGCTGCCTTGATGGCGCCGGGGTCGCTGATGGCCTGCCCGGTCGTGTTGGTGAAGACCGTGATCCGCGGCGCGGAAAATGGCAGGGGCTCCAGGTATGCGGCAAAGCCGGCCCGGGCCGGCTCCATCAGCCGGGAATGGTACGCGCCGGCAACCTTCAGCAGGATTGTCTTCTTCATGCCACGATCCTTGGCCGCGGCCAGGGCCGCCTCGACCTTGGCCTGCTCACCGGACACGATGATCTGGCCGGGCGCATTGAAATTGGCGGGCTCGATGTCGAAATCCCGGCAAAGCTCATGGACCTTCGATCGCTCCTCCCCAACGATCGCGGCCATTCCCCCCGAGGTTTGTTCGCACGCCTCCTGCATCAGCCGACCGCGCTCCGCGACGATCCGCAGCCCGGTCGCAAAATCGAACACTCCGGCAACGCAATACGCCGTCAGCTCTCCCAAACTAAGTCCCAGCGCATAGCGGGGTTCCGTCCCCAGCCCCCCTTCCCTTTCCCGCATCGCCGCCAGGACGGCCAGCCCGTGCACAAAGAGTGCAGGCTGGCACACGCGGGTCTGGGTCAATTCCGACTCGGGTCCTTCAAAGCTGATCTTTGCCAAGTCCCAGCCAAGCACACGGTTCGCCTCTTCATAAAGCGATCGTGCCGCCGCCGAATGCTCAACCAGCGAGCGGCCCATTCCCACCTTTTGGGAGCCTTGTCCTGCAAATAGAAGAGCCAATGCCATGATGGAACTGGCAACAAAATGGGCCCCCGGAACGGAATCCAAGCCCTAAAAGCGCTTCAGCTGCTTGAAATACTTCTGGTCCACCTGCGGCTTCACGAAATCAGGGATTTGGCTGGAAGGCTGACGCGCAGGCGCGGGCGGAGCCGGCGTCAGCGCAGGCCCGGGCTCATAGGCCTGGGCCGGGGCCGCCACCACGGGAGATCGCGGCGCCGGAGATGGCATCGCTTCATTGAATGCGTGCAGGTACGGATTCTCCGCCGGCGTCGGCGGCGCGAATGCCGGTGGTTCGGAGCCCAGGCTCTCGATCATATCGCCCATCTCAGGCATTTCGACACCTCCGGCCGGAGCCTTCGCAATTTCAACGGGCGGCTTGCCGCCAGCGATCGCGCTGTCCGGCGATGCCTCCTGCAGGGACGAGCCCAGCAGCGCATAATCCTGCGACGACATCCATTGCCCCAGAAAACCGGCCAGGGGGTTGAAAACCGTTTCTGGCACCCGTTGCTCCACGGCCGTGCCCTGGCCCTGCGCCCCGGCAACCGTTCCACCCGGGGTCGCGCCCGAATCGGTCGCAGGCTTGGTTGCGAGATAGGTTTCGAGCAGGGTTCGTTCGCGCTGGAGTCCCGCCGGCTTTTCACCGGATTCCGCAACCGACGACTCCGCGGCACTTCCGGCCGCCGGGCCCATCATGGCATCGACGAGCCAGTTCTCAGACTTCCGCGGCAGTTTTCCAGCCGGCCCCGGCCGGACTGCGATCGGGCCCGACGCGGCATCTGGAGGCAGGGTCGGCGTCGATGGCTTCAATGCCGGCTCCGCCTGAGTTGCTCCCGGCTGGCCCGCCGCCTTCATCCGTTCAAACTCACGCTTCGCCGTGGAGATCGAATCCTCCGACGGCTCGGCCGCGCAGGCGCACGCCACGGCAAGGATTCCGGAAACCCAGGCTGTCTGCAAAGGCCGCATCGGCGGGACCTCAGGATTTGATGAAGATGCCCTTCAGGTTCATCTCGAGCTGCTGCGGGTTCGGCGAGAACTTGACCCCGTCCGCCTTGCTGATTTTTCCCGCCTTGATCAGCCGGTAGAGATCCTTGTTGAAGGAGAACGTGGCCGAATCCGCATTGCTCTCGAGCAGGCCCTGGATCTTCTCGTTCTGCCCCTCGAGAATCAGGTTTCTTACCGTCGCATCGGCATTGAGAATCTCGTTCGCCGGCACCCGGCCGCTGCCCTCGATCGTGGGAATGAGCTTCTGGCAGATGAATCCCCGGAGCGATCCCGCAATCGCCCGGCGCGCCTGCACCACCTCCTCGGCAGGGAAGAACTCGAACAGCCGCGTCAGCGACTGTGCCACCGTGGCCGCGTGCATCGTGGAAAACACCAGATGGCCCGTCTCCGCCGCCGAAATGGCGGTCTCGAACGTTTCCCGGTCGCGCATTTCGCCGACCAGGATGATGTCGGGATTCTGCCGGAGGACGGCCTTGATCGCCAATTGGAAGTTCGGCACGTCGAGCCCGATCTCGCGCTGTTGGAACAGCGACTTGTCATCCTGGAACGTATACTCGATGGGGTCCTCGATCGTCACGATGTGCTTGTCGAGGTTCTGGTTAATCCAGTTCAGCATCGCCGCCATCGTGGAACTCTTGCCGGAGCCGGTCGCGCCGCACACGAGCAGGATGCCGTCCTTGGCCTGGCAGAGTTTCACCAGGGCCGCCTCCGTTTCGCCCAATCCCAGCTGACCAAAGCTCGGCACGGTGCTCTTGATGTGCCGCATCACGATGCTCACGAGCCCGCGCTGGTGAAACGCGTTGACGCGAAACCTGCCGACCCCGTCGGCGGAATACGCGAAGTCAACCTGGCCCTCGTCATCCCAGCGCGGCTTGAAGATCTTGGGCACGTGCTCCACCACGAACGCCTCCGCCTCCGGGCACGTGATCGGGTCCATGTCGACCGGCTTCAGCTTTCCCGCCATGCGGACATAACCGGGCTTGTTCGATTTGATGATCACGTCGCTCACGCCGCTATCCACGGCCAGCTTGAGCAAGTCGTTGATCATCTCGGTATGCGGAGTGATGGTGGTCATGGGAAAAAAGCGTTGCGGATTCCGTAATTCGCCCTGCTCTCATCAGCAAGGCTTCATTCATGAAACTCCGTCCTCTGACCGGCACGATCACCGCACTTGCCACTCCGTTCGACAACGGACGAATCGCCTTTGCCGATCTCGAGAAACTCGTCGCCTACCAGATCCGTGGCGGCATCAATGGCCTGGTGCCGGTCGGCACCACCGGCGAATCGCCGACGCTCGATCATGAGGAGCACATGGAGGTGATCCGGTTTGTCATCGCCGAGGCGCGGGGCCGCGTGCCGGTGATTGCCGGCACCGGATCCAATTCGACGCATGAGGCCATCGAGCTCACGCGGCAGGCCCATGACGCCGGGGCGAATGCCATGCTGGTGGTCGCTCCGTATTACAACAAGCCGAGCCAGGAGGGGCTGTTCCGCCATTTTTCCGCCATCGCCGAGGTCACCGACCGGCCGATCGTCCTCTATTCGATTCCGGGTCGTTGCGGAATCGAGATCAGTGTCGGCGTCGTCGAACGTCTGCGCGCCCGCTACCCGCATGTCGCCTGGGTCAAGGAGGCCGGCGGCAGCGTCGACCGCGTCGACCAGCTAAAGCAGGCGATGGGAGCCGACATCACGGTCCTCAGTGGTGACGACTCCCTCACCCTGCCCTTCATGGCGGTGGGAGCAGAAGGCGTCATCAGTGTCGCCTCGAATGTCTACGTCCGGGAGATCGGCCGGATGGTCCAGGCGGCGCTGGCCAATGATTTCCGGAAGGCGGCGCGGCTGCACCGGCAGCTGTATCCGGCTTTCAAGACATTGTTCATCGAGCCCAATCCGGTGCCAATCAAGGTGGCCCTTGCCCGCGCCGGGATCATCTCCTCTGCCGCGGTGCGTCCGCCCTTGTGTGAAATGACGCCTGCCAATGCCCGGACGCTCGAGCAGGTGCTCGCCCGGCTGGATTAACGCCATGGCCCTCACCATTCTCATCCACGGCGCCCGCGGACGCATGGGCCACGCGGTCGCCGCGGCCGCGAAGGAACTCGGGGTCGCGGTTGGCGCCGCCGTCGACCTGGGCGATGATTTGCCGGCGGCGCTCGCCGGGTGCGACGTCGCGATCGATTTCAGCTCCCATGCCGCGACCCGATCGCTCCTGGAAAACGCCGTCGCGGCGGGCAAACCGGTGGTGCTCGGCACGACCGGCCATCCCGCGGCGGAAAAACAGGCGCTGATCGCCCTCGCTCGCAAGGTGCCCTGCGTCTGGGCCGGCAATTTTTCCGTGGGCGTGAACCTGCTGTTCGCGCTGACCCGCCGGGCATCCGCCGTGCTCGGTCCCGACTATGATGCGGAGGTGGTGGAAATGCACCACCGGTTCAAGCAGGATGCGCCGAGCGGCACGGCCGCCCGGCTGCTCGAAATCATCCTCGAGGAACGAAAGCTCGATGCTGCCGCCGTGCGCCATGGCCGGCACGGGATCACCGGCCAGCGGCAATCCTCGGAGGTGGGCATGCACACGCTCCGCGGCGGCGATGTCGTCGGGGATCACACGGTGATGTTTGCCGCCCTGGGCGAACGGCTGGAACTGACGCACAAGGCCAGCGATCGCCAAATCTTTGCCCGCGGCGCCCTTCGCGCCGCGCAATGGGTCGTCGCCCAGCCGCCCGGAGTCTACGACATGCAGGATGTGCTCGGACTGAAGTAGCGGGCACCGACTCTCCGCCACCGCTGCCCGCCACTTCGATGATCACGTCCCTCCAGGGTGTCCTCGCTTCCGCCACGCCGCTGCATGCCGTCATCGAATTGAACGGTTTCGGCTATGAGGTGAACATCCCGGTGACTACGGCGGAAAAGCTGCCGGCGCCCGGCACCACCGTGAAGCTGCACACCCTCGTCATTTATCGCGAGGACGCGCAGACCCTCTACGGCTTCGCCTCGGCTGCGGAGCGGGATTTTTTCCGGCTGATGATCGAGCAGGTCAGCGGGGTGGGCCCGAAGCTCGCGCTCACCATCATGAGCCGGCTCTCGCTGCCCTCGCTGGAAAGCGCGATTCGGATGGGCGACATCAGCACCCTGGCAAAATGCCCGGGCATCGGGAAAAAGACCGCCGAGCGGCTGGTGGTGGAGCTGAAGTCGAAACTCGGCGGATCCGGCCTTGGCGCCGCGGCCGCCGCCGGCGAGGAACTCCCGGCGGCCGGCCCGACCGCGCATCGCGATGCCGTCGCCGCCTTGATGGCGCTGGGCTACAAGGGCGCCGACGCGGATCAGGCCGTGAGGCGGGCCGCGCTCGCCCTCGGCCCGGAGGCCACGACTGAGCAGTTGATCAAGAAATCGCTCAGCTGACCCGCCGCGCGGGTGGAAGCACGATTTCATGTCGCAGCTGCGACATCGAATCTGCAACAACGCCTCGATGTCGATCCGCAGCTGCTCGTGCAACTGCTGCGCCCGTCCGGAGGTGACGTTCTTGTCTTTCGAGGCGCTGGCCTTCAGATGCGTGCCGTCCTGACGATCTTCAACGAAAAAAATCCTCGAAAATGCCCAGGGCATTTTCGCTAAGGAGGCTGTCGCCCGCCCAATTCTCGGTGCGCCCCTTTCAGAACGATCCGCCTAAGTCCGACAGACTCCTAGCCTCAGGCCGCCAGGTACGGAAGCGACTTCGTCCGCTCCCGCACGGCTGGCAGCCCGTCGAGGAGTTCGCCGATCGCATCCCAGCGGCCATTGACCAGCGCATCGCGGGCCGACGGCCGGACGACGGCTTTCACCGTCAGGCCCGGGCAGCGAATTTCCTGGCCGGCCACGTCGAGCACCAGCTCCACCGTGGGGTCCGCCTCGATTGCGGCCGCCAGTTTCGCGATGTCCTCGCGGCTGGCCTCGAAGCAGGGGATGCCGAGCGTCGTGCAATTGCCGAAGAAGATCTCCGCGAAATTCTCGGCCACCAGCGCCTTGAAGCCATGCTTCTGGATCGCCTGGGGAGCATGCTCGCGCGACGAACCACAGCCGAAGTTGGCGCCGGAAAGCAGCACCGTGGCACCCTGGAAGCGGGGATCGTTCAACGGATGCGGCTTGTCCGTGCCGTCGGCATGCTTCCGCACGTCGTAAAACAGGAACTCGCCGAGGCCGTCGAACGTGACGCACTTCATGAACCGGGCGGGGATGATTCGATCGGTGTCGATGTCGTTGCCCGGAACGAACACGCCGCGACCGGTGACCTGGGTGATTTTTGCGAGTGCCATATTCTGCGAGTTTAAGCCTGAAGTTTACTTGTAAGTGCCGGAAGCCGGTGCGGGGGCAGGTTGTTGGGTTCCCTTCGCGGAACTTCGCGTGCTTCGCGGTGGAATTGCATTGTCACGGGTCGGTTTTCCGAAACGGCTTCGGTGTCAGTTCGACGGGCCGACGTCGAAAACCTCGCGAGCATCCGCCACACTGCCGGTGACCGCCGCCGCGGCGACCATCAGCGGGCTCATCAGCAGCGTCCGGCCGGTGGGGCTGCCCTGGCGGCCCTTGAAATTGCGGTTGGAGGAGCTCGCACAAAGCTGATCGCCGACCAGCTTGTCGGGATTCATGGCGAGGCACATGGAGCAGCCCGCAGCGCGCCATTCGAATCCGGCTTCGGACAGGATCTTGTCGATGCCCAGCTTTTCGCACTGGAGCGACACGATCTGGGAACCGGGTACGGCAATCGCCTTCACCCCTGGCGCCACGCGGCGTCCCTTGAGGAAGCGCGCGACTTCCTGAAAGTCGCTCAGCCGGCCGTTCGTGCACGAACCGAGGAACGCCACGTCAATCCTCGTGCCCTTGATCGCGGCGCCCGGCTGCAGCTTCATATAGGCGAGCGCTTCCTCAATCGAAGCCTTCTCATCGACGGCCTCGACCCGGGCCGGATCCGGAATCGATTCCAGGATCGAAATCCCCTGGCCGGGATTGATCCCCCACGTCACGGTGGGCGCGATGTCCTGTCCCGCGATGGTGACGACGTCGTCGTAATGGCATCCCGGATCGCTGGCGAATCCCCGCCAGCGTTCGACGGCCTGTTCCCAGGCCGCACCCTGGGGTGAGTACGGGCGGCCCTTCAGGTAGTCGAAGGTGGTCTGATCCGGATTCACGTAACCGGCCCGCGCCCCGCCCTCGATCGACATGTTGCACACCGTCATCCGCTCCTCCATCGAGAACCGCTCGAAGACCTCGCCACCATACTCGTAGGCGAAACCGGTGCCGCCATTGACGCCCAGCACACGGATGATGTGCAGGATGACATCCTTCGCGTAAACGCCGGGCCGCAGCCTGCCGGTCACGTTGATCCGGCGCACCTTCAACTTGCCCAGCGCCATCGTCTGCGTCGCCAGCACGTCGCGAATCTGGGTGGTGCCGATTCCAAAGGCCACGGCCCCGAAGGCTCCGTGCGTGCTCGTGTGCGAGTCGCCGCACGCAATCGTCGTGCCCGGCTGGGTGATCCCCTGTTCCGGCCCGACAATGTGGACGATGCCCTGCTTGCCCGTCGCGCGATCGAAGAACGTGATCCCGAATTCCGCGCAGTTCTTCCGCAGTTCATCCATCATCGCCTGTGCGAGCGGATCCCGGTACGGCTCGACCAACTGATCGGTCGGCACGATGTGGTCGACCGTGGCAAACGTGCGGTGGGGCATCGCCACCTTCAACCCGAGGTCGCGCAGCATCCCGAACGCCTGCGGGCTCGTCACCTCGTGGATCAGGTGCGTGCCGATCAGCAGCTGCGTCTGACCGTTGGCCAGGGTGCGGACGGCGTGGGCTTCCCAGACTTTTTCGAAGAGTGATTTGGGCATCGGAGGGCGGTCATGGTAACAGGAAGTTGCCATAACCGGGAAATACTTATTTATCCGCCGGTGATGCCGTACAGGCATCAGTCACCATGGCGCGCGAATACCAGTTTCCGTTCGAACTCCGGCATCTCGTTTATTTCCGGGAAGTCGCACGCGCGCTTCACTTCCGAAAGGCCGCCGAAGCGCTGGCCATCGCCCAGCCGGCGCTCAGCCGGGCGGTGGCCCAGCTGGAGGCGGCGCTCGACACCAATCTCCTGGACCGGACGCGCCGCGGGGTGGAACTCACCCCCGCCGGCCGGCTCCTCCTCGAGCGGCTCGAACCGCTGCTCCGGGGCCTGGCCGCCATCCCCGCCGACGTCCAGGCGCTCGCCGGAGGGCAGACCGGCCATGTGCGGATCGCGTTCACGGGGCTGGCGATGGCCACGGTGCTCCCGCGGATCCTCCGGGAGTTTCACCAGTTGCATCCCCGAATCCGGCTGGAGCTGACGGAGTCGCCGACTTCTGCGCAACTGGCCGGGCTCCAGGCCGGCGACTTTGCCTGCGGCTTTTTCCACCCCGATGCCCCGGCCGCGGCGCTGCGCACCCGGCTTCTGCTCCGTGAACGCAATGGCGTCCTGCTTCCGGCGATGCATCCGCTCGCCCGCCGACGGATCCTCCGGCTGCGGGACCTTGCCGCCACGCCCTTTGTCCTCTTTCCCCGCACCCACAATCCCGGGTTCTACGATCGGATCCTGGCGGCGTTTTCAACCGCCGGTGTCACGCCGAAGATCGCCGAGGAGGTCTGGCCGCGGGCCAACGGCGTGGGCCTGGTTCGTGCCGGGCTGGGGGTGACCTTCATGACGCCCTCCGAGGCCCAGCACCTTCCGCCGGAGGTGACCTTTCGCTCCCTGGGAGGACCGGCACCGGAAAGCCGGCTCGTGCTGGGCTGGAGACAGCATCCCGATCCGGAACCGGCACTCGAAGCCTTCCTTTCAATTGCGACCCGGGTTGCGGCTTAGCTCGCATAATTCCCAAGTAGCGCCAGTCTCCGACTGGCGCCCGCCGGTCGGAGACCGGCGCTTCCATGTCCGGCATTCGACAGGGTGTTGGAGCAAGTCGCAGGCAGGTGCGAAATTTCCCGGTTAGCTCCGCCCGGGTATGCCCCCCACGACCGTCACTTGCCCCTGGCTCGGATGGTCTGTGCCAGCCGGGACAGCTCCTGATCGAGCTGGCTGTTGGGCTCAACCTGCATGGTTCGACGGGCACGTTCCACCGCCTTGGCTGCCTCCCCCGGCTGCTCGAGCGCGAGCAGATGCCGGGCAAAGGGCGTCACGATCTGATCGAAGAATGTCACCCCGGCACCGCGGCCATAGAGGTCCACGACCTGGTTGTAGGCTGCGATCTGTCCAGCCAGTGGCAGGGTCTCGATGGCGCGGGTGAGGTTCTCGCGCGCCTGCTGCACGCTGAGGTCCGCCCGCGCCGCCTGGTTCTTCACCGCGATCCGCCTCAGCTCCGCGTCTGCTTCACTCACCTGCCCCCTTGCGCGGAGACTTTGGGCCACGCGATTCACATAAAGTGCCTCGAGATCCGGATACCGGCGGAAAGCGAGGGCTGCCTCGCGCAGCAGGGTCTCGATTCTCCTCGGCTCGGCCCCTTCCCGTTCTGCGGCCGCAACCAACGTTTCCCAGCCCGGCTGGTTGCGCGGTTCGAAGCTGACGGCCTTCCGGGCCGCGCGCGACGCCGCGGCGGGATCCCGGGCCGCAAGAAAACCCGCGGCGAAAGCCGCGTGCACCTGCGACTGCCGGTAGGCTGGATAGTCCCGGAAACGCTCGGAAAGAAAACGGAGTTCATGATCGGTCAGTTCGCGCCACGTTTGCGGATCCAGCGCACGGCCGGTCACGAAACGCTGCTCGCCGTACCGCCCGGCATCCAGCTGCCACTTCAAATCGCCGTCGAGAAAGCCAAACCACGCGTGGCGGCCATCGTTGCCCGCGCCGTAAAAGAGCAGCGTGGGCACGCCCCGTGCCTTGCCCGCCTGGGTGGCAAAATAGGCCTGGTCCGCGCAGATTCCGCCGTGTTGGAGGATCTCCGCCAGCCGGTAACTCGGCCCGCCCCAGATGGGCTGGTTTTGCTCGAGCCGATCCCGCCGGTATTTGATCATGGTGTACGCGTCCGCCAGTTTCGGCAGCGGCAGTCCGGGCACGCCCTGGGCCCATTCGAGTTCGGCGAACGGGGCCGCGGCATCGACGACGAACTTCAGCTCGTCCGTGCCCAGGCGGCCGAGCGCGTGATAGGTACGGCCGAGTTCCTGCTGGCGCACCCACCAGGCGAACGCCTCGGCCGGCGCCGGGAGCCGGCGCGGCAGGGCTCCGGGGGTGACCTGGGCATGGGGCCAGTTGGGCGGCGGCGGCAGGTCGTACACCACGCCGATCGCCAGGGCCAGGCTCGAATAGCGCCGGAATCTTGTCGGATCCTTCTGGTGCAACTCGGTCAGAATCTCAAACACCCGCGGCAGGTAATCCACGGCGTTTACGTGGGTGAAGAAATTGGCGCTGAACGCCGGGTTGCCCAGGGCCCACGCCTGCAGTTCCGGCCCCAATGAGGCGCCGAGCGGCTGGGGTCGACCTTCGTACTGGCTCGCCATGTTGGAATGACCGACCTGGGCGGCATTCACTGCGGCAATCCAGCGCTGGATGTACTCCGGCTCCCGCTGGCCCAGCAACTTGGCCCAGCTGTAAAGGTAGAACCACGCCTCGGCAGCCTGCACCTTCTCCCGCTCGTAGGCCAGCAGGGCTGCCTGGCGCAATCCGGCCACCTGGGGAAGCCATCCGTCACGGCGTGCCGCCGCCAGGATGGCGGTCACCCGCTGCGGCTTTGGCGCGTAAAGTGCCTCCGCCTCGGGTATCGGCAGGGCCGAGACGCGGCCAATTCCGAGCGCCAGGATGCCACTCGCCACGAGTATCCGGCCAAGCCGCCACCCCCGGCCTGGAGGAACCGGCATTGCAGTGGCGCCACGTTGGACCATGCGAATGTCGTAACGACTCCCGCGCCTGATGCGAAGCGCAGATTCATGGCGGTGGGGGGAGAAGGATTGAAGAGAAAGATCAACGAGCAAGAGCCGGGAAAATGCCAAGAAGCATCCCTCCGCGGCGGGCGCGCGGGCCCTCGCATCCAAGAACTGAAGCGAAAACCCCGCTCCCCTTGTTCTCGGGGGGCGGGGTTTCGTTAGGCGACGGTTGGTCGTCGTTTTTCACGGCGCCACTCCGGTGGGAGTGGCGGGAGGGGTCTTTTGTTTGAAAATCAACTTTTCGCCCTCGCGCGAAACCACGACCGGCTCGCCGTCCTTGATGTCGCCACGGAGCAACGCCTCGGCCAGCGGATCCTCGAGATAATGCTCGACGGCCCGGCGGAGCGGGCGCGCGCCGTATTTCTCGTCATAGCCCTTTTCGATCAGAAGTTCCTTCGCCTCGGCCGTGAACTCGAGCGTGATTTTCCGCTCGGTCAGCCGCTTGGCGAATTGCTCGGTCTCCAGGTCGACGATCTTCACCAGGTCTTCCTTGGCCAGTGGCCGGAAGAACACGATGTCCGAAATCCGGTTCAGGAACTCGGGCTTGAAGACGCGCTTGGCCTCCTCGAGCACCTTTTCCCGCATCTTCTCGGCATCGTTGAAGTTCGACGCAGCCGCACCAAAGCCCATCGAGGTCTGGCGCTGCAGCAGGGCAGCCCCGACGTTCGAGGTCATGATGATGATCGTGTTGCGGAAATCGACCGTCCGTCCCAGCGAATCCGTCAACCGGCCATCCTCGAGGATTTGCAGGAGGAGCTGGATCACATCCGGGTGGGCCTTCTCGACCTCGTCGAAGAGCACGACGGCGTAGGGCTTGCGCCGGACGGCCTCCGTCAGCTGGCCGCCCTCCTCGTAGCCGACGTAGCCCGGAGGCGAGCCGACCAGTCGGGAGACGGCGAACTTCTCCATGTATTCGGACATGTCGATCTGGATGATCGCGTCCTGGTTGCCGAACATCTGCGCGGCGAGCTGCTTCGCGAGCATGGTCTTGCCGACGCCGGTGGGCCCGACGAACATGAACGAGCCGATCGGCCGGCGGGGATCCTTCAGATCGGCGCGGGAACGGCGGAGGGCGCGGGCAATCGAAACGGCCGCGATTTCCTGGCCAATCACGGCCTTCTGCAGCTCCGTTTCCAGTGCCAGGAGCTTCTCGCTTTCCTTCTTTTCCATCCGGCTCAGCGGAATGCCCGTCCAGTCGGCGACGACCTGCATCATCAGCTCATCGTCGATGACGACGCGCTTCTCATCGCGCTGCTTCTTCCACTGCTCGGTGATTTGATCCTGCTTCGCGCGCAGCTGTTTCTCCTGGTCGCGGAATTTGGCGGCCTCCTCGAAATGCTGCTCGCTGATCGCCTTCTCCTTCGCCGCGCAGACCGATTCGATCTCCTTGGTGAGGTTCTCGACGTCCGGCGGGCGGCTGAGCGCGCCGATTCGGGCCCGCGAACCCGCCTCGTCCATCACATCGATGGCCTTGTCCGGCAGGAATCGGCCGGTGATGTAGCGGTCCGACAGCTTGGCGGCGACCTCGAGCGCCTTGTCGGTGAACGTCGCCTTGTGGTGATCCTCGTATTTCGACCGGATGCCCTTGAGGATCAGGATGGTGTCGTCCACGGACGGCGCCTCGACTTTCACGGACTGGAAGCGGCGATCGAGAGCGGAGTCCTTCTCGATGTACTTGCGGTACTCGTTGAGCGTGGTGGCGCCGACACATTGCAGCTCGCCGCGGGAAAGGGCGGGTTTGAAGATGTTGGAGGCGTCCATGGCCCCCTCGGCTGCCCCGGCACCGACGATCGTATGCAGCTCGTCGATAAAGAGGATGATGTTCTTGGCCCGCTTGATCTCGTCCATCACGGCCTTGATCCGCTCCTCGAACTGGCCGCGGTACTTCGTCCCCGCGACCATGAGCGCGAGGTCGAGCGTGATGACCTTCTTCTCGAAAAGGATCTCAGGGACATTGCCCGCGGCGATTTCCTGCGCGAGGCCCTCGACGATCGCGGTCTTGCCCACGCCGGCCTCGCCGATGAGGACCGGGTTGTTCTTGGTCCGGCGGCAGAGGATCTGGATGACGCGGCGGATTTCGTTCTTCCGGCCAACGACCGGGTCCATCTCGCCCTTGCGGGCCAGCTCGGTGAGATCGCGACCGAATGCCTTCAATGCCGGCGTCTTGACCTCCTTTTTGTCTTCCGGCTGGGCTCCGGGCCGCTGCGACGGACCGGCCGCAGCCTCCTCGCCGCCTTCACCGCCCTGGCTGCCCGAGAACTGGGGATCGAGTTCGCGGAGAATCTCGTTGCGGGTGCGCTCGATGTCGATGTCCAGCGACTTCAGCACGCGGGCGGCGACGCCCTCGCCCTCCCGGAGCAGCCCGAGCAGGATGTGCTCCGTGCCGACATAGGAGTGATTGAGCGTCTTGGCCTCCTTGCCGGCCAGCGCGAGCACCTTCTTCACCCGCGGCGTGTAGGGAATGCTGTTCTGGGTCTTGGTCTCCTGGCCGGTGCCGACCTGCTTTTCCACCGCGGCGCGCACCGTCTCGAGGTCGAGCCCCATTTTCTGGAGGACACTCACCGCGACGCCCTGACCCAACTTGATCAGCCCGAGCAGGATGTGTTCGGTGCCGACGTAGTTGTGGTGGAAGCGATCGGCTTCCTTCCGGGCCAGCGCCAGCACCTGCTGGGCTCGCGGGGTGAAATTGTTCATCGGTTCCTGTGACATGTCGTTAAATTCGGTAAGCTGGACTGGTTTGTGGGACGAGACCGGGGTGCTGACGCTATCGCCAGACCAATCGGTTGGGCTTTAGTTCTTGCCGTTGGTGGAGAAATTGAAGTCGGGGCGGGCGAAATTGGCAAATTCGGAACGCAGCCGCGCGGCGCGCATGACATCGCGCTGATTCGGCTCCAGCTCGCCTTTCTGCGCGTGCTGCAGGTGACCGGGCTGCGCCTCGATGAACAAGCGGTCGATCACGCAGCGGCTGCCATCCGGAAACGCCCCCAGATCGACGCCCAGCCGGATCAGCGAAAGCAGGTTCATCGCCTCGCTCGAACTGAGGACGTGGCTGTTCTGCAGGATCCCATAGGCCCGGCCAATCTTGTCGAAGAGCTTGCCCGAGTCCGCCTCCATCAGCTTTTCGCGGGCATTCAGCTCATGCTCGACGATCGATTGGAGCACGCTGTGGAGCCGCTTGATCAAATCGTCTTCCGCCTCACCGAGGGTGGTCTGGTTCGAAATCTGGAAAATGCTGCCACTGGCATCCGAGCCCTCGCCGAACAGGCCCCGCACCACCATCCCGAGTTGGTTGACGGCGCGGACGACCTTTTCCATCTGGTTTGAAATCACCAGGGCTGGGAGATGCATCATGGCCGAGGCGCGCATGGCCGTACCGAGATTGGTGGGGCAGGCCGTCAGGTAACCCAGCGTGGGCGAAAAGGCATAGTCGAGGCTCTCCTCCAGGGCGCTATCCAGATCGTTGATCGCGTTCCACGCCTTCTTCAGCTGGAAACCGGAGCGGAGCACCTGGATCCGGAGGTGGTCCTCCTCGTTCATCATCACCGAAAACGCCTGGTCCTTGCTGATGATGACACCGGCGCCGGACTTCGCCCCGCTGAGTTCCCGGCTGATCAGGTGGCGTTCGACCAGGATTTGCTTTTCCAGCTCGCTCAGCTCGCCGATCGCAACGTTGATGCCGCGCTTCATCTGCGGCAGCGCGGTGACCGCGGAGCGGAGCTTCTCGAGAATCTCCTCCCGCTGGGCGGACTTCGCCCAGCCCGGAAACGAGAATCCGGCCACATTCCGCGCCAGCCGCACCCGCGTCATCAGCACAATCGGGGTCTTGCTGCTGGCGGTGTCGGTCAGCTCGGATTGCGAGTCGATCAGCTCGGAGATGGACATGGGCCTATGGCGCGAGCTTCGTGGTGAACGCTTGTTTGACTCGGTTGATTTCATCTCGGGTGCGGGCCGCGTCTTCGTAACGCTCGGATTTGATGGCTTCGGTCAGATCGAGTTCGAGCTTGGTCAACCGATCGTAGAGGGATTTCCGCTCCAAAGCGCGGTGGGGGATCTTGCCGGCGTGGGCGATCCCGTTGTGCATGTTTTCCAGCATCGGCTCGACCAGTCCCCGAAACGTCTCGTAGCAGACCGGGCAGCCGAATCGGCCGTGTTTCTTGAAATCGTTTTGGCTGAAACCGCATCGTTCGCAGCGCAGGCCGGCGCCGGGTGACTCCGGGTTGAGCGAGGCCTTCAGGAGGAGGTCGGCCAGGGAGAATCCGCTGGGGTCCGTGACGCCCTTGGCCTGCGCACAGGCTTCGCACAAGTCCACCTTGTGCACCTTGTTGTTCACAATCTGCGTCAGGTGAACCGTCGCAGGCTTGGAGCACAAATCACATTTGAGCGGGTTGGCCATGAAAAGTGGGAAGGATTCTGCAGGGAACATGCCATAGTCGCCCCCACTGGCAAGTGCGGGCGTCGATGCGAACCGATGCGACACTTGGACACGTGGACTTGTGCCACGGGTGCAAAGGTGGCGCTGGGGAAAAACGTCGGGCGCGGGGTCGGTGCTGACCCCATGACCGGAGCCCTGCCCCGGCCGGAGCTTGCCGGCGGTGAAGGTCAAATCCGCGTGCCGTCGACCAGCACGCGCTCCCGGAATGCCTCCAGGATCTTCCGGGTGATCGGCCCCGGCTTCCCGTTGCCAATCTGGCGGCCATCGAGCTTCACCGTCGGGATGACCTCCGCGCCGGAGCCGGTGAGAAAGCACTCATCTGCGCACCACAGGTCGTGGCGCGTCAGGTTGCCCTCCCGGATGGTGATGCCGAGTTCCCGGGCCAGATCGAAGATGGTGGAGCGGGTGATCCCCCGGAGCGCGCCCTGCGACGAAGGCGGCGTGAACATCTCTCCCTTCTGCACGATGAACACGTTGTCCGCCGTGCACTCCGCCACGTAACCCTGGTCGTTCAGCATGATCGCCTCGAGCGCACCGAACTGCCTTGCCTCGATCTTGCCGAGGATGTTGTTCAGGTAGTTCAGCGACTTGATCGTCGGTGGCAGTGCGGCCGGGTTGATCCGACGCGTGGGCACGGTCACGATCGCCAGCCCGTTTTCGTAATGCTCCTTGGGATAGAGGGCGATCTTGCTGGCGATGATGAAGAGGGACGGCTTCGGGCACAGCCACGGCGCGAGCCCCAGATCGCCGACGCCCCGCGTCACCACGAGACGGATATAGGCATCGGTCAGCCCATTCTGACGGCAGGTTTCGCAGGTGGCCCAGCTCAGCTCCTGGCGGCTGAGCGGGAGCTCCAGCATGATCGCCTTGGCCGAGTACTCGAGCCGTTCCAGGTGTTCCTCGAGACGAAAGACGTTGCCGCCATAGAGCCGGATTCCCTCGAAGATGCCGTCACCATAGAGGAGCCCGTGATCGAACACGGAAATCGTGGCCTGCTCACTGTCGACAAACTTTCCGTCCAGATAAACCTTCATGCCGGCGACGCTAGTGGTTCGGGAAAACGGTTGTCGAGCCCGCCGCCGCCATATTCTGCTTGTGCTCCCGATTCTTAGGCGAAATTGTCGCGCGTCCGCGCGTCATTCCGCATTCGTCCGCTCGCCGCCATGCGCTCCCAACGCTGCCGCAAAGTTCCCATCCGGGACCGCGGCGTTTTCGGGATTCCCCCGGCCGGCTTCACGTTGATCGAACTGCTGACGGTGATCGCCATCATCGGGATCCTGGCGGCCATCGTAATCCCCACGGTCGGCGCCGTGCGCGAGAAGGCCCAGCGGGCGGTGGATGCCAGCAACCTCCGCGAGATCCTGAAGGCCGCCCAAATCTACGCCGGCGACAACCAGGACCGGCTGCCCGATCCGCTGCAGATTTCCCAGGCGATCCTGAACACGCCGGAACTCGCCTGGAAATGGCCCGGAATCCTCGCCAAGCACAACCTGCTGACGGATCCGACCTTTTATTTCTCGCGCAATGATCCTGCCTTCAACGGGGTTTACCCGACCTTCATCATCACGCCGTCGGCGGCGCGCGATTCGCTCCATCCGAGCTTCACGACGGATCGCGCCCCTTCCTGGGCCTTCGTCGGCGGCGTGAGAATGAGCGATCCGGCGACTACGCCGGTCATCTGGACGCGCGGGCTCCAACCCGACGGGCTCTGGAGTGCGACCAGCGGCGTCTACAAGGACACCGGCGGATTCATTGCCTTCCTCGGCGGCAATGTCGCGTTCTATCCGAACACCACGAATCAGAATCCCGCCTCCCCCTCGCCTTTCATTTCCAACCATCCCGGCAGCACCAGCGAGACCCGGCCGGTGAACGTCCTCCAGGCGATCCCCTACAACGCCGCCGCTCCGCAGAACAGCGCCCGCATCTATGTCATCAGCCCGCCGACCGGCGCCGGTGGCATGGTGGGAAGCCCAGGCGGGACTCTCGCCACCCGCGGACCGTAGCAGCGTGTCGGACTTGGCTTCCGACTGCACCGTCCGGGAGGAAAGGGGGAAGAACACGCTGCTAGTTGGCCTTCGGCATTTTTCTTGTGGCAGGGTTCGACACGCTCGGCCCTGCATTTTCAGAAGCTGACAGATCAGCGCGAAATCCGCGTCCCCCTGCCCAGTTCGTGTTTTCCCGCTTCCCACGAGCCGCGGTGCTGTCCATCAACAGCCCTTTGCCAGGTTCCCACCCATGACCGCAGCTGCGCCCACGTCCCCTCCTGCAACTCCCATTTTCGTCGTCGGCCATCGCAACCCCGATGCCGATGCCATCTGCTCGGCCATCGCCTACGCCGCCTACAAGGAGGCCCGCGGCGAGCCCGGCTACGTCGCCGCCCGCTGCGGAAATTCCAATGCCCGGATCGACACCATCCTTTCGCGTTTCCGCCAGCCGCTGCCCCATTATCTCAGCGATGTCTCGCCGCGGGTCCATGACCTGATGACCACCCCGGTCATCTCGCTACCGGCCAACGCCACCTGTGCCGAGGCGCTGGAATTGATCGATCGCCATCGGATCCGGGTCGTGCCCGTGCTCGACGCACAACGCGTGCCCATGGGCACGGTCTCGCTCGCGCATCTCGGCGGCGTGTTCATCCCGCGGGTCAACGAGCCCCGGCTCATGCGCCAGGTGCACACCTCGCTCGCCAGCATCGCCCGGGCCCTCCGCGGCCGCGCCATCCATCTGGTCGGCGAGGAAAGGCTCGAGGACCTCTTCGTTCGCCTCGGCACGATGGATATCCGCTCGTTCTGGAGCATCTCCATCCGCGAAAACATCCCGGCCAGCCAGTCGATCATCATCGTCGGCGACCGGCGCGACGTCCATCGCCGCTCGATCGAACTCGGAATCCGCGCCCTCGTCATCACCAGCAACATCGAGGTCGACGAGGAAACCGTCGCCCTCGCCCGGGAGAAAGGCGTCAGCCTGATCGTCAGCCCCTACGATTCCGCCACGACCGCCTGGGTAGTCCGAACGGCCTCGAGCATCGAACGCGTGGTCGCGCGGGATTTCGTCACCGTGAAGTCCGACCTGCGGATCACCGATGTGCGCAAGAAATTCTCCGTCAGCGTCCATGCCGTCCTCGTGACGGACGACAATGGCGCGCTGCTGGGCATCCTGACCAAGAGCGACATCTTCAAGCCGGTGCAGACCCGGCTCGTGCTGGTCGATCACAACGAGCTGAGCCAGGCCGTCCCCGGCGCGGACGAGGTCGCGATCACCGAGGTCATCGATCATCACCGGCTGGGAGCGCTGAACACCGCCCAGCCAATCCTCTTCATCAACGAGCCCGTCGGCTCGACCTGCACCATCGTGGCGGATCTCTTCCGTCGCGAGGGGCTTCGACCCAGTGCCGAGATTGCCGGGATCATGATGGGCGGGCTGATCTCCGACACGCTGCACCTCCACGGCCCCACGACCACTGGCAAAGACGCACAGATCCTCGCCTGGCTGGCCGAACTCTCCGGCGTCAACGCGAAGCGGCTGGCCGACGACATCTTCAATTCCGGTTCCGTCATCCTCGCCAGCCCCCCGGAGAAGGTCGTCCGCTCCGATTTCAAGATCTACGAGGAGGACGGGCTTCGCTTCGCCGTCTCCCAGGTCGAGGAACTCGGGTTCGCCAACTTCCGGCAGCATGCGCGGGCGCTCGCGGAGGCCGTGCAGGATCTGCGGGACGAGGAGCGGCTCTTCTTCGCGGCGTTGCTGGTCACTGACATCAACACGCAGAACTCGCTCCTGTTGGTGAAGGGCGATGATGCCTTCATCGCCCGGATCGGGTACCCCCATCTGGAGCAGGATGAAGTTTTCGATCTGCCCGGCGTCGTCAGCCGCAAGAAGCAGCTCATCCCCTACCTCACGTCATTGCTCAAGGAGGCGATCGCGGACGGCTCGGTGCCCGCTACGACCCGCAGTAATCCGCCCTTCAAGCGGAAGAGCAAAAAGTAGCAGCGAAAATGCCGGCGCACACGGACGAAACTCACCTGCGCGCTCCGCTCGTCCGCGCAGCGCACTCTTGACGAGGCGCCGGGCTCCACCACCCGGTTGCGGGAGGGACTCCCGCGACGCGCCCGACATCAACTGGTCTGAGGCCGCGCCTCGTCAAATGTGGATCGCCTCGCCGGTGGTCGCGGCGGCGGCCTCCATCAGCGCCTCGCTCAACGTCGGATGCGCGTGGATCGACCGGTGCACCTCGTCGACGGAGCCCTCCATGTTCATCGCGAGCACGTATTCCGCAATCAGCTCGGGCGCCTCGTTGCCGAGGATGTGCACGCCAAAGATTTCCCCGGTCCTGGCGTCGCTGATCACCTTCACGAAGCCCTCGGAGTCCCCGGCGGCCACGGCCTTGCCCGAGGCCGTGAACGGGAACTTGCCCACCTTGTAGTCCAGCTTCCGCTCGCGGCACTGCTTCTCCGTCAGCCCCGTGCTGGCAATCTGCGGCTGGCAATACGTGCAACCGGGGAAAACCTTCACCCGGCCGGAATGCGGATGGCCAAAAATCGCGTTGACCGCGTTCACCGCCTCGAAGGTTGCCACGTGCGCCAGCCAGGGCGGGCCGATGATGTCCCCCGCCGCATAGATCCCCTTCACGCTGGTCTGGTAATTCTCGTCGACCTTCACGTAGCCGCGTTCCAATTCGAGCTTCACCTTCGCGGAGAGCGCCCCCTCGAGGTTGGGAGCCACGCCGATCGCCACCAGCAGCGATTCCGCCTCGACCTCGGTCGAATTGCCTTCCTTGACCAGCGTGAGCTCGACCCGGTCCTGCTTCACCCGGACGTTCTCGACCTTCGTGCCGACATGCACCGTCATCCCCGCCTTCTCGAACGAGCGCTGCAAAGCCTTCGCGACGTCCTCGTCCTCCACCGGGACGACCTGCGGCAGCATCTCGACCAGGGTCACCTTGCTGCCGAACGCATTGTAGAAATACGCGAACTCCACGCCGATGGCCCCGGCGCCGATGATCACGATTGATTTGGGCGCGTGATCGCGCGGTTCCAGCGCCTCGCGCGAGGTCATGATCCGCTTCCCATCGACCGGCACGTCCGGCAGCCGGCGGGGCTTGGCACCGGTCGCAAGCAGGACGCTCTTCGTGCGAAAGAACTTACCCTTGTGCTCGCCCGCGGTGATTTCGACCATCCCCGGCACCGTGACCTGGGCGCGACCGATGAAGTAATCGACCTTGTTCTTGCGGAAGAGGAATTCGACGCCCTTCGCCATCTGGCCGGCAACGCCGCGTGACCGTTCCATCACCTTTGCGAAGTCGAAGCCCACGTCCTTGGCGACGATCCCGAACGAGCCGGCCTTCTGGAGCGAACGGTAAAATTCAGCGCTCTTCAGCAGCGCCTTGGTCGGAATGCAGCCCCAGTTCAGGCAGGTACCGCCGGCGCGCTCGAGCTCGATGCAGGCGACCTTTTTCCCGAGCTGGCCGGCGCGAATCGCTCCGGCATAGCCCGCCGGGCCGCCCCCGATGACAATCAGATCATATTCCGTCGTTTCAGCCATTTGGCCACCGTCGCCACGCCGGAAACAACCGTCAAATGGAAACGCGATGGCCCGGGCGCCGAGGGTGGGCGCGCTCGATCTTTCTCTCGCTTCTTTCTCGTTCTCTTTCTCCGCAATCCGCGCGCGATCGTGGGAGAAAGAGTAAGAGAAAGATCCAGGAGAAAGCGTCGGGTTCGCCCGTCCAACTCGAGCGATATGGAGTCAGGGCGCTGCCCTCCCCGCCCGGCGCCAGCGTCGCAATGCCCGGCCCGTCAATGAAGGCTCGCAGGCTTCAATCGCATCCCGCGGACCCGCAAACATCACGCTGCCGCCGTCGCGGCCGCCGCCGGGCCCGAGATCAATCAGCCAGTCGGCCAGGTTGATGACGTCGAGATTGTGTTCGATGATGATCACCGTGTTGCCGGCGTCGCGCAGCTTGAAGAGCAGATCCATCAGCTTCTGAATGTCGGTCCAATGCAGTCCGGTTGTGGGCTCGTCCAGGATGTAAAGGGTCGCGCCCTGCTGCCGCCGGCTGAGTTCCAGGGAGAGCTTGATCCGCTGCGCCTCGCCCCCCGAAAGCGTGGTCGCCGACTGCCCGAGTGTGAGGTAACCAAGCCCCACCGCATCGAGGGTCTCGAGCTTGTCCATGACGCGGGGAATGTTGCGGAAAAGCACGATTGCCTCCCGCACGGTCAAATCGAGCACGTCCGCGATCGACCGGCCATGGAACAGGACCTCCAGCGTCTCGCGGTTGAACCGCCGGCCGCCGCAGCTCGGACAGGGCGCGTAGGCATCCGGCATGAACTGCATGTCGAGCTTGATGGCGCCGTCGCCCTGGCAGCGCTCGCAGCGGCCGCCGCGAACATTGAAGGAAAACCGGCTCGGCTTGTAGCCGCGGACCTTGGCCAGCGGCACCTGGGCATAAAGGTCCCGCAGCAATGGCAGCAGATCGACGTAGCTGGCCGGATTCGACCGGGGGCTCCGGCCGATCGGCTCCTGGTCCACCTGCACGAGCTTTTCGAAGAAGTCCAGGTTCTCGATCTGCCGGTGCTTCGCCGGCAGCGTCCGGGCACCATTGAGCTTCCTTGCCGCCTGCGCCGCCAGGATGTCGAGGACCAGCGTGCTCTTGCCCGAGCCGCTGACGCCCGTGACGCCGGTGAGCAGCCCGACCGGGAACTTCACGTCGATTCCGCGCAGGTTGTTGGCGCAGGCCTCGCGCACCGTCAGCCAGGCCCCGTCCGGATCCTTTGGCTTCGCGTCGCGGACGACCGCCAGTTTCCGGGCGAGATAGGGTCCCGTTCGCGACTGCTTCGCGGATAGTTGCATGCAGGCCTCGGGCGTCCCTTGGAAGAGCAGCTGGCCCCCTTCGATCCCCGCCTCCGGCCCGAGTTCGATGATTTCGTCCGCGATCCGCATCGTGTCCTCGTCATGCTCCACCACGAGGACGGTGTTGCCGCGATCCCGCAGCGCGACAAGCGTGTCGAGCAGCTTCTGGTTGTCCTGCGGATGGAGCCCGATGCTCGGCTCGTCCAGCACATAAATGACGCCCATCAGCCCCATGCCGAGCTGCGTGGCCAGCCGGACCCGCTGGGCCTCGCCGCCCGACAGCGTGCCGTAATCGCGCTCCAGCGTCAGGTAGCCGAGCCCCGTTTCCAGCAGGAAATGCAGCCGCTGCTCCACGCCAGTGACGACCTCCCGCAATGCCACGTTTTCCCCGTGCAAGGCGACCAGTTCGCGGGCGAAACCATGGGCCTCGGCCACATCGAGCGCCATGAATTCGGGGAACGAAAGATAGTGCGGGGCTTCGACCCGTCGTTCGGAAGCCGGTACCGCGTCCGCCGGCGAGGGCGGTTCGGAGACCCGCCCTGCTCCCACACGAACAGCCGAACTCCGCGCATTCAGCCGCGTCCCATGGCATTCCGGGCAGTCTCCACTGATCATGAACGTCGTGAGCCGCGCCCGAAAACCCTCGCTGTCGGTATGCCGGAAACTTTCCTCCAAGTCCGCGATCACTCCGGCAAAGGGCATCGCCTTCGGCTCCCGCATCCGGCGTAGCTTGAAGGCAAACTGCCGCTCGCCCGCCCCATGCAGCAGAATGTGCCGCGTCTCCTGCGGCAGCCGTCCCCAGGGGACATCCGGGTCGAAGGGCAGCTGCTCCGCCAGCTGCTTCAGCAGCGCATTGTGCTTGATGATGAGATTCTTTCCGCCGATCCGCCAGGGCTTGATCGCGCCTTCGCGCACCGACTTCTCCGGATCCGGCACGATCAGTTCGGGGACAAAGCGTAGTTTACGTCCGATCCCGTCGCAGGTCGGACACGCCCCTTCGCGGTGGCTGAACGAGAAATGCCGCGGCGTCAGCTTGTCGAAGACGTCGCCGCAAATTTCGCAGGCCAGCGACTGGCTCAGTGCGATTTCCCGCCAGGGGGAGTCCGGGCTCTTCTGCGCGAGGACCAGCGCGCGGTCCTTGCCCTCGCGAAAGGCCAGCTCGAGCGAATCAGCGAGCCGGCTGCGCTGTTCCGGCACCGCCACCAGCCGGTCGATCACGAGATCCACCTGCACTTCCTTGACGCCCGCGCCACCCGGTGCGGGCTTCGTCTCATCCAGGTTCTTGATTTCCCCATCGAGCCGCACGCGCTGGAAACCCCGCTGCCGCAGCCGTGGCAGCTCCTCGCGCAACACGCTCGGCCGGGCGCGCATGCAGGGCGCCAGCAGCATCACGCGCTCGCCCGCACATTCCGCCAGCACGCGCTGCACATTGTCGTCCAGCGAGCGCTGGAGCACCCGGCCGCCATCCTTCGGGCAAAACCGATCGCCCGCCAGTGACCACAGCAATTGCGCGTAATCCGCGATTTCGGTCGCGGTCGCAATTGTGCTGCGCGGGCCGCCGGCACCGGTTCGTTGTTCGATCGCGAGGACCGGCGACAACCCGTGGATGAAGTCGACGTCCGGCCGCTTGAGCTGATCCAACACCTGCCGCGCCTGCGTGCTGAGCGACTCGATGTATTTCCGGTAGCCCTCGGCATAGATCGTGTCGAAGGCCAGCGAGGACTTTCCCGAGCCGCTGGGACCGGTGATCACCACCAGCCGGCCGCGCGGAATCCGCAGCTCGAGGTTCTTCAGATTATGCTCCCGGGCGCCTTTGACGTGGATGTGAGTCGCGGCCTGCATCGGTCAAACTGGCAAAGGTTGCGCAAAACGCCCGGCCGTCAAAGCGGTTCGCAACCGCGCTCCGGCCGCAACGATATGGCCCAGGGTTTCAACCCTGGGCATCGATCGCAAAGTGCAGATCCGGTCGCCCTGAAAGAGCGAAGGATGTCCTATCGTCCGTCCGAGTTGTTCGTCTTCAGCGCATCGAGGAACTCCACCGGCGCAAAATCATCACTCAGCACCCGGGCGTTCCGCATCTGCGCCGTCGGAATCGGCACGCGTTCCTGCGCGATTTCCGCCAGATCGAGCCGGCCCCCGAAGACGGGCTTCACCAACGATTCCACCCGGGCCCAATTCGCCGGATTCGTGATGTCCGGCTCGCGGTACTTGACCCCAATGGCAATCACGTTCCCGCGGCCCGTCGTCTCGAACAGCAGCACCTGCGGAAAGACCGCCTGGATCGTCTTGATGTCCGAAAAATAGAGCTGGCTGGTCGCATGCAGGTTGCTGACGAACACCCCGCGATCGCTCAGCCGGTCTGCACATTCGCGATAAAACTCCTCCGTCTTCAGGTGAGGCGGCACGAACCCGCCGCGAAACGCATCCAGGATCAGCCAGTCCCAGGTCTCGCGGTTCCGCTTCACGAACATCCGGCCATCCATCAGCGTCACCGGCGTACGCGCCGTTGGCTTGAAAGCCATCCGCGTCTGGCAGAGTTCGTAAACTTTCGGATCCAGCTCGACGGTGTGCAGCAGCGACTCCGGATACGCCGCCGCAAAGAGCCGGTGAAAGCCGGCGCCGCCCAGCCCGATCATCAGCACCCGCTCCGGCTTCGGTTGCACAAAGAGTGCCGCGTACAGGCTGCGCGTATAGGCGACCACCGGCAGCAGCGGATCGTTCAGATTCACGGCCGACTCGAGCGCCTCGCCGCCGCGCGCCCGCGCCCGGAGCTCCACAATCGGCCCACGCTTTTCCACCGTGAGGCTGTTGTAGATCGTATCATGGTGCTCGATGAAGTCCCGGTTGTCGGGCTCCGCGCTGCAGCTCGAGACTGCAACCAGGGCAAGGAGTCCGGAAACGAAGGCAACGCTACGGGAAATCATGGGAGGGAGGGAGTCCGAAGTAGCCGCAGGAGCGCGGCGAGGCTGACGACCGCCACGCCCAGCCACACCTGGAGGAGCGTTGAAACCCGCAAATGGGGGATGAGGACAAACGCGGTGAGCATGACGCCGGCGATGTTGCCCAGCGTGCTCACGCCGTAAACGATCCCGGATGATTTTCCCGGCGGCGTGCCCCGTGAAGCGAGGAACTGCACGCATTGCGGCATGAACGAGGACAGCGAAGTCACGGGAAAGAAGAACAACACCACGCAGGAAAGCAGCACCGGCGTCATCCCCGGGTCCAGGCCGAGCGCAATCGAGTCGACCAACCCGCGGCCCCAGACGGCCGTGATGGCGAGCGTTGCGACCGCCAGCACCGCCCAGCCCAGCTGCCAGCGGCGGCGCAGGCCGGCCTCGAGGCTGCTGATCCATCCACCGAGCATCGCGCCGGCACTGAAGGCCGCCAGGAAGGTCGAGATCAGGCAGGCCCACACGTCGATCCCGGATCCAAAATAGGGACTGAGCAGCCGCGAGGCGAGCAGCTGGAACCCCATGCTCAGGATGCCGAGGATGATCACGATGGCGTGGAAGACAAATATCGTCACGGCGGGCGGGCACGGTGCGTGGCCGCACCGGCGATGTCACCTCGAAAGTCGGATTGCGTCGCCGAACTTCCTGCCCACAGTTCCGCGGCCCTCCAACCCTTGCGCCCCATGAACCTCCCCTTCTTCGCATCGCTCCTGCTAGCCGTCACGCCTGGGCCCCTGCCCGCCATGACCGCCTCCGGCCCGGCAACCCCGCCGGACCCTGCCGCCCCGCTGGGGTCCACGGTTTTCAAGTGGGAGCAACTCGCGGTGCGCACCACGGCCAACGGCGAGGCGCGCCGCGTGGCCAACCAACCCACCGCCACGCTGAAGGTGTTCGAATCCCACGTCACGACCTTGAACCCGGGCAAGGCCTCGCATCCGCCCCACCGTCACGCCCACGAGGAACTCATCATCGTGAAGGACGGCACGGTCGAGGTAAACCTGAACGGTGAAACCCGGGTCGTCGGGCCGGGCTCGGCGTTCTTCTACGCGTCCAACGATCCGCATGCGCTGCGCAATGTGGGCGAAACGCGCGCCACGTACTGGGTCTTCACCTTCCACACGGGAGCGACCGCCGACCCCGCCGCCCAAAATCCCACCCCGGAGTTGCGGTCGGGCGTGTTCGACTGGGCCAAGCTGCCGGTGCAGCCCACCGGCACCGGCCAGCGCCGCGCCATCCTCAAGGGATCAACCGTGACGATGAAGAACCTTTCGATCCATGCCACGACGGTGAACTCCGGCAAGGCCGCCCACGGGTCGCACCGGCATCCTGACGAGGAGATCATCGTGATCAAGGAAGGGGATGTTGAGCTGGCGATCAATGGTGGCACCGAACACGCGAGCGCCGGTTCGATCGTCTTCTGCGCCTCGAACGAACTGCATGGCATCAGCAACGTCGGGACCACGCCGGCCACGTACTACATCATTCGGATGATCACCGAGCAGACGCCCAGGCCCGTGGCACAACGGTGATTGGACATGCCGGTGCGTCTGGTGACGAACGGTCGGTTTGGGACTGAGCTGATGGGTCGGGCTTTCAGCCCTTGATCCCGTGCGACGAGGTCCCTGGGCCGCTTGCCCAGGCTGGGATGAAGACGCGCCGTTGGCGCTTTCGGGAACGAAAATTGGCCAAACTCCAGGGCCGGGTCTATTTGACCTCACCCCGATGCGCTTCGCGCCACGTCGGATAGGCTTTCTCCAGCAGCGCCGCCGGCCAGTCACCGTACCAGTCGGATCCGGTTCGCCGCTCCCGATCCACCTCGGCCAGCGAATACACCTTGATCCCATCGCGACTCGCAAAAATCGGCCGGTTCGAGCCCACTTCGTAATGCCGCGCCCAGAGCGACGGCGCGGCCGGATCCTCGACCACGATCACGTCATGCTCCGTCCGGTGCCGATAAAACTCCGCCGGCGGGGCGGCGATCCGTTCCACCCGGATCCCGTGGAGTCTCACCTCCTCCAGCCAGCCCACCGCGGCCTCGACCGACCGGACCACCTCCGGCGAGGGATCCTTCACGCCAATGAGGAAGGTCACGATTTCCGTCGTATCCTGGGCGGCGATGCAGGCCAGCTCGAAACTGCGGGCGCTCCGCGTTTCAAAGGTCACTTCGTCGTGCTGCTGACCCCAGCCGGTGATCCGATCCCCGGTCCGGATTTGGCAGCGCAGCAGGCAGTCGATGCCGCGGGCGACGGCGTCGCGCGCGCGCTCCCGGCGGGCTTCGTCCAGCCATGAAAAATGCGAATCCGGTTCCGCTGCCGCCCTGAGGACGTTCAGGATTCCGATCATCACGCCGTCGTTGAAGGTGATGTGGGCCGCGAATCCGCGGGGATTCGGCCAGCGCTGCGGAAATCCGCCGTGCGGATACTGCGAGGCGAAGATGAAATCGAGTCCGCGTTCACAAGCCGTCCGCCAGTCCGGATCCCCGAAGAGCGAGTACGCCCGCGCCAGGTAGTCGACCTGAGGATGGATGTTGTGGTTGTCGTAGGTCGTGTCGTTGCGATCCTGCGTCTCACGCAACCGGGCCTTCTGCTCGTCCGTCAGGATCGCGAGCATGTCGTGATCCTTGATCCAGCCGCCATTCCGCCGCTGGAAGAGCAGCAGGTTGGCCGCGATCTCACGGACCTGCTCCGGCTGGTACCGCGCTTGGTCGGGAAGTGCTTGCAGCAGCCGTTCGGGCTGGTTGATATTCCGCCAGTGGTTGGCGCCGTCCCGGAAACCCGACGGGTCGATCGCAGCCGGGGCATTGAGGCCGACGGCAACCAGCAACAGCGGGAAGATCATGGGCGGCATGACGCCGTCCCAAGCCCTTGGACTCAAGTCCGGAACAGAGGGCAGAGGGCCTGAGGATCCGAGGCGCTGAGGGGCGCATGCTTTCGAAAATCCGCTCGGAATTGCCTTTGACCGGGCTTCTCCGCTGCTCTTACGTCGCCCCTTTAATCCCTCTCACCATGCCCGCGGCTCCCACCATCATCTACACCAAGACCGACGAAGCCCCTGCGCTCGCGACCTACTCGCTCCTGCCGATCATCCAGGCTTTCACGAAGCACGCGGGCATCAAAGTGGAAACCCGCGACATTTCGCTCGCAGGCCGGATCCTTGCCGCCTTTGCCGACCAGCTGCCCGCCGGCCAGCGCACTGCCGATCACCTCGCCGAACTCGGCGCCCTCACGCTCCAGCCCGAGGCCAACATCATCAAGCTGCCCAACATCAGCGCCTCCGTTCCCCAGTTGAAGGAAGCCATCGCCGAATTGCAGGCCCATGGCTACGCGGTCCCGGATTACCCCGAAAGCCCCGGCACCGACGCCGAAAAGGACGCGAAAGCCCGTTATGACCGCGTGAAGGGCTCGGCCGTGAACCCGGTACTCCGCGAGGGCAACTCCGATCGCCGCGCGCCCAAAGCCGTCAAGGAGTACGCCCGCAAGCACCCGCATGCGATGGGCAAGTGGTCGGCTGATTCCAAAACCTCGGTCGCCACCATGGGGCGCGACGACTTCCGCTCCAACGAGAAGTCGGTCACCCTTCCCGCCGCCACCAGTGTCCGGATCGAGTTCGTTCCCGCCGGCGGCACGTCGCCGGCCCCCGTCATCCTGAAGGACAAACTCTCGCTCAAGGCCGGCGAGATTCTCGACGCGACGGTCATGCGCCGGCAGTCGCTGGTTGCCTTTTACGAGGAACAGATCGCGCGGGCCCGGAAGGAAGGCGTCCTCTTCTCGCTGCATCTCAAGGCGACGATGATGAAGGTCTCCGACCCAATTCTGTTCGGCCACGCGGTTCGGGTCTTCTTCAAGGATTTGCTCGCCAAGCATGCTGGCACGTTTGCCCGACTCGGGGTGGATCTGAACAACGGTTTCGGTGATCTCCTCGAGAAAATCGCCGGGCTCCCTGCCGGCGAGAAGGCCGCAATCGAGGCTGACATCCAGGCCATCTACGCCTCCCGCCCCGCCGTGGCCATGGTCAACTCGGATCAAGGGATCACGAACCTGCACGTGCCCAGCGATGTCATCGTCGATGCCTCGATGCCCGCGATGATCCGGGTGGGCGGCAGGATGTACGATGCGCAGGGCAAACTCCAGGATACCCTCGCGGTGATTCCGGACAGCTGCTATGCCGGCGTCTACGAGGCCACGATCGAGTTCTGCAAGGCACACGGCGCTTTCGATCCGAAGACGATGGGCTCGGTCCCGAACGTCGGGCTCATGGCCCAGGCCGCCGAGGAATACGGCTCGCACAACAAGACCTTCCAGATCACCGGTGCCGGTTCAGTCCGGATCGTGAACGACTCCGGCCAGATCCTGCTCGAGCACGCGGTTGCGGATGGCGATGTCTGGCGTGCTTGCCAGACCAAGGACGCCGCCGTGAAAGACTGGGTCAAGCTGGCCGTGAACCGCGCCCGGCTGAGCCGCACACCGGCGGTCTTCTGGCTCGATGAGAGCCGGGCCCATGACGCGCAGGTCATCGCGAAGGTCAATCGGTACCTGAAAGAGCATGACACCGCGGGGCTCGACCTGCGAATCCTGCCGCCCGCCGCCGCCTGCACGCATACGCTCGAACGGCTCAAGGCCGGCCAGGACACCATCAGTGTCACGGGCAATGTGCTCCGCGATTACCTGACGGATCTGTTCCCGATCCTCGAGGTCGGCACGAGCGCCAAGATGCTTTCGATCGTGCCCTTGATGAAGGGCGGCGGGCTTTTCGAAACCGGGGCGGGCGGTTCCGCCCCCAAGCATGTCGAGCAGTTCGTGCAGGAAAATTACCTGCGCTGGGACAGCCTCGGCGAGTTCTTCGCGCTGGCGGCCTCGTTCGAGCACCTCAGTGATACCTTCAAGCATCCGAAGGCGCGCGTGCTCGCCGATGCACTCGATGCCGCCACGGGACGGTTCCTCGAGCAGGATCGCTCGCCCGGCCGCAAGCTCGGCACCACCGACAACCGGGGGAGCCACTTCTACCTCGCGCTTTATTGGGCGCAGGAACTCGCCGCCCAGGACGCCGACGCCGACTTGAAGCGAATCTTTGCACCCGTGGCGGAGAAACTGACCGCGAGCGAAGCGCAAATCGCCTCGGAACTGATCTCCGTCCAGGGCAAGCCGGTCGACATTGGCGGCTACTATCAACCGGACGATCAGAAGTCCTCGGCGGCGCTCCGCCCCTGCAAGCTCTTCAACGACATCCTGGCGACGCTCTGAGTGCGCGCTGCGGCGCGCGGTTTTTGGGTCTTGGGTCTTGGTTCTGGGGCTGCGTCACTGACCCTCAGACCCTCCGCGCCTCTGAACCTCGGATTGGGGCAGCAGTTCCAAGCCGCTTCACCGCGGATTTCAGATTTCGCGGATGACCAGCCGCGTTCCGCGAGGTTTTCTCGGAACCGGTCCCAGGTCTCAGCCCTCGGGTTTCCGCGATGGGATCTCTTGACCCCCAATTGTGACCGCGAACCACCACCCCACTCCCCGCCCCCCTTGCCACCGCGTAATCCGCGCCTAATGTACAGTTCCGTACCCTGATTGGAAACCCCACGCATGAAACCAAGGGACCTACTGATCGGATTCCTGGCGGGACTTGTTCTTTCCGCGATCGCCTACTGGGCGCTCCTGCGTCCCGGGCCGGCATCGGATCCAGCAGCCGGAGCCACCTCCGCAACCGGTCAATCGAACTCCAATCCTCCGGGCACTGCGGATTCCGGCTCAAGGCATTCAGCCAACGACACTCAGCCGATCCCTGGTGATCGGCAGCCAGTTGCGGCTTTGCTGGCCGGGCTGGCCAGCGCAGAGGTGAATCGAAACCAGCCGGGTTCCATCCGCCGGCTCCTGGTCGATCTGGAACGGTTGAAGGCCCAGGGCCCGGCTGCCCTTCCTGCCATCCGGGAGTTTCTGCGCAGCGCCCAGGACGCCGATTACGACGGCTTTGGCGGACGTGAATGGGCGGGAAGCCACGTCCCGAGCGAGTTCGTCATCCCGCCTTCCTTGCGGCTTGGGCTGCTCGAAACGGTGAAGCAGATCGGCGGGCCGGAGGCGGAAAGCATCCTGCTGGATGAACTGCGGGTGACGGGACGCGGAGTCGAGGTCGCTTACATTGCCGGAGCGCTCCAGGAAATGGCTCCCGATCGGCATCGGGAGGCCGTATTCGCAGCTGCCCGCGATCTGCTGAGCATGCCGCTTCCGAACCGTGCACCCAATGCGCTCGATCGCTCCGACCGTGAGTTCCTGTTCGGCGTCCTCAAGAACGCAAAGAATGAGTCCTATCTGAGCGGGGCTCGGGAGCAGCTCCTGCAGCCGGACGGACGCATCGATCGCCCGGCGCTCAGCTATGTGCAGAGCCTCCTCGGACCGGAGACGGTCACGGTTGCGACCCAGCTGTGGAACGACCCGCGGCTCCCCAACCGGGAAAAGGCCTCGGTGGCGCGGCTGGCCACCGATTATGTCGGCGTCAGTGCGGAAGCTGATGGGATCTTTGAAGCCGCGCTGCAGGAGCCCGGGGTTTCCAGCGGGCAGCGGCGCGATTTGATTGATGATCTCACGGAGCGCGGGCTGCCCAGCCGCCGCCGGCTGTCGGCGGCCGAACTTCCCGTGGTCGAACATCGACTGGCCTTGATTGACCGACTGGCTGCCGCTGACGTCGAACCGGCCATGGCCCAGGCGTTCAAGAAGGCCCGTGAAGACTTGCAGCGCACCCGCGAGGCGATTCTGAAACTGCCCACACCCGGCTCCAAGTGATCCCGCGACCGGAGATCGGCCGGGTCGCCGTGGAGGCGGCATCTTGCCGCTTGTCCCATCAAAAACGGCGAGACGCCGCTTCCACGCCGGCCGCCCCCCATCATTCCAGGGTAATGTGGGATCGTTATCATCCCGACCGCATGAAGATCTTATCGGTTCGGCTACGGTTCCTATCCGCGTTCCTCATTTTCCTGGCGGCCGCCTGTGGGCTCCAGGCCAAACCCATTAACCCCGCGCTGGTCCTGCGTGGCGATCAGACCAAGGACCAGGATGACATCTGCATCTGGATCCACCCGGAGGATCCGGCCTTGAGCACGATCATCGCCTCCGACAAGGCCGCCAACAAGGTCTTCGTCTACGATCTCGCCGGCAAGGTCCTGCAATCCGTCGCCGATGGGTTCATGCCGGGCAACATCGATCTCCGCTACGAGTTTCCGCTGGAGGGAAAGAGGATCGATCTCGTCGGGTTCAACGATCGAAAGAATGGAAAGGTCGTCCTCTATCGCGTCGACACTGCGTCACGTCAGCTCAGCCGGGTGGACGACCGTGCCATCCAAGCGCCGGATAATTATGGGTTCTGCCTGTACCGGAGTCCGAAGACGGGGAAATTCTTTGGGTTCACGACGTCCGAAAGCGGCCGGATCGAACAGATCGAATTTTTTGAACACCAGGGTCGGATCTCCGGCCGGAGCGTCCGTGAATTCAAGCTGCGCTCCCAGACCGAGGGCGCGGTGTGTGATGATGAGACCGGACAGGCTTACTTCGGCGAGGAGGCGAAGGGCATCTGGACGATCGATGCGGAACCCGAGGGCGGCAACCAACCCTCGCTTATCGCTGCGGTCGGCGACCCAAGCGGACTCGCCGCCGATGTCGAAGGACTCGCGATCTATTATGCCGCCGGTGGCGAAGGATACCTGCTGGCTTCCAGCCAGGGACGGAACAAGTTCACGGTCTTTGAGCGCAAGCCGCCGCACCGGCCTGCGGGGGAATTCAGGCTCGCGGGAGTCGGAAGCACCGACGGCATCGAGGTCACGAGCGTCCGGCTGAACGATGCGCTCGGCCGCGGAATCTTTGTGGCCCACAATGGTGAAAGGCGACCCTACCCTGCGGTGGTGGCAAAATGGGAGGCGATCGCCGCGGCCACCGGCTCGGGGTTGAAGGTCGACGCGGAATATTGGCGGCCCCGGTCCGCAGCGAAGCACTAGCCCGCTTGATTCACACCGCGGCAATCGCAACCGAAGGTGGAGTCTGCATTTGCATACTGAAAACCGTTCCTGGAGGGACGACCTCCGGAACCTGTCTCGCAACGTAGCGGATCCTTTTTCGATGGGGTGCGTCGTGTGTGATATGCGCCAGATTCTTACCGCCGACTACGGGCAACAGCTGCTATTGCCTCCG
>WYBX01000071.1 GCA_011525695.1 Verrucomicrobiia bacterium
CACTGCCTCCGTCACGAGAGTTTATCGCACTTCCGAGCACGCAACGTCTCGGACCAGAACGCGCACAAACTCGAAGCCCACCTCGCCAGCGCCGTCTTCTACGCCCACAATTGAGCCAAACTTCAGCCGCCGGTCAGAGACCGGCGCTACCATGGCCGGGATCTGACACGAGGTGGGAGCACGTCGCAGGCGAGGGTGAAGGATTCCGGGCTTACGGCTGGATCCACCCGATTTCGTTGGCCACCGAAGGCAGAGATAGGCACAGATGTGTTCACGTTTGCTGAGGCCGATGGCAGTGACGTGATTCCACGCTCCCTCCGAACCTGGTGCCCCGCCCCGATTTTATGACCCCGACTACTCCCCGACGAAAGTTCATCCAGGCGCTGGCCTCCGTGCCAGCCCTTGCGACTCTGGGCATTCCGGCCGCACGCTCCGCCCCCGCCACCGAGCCGGGAAAGCGATCCCCTCGCTTCAAGCTGAGCCTCAACGTGTATTCCTTCAACTCGCTCCTCCGCGCGGGAAAGATCGATCTGTTCCGGGTGCTCGACTTCTGTGCGGACTACAACTTTGAAGCGATCGATCCGACCGGCTATTACTTTCCCGGGTATCCCGAGGTGCCGACCGACGACTACATCAACCGCTTCAAACGGCAGGCCGTCCTGTTCGGGCTCGACATCAGCGGGACGGGCGTTCGCAACGACTTTGCCAACCCCGACGCGGCGGCCCGCAAGGCCGACATTGCGATGATCAAGCGATGGGTTCACGCCGCGGCAAAGCTCGGCAGCCCGAACCTGCGAATCTTTTCCGGCACCAATCCGCACACGGGGTTCAGTCGCGACCAGGTGTTCGAATGGATGGCCCGGGACATCCGCGAATGCTGTGATTATGCGAAGGATTTCGGGGTCATGATCGCGCTGCAGAATCATGACGATTTCATCAAGACCGCCGCCGACGTGGATCGGATCTTCAAGCTGGTGGACTCGGAATGGCTCGGCCTGAACCTGGATATCGGCAGCTATCGCCAGCACGACCCCTACGAGGAGATCGAGAAGAACATCCGGTATGCCATCACCTGGCAGATCAAGGAAAACGTTGGGATCGGCGGCAAGGAGGTCCCCACGGATTTCGAGAAACTGTTCCCGATCATTCGCCGGGCGGGCTACCGCGGCTACCTGCCCGTCGAGACGCTCGGAGCCGGAGACCCGTTCGAGAAGGTTCCGAAGCTGCTGGAACGGGTCAGGAAATTCTACGGCTGATTCCGCCTGCGCCGAACTGTCTCGGCAGCGTTCCGCCCGGCCGGTGCGGGCGGAACCGATCTCATCGCCTACAGGTCCTGCAGCGCAATGAAGGCGCCGCCGTGCTGGTAGGTGACGGTCCGCATCAGGTTGGCGAACTTCAGCCCGGTGTTTCCCATGGAGAAGGTGTAACGGATCGTCGTCGGGAAACCGATGGCGTTGATCACGATCGGCCGCTGGCCATTTTCGTTCGCGGGATTGAGATCATCGAGCCGCCGGATGACGGGATCGGCGGTCTCGATGAACTCATCGCCGAAGACAAAGACGCACATCTTCATGTTCGGATTGTCCCGGTCATAAAGATACCGGAGCGCATTGTAGATGCCGGGAACCGGATTGCTGATCGAGTCCTGGTTGTAGCGCCGCATGGTGCGCTTGATCTGCTCGCGCAGGTCCGGTGAATCGGCCAGCCAGCCCTCGGTGCCTGTTCCCCGGCGGCCCAGGATGAAACGGCCGTCGCCGTCAAGGAGCTGCAGCCCTTCGAGGTGCGGGTAGGCGTCGAGCACCTCCTCGATCTTGCGGATCACAATCGGCCAAAGCCCGCCGTGGTTTGGATCGCGCATCGAGCCGGACGTGTCGATGACGATCGCGATGTAGTTGCTCTGGACCGGGAGGCCGACCGGGGTGGGTTCGATCTCGGGCAGCAGCTTGATTTCCGGCTCCTTCTGCCGGGAGGCGATCTCCTTCTTCAACTCGTCCAGATCCAGCAGCAGCGCTGCCTGACCTGCCTTCTGGTTCTGAATCTGGGCCTCGAGGTCGTCGAGCATCGCATGGACCTCGTCGTTCGTCTTCCGCGCATCGCTCACCAGGACCGCAATCCGTTTCTGGCTTCGTTCCAGATCGTCCTTGGAGCTTTTCAGCTTCGCGAGATCGGCCAGTTGGGCGGCGAGCACCCGCCGGAGATTGATGAGGTTCTCGATCTTCTCCCGCTCGCGGGATCCGATGGTCAGGATGAAAATCAGGATGATCGCCCCGAAGCCGCAGCAGATGCAGTCGAGGAACGAGAGGCTGAAGGTCTGGGCGGTGCGGCGGCGAATCATGTGTCGGGCCAGGAGGCGGAGGGGCTCACGAGTGCGCCGCGGGTGGCATTGGCCAGTTCCCAATACAGGCCGGGGGCGGCGGGATCACCTGACAGCAGCGGAAACAGGATGGTGCTCACCGGTATCCGGGGCGGCAGCTGCTTCGTGGCAATTTCGAAGAAACGAACCCGCTGCTCCTCGCCGACATCGCCCTCGATCGGCAGCGAGTCGCTTTGGGTCGGGAGTCCATCGGTCAGCAGCACGATGCTGTCGGGCAGCCGAGGCAGGAAGCGGATGGCGGTGAAGGCGCGTTCCAGGTTGGCGCCGCCACGCGGCACAATCTCGTTCAGGTTCTTCAGGATCTCCGCCGTCGTCTGGCGATCGGAGATGGTGAACCAATCCTCGCCCCGCTCCGGCAGGATCGGCGTGGTTTCCTCGTTGAACAGGAGGATCTGAAAGTGCGTATCCGGCTCGAGGTTCGCGAGCAGCCACTGGAGGGCGTAGACCGTGCGCTGCCACTTGGGGGCCTCGCGCTTCTTTTCGTCCGAGTCCTCGAGGCGGGAGGCGGCCTCGTCGATGGTGTCGCCCAGCATTGAGCCGGAGGCGCGGACCACGAACACGACGAACTCGCCATGCAGTTTCACTCCGGTGAGGTACTGCCGCCGATCCACCTCGGGGATCGGAATGGAGGGCTCCTCCTGGGTCGGCATCGCCTCCTTTTGAGCGAGCAGCCGATCCAGGGCCTCCTTCATGGCCGCGGTCTGCTGCAGCATCAGCAGGAGTTCGCGCCGGCGCTCGCTCAGTTTCAGCTGATCCTGGACATTGCGGGTGTTGATGTCCTGCAGCTCGAGCTGGGCTGCGGCCAGCAGCTGCGCGACGCGATCGAGATCCTGCTGGGTCACGTTCATCTCGCGCTCCGCCTTTCGCACCTGCTCCCGCACCTCGTCGACCACCGCCTTGTCGACGCTGTTCTTCGACGAGACCGTCAGCAGGAAGACCAGCAGCACCGCCCCGAAGCCGCAGCAGATGCAGTCGAGGAACGAGATGCTGAACACCTCGGCTTCGCGGCGTTTTTGGGCGAGACGTGCCATGGGCCGTGCAGCGAATCAGGCTTTTTCGCCCGGACCGGGACAGTGGGCGAAGATGATCTCGGCGGTCGCATCGCCGCAGCGGACGGCAAGCCGGTCACCGGCATCGATGGGAGTCCGGGCGGCCGGTGCCGCGGCGCCGCCGGGAGTGTGGCCCGGCGCGGAGTCGACGAACCACAACCGGCCACCTTCCTGCATGAGCGGGACCACGCAGTCGTCAGCTCCGTTGAAGGTGTCCGGCAGCGGGAGGTCGGCCCCGAGGTCCGCCATGCCGATCGTATAACGCGGCTTGGCGCCAAGCGGGTGCCCGATCCCGTCCAGAATCGCATGGGTGGGGGCGGGGCGGGCACCGCCCTGGCGTTGTTTCTGCAACCGGGCGTGCCAGAGTGGGGCGGAGGAGCGCCGCGTATCCGCGATCGGCACGGCGGTTTCCACCGGCACTTCCGCCAGGTCGGCAGGCGCGGTCAACCGCGTGGCGCCAATCCGGGCGGCGCCGGCGGCCGCGGCCCCGGCCGGGAGATGCAGCAGCCGGTTGAACCCGGCGGCGCGCAGCCGCGGCTCGATCCCCGGCAGCCGGCTCGTGCGCTGAGTCATCGCAATCGTGCACGGCTCCGAGGCATGGGGCGAAGTGTGAACGAAGGACTGAAGCCCCTGGACCAGCCCCTGGACGAACCCCTGCGAATCCGCCGCCAGCTGCTCGCGCTTGGCCACCATCTCGTAGCCGCGGTTGGCGGTGTTGATGTGGTACCGCCATTCCGCCGCCGCTTCGGCCACGAATTCCTTGGTCTGCCGGAAGAAGGTCTGCTCGATCCGGCCATCCGCAAGAATATCAAACGCGGTGTGCCGCAGGAACCGGTTCCCCATCGTGCCGGTGAGATGCTTGTACAGCTGGGCGTAGCCGGATTGGGGAAGATGAATGAAATCCTTCCGCTCGAGCTTCCCATCCGTGGTGAAAAGCGTGAGATCGGCGCCGTCGAGGTGCACATCGAGCACCACCACCGGAAGCGCGGGATTGAACCCGCTCGCCCGCGGATCGCAGAGCGCCGCGCACGCCATGTCGATCATACCTGCGAGCGGCAGCCCGAGTTCCCCCACCATTCCCAGCAGCAGACCGATCTTTTCCTCCTCGGTGGCAGCGTCCTTCAGGTATGCCCCCGGCAGCGCGAGGACCACCCGATCGATCGGCTCCGCTGCCCGTTTGAGGCTCGTGACAAACTCCCGCAGGAAAAAGAAGGCCAGTTCCGAATACGAGGGCGGCTTGGCGCCCGATTGGAGCGGCGAGGGCTCGTGGGCCAGCCGTGCCCAGAAGTTATGCGCAACGCGCCGCGGGTGGACGAACCACATGTCTTCCGCGGCCTGGCCAAAGGTCAGATTCCCGGCTTCGAGATGACAGAATCCCGGCCACTCCGTCGCGCCGCCGGCATCCGCCACCTCGACGAGCCGCGGTTCTGTTTCGTCACCGGTGGCGGCGAGGAAGCCTGCGTCGCACAGTTCGATACCAATGGTCGACATGGGGCGTTTAGACGTAGGAACCGGTGTTTTCCTCGCGGACCGGGACCTTCATGACGTCGATTAGCTTGTCCCGACAATAGGTCTGTGTCTCCAGAATGAACGCTTCCTGCCGCGACTGGACGATGTGCATGAAATACATCAGGAACATCGAAATGACGAGTGCCACGAGGGTCGAGTTGAAGGCCAGGCCCAGCGCGCTGGTCACCGGGGCGATGTCCCCCTTGATCGCGTCCTCCGCGTAGGACAGCGCCAGTCCGATGCCGCGGACCGTCCCAATGAACCCGATCGCCGGAATCGCCCAGGCGATGTAGCGAACCAGGGAGAGCGACGAGTCGAGCCGATCGCCGGCGAGTTCGGCCCGCTCCTTCACCGCGTTGGCCGCGTCCTGAATCGAGGCAGTGGCATGGAAGCGATGCAGTGCAGCCAGCATCGATTCCGGCAGGAGCCGTTCGCTCCACTGCGGCTCGCGATCGATTGCGGCCTGCATTTCCTTGAACCGGTCCATCGCGTCCTCGGGGATGATCCGTTCGCCCGGCTGGATCCGGACGAAATCATGCTTGAACAGCTTCCGTTCGGCGCGGACCTGGAGCAGTTTGTGCCCGAGGATGATGAATCCCCAGATCGCGAAGATCATCACAAACTGCTGCTCGGGATCCTTGATGATCACATAGAGCGAACGCAGTTCGGACTCATTGCCGGTCGCAGCGCCCTGGGCCGCCATCACCCGCTGCCGCAGCGCGATCTCCTCGGCCCGCGGACGCACGACCATGGAGTAGAATGGGGTGACGACCAGGGCGGCCACAACCAGGCCCAGCGCGGGAATCAGAAAATCGGGGGCAAGAATCCCCTTGTTTCGCGAGATCATAAGAATAGGGTTTTTGGTCAACGGGACCGGCAATTCTCGGGAATCCTTATGCCTCAGGATCTCCGGAATTTCAACCGCGGCCGAGTGTTCGACCTTGGCGCGGGAGAAAACACCGGCTCTGGTTGCAACTAAAAACGAACGCGCGTTACCTAGCGCCAGTCTAAATCGTCCGAGTTACCAGTTACCATCTCCCTCCCATGGTCCAATTGCGTTCAACCCCCCCCTTCAGGAAGCTCGTCACCTTGTTTTCCGTCGGCGCCATCCTCGGTCTGTCCGGATGCGGCGGCGTCGCCCCGTCCAAGACTGCCACGGGCGCCGGCACCGGCGCGGCCATTGGCGGAGCCACCGGCGCGGTCGTCGGCAGCAGCAGCAGCATGGGGACGGGCACCGGGCTCGTTGGCGGTGCGGCGGCCGGTGCCCTGGTCGGCGGCATCATCGGGATGGTGCAGGATGCCAAGGACCGGAAGGAACAGGATCGGCTGTCCCAGGAGCGGGCTTACCAGCAGGAGTTGGCGAAAAAGCGCGCCGAGGAGGCGCGGCAGAAGGCCTCGATCGACGAGGAACTCGCCATTGCCCAGGGTTTCCAGATTTCGGATATCGAACTGAATGACGCCAAACGGAAGCTGGAGGAGCGCCAGGAGGTCTTGAAGAAGCTGCAGGCGGAACGGACGGCAGCCTTGGCGCGGAAGAAGGATCTGGACGAGGCGCATGAGAAGACGCTCGCCACCGAGGCGGAGATCGCCCGGCTCGAGGAGGAACTCGCCCGGCTGAAGGGCGAGGACATCCAGGTCGACACGGCCGCCCCGTCACATTCCGCGACCACCCCGCCGGCAAAGCCCGGCACCTGAGCACCCATTACCGCCGGCCCCGGTCGTCCCAATCAGGCCATGATGGCACGTCAGTTCACCCGCATCTGGCTTCCGGTGATCGCGCTGTTCGCCGCGGCTGGATGCGCCTCGTCCAAATACGAAGTCAAGGTCGACGCCATCAACCGGCCGGCCAGCCGGCCAACCCAGTCATATCAGCTCAAGAGCGCCAATCCCGAGCTGGGAGAGGAAAGCCTTCGGTACAAGGAAGCGGCCGATTTCGTCCGGACGGCGCTCTCGGGCAAGGGGCTCTATGAGGCGCCGGATCCCGATTCGGCGGACATGGTCGTCGAGGTGGATTATGGGATGGAGGCTCCGCGGACCCGGATGGAGCGGGTGAATGTTCCGATCTATGGCCAGGTCGGGGGCGGCGTGCGCTACGACACCGTTCCCGTCACGGACTCGCGGGGGAACACGACCTACCGCACCATGGCGGTGTACGAACCGCCGCGTTCCGAGCTGATCGGCTACGACAACGCGCCCCGGCAGGTGACCGTTTACGAAAAATATCTCCGGCTAACCGCCCGCGAGAACAAGCCGGCGGCCGAGGGAAAGCCGCCGGCGGAGGTCTGGAGCGTCGAGGCGAGCGCCGAGGACGAAAGCGACGACTTGCGGAAATACCTGCCGATTCTGGCCTCCGCCACCGTCGACTACATCGGGCGCGATTCGGACCACCAGACCGTCGTGCGCGTGAACGCGAAGGGTGAGGAAGTGGAGTTCATCCGTCGCCGGATGGGCGAACCCCAGGCACCCAGCGTACCGGAGAGCTGAACGGCCGGGGACGGGCGGCCCGCCATTGCCCCCGTCACTTCTGCGGGCGCATCAGGACCTCGTCGACCACCTGCAGCAGTTCCTGCGGCGTGAAGGGTTTGGGCAGGATTCTTTCCGCGCCGATCTTGCCTGCGATATCGAGGTACAGTTTCGAGTTCGTGACTCCGCCGGAAATCGCCACGATCGGCAGCGCGGGATTCTCCCGGCGGATCTTCATGATCGTCTCCACGCCTTCCTGGACCGGCATGATGAGGTCCGTGATAACGAGATCGACCGCCACTGCCCGGAAGAGGTCGACTCCTTGCTGGCCATCGGCGGCCTGGATGACGGTGTGCCCCGCGTGGCTGAGTGCCTTGGCCAGCACGTTGCGCAGCAGGTCGTCGTCATCGATGATCAGGATGCGGGCCATGGGATCGTGAGTAACGGGCGGGCTGCCGGGAATGTCGCGGCCAAAAAACACGTAGGCCGGGCGGCGGTTTCTGCCCGTCTCACGGTTGGATCAGGCCCTTGCGAATGGCAAACCGGACGAGGTCAGTCTGCGTCTGCAGCCCCAGCTTCCGGAGGAGGTTGGTCCGATGGGTTTCCGCGGTGCGCGGGCTGATGAACAGTTTTTCGGCGATTTCGGGGTTGCTGTGGCCCTCGGCAGCCAGCTGCAGCACCATCCGTTCGCGCTGGGTGAGCGCCTGCAGGGGATCCGAGCCGTCCGACGGCTTGGTCACGAGCGCGTTGATCGCCCATTCCGAAAGCGTGGCGCTCAGAAACCGCCGGCCGGCCAGGATTTCGCGCAGCGCGTGGGAAATCTCCGCCGATTCCGATCCCTTCAGGATGTAGGCCATCGCTCCCGCCCGCAGCGACTCGATCACGTAAGGTTCGTCGTTGTGCATCGACAGCACGATCACCCGGGTATTCGGACTCGTGCTACGGACCTGTCGCAGTACCTCGATTCCGTGCAGCCGGGGCATGTTCAGGTCCAGCACCAGCACCTGGGGCTTGTGCTTCTCGACCAGCTGGGCGGCGGCCAGCCCGTCCGCCGCCTCGGCGACGATCCGGTAGCCGCCCTCGCTCTCGAGGATGCCGCGCAATCCGCGGCGGACAATCTCGTGGTCGTCGGCAATGATGACAGTGGTCATGGCGTGGCGGCGGCTCCCAGCGGAAACTCGGCGTGGAGCCGCGTCCCCTGGCCGGCTTGGGAAAAAAGGTCGAAACGGCCCCCGGCCAGTCGCACGCGTTCGGCAATGCCGGAGAGTCCGACGGAGTCATACCGCGCCCGGGCAGCCACCGGATCGAATCCGCGGCCGCGATCGGAAACCTCGACCTGCAGCGCGACTTCGTCCGCCGTCAGGGTGACGACGGCCTGGGTTGCGCCCGAGTGGCGGGCCACGTTCGTCAGCGCCTCCTGGACAATCCGGAACACGGCGGTTTCCAACTCGGGTGCCAGTCGGCCGGGCGGGAGCGAGGTTTCCAAATCGACCTTGATCCCGGTTTGCTGGTGAAAGACCCGGCTCTGCCATTCGAGGGCCGGGCCGAGCCCGAGATCGTCCAGCAACCGCGGCCGCAGCTCCAGCGTGAGCGCCCGGACGCTGCGCAGCAGGTCACTCGTCAGCGCCAGGGCGTCGGCCAGCGGGGCGCTGGGCGCCGCGCGATGGGCCGACTCGAGCTGAAATCGCAGCCCGGTGAGGAGCTGGCCAATCTGGTCGTGCAATTCCTGCGCCAGCGCCCGCCGCTCATCCTCCTGTACTCGCAGGAGCCGGCTCGAAAGGGCCTGAAGCCGCGCGGCGTGCCCCTCCGCCCGCTCCTCCGCCTCCCGGCGGACGATCACCTCCTGTTGCAACTCCTCGGTGCGAGCCGCGACCTGGGCGGCCAGCGAGCGGTTCAGCTCGGTGAGCTCCTGCGTAAGCCGGGAGTTGAGCCGCTCGGTGTCGGCCGCCTTCAGCGCATGGTTGAGCGAGAAGACGAGATCGGTCAGCATCCCCGGACTCCGGAGCAGCACGTCATGGGCGCCGAGCTTGAAGGCGGCGATTGCCGTCTCCGCGTTGTCAAAGGCGGAAATCACGATCACGGGCAGGACCTCGTCGCGGGCATGCAGGTGGCGCAGGGCATCCAGCATCGCTCCGGTCTCCAGGTTCGGGCCCAGCACCACCGCATCACAGCCGGGATCGCCGGCGCGAAACCGATCGAGTGCCTCGGCGGGCTCCGCCAGCAGCCGCAGCCGCGGCGTGCCAGTGGTGAAAAACAGCGCGGCAGCAGCCCGTTCCACCTCGTCCGGATCGACAAAGAGAACCCGATGGCCCTCCGCCGGAGCAGGCAGCGTGGCCGCCGGCATCCGCCGCTTGTCGCGGGCATGCACCCTTTGCACAATCTCCGGGATCTGGCGAAAATCAGGCGAGTTCTTGTCAATGCAATCCACCGCCCCGGCGCGCAGCGCCCGCACCGCCAGCTCATGCTGGCCCTGGGCGCTGACCATGATGACCGGCGTGGGATCCCGGCGCGCCGTCAGCTCCCCCAGCACCTGCAGCCCGTCCAAGTCGGGCATCATCAGGTCGAGCAGGAGCACATCATAGCCGCCACGCGCCATTGCCTCGAGGCACCGGCGTCCCGAATTCACCACCTCGAGTGCGATTGAACCTCCGAGCCGCGCAAAGGTAAGGCTCACCATGTCGGCCACCTGGGGATCGTCTTCGGCGTAAAGCACGCGAATCATGGGCGCGGCGGAGTCGTCGTTAGGAAGTTTTCGGCGAACGTGAGCGAATTTCCGGCGACGCGGAAGCCAAATACCGGCAAAATCAACGGAGTCTCGCGTTGACGCGCCCCGGGCCGTCCTTGAACTTTCATGCAACCTTCCCGCCATCGCGCCGTCCAATCGGGCCGGCCTTTTCCCGCATGAACCATTTTCGCCTCGCCGTCGTCTTTGCCGCATTCGCCCTCGTGGCGGCCCATGCCCAGGATGAGGAACGGCGCGCCCCCCCGGTCGAGATTCCCGACTTCAGCAACCTGGACGAGTACATCTACGAGCCGCGCAGCACCGTGACGCTCGGTTTCCGGCACCTCACCGGGGCGAAGACGTCGTTCTCCGGCCAGGGCAGCCTCGCTGCACCCGAGGACCCGGGCGCGGAAACCGGCGCCAATGTGCTCCGCACCTACCACGACGGCACCGTCCGGCCCGATGCCCGGGGCGAATTGCGGCGGGATGAGGACGGCAACATCCTGATCGACATCAACACGGGCCAGTCGATCTTCGACCCCATTGAACCGGACGGTCGGACCAATACCTGGAACTATCTCGATAACAACCAGCGGATCTCATCGAACGGTTCCACGACCCAGATGGCATTCCACACCTATTCGGCCGAGGTGATCGACACGGCGGTGCGCGAACAAAAGTCCGCCAACACCAATGGGCTGGATCTGACCGTGGCGCGCGACATGGGAAACCTCTTCGGCACGCGGATGGAATGGGCCCTGATGGCGGGGATGTCGGTCAATGACATCGCAGCCGGGACCACAGACAGCGTGCTGGCGCGGCTGCGGACGCTCACCGATATCTATACCGCCTTCGATCCGGAGGTGCCCGATGCGCCCTACGCCGCCCCGAGCTTCGAGACGGTTCCGGTCCTGGACGCCAACGGGAATCCCGTTCTGAACTCGGATGGTACCGCCCAGACGACGACCGTGGAAACGACCGTCCTGCTGGGCAACGAGCCGGACAGCCGCGCCGTCACCGAAGCCGAGAGTGAGACGGCGGTTTCGAACCGCTGGAGCGTCAAGGGGGCGTTCTTCACCCTGCGCGCCGGCCCGACGCTGCTGCTGCCGATCGGCAACCGCTTTCGCGCGAGCGTCAGCTTGGGAGCCGCCATGATTTACGCGGGCACCAAGTACACGGTGACCCAGACCTTCCAGCCCGAGACTGGAGCGGAGTTTTCCGACACGAACACGAGTTCCGATTCCAAGCTGATGCCGGGCTATTATGCGGATGCGACGTTGCAGTACATCCTGACTGAGCGGGCCGGATTCTTCGCGGGCGCCGTCATGCAGTCGGCCGGCAGCTACACGCAATCGATCGAGAATGAGACCGCCCATTACGCGACCCGGATCGACCTCGGCAGCCTGAATGGCGTCCGCGCCGGGATGTCGATTCGGTTCTGAATTCAGGATGCAAGCGGCCTCTCGCCGCTGGGACGTTGGCCGGCCGGGCTGAATGTGCTTGCGGTTCCGTCTTGCGCGGAGGTCGTCGCTCCATGATTCGGTTTTCGAATCCTGAAATCAGGATCGCATTCATGGAGGGCCGTGCTCCGTCACGGCCATCGAGATCGATGAGCTGCGCAGGATGAATGCCCCGTTGGGTTTGTGGACGCCACGGAGGGCGTCCCTCCAGGATTCGGTTCTTGAACGAAGGAATCGGAATCCGTTTTCGAGTCCAGGGGATCAAAATCGGATTCCTGTACAGCTCGGCTCATGTCAGGTCGGGTCAGGTCGGGTCAGGTCAGATAGACCTGACCTACCGCTCGGCTCAGGATAGGACAGGTCGGATAGACCAACCCAGGCCCGGTTCATGACAAATCGTGCAGCACGTCCGCCGCGGTGCGGAGGCTCGCGGGAGGGAAGAACGTATTAATCCGCGTGATCACCTGCTGGATGATCCCGTCCGGACAGCTGGCACCACCCGTGATCAGGACCTTTTTCGGTGAAGCCAGGTCCGCCTCGCGGGGCCACAGTGGACGGATATCGGTCCGGCCGCTGCCGGCCCCGACGTAGACGTAATGCTCCACCTCGGCCCGGGAGCGGATGCTCGCCTCCGACTGGATGAAGAAGGCATTGGCGCCGAGCTTCTGCTCACAGAGCCGGAACAACTGGTAGGTGTTGGATGAGTTCCTGCCTCCAATCACGAAGGCCGCATCGAGCGGTTCGCCGAGTGCCCGGCTCAGGGCATCCTGGTTCACCTGCGTGGCGTAACACAGCGTGTCGCGCCGGCTGCTGCCGCCCACGCGCGTGTCATCTCCATACTTTGCCCGGTACGTCGCCCGTAGGTGTTCGATGATCGCCAGCGTCTCGTTCATCAACAAGGTCGTCTGATTCACGACTGCCACCCGCTGAAGGTGCCGTGCGACATCGAAGCCCGGAGTGTGCCGGCCGGCGAAGAGTTCATAAAAACGCGCGTGAACCGTGGCGTCATCGCTGGCGATGATCTCGGCGAGCTGGCGGGCCTCGTCCAGGTTGCGGACGATGACGGCGTGCCCATGGCGCCGGGTGTTGGAGAAGGTGGCTTTCGTTTCCTCATGTTCCCGCTTGCCATGGATGATGATCGTGAACCCCTCGCGGCTGTAGGCGCGCGCCGCCTTCCACACCTTCTCGACCAGCATGCAGGTCGCATCGTATTGGCACACGGCAATCCCCTTCCGCACCAGCCGCCGCTTGTCGTCATCCGTCGCTCCAAATGCTGGGATGATGACGATGTCCTCGGGGGTGAGCGTGTCCCAGAGCGTCACTTCCGCGGTGGTGGCAGGAGCCTTTGCCACAGATGTGCCATGATCATGGTACATGAGTGGTGATTCCTGATCGGGCGGCTGGGCCACGGGCGCACCGGTGGCGGGCTTGCCCGCGAGCGTGTAGGGAACGCCCTTGTCGGTCTGGAGATAGCGAAGTCCGCGGCGGAGCAAATCCTCGTTCACAAAGGGATTGTGGATGAGCTCGGAAAGCATGAAGACGCGCCGCCCCGGGTTTTCGGCCAGTGTCTCGTATGCGCGTTCGATTGCGTTCTTAACCCCCAGGCAAAATCCGAAATGGCTGGGGATCACGTAACGCACCGGTCCGAAGTCCAGCGTCACGGGCGCCGCGGCCGTGCGTTCGTGCTGCCGGGCAAGGGCCTTGATCGCCGCGCAAAGCTGCGACTGGTAGAGTCCATCGGCGGCGAGATCCTGGGCATAGATGGCGGTGTTCCGCTCCTGCGCCGGCCGGAACTTGTAGATGAAATCGTTCTCGCCCAGGTGCAGATACGGGATCTCGACCAGATGCGGTTCCAGATCGCGCAGCATTGCCGCGAGCGACGGCGCGAGGCTCTCCGGCTGCGCCGCAAGCGCGTCCAGCGACTCGAACCGGATTTCCGCATCGGCGGGCGCTCCGGAAACCTGGACGAGGCACACCCGGTAGGAACGCCCGGCGGCCTCCGTCGTGTAGTATTCCGCCGGATTGGAATGATGGCGAAACGCGGATGCGAGACGCGTGACCGCCATCGCCAGATCCGTGCCGGAGAACGCCAACCCGTGCTTCGAACCGAGCCGGCGCACCGCGAGCTGGTTGCTCGGGTTGAAAGCCAGGACGGCAAAGAGGGTGGGAGGAGCGGCGACGGCAGTGGACATGCGGCCCAGAACGTGGCGCATCTGCGCGCCGCCGGCAAGGACGGCCCGGCCGCGGAACCGACCTCAATGATCGATCCGACGAAGCGTGCGGCCGGATGTCAGTCTTCCTCAGCGTCGTCCGGATCGGAAAAGGGATCGCCGACAAACTCAGTGCCAAAGAAATCCTCATCCTCGAGCACGCTCATCACGCCCGTGATCACGACCGTACGATCGATTCCGTCGATGCCGGGATAATCCATCGTCAGCAACTCCTCGATGCCAGCCCGCGCCTGGGTCCGGTCGGTCACGCCGGCCAGGAAGTCGTCGGCCCGATTCGCAATTTCGTCGATGATCGGACGAAGATCGTTTGGCATGACGGAACTCTCGGAAATCGCGCAAGGTTTTGCAATCCATGCGCGAGGATTCCGGGGGTGGGTCTTTCGCCCGTTCCCTTGCAAAATGCGCACCCCGCGGCCATGCTCCGATCGTTTGGCCATGTCCGCGGGAAACCATCTGAGTGCCGTCCGCCGCGCCGCCCGCGCGGTCCACCGCGAGCAGTTTGTTCCCGCCGGGCAGCGCCGGCATGCCGGTGAGGACAAACCGCTGCCGATCGGTTTTGATCAGACCATCTCGCAGCCCTCACTGGTGGAGTTCATGACCGAGCAGCTGGCGCTGAACTCCTCCAGCCGTGTGCTCGAGATTGGCACGGGCTCAGGCTATCAGACTGCAATCCTGGCGGAGATTGCCGCCGAGGTATTTACCATCGAGCGTTTGCCTGAGCTCGCCGAATCGGCGCGCGAGCGGCTCACGCTGCTGGGTTATCGGAACATCAATTTCCGGGTGGGAGACGGCGCGTTGGGCTGGCCGGAGGCCGCGCCGTTTCCCGCCATTATCGTGACGGCGGCGGCGACCGTGCTTCCGCCGGCGCTAGTTGTGCAGCTTGCGCCGGGTGGCCGGCTGGTCGCACCGGTGGGCGCGACACTGGATTCACAGATCCTGCTGCTGGTCGAAAAGCGTCCGGATGGAAGCCTCGAATCGCGGGAGCTGTGCGGCGTCAGGTTCGTGCCGCTGGTGACGGAGCACGGCCTTCCAGAAATCCAACCCTAACTCTGGGATCCATGATCCGTTCATGGAGGGACGACCTCCGTGTCATCCTCAAACCCGGTAAGGAAATCATTTTGCGCAGCCACTCATCCCTTGATGGGGATGCGGTGCCCCCGGCGCATCGTGCGAAAGCCAGATCGATGTCGTGACCACGACATCGATCTGGCCATAAGGCCCGAGCCCGGCCACTGCACCCCCTTCGATGGGGATGGGGCGACCCCGCTGCGTCTGATTCTTTTCAGAACGCATTCCATCGCGACGAGGGCGTCGCGGCTCCATCAGGGGAGGGAGCGGTTGAGATTTAGCGGACCACCCGTGCGCCGCCACCCTTGATCTGCTTTTCCACTTCCTTGCGGGTGGCCATGGAGGTGTCGCCCGGTGTCGTCGAGGCGAGGGCACCATGGGCGGCGCCATACTCGACGGCCTTCTGGGCGTCGTTGAATTCCATGAAACCGAACTGTACGCCGGAGGCGAAGCTGTCGCCGCCGCCCACGCGGTCGAGAATCTCGAGTTCCGGATACTTGCGGCTCTCGTGAAACTTCCCGTCGTGCCAGAGGATCGCGCTCCAGTCGTTCTTCGTGGCCGTGATGACGCGCCGGAGCGTGGTGGCCGCCACCTTGAAATTGCTGAACTCCTTCACCGCGGTCTCGATCATCGCCTTGAAGGCCTCGGTCTCGATCGTGCTGATGTTGTGGTCGACGCCCTTGACCTCGAAACCGAGCGAAGCCGTGAAATCCTCCTCGTTGCCGATCATGACATCGACATATTTCGCGATCTCGCGGTTGACCTCCTGGGCCTTCTTCAACCCGCCGATCGTCTTCCAGAGTGAAGGCCGGTAATTGAGGTCGTAGCTGACGATGGTCCCGTGCCGTTTCGCGGCCTTGACCGCCTCGACCGTCAGTTCGGCGGTGGAGCTGGAGAGTGCGGCGAAGATGCCGCCGGTGTGAAACCAGCGTGCGCCGAGTTTCCCGAAGATGTGATCCCAGTCGAAGTCGCCCGACTTCAGTTGCGAAGCGGCCGAGTTGCCGCGATCCGAGGCGCCGACGGCGCCGCGGATGCCGAAGCCGCGTTCCGTGAAATTGAGCCCGTTGCGCACGGTCCGGCCAATGCCGTCATCCTCGCGCCATTTGATGAAGTCGGTGGCGACGCCACCCTGCATGATGAAATCCTCCACCAGGTGGCCGACTTCGTTGTCGACGAAGGCCGTGCAGACGGCGGTCTTGTAGCCGAAGCACTTCCGGAGGCCGCGCGACGTGTTGTACTCGCCGCCGCCCTCCCAGACGGTGAATTTGCGCGCCGTGCGGATACGGCCCTCACCGGGGTCGAGGCGAAGCATCACTTCGCCGAGCGAAATTTGATCAAATGCGACCGAGTTGGCGGGTTTGATTTGGAGGCTCATGGTTCGATAAAAAGCGAATGAGCGAAGAAGAGAGCGCGGGCGCGGTCAACAGTCATAAGAACCGGCTGTCAGAATCCGGCGGCCGGCTTCCGCCAAGCATGAAATGGGAATCCTGGAATCGGAATTGGGTTCATGGAGGGCCGTGCTCCGTCACGGCCATGAAGGCCGGTCGGTTGCGCAGAATGATGTTTCCATCGGGTTGGTGGACGCCACGGAGGGCGTCCCTCCATGACGGTCATTCCGAATGGGCATGCGGCGTCAGCGTCGGTTGCGTGGCGCCGCGCAGGTATAAACGGGTCTAACGTGAGCCGGCGAGGTGACCGATGGCATCCGGTGCGGGCGGCAGCTTCCGGCCGGAATTCTCATCCACCGGATCCAGGTTGGCCTCGAGATCGGCGGCCGTGACCGTGGATTGGACGCCACCCTGGGGCACGTCCATCCGGGCGAGCCAGAGGATGGCGTTGAGGGCGATCTTGCGAAAATCGTCATTGCCCCAGTTGCGGTGAAAATGTGCCCCGGTGAAACCGAACCCGCGGCCTTTGCCGTCCGGCCGCTCGTATGCCCAGGCGACGATTTGGGGCTCGCCTGCGGCCACCGCGGCGCGGACATGGGGGTTGTTTTCATGGGGACCATCGCGGCGTCTGATCGTGGTCGAATCCGGCGTGGCGCTCAGGATTGGCGTCACGCCCGCCATGCCGTCGACGAACCGCATGTTGAAGTACCATTCGTCGCGGAGCTTGAAGGGGGAGACACCGCGGGTGATGGGATGCCGGGGAAGGGCCTTGAAATCGGCGGTCCAGACCGGGTTCACCGACCAGTGGATCTCGAAGGCCCCGCCGACCCAGCGGAGGAATTCCGCCTGGCCCTTTTCCTTCGTGGGCTCGACGGCATAATGGAGGAGTCCGAGCCCGGCGCCCTGTGCCAGCACCGCCTGGAGTGCGGCGAGATTCCGGCCCTGCAGCGCGAGGTGGCCCTCGCCCCCGTCGCAGTAAAGAACGATGGCATCGGCGCCCTCGAAAACGGTCGCGTCGCGTGGCCAGCCATTGAGGACGGCGTCGGCCCGCAGCCCCGGGACCCCGGCGAGGCATTTCTGGAGCAGTTGGACGCCGGCGTTGTGTTCGTGATCCCCGGCCCCGTGGCTGGGCGGTCCGGCAATCAGCAGGATTCTCTTATCCGCCGCCGCGGCAGCGGCCGGCATGAGGAACAGCAGGGCGAACGCAGCGAGGCAGGGAACCAGCGGGGAGATTCTGCGGAGGAAAGCGACGGAGGCGGAGGCAGGCACGGGCAGGGGAGGGTGTTGGGGCCACCTTGCTGGCGTGGGGGCGGTTGGCAATGGGGAACACGCTATTTGGTGCCGGTTTGGCGCAGTCCCCGGTCGTGGGGGGGGGGGGGGGGGGGGGGGGGGGGGGGGGGGGGGGGGGGGGGGGGGGGGGGGGGGGGGGGGGGGGGGGGGGGGGGGGGGGGGGGGGGGGGGGGGGGGGCCCC
>WYBX01000072.1 GCA_011525695.1 Verrucomicrobiia bacterium
ACCCCGTGTTGCCACGACGCAGTAGCCTTCGGTTGCAGGCGGGTGAACGTTCCGCCTGACGGGGACTTGCACCCCGCTGTGTGGACGCCCTCACAGGCGCACGAGGGCCGTGCTCCGTCACGGCCACAGAGATCGATCCGCTGCGCAAAATGATTTTCCCATCGGGTACTGAGGACGCCACGGAGGGCGTCCACAAACCTGTTGGGTTTCACGTATTTTCCGGTCCAAGGCCTTGATGGCCGGGACGGAGCCCGGCCCTCCATGCACGAACTTCGTAAAGTTGTGGCCGGGACGGCCTGCCCTCGGACCTGTCCTCCGAAGCTTTAGCGCAGGAGGAAGACCCGGCGCTACTTCACCGGCGCCAACTCGCGCGCCGGTGCCGCAGCTTTGGGCTTCAACCAGCCTTCACGGACCATCAGCTCGGCATTTTGAACCGCATTGAGGGCGGCCCCCTTCCACAGGTTGTCGCCGCTGACCCACAGCGCCAGCCCGTTGTCGAAAGCCGTGTCGATCCGGATCCGGCCCACGCCGCATTTCACCTTCCGGGAGAAATCGAGCGGTGTCGGGTAGGACTTGTTGGCCGGATCATCGACCAGCACAGCACCCGGAAAGGCCGCGATGGCCGCTTTCGCCGCCTCCACGCTCACCGGCCGCTCGAACTCGGCGTTGATCGATATCGAATGTGCCCGGACCACCGGCACCCGCACCGTCGTCGTCGAAACCTTCAGGTTCGGCAGACCCATGATCTTCCGGCTTTCCAGCATCATCTTGGTCTCTTCGCCCGTGTATCCGTTCTCGCCGAACGAATCGACCTGCGGGATCACATTGAATGCGATTTGGTAGGGATACACCTTCTTCACGACCGGAGCCCCGCTCACCAGCGCATGCACCTGGGCGTCGAGTTCACGAACCGCCTCGGCACCCGTGCCGGACACGGACTGGTACGTGCTCGCGAAATACCGCTTCAACCCGAAGGCCTGGTGCAGCGGCCAAAGCGCCATCAAGGTCACCGCGGTCGAGCAGTTCGGATTCGCGATGATCCCCTTGTGGGACCGGAGTCCCTCCGGGTTGATTTCCGGGATGACCAGCGGTACCGCCGGGTCCATCCGGTAATGCGAGCTCTTGTCGATCACGAGGCAGCCCGCCTTGACGGCATCCGGTGCCAGCGCACGGGTCACCGACCCGCCCGCCGCGAAGAATGCCACATCGAGTCCGGAGAACACGCCCGGCTTCGCCTCTTCCACCGTGTATTTTTTCCCGGCGTACTCCACGACCTTTCCCGCCGACCGCGCCGAGGCAAAAAGCCGCAGCGCAGCCATGGGGAACTTGCGATCATGCAAGAGCGAGAGCAGCTCTTGACCGACGGCGCCAGTGGCACCGACGATGCCTACACTGATGGATGCATTGTTCACGAGTTTATCTCCAATGGAGCAGGTCAACCAAACCTGCACCCGGCTCGGCATCAAGCCCGGAGACAGAATCCTCGTGGTTCGAATCGGCACCGCCACACTGCAGCTGCACCGGCAGGGCGTCGTGGCGAAGAGCTACGGCATTTCGACCTCGCGGCGTCCGGCCTCCAATCAAAAGGGTTCGCTCGGGACGCCCCGCGGATTGCACGAAATTGCCGAACGGATCGGCGCCGGCCAGCCGTCCGGGATGGTATTCAAGTCACGGGTGCCGACGGGTCGGCATTTTTCGGAAGTCCCGGGCTCCGAGCAGGACACGAATTTGATCACCAGCCGTATCCTTTGGCTGCGCGGGCGGGAACCGGGGGTGAATCTCGGCGGCGAAGTCGATACCTACGCCCGCTACATTTATATCCACGGCACGAACCAGGAATCCCGGATCGGCGAGCCGCTCAGCGCCGGCTGCATTCTCATGCGCAACCTCGATGTCATCGAGCTGTTTGAGGAAGTTCGGTCCGGGGATCTGGTTTGGATAACCGAGTGATTTGCGAACAAACCGATCCTTTTCCGGAAAGCATTTCGCCGGTCAGAGACCCGGCGCTACCAAGGCTCACTCCCGGCCGTCAGACGCTCCCGGTCCGGCCCCGCCTCCGAGTAGCGCCGGTTTTAACCGGCGAAGACCGGTGTGCACTCACTTCGTTCTGCAATGCATCCCGCTGCGACGAAGGCTTTGCGGCTCCATCGAGCCCACCCCGTCACAGCCCTTCCGTGATCATCGATACCCGGGCACCGCCGCCGCCATTTAGGACCCGCACGCGATCCCCATCCTGAAAGATGCCTCCCGACGCCTCCTGCGTCACCACCACCGTGCTTCCGTCATCAAGTCGGATCGTGATCTCCTGGGCGTGCTTGCGCGTGACCGCTTCCTCGGTCGCCTGGCCAACCACGGCTCCCGCCACCCCGGCGGCGGCCTGGCCCAGCGCCCCGCCCACCCCTCGGCCTCCGCTGGCGGCCGATGCTCCAATCAAACCGCCGCCATACATGCCAAGGTTGGTGCGCTGCCCCTCGATGTTCACCTCCCGCACCTGAGTCACCACCCCGGTATCCGCCCGCTGCATCACATTGGCCTGGTTGGCCGGGACAGTGCGGCGTGAGGAGGGAAAGGTGCAGCCGGCCACGATTCCCGCAGTAATCATAACGAGCCCAAGGGAGGCCAAGGTAGTCTTCATGGGGAGAATGCTGAATCTACGACGCCAAATCCGAAAGAAAGTTTCAGCTCAGCGCGGAAGCGGCATCCTGCCGGCTTTGCCCGGCAAGCCAGCGGCGGGACACCGCTGCGCCGAATTCGCGGCTACGCATTCCGGCCAAACAGCAGCCGGAGCGAATTGAGGCACACCACCAGCGTGCTCCCTTCATGCGCGGCCACGCCAACCGCCAGCGGCACCGCCCCGATTGCAGTCGCCAGCACCATCACAATCACCACCCCCAGCGAAATCGTCAGGTTCTGCCGGATGATTCGCTTCGCCCGCCGGCTGAGCCGCAATGCCGAAAGGAAATTCTCGATCCGATCATGCATCAAGATCACCTCGGCCTGCTCCAGTGCCGCGTCGCTGCCCCGCGCGCCCATCGCCACACTCACATCCGCCGCCGCCAGCGAGGGCGCGTCGTTGACCCCATCCCCCACCATCGCAATCCGGCCGCCGGCGCGGAGATCCTGAATCGCGTTGACCTTGTCCTCCGGCGACAGACCCGCCCGGACCTCATCCAGCCCCAGTTCCCTCGCCACCGACTCCGCGGCATGCCGCCGATCACCCGTGAGCATCACGGTCCGCAGCCCGGCGCGCTTCAGCGAGTCCAGGACCTCGCGCGATTCCGCCCGGATCTGGTCCTTCAGGAGTATCCGTCCCACCAGTTCACGGGCAATCACCCAGACTTCGCTCAGGTCGGGCGGCGCCGGCGGCAGCTTCCTGGCCCAGTCCGCCAACGGTCCGCTCTCCAGCAGTTCGCGCCGGCCCAGCAGCAACGTTGCCCCGTCAATCTTCCCCCGCAGTCCCTGGCCGGTCAGCGACTGGAAGTCGTCCACCTTCAGTTCGACCACGCCTTCCGCCCGCGCATGCCGGACGATGGCCCGCGCAATCGGATGCTTCGATTTCGCCTCCAGCGCATAGGCCAGTTCCAGCACCTCCCGCTCCCGGCCCTCCGGAAAACTCTCGCAACCCTGCACCACCAGTTCGCCCGTCGTGAGCGTACCGGTCTTGTCCAGCGCCACCACAGCGATGTCCGCCAGTTTCTCGATCGCGGCACCGCCGCGGAAAAGGATGCCGTGCCGCGCACCCCAGGCGATCGCCGCCAGGATCGCCGACGGAATCGACAGCACCAGGGCGCACGGGCTGGCCACCACCATCAAGGTCATCGCCCGATAGAAGGCCGATCGGGTCTCGGGTGTGTTCGTGAAGGCCGGCAGCCCGAACAGCAGCCACCAGACCAGGAACATCAGCGTGGAGCCGCCGATGACAACGTAGGTGTAGCCCGTGCCAAACTTGTCCGTGAACCGCTCGCTCGGCGCCTTCAACTTCTGCGCGGTCTGGATCAGCCGGATGATCTTCTGCAGCGTGCTCTCGGAAGGGAGCCGGGCGACATCGAATTCCACGACTCCCCACAGGTTCAGCGTCCCGCTGAACACCTGGTCGCCCACGTTCTTCTCCACCGGGTTGGCCTCGCCCGTCAGCGCCGATTCATCGCTCGCGCTCCGGCCCCGAGCCACGATGCCATCGGCCGCAAACGCCTCGCCCGGCCGGACCCGCACCCGCTGCCGGAGCTTCAGCTCCTCGACGGCCACCTCCTGCTCGCGGCCGTCGGCCAGCACCACATGGGCATGCTTGGGCGAGGTCTTGAGCAGCGCGCTCACCTCGCGCTGGGTTCGATCGAGCGCATATTCCTCCATCGCCCCGGAGGCGGAAAACAGGAACAGCAGCAGCACCGCCTCTCCCCAGGCCCCGATGAACACGGCGCCAAAGGCGACCGCCAGCATCAGGAAATGAATGTCGATCTCGCGCTTGCGGAGATTCTCCCAGGTATCGATCGCCGCGTCCCAGCCGCCCGCCAGCAATCCGACGATGAAGAATCCCCGCGCCAGCCACGATAGGTCGGGCGAAAAATGCCCCGCCACCATTCCGCCAATCCCGGCCGCGCCACAAATCAGCGCCAGCACCGCGAGGGTCCGCCACTCCTGTTCATCCGGCTCGTGCTCCGCCTTGATCTCCGGCCACTCCATCTCCCGCCAGAGCCACATCTTCTCGGCGGTGACGCAGCTGTCGCGACCCACCACCATCGCATCGCCTTCGCGACGGACCGAGAACCCCGCCGGCGGCCGGACCGCCGCCTTTGCCTCCAGCTCCGCCTCGATCGCCGCAATCGTCGCCGCCAGCTTGTCCTCCAGCCCGGCGATCTCCGGCCGGCCGACCGTAGCCACGGCGATCTTCTGCGCCGCCGGATCGATCCGCACCGCGCTGACCGCCGGCTGCGTGCGCAGGAAATCGACGAGTTCGTCAACCCAGCTGTGTGCGGCGCTCGATGACGTGGCCATTGCGCCTAGTGAGTGCAGCCGAGGGTCATCGGCAAATCCAATCCCGCCGCAACGAGCGTTGATAGTAATCCACCGCAAGGCATTAGCCGCGGCATTTCGCACCGCGGCACGTTGGCTGCAACCCAAGGCTATTCGAATCCAGGAACCTGAAATCGAATCGTAGGGGTGCAGCTCGCCTGCGCCCTCAAAACCCGTCGACGGTCCGTTCCATGCGCAGCTCGCCCGTTCGACAAGCGCCTTGGGACGCCTGCGGGCCGGACCGCATCCGGGTTGCGCCGGTTTTCAACCGAAGACAGGAACACCCATCGCCTTCCGAGGCCTGCGCGAAGGAGCGAGCCCGGCCCTCCAGGAATCCCTTGCTCACTCACGTTCCAAATAAAGTTCATGAAGGGACGACTTTCCCCGTCTGCAATTCGGACCCAAAGATCATCCAAAACCACCCGGCCGGCCCGCGGTCTATCGGCCGGCATGCAGCAGCGCGGAATCCGGATCGGCACCAGTGGCTGGGTTTACAAGGAATGGGCCGGCAACTTTTACCCGAAAGGCTGGCCGAAAAAGGACGAATTCACCTTCTACGCCCGCCATTTTCCCACCGTCGAAATCAACGCCACCTTCTACCGACTACCCACCCCAAAAATGGTCCGGGGCTGGCACGACCGCTCACCCGACGGGTTCATATTTGCCGTCAAGGGCAGCCGCTATCTCACCCACCTGCGACGGCTCAGGGAAACCGGCCCGGGGCTGAAAAAATATTTCCGCCGGCTCGCGCCGCTCGGCGACCGCACCGGCCCCATTCTCTGGCAGCTCCCGCCCAACTTCCATCGCCAGGACGAGAACGTCCGCCGGCTCGAAAGGTTCCTCCGACGACTCCCGCGCAAGTACCGCCATGCCGTGGAATTTCGCCATCCCTCCTGGATGAATGAGGAGACTTTCACCCTCCTCCGCCGGCATCACGTCGCCTGCGTCTGGCTGAGCTCGCTGCGGATGCCCGCCGATTACACCCTCACCACCGACTTCGTCTTCCTCCGGTTTCACGGCCTCGCCGGCGGGGCGTATCATGACTACACTGACGATGAGCTGCGGCCCTGGGCCCGCCAGCTGGTCCGCGCCGCGCGGCGCGGAATCCCCGCCTTCGTCTATTTCAACAACGACCTGAACACCCGGGCCCCGCTGAACGCACGCGCCCTGATGCAGCTGGTCGGCCGCCATGCGGTGCCGCCGCTGAGTTCCGCCCCGGCCGAGCCACTCCGGGAAATCGCTCCCCCGGCCATGGGTCCTGAATCCTGGCGCGGCTGGTCCCGGCCGTCTTAAAGCCGGCGGGCATCGTCCACCCGCCGGCGCCGGGGGGCCCGGACCCCAACGCGCCTCGCCGGTCGAAAACGCGGCGCCACGGTCCCACGCCCTAAACTCAAAGTGTCACCCAGGTCCTGACTACGCCCCCGCGCCTTCCCACCGTCTCACGGTTTCACGGTCTCACGGCCTCACCGACCGCCCTACCGTTCCTCGAACTCCGCCCACCGCGCCACGGCGGGCCAGAGCGCGCACCAGGTGATCAGGATCGCCGGGTTTTGAAACGGAAAGTCCCACCATGAGTACGCCACGAGCAGCAGCGCGCCAAACACCACCGCGGCAGTCAGCGGATTCTCCCAGAAACTGCTCCGCGTGAGCCGCACGATCCAGTACGCCCCGCTGAGCAGGATCAACCCCATCCCGGCGGCCCCGAGCTCGATCGGAAATTGCACCACATCGTTGTGGGCATGCTCCCAGAACATCCGCGCCCCGTTGTTCGCCACCAGTTCGGGATGCCGGTGCTGGTAAATCGGAAAAAGGAACCGGAAGCTCCCCGCCCCGACGCCACGCTGCCAGTTCTCCCCCAGCATCTCCAGCGCCGCGCGCGTGGCCCGCTCCCGGTACTCGAGCGACAGATCCTGCCGCATCACGCCCCGCCGCAGCCGATCCCAGGCCTCGTGTGAACGCACCGCCTCCAGCCCCGTCTTCAGGAAAAATCCGAAGATCAGCACCAGCGCCACCGCCACGACCCGGCTGCTGGTCTCATTCCGCGCCAGGAACTGGTGCGCGGCGAACGCCACCAGGCACACGAAGAGGAACACCAGCATCACCAGCGTCGCCCCGCGCGCATAGCTCGTGAGAATCCCAACGGCGATGCAGGTGGCAAAGAACACGAACACGCCGCTCGGCGTCGATTTGTCCAGCCGGCGCAGTCCGCGCACGTAATACCATGCCGCAATCCCGCAGCTCAGCGCCAGCATCAGATCCAGGTAGGCCCCGGCATGGTTCTTGTAGACAAAACTCGAGAAGAACGAGGCGTTCTGCGACGTCACCAGCCAGTAAATCTTCCCGTTCGGCACCAGCTGCTGCGCGACGCCCAGGATGGCGAGCAGCAGACCGTTCGCTGCCAGTCCAATGAACAGCAGCTGCACCGTCCGCCGCCGTGTGAATCCGACCCAGATGCTGCACACCGTCAACCACGCGGAGCCATAGATCATGAGCATCCGGACCGGGCCCCAGCGCTCGAATGGCACGTCGACTCCCGCCGGCAGCCAGCCCCTGTGCTCGATCCCCTGCATCCACCAGCCGCCATTGCCCGTCACGTAGGCCCAGGCTGGATTGGATGCCTGGATCCCCACGAGCCCAAGCAGCCCCAGCCCGAGCCAGAAGATGGGAAACCGGAGCAGTTTGGGAAAGAGCAGCAGCCGGAACGCCGGCCCGCCAGTATGCGCCTCCGTGTAGTTCCGCGGGATCAGCGCCACGACGAACCCCGCCACCGCCAGGCCCAGGCTGATACCCTGGGCCCACGGCCGCATTGCACCGAGCGCCCAGGGAAGGAAAACCAGATGCACGCCGATGATTCCCAGCAGCCATCTTTCGCCCGGATGCAGCGCGTGCCGCCGGGACCGGGCACGAAAATGCTCCAGCGGCTTCTGCCGCTCGGAGAAATCGGCCGGCTGACCCTCGGGTCGGGACATCACGGCGCCGAGGCTGCCGGTGCGCCCGCAGTTTGAAAGTGGAAAGTGTGCGGATTTCAGTTGCCGACTGCCGCTCGTGCATCGAGATAGCGCCGGGTGTCAGCCAGTCCCCCCGGTCAATTCGCAATGGTCCGCGCTGCGCGGCTCGCCAGCGTGGCCGCGGCACTCATCGGTGCCACCTGGCTCATTCTTTGGCTCGCCGGGATTGCGCCACGCTGGTCGGCCGGCGGGGTCCTGACCGTCAAGGCCAACATGGCCCTCGGGCTCCTGCTGGCGGGACTCGCCCTGCTCGCGCTGGCGCCGCCCGGGCTGGCTTCCCGATGGCGGAAGCCCGGCCTCGCGGCGGCCACCATCGTCCTCCTGCTCGGCACGCTCACGCTCAGCGAACACCTTTTCGACCTCGACCTCGGCATCGACGAACTGATCGCGACGGAAACGCCGGGGGCAGCCGGAACGACCAGCCCGAACCGGATGGGACCACCCGGTTCGCTCAGCCTCCTGCTGCTCGGGCTCGGGCTGCTCCTGCTGCCGACCCGCCGGGCCAGCCTCGCGCCATCGTTTGGACTGGCCGTGTGTATCATCAATCTCCTGCCGGCGGTCGGCTTCCTCTACGGAATCGATACCTTCTACCAACGGCCGCTGACCGGCATCGCCTGGTCAACCGTGATCGCCATGCTCCTCCTGGGCTCCGGGCTTGCCATCGCCCGCCCGGATCAGGGCCCGCTCCGCCAGGTCTTCCGCGACGACATGGGTGGCGCGCTCCTCCGCCGGCTGCTGCCGCTGCTGATCCTGCTGCCGCTTGCGCTTGGGTTCCTGAAGGTCCAGGGAGAGCAACGCGGTCACTTCGACACGGTCACGGGCACCGGCGCCTACACCATCCTCATGGTGCTGGGCTTCGCCTATGTCCTGTTCCGCACTGCCGCATCGCTCAGCCGGACCGCCAGGGCGCGCGACGCGTCGCAGATTCGGTTCCAGACGCTGTTCGAAAACATGAACGAGGCGTTCGCGCTGCACGAGCTGATCTGCGACGAAGCCGGCCGGCCCGTTGACTACCGATTCCTCGAAATGAACGCCGCATTCGAGAAACATACCGGGCTGCGTCGCGCGCACATCCTTGGGAAAACCGTCCGCGAGGTGCTGCCCGGCGTCGACCCGGCGTGGATTGAGACCTACGGCGCCGTTGCGCTCAGCGGCACGCCGGTGTCATTCGACCGTCACGAGCCGGCCACCGGCCGGCATTACCATGTCCATGCCTACCAGGCGGGGCCGCGCCAGTTTGCCTGCGTGTTCATGGACATCACGGCACTCACCGAGGCCCGCAGGCAATTGGAGGCCCACGCGCGCGAACTCGACCAGCAGGTGGAGCAGCGGACCCGGGAGTTGCGCGAACTCGCCGGGCAGCTCGAGACGTTTTCCTACTCGATCGCCCACGACCTGCGCTCACCGCTCCGCAGCATGCGCAATTTCGCCCAATTGCTGGAAGAGGACTACGGCCCGACGCTGGATGACACGGCACGCGATTACCTGCGCCGGATCACGCGCGCGGCCGGCCGGATGGACGCGCTCATCACCGACGTGCTCGCCTATTCCCGCGCGACCCGGAGCGACGCCCCGCTGGCCGACGTCGATTTGGACCGGCTCGTGGCCGGGATCATCGAGGGCGACCCGCAGTTCCAGGAGCGGGCCGGTGCGATCGAGATCGTGCGGCCGCTACCGGCGGTGAGTGGCAACCCGGCGCTACTGACGCAGGTGATTTCGAACCTGATGGGCAACGCGCTGAAGTTCGTGGCGGCCGGTCGGGAGCCGCGGGTGACGGTCCGGGCCGAACCGCATGGAGACCGCGTGCGGGTGTGGGTGGAGGATCAGGGGATTGGCATTCCGGCCGCCCAGCGGGACAAGGTATTCCAGCTGTTCCAGCGGCTGCACACGCCAAACGAGTATCCTGGCACCGGGCTGGGTCTCGCCACGGCAAAGATCGCCGTCGAGCGGATGGGCGGCAAAATCGGTTTCGAGAGCGAACCCGGCGCTGGGACCCGGTTCTGGTTCGAACTCGGCCGCGCGGCGGGCAACCCGGCCGGAACCGAAGGCGGGTAGCCTGGCGTACTCCGGCTTATCGCCGCCGGCACGCGGGGCGGACTCACCGCCGACCTCGCAGGACGATTGCGCCGTTCGACTGGACTTCAGCGTGAACCCGAAACTCCGACTCGAGCAGCCTCAGAAAGCCCTGCACATTGTCGGACCGAAAGCGCATGCTGAGCCGCAGGTTTTCCAGAGAGGGATCGTCGAATCGCAGCCTCACGGGATTGTGGCGATTGAACTCCCCAACAATCACCGCCAGCGGCTCGTCATTGAACGTGAGCAGTCGCGGCTGCCAGCCCAGTCGGCGGGACAGCTCCTCGGCCGGCGGCGTGGTGACGGCAGGCTTGCCGGCCGCCCGCTCGATTGGAATGAGCGCGCGCTGGCCTGCGAGCACCGTCGCCGCGTCCTGAACCTCCGGGGCTGAACTGTCCACCAGCGCGACGATGCCTTCGGTGACAATCACGTCGACTGCATGTTCGCCGAGTTGAACATTGAATTCCGTGCCGAGTGCGCGCACGGCAACGCCGGCGGCATGGACCACGAATGGCCGTGCGGGATTCTTCGTGACCTTGAACGATGCTTCACCTCGCTCGAGCCGCAAACGGCGCTCCGTGCCGGTGTAATCCACGGTGACAATTGCACCGCGATTGAGGCGCAGCACCGAACCGTCCTCGAGTACGCGTTCCTCGATTGGGGCCAGCGACGCCATCTCCGAAACCGGCGCCACCACTGCCTCGCGTGTCTCCAGCGGGACCCGTTGATGGATGAACCCGACAACGGCAATGGCCGCGGCCGCAGCGAGTGGAATTGCAGCCCAGCGGCCCCACCGGACCCTCCGCGCCCGGCCTTTTTCATGCGGACGAAGGAGATCCGGGTCGGCTACGGCTTCGACTGCCGTTTGCAGTCCAGCCAGCCGATCGAAGGAGTCCCAGATGTGACCAAGTCGCGCCATCGCCTGGCCGCGCCGCGGATCCCCTGCGAGCCACTGGAGGTAGCTGTCCTGTTCGGCCGGCGTGAGACCGCGGTCGAGCCGCATCACCCAGTGCGCGGCTTCCTCGTTGATGAGGGCGGAGCGTTGGACTGATTCAGGCGGATTCATGACCGGCGCGGCGCGTCGCCGTGAACTTGAAAATACTCGGCGCATTTGCGAAGGCCGATGGCGGCCTGCACCTCGACCGTGTGCTCGGAGATCCCGAGCCGGGCGGCAATGTTCTTCTGTGACATTCCGTAGACCTTTCGCAGGGTAAAGACTTGGCGGCAGCGCTCGGGCAGATTCTGGATCGCCGCAATTAGCAACCGGATATCCTCGGCACAGGCCACGGTCTCAGGGACACCAACGCCGCCATCGAGAACACGGGAAACGTCGGCTTCCAGCGTTGAATCCGGATGGGTGTATCGGCGGTGCCGAATCTGATTCAGCGCAACGTTGCGCGCGGCATGGTAAAGAAACGCCTTGGGCGACACAACGGTGCCTTCCGCATGCGCACGCAATGCCCGCGCGTAAGCCTCCTGCACGACATCGTCGATTTCGACGAGGGAACCAAAGCAATTCCTCAGCCAGCCGCGCAACCCCGCCTGGTGGGGTAGCACGTGCTCCGCGAACCATTGGCTCTGCTCAGTGTGGGAATTTGGCATTGCGCGGGATGATCTGTCCAATCTGCTCCATGGCAAGACACGCCAGCCCGAGAAATCCACTAAAATTAATCCAGAATTTCCGGCAACCTCGCCGCCGCAACCTGACCACCGAACCGCCCAAAGTGAGCCCGGCGGTTAATGGAACCGTCGTTGTCGCGGGTCAGCTTGCACGATTCCCATGCCCCCGCTTCTCTTACCCAGTATCGCGCTCGCCGTTCTCGTCACGAATCCCGCGCCTGCCGCCCCACCCGCGGACGCTGGCCTCGCGGGCGCACCTGCGCCGGTCACGCTACCGGCCAATGCCGCGAAAAAGGCTGCGCCACGCCCACGGTTGGTCGACGAGGATCCCGGCCGCGAGCCGGCACAGCTCGCCACCGCCACCGCCCAGCGGATCTCCCGCACGCCGGTGGCCCGCCAGGCACACGGCAATGGCGCGGTCCGCGTCGCCGGCGAGCTGAAGCAGTGGCACAAGGTCACGCTCGAGCTCGCGGGACCATTCGCCGCGGAGCCCGACCTGGCGCCGAATCCGTTCACGGACTACCGGTTCGAGGTCAGGTTCACGCATGAATCGGGAGAACCGGAGTATCTGGTCCCCGGCTACTTCGCCGCTGACGGCGACGCCGCCAACTCCTCCGCCACCGCCGGCACGGTCTGGCGCGCGCACGTCGCGCCCGACAAGTCCGGCCGGTGGAATTACCGCGTTGGCTTCACCCACGGCCACCACGCCGCACTCGACGGGGGCGGCGCGCCGCTGCGGCCGTTCGACGGCCGAAGCGGCAGCTTCACCGTCGGTGCCTCCGACAAGGCCGGCCGCGATTTCCGTGCGCCCTCTGCCGGGCGGCTCACCTACACGGGCGGGCATTATCTCCGCCATGCCGGCAGCGGCCGCCCATTCCTCAAAGCCGGCGCCGACGCACCCGAGACGCTCCTCGCCTACGCCGACTTCGACGACACGATTGCACTCAAACGCAAAGTCCCGCTCAAGACCTGGTCGCCACATGTGCGCGACTGGCGCCCCGGCGATCCCGAGTGGAAGGACGGGAAGGGCAAGGGTCTCGTCGGCGCGCTCAATTACCTCGCCGGCACCGGTGCGAATGCGTTCTCGTTTCTCACCTACAACGCGGGCGGAGACGGCGACAACGTCTGGCCGTTCATCAGCCGCGACGAGAAGCTGCACTACGATTGCTCCCGGCTGGACCAATGGGCCATCGTCTTCGACCACGCAACCCGGCTTGGGCTCCACCTCAATTTCAAGCTCCAGGAGACGGAGAACGACGACCACCGCCGCGGACCGAGAAGCGAAACCGCCACCGTCGTCCCAGAGGCGCTGGACGCCGGCCTCCTCGGGCCCGAACGCAAGCTCTACCTTCGAGAGATCGTCGCCCGGTTCGGCCACGGCCTCGCGCTGAACTGGAACATCGGCGAGGAGAACACCCAGTCGACGCGGGAGATCAACGCGATGATCGACCACCTCCGCGCGATCGATCCCTACCGGCACCATGTCGTCATCCACACGTTTCCCAATCTACAGGACAAGGTCTACGAGCCACTTCTGGGCCGCGGATCTCAGCTTAGCGGGCCCGCGCTCCAAAACGGCAATGTAAAGGACTGCCACTGGCAGGTCGTGAAGTGGCGCGCGAAGTCGTCGGCCTCGGGCCGGCCGTGGGTGGTGACGATCGACGAGCCGGGCGATGCGACCTTCGGCATGCCTCCCGATGACGACTGGCCGGGCATGAGCGAGTTGCGTGCGTCGGATGTGGGTCCGCGCATTCCAGCGGTCGACGAGATCCGGAAATATGTCCTGTGGGGCACGCTGCTCGCCGGTGGCGCCGGGGTGGAATACTATTTTGGCTACCGGCTGCCGGAAAACGATCTGGTGTGCGAGAACTGGCGGAGCCGCGCGCAGTCCTGGGAGTACTGTCGGATTGCGCTGGAGTTTTTCCGCGAGCACGCGATTCCGGTGGAGCAGATGAGCCCGGCCGACGGGCTCGTCGGCAATCCGGAGAACGACAACAGCATCTATTGTTTTGCCAAGCCCGGGGAACTCTACCTCGTGTATTTGCCGGAAGGCGGCGCAGCCAAACTCGATCTTGCCGCGGCGCAGGGCGGTTTTTCCGTGGCCTGGTTCAATCCCCGCGCCGGTGGATCACCTGCGGCTGCCGCCATGGTGCACGGCGGCACCACGGTTACGCTTCACGCTCCTGCGGCGGACGACTGGCTGGCCATGGTTCGGAAGCAGTGAGATCCGGCGCCGGATGAGCAGGATCCACTCGGGAAACATGCCACGCCATCTCATCATCTCGACGCCAGGGAAACTTTGGCACGGGTTCACTCATCGCCCAGTGCTCCGGCGCCAGTTGCGTGAGTCCAGGCGAAAACGCATCTCTCCAGCCACCCGGCAACGCGGGTCCCGCACCGCGTGAAATTGCCCCGGCCTTTGGAGAAGTGAAACACGCCCAGCGCCACCGCGGACAAAGTCACGAAAAGTGAGTCCAACGGTTAATGGAACTGCCGTTGTCGCGGGTCAGTGCGTGCGAACCCCACTGCCTATGAATCTGTGCTGCCTCCTGCGGACGTCGCGTTCCGTGTTATTGATCGCCGTGCTGGTGACTGCAACCAGCGCCGCGGAAGAATTGAAACGCCGCTTCAACCTGCCTTCCGGCGACGCCGCCGAAACGCTGGCGCGTTTTGCCGCGCAAGCCGATCGCGAGATCGTGTTTTCACCGGCCGCGGTGCGCGGGGTGAAGACCAATTCGGTGAATGGCGAATTCACGCCGCGCGAGGCACTCGACCTGCTGGTGGCGCGCACATCACTCGTAGTCAGCCGCGATGCCGGCAGCGGCGCGATCGCGGTCGGAAAGGGGCCTCCCAGCCCAAACGGCGCAAGCGCGGCGATGAGCCGCGCGCCCTCCCCGACTGTTGAAGCCGTCCGCAACGCGGACGATGCCATCGAACTCTCGCCATTCGTCATCACCGAGCGCAGCGACACCGGCTGGGTCGCCACCGAAACTCTCGCCGGCAGCCGGTTGCGGACAAACTACAAGGACGTCGCCAACCAGATCGAGACCTTCACCAAGGACTTCATGGCCGATCTCGCCGTCAACAGCATCGAAGAGGCGGTGGTTTACTCGGCGAACATCGAGAACGTGAACGACTATATCCCGTTCAATTCCGCTTTCGCCCTCCAGAATCCCAACGACGGTCCGCGCGTGCGCGGCATCGGCAACGGCACGCCAACCCGGAACTTCTTCCTGGTCAGCAACCCAACCGATAATTTCAACCTCGATCGCGCCACCTTCGCGAGCGGCCCCAACGCCATCCTGTTCGGTCTCGGCAGCCCGGCTGGCATCCTGGACGCCACTCCAGCCCGGGCCCAGATGCGTAACCGGTACGGTGTGTCCTTCCAATACGACTCGCTCGACTCCAAGCGGACCACGATCGATCTCAACCAGGTCGTTCTCAAGGACCGGCTGTCGTTACGGTTGATGGGACTCGCGAAAAGTCACCATACCGACAAGAAGCCCAACCTTGATCGCGACGACCGCATCTACGGCACCCTGACGTTCAAGCCCTTCAAGCACACGACCATTGTCCTGCAGGGTGAGCGCGACAATCGCGGATGGAACCGCGCCATTCGGATGCCGCCGGGCGATTTCGTATCGCCCTGGCTCAACGCCGACCAGATCCCGGGCAGCGGCTACACGACTCCGAAGCCAGTCTACGACAACACCAATTTTGCCGGCATCGGCCAAAACGTCATTTTCGTCCGCGCTGCGAATGTCCCCGTTCTTGCCAACGACGGACTGCCCATGCGGAGCTGGGTGAACTCGGTCACGGTAGTAAACCCGCGCTCGCTTCCCGGCGTGGATCCCACCTACGACGCCGGCGCGATCCGCACCGTGAACGATCCCGCGATCTTTCCCTTCGATGTCAACGTGCTGGGCACGAGTCGCACCAACGTGATGGGGGGGATCGTGAAGGACGCGATCCTGGAACAGCGGATTGCACCCGATCTCCATCTCGAACTCGCCTACAACTACGAGAAGGCCTACCAGCACCGGCTTCAGGCCATGGGCGGTGGTGGGGGCGACTTCGTCCACCTGTTCGTCGACCCGAATCGTTATCTGCCCGGCACGACCACGCCCAATCCCCATCTTGGCGAATACTATTATCAGGGTACGGCGAGCAACATCATGCAGTTCACGAAGAATGAGAACTGGCGCGCCACGCTGTCATACGAAATCGATCTCGCGCGCAAGCTCTCCGAACGTACCCGCTGGGCGAAGTGGCTCGGCCGGCATCGCTTCGCCGGGCTCTACACCGAATCGAGGCAGGAGTTCCTCAACCAGGGGGCTTTCAACCGCCGCATCCTCGATGATCCGGTTCTGACGGGGCTCACGCTCGCGTCCCGCTCGACGCGCAACTGGGCCATCAGCCCGTCGCGCTCGCCGCAGTTCCGCCACTACCTGAGCAATCCCCACGACACGCCGACGGCGCCCGGCAGCATGACTGGCGACTGGATGCTCACCGATTCCAACAACAACCCCTACACGCTCTATCTCTACGACACGCCCTTTGTTTCCGCGGAGAGCGGCAAGCGGCTCGGTGCGGGCCAGGTGGCCTCCGGTTCGCGCCCACGCACGGTCTCGCAGCTTTTCGCGTGGCAGGGTTATTTCCTCCCGGATCGCGAACAGCAATCGCGGCTGGTCCTCACGTATGGCTATCGCCGTGACACGGCGCGATCGGCGACGCTCGACACCGCCTCGACGACCCAGGACTTCAGCGGATTATATCCCAATCTCTGGGATGTGACCTTCGATCCGGAGGGTCCCGCGCAGACGGGCATCAACCGCAACGTGGGGGTCGTCGTGCGGCCTTTAAAATGGCTCAGCTTGTTCCACAACGAGTCGTCCACGTTCGACCTGAACATCGGCCGCTATGGGCCATTCGGCAACGAATATCCCGGTGCGGGGGGAGATGGACGCGACTATGGTATCCGGCTGGATCTCTGGAACGACCGGCTCTCGCTGCGCGTCAATCGCTACGAAAACACGCTTGGTCCCCGCCGCGCCTCGAACGAGGTCAACGACCCGGCCCGCAACCGGATTTACAACATCGAGGCGCGCGTCCTCGAACTCGATCCGAGCCTGCCCACCATCAACGTGACCGATGGGAACGGCAAGGGTTACCGGACCCAGGGCCGGCCCAACTACTGGATCATGTCGAATTACGAGTCCAGTGGCTACGAGGTCGAACTCAATGCCACCCCCACGCCCAACTGGAACATCCGCATGAACGGCTCGAAGTCGGAGGCAACGGAATCCGACATCGGCAGCGACTGGTTCGAATGGGTGGCGCAGCGGCTCCCGGTCTGGCAGTCGGTCGTGGCGGCCAACGGCGAGGTCGATCCCGCCGGCCAGCCGGTCACGTGGGCGACCGCTCCTTATGATGCCGCCAACCCCACCGGCGTGACGCTGCAGGAGCAGTACGAACAAACGCTGCTGAGGGGATCGCTGCCCTTCATCACGGCCATCGACGGGCGCGCGACCGACACGGCGCGCCCCGCCCGCGCCAATCTGATTACGAACTACCGCTTCACTGAGGGCAAGCTGCGGGGGTTCAATGTGGGCGGCGCCGCGCGCTGGCGCTCCGCACCCATCATCGGCTATGCCACCAAGCCCGGTGCAGGCACCCTGCCCGACATCGATCTCGATCGGCCATACCGGGGCGAAACCGAACTCTTCTTCGATGCGATGTTCGGCTACCGCGGTCGAATGAAGGCCTTTGGCGGCTTCAATTACCGGCTGCAATTGAACATCCGCAACCTGCTCAATGAGCGCGACCCCATCCCGGCATCGGCCACGACGACTGGCGAAATCGTGCGGATCGCGACGGTCGAGCCGCGCGTGTTCGTCATGACCCTGGCTCTCGAATTCTGAGCGAAATCGTGGAGCGATCCCATTGGCAGGCAGCGGGGGCACTCCGCACCGGGCAGGATTCCGCCCGGCCATCCCAATCTGAGCTCCGATCCGTTCGTCGGGCCGGCTGCTTCGGGCGACCGTTCCGCCGCGCCCTCATCGCACTCTCCTTGGTGTCGGCGGCTTCTGCGGCGCCCACCATCCGCGTCCATCCGGACAACCCGCGCTACTTCGAATGGCGCGGGAAAACCACCGTGCTCGTTGGCTCCACGGAACACTACGGGGCGGTGCTCAATCTCGCCTTCGACTACCGCACCTACCTCGATTCTCTCCACGCCGCCGGGCTGAACGTCACCCGCACCGTCCCGGGTACCGCCGTGATCAGCCCCGACGCGCGCGTCTGGCGCGGGCTCGATCAGAACACGCTCGGACCGCGACCTGGACAATATATCGCACCTTGGGCCCGAAGCTCGACGCCAGGATACGCGGGCGGAGGCAACAAGTTCGATCTCGATCGCTGGGACGACGCGTTCTTCGCGCGACTGAAGGATTTCGTCCGGCGCGCCGGAGAGCGTGGGATCGTCGTGGAAATCACGCTCCTCTACGTGGTCTACGGCGAAGGCCCGGAGCACGGCCATTGGGCGATGCATCCGCTAAATGTGCGGAACAATGTCAACGGTGTCGGTCGTTGCGCGTTTGATCGCTACAACACCCTCGACGAGCCCGCGCTCGTCAGCCGCCAGGAGGCGGTCGTGCGCAAGATCGCCACCGAGCTGAATGCCTTCGACAATGTCATCTACGAGATCTGCGATGAGCCCTACCTGAGCGGAGCCTCACCCGTGGAAACGGAAGCATGGCAGGCCCGCATGCTCGAGGCCTTCGACGACGTACGCCGTACGCTGCCGAACCGGCAACTCGTCGCCATCAACCCCGCCAACCTCTATGCGCGGCTGGAGCGCGTGCACCCTGCGGTCGATTGGGTCAATTTTCACTACTGCACACCACCCGCCGCGGCGCCAATGAACGAGCACCTCGGCCTCCCGCTGGGCTTCGACGAGACCCCCGGCAAGAACACGAACGGGCTCCCGCAGCGCTCCGAGGCCTGGGCGTGGCTGTTCTCCGGCGGCGCGCTGTACAACAACCTCGATCCGAGCTTTGCCACCGACGACGCGACCGGCAGCGGCCGGGTCCGACAGGAGGACGGCGTGTTCGACGGCCGCAAGATGCGAGCGCAGTTCAAGGTCCTGCTCGGATTCATGCACGGGCTCGATCTCGCGGCGATGCGGCCGACGGAGCGATTGCTGCACGTGCAGAGCGACCGGGCGGCCTATGCGCTGGCGTCACCAGGCCGCCAATACGCGGTGTATTTTCCTCGCGGCGTGCCCTCGCCCGCCCGCTGCGTATTCGATCTGCCGGCAGGCGCGTGGCGCGTCGAATGGGTCTCGCCCGCCGACGGCCGGGTCACGAGCGGCCCGACCCTCGAGCACAAGGGCGGCGCGCTCGTGCTCGAGACGCCGCGCTTCGCCGTGGATCTCGCACTGCGGCTGACGAACCTCCGATCGCCCGATCACCCGCGCCCCCTTTCTCCATGAACATTCCCATTGCTGGAGCCTGCTGGCAGGCGACTGCCGTTCCCGCCATCGCCGTGGGCGCATGGCTGCTCGCGTCGTTCGCAACCGCCGCGCCGATCCGCATCCACCCGGAGAACCCGCACCTCTTCGAATGGCGCGGCCGGCCCATCGTGCTCATCGGTTCCACCGAGCATTACGGTGCCGTGCTCAACCTCGATTTCGACTACCGCACCTATCTCGACACGATCCACGCCGCCGGACTGAACCTCGTGCGGGTCGTGCCGGGCACCACGCTCGAAGGCCCCGCGACGGAGGTCTGGCGCGGCGGGGATCAGAACACGATGGCGCCACGACCCGGGAGGTACATCGCCCCCTGGGCCCGCAGCGATCGCCCGGGCTACGCCGGCGGAGGCAACAAGTTCGACCTCGATCGCTGGGATGGAGCCTTCTTTGCGCGACTCAAGGACTTCGTCCACCTCGCCGCCGAACGCGGCATCGTCGTCGAGATCACGCTGCTCTATGTCCTGTATGGCGAGGGCCCCGACAACGGCAACTGGTCGCTCCACCCGCTCAACGCCGCCAACAACGTCAACGGCGTCGGCCGCGGCGACTGGCACCGTTACAACACGCTCGACGATCCCGCGCTCGTCGCCCGCCAGGAGGCCGTCATCCGCCAGCTCGTCACCGCGCTGAACCCGTTCGACAACGTGGTCTACGAAATCTGCGACGAACCGTATCTGAGCGGCGCATCGCCGGCGGAGACGGAGGCGTGGCAGAACCGGATGCTCGACGCGTTCGACGGTGTCCGCCGCAAGCTGCCGAACCGGCAGCTCGTCGCGGTCAATCCCGCCAACCTCTACGCGAAAGTCGATCGCGTGCATCCCGCAGTCGACTGGCTGAACTTCCACTATGCGTCTCCCCCGGCCGCGGCGCCCATGAACCACCATCTGCACAAGCCGCTCGGGTTCGACGAGACGCCGGGCAACCAGGGCACCAACGCGCTCCCGCGCCGGCGCGAGGCGTGGGCGTGGCTGCTCTCTGGCGGCGCGCTCTACAACAACCTCGACCCAAGCTTCGCCACCGACGACGCGACCGGCAGCGGCCGCGTGAAGCAGCCCGACGGCACGTTCGACGGCCGCGCCGTGCGGGCGCAGCTCAAAGTCTTGCGTGACTTCATGTCCAGCCTCGATCTCGTGCGGATGCGGCCGACCGAAACGTTCCTCCAGCACCGGCCGCAGACCGCAAAAATTGGATACGTCCTCGCCGCCGCCGGCCGGCAATACGCCGTGTACGTGCCGCGGGGCGGACGGCCGGCCCGATTCGTGGCCGACCTGCCAACCGGCGAATGGCGGGCCGAGTGGATCGCTCCGGCGGATGGCCGCGTGCTCGCGAACGAGTCGTTCCGGCACGAGGGCGGTCCGCGTCTTCTGGAGTCGCCGAACGTCGCCGAGGACGTGGCATTCCGGCTCACGAAGCTCTGATCGCATGCACTCCCTCCGCGGCCTGCTCGTTGTTCTGCCCACGCTCGTCGTCTTCGCGGCTGGTGCAGCACAGCCCAACATCCTCTTCATCGCCGTCGACGATCTGCGCCCGCAACTCGGTAGCTATGGCGTGCCTTGGATGCGAACGCCAAACATCGATCGGCTGGCGGAATCGGCGGTCCGCTTCGACCGGCATTACGTGCAGATGGCTGTGTGCATTCCATCGCGGGTGGCGCTGCTCACCTCGCTCCGAAGCGAACGCACCCAGCAGGTCTTCGGTCCCATGCGCTGGCAGCGGGTGTCGGGCGCCGCCGCTCTGGGCAGGACATTTCACGGATACGGCTACACGACCGTTTCACTCGGGAAAATCTGGCACGCCGAGGGCGAGCCGCACGGCGACGCCTTCGATCGCGAGTGGGTACCCGCACCGGCGGTCTACGCCTCGCCCGCATCGCAGGCCCTGATGACCCGCATGCAGGAGGAACGAAGACAGCGCCGGGACGGCGGGAAGGCGAAGGCGGCTGAAACGTCCGGGCCGGGCCGTCCCCCGATTACCGAAGCGGGCGATGTCGCGGACGAAGCGTACGCGGACGGGCAGATTGCACGTGAGGCAGTGGCGGAATTGCGCCGGCTCGCGACGGGTGCGAGTCCGTTCCTCCTCGCGGTGGGCTTCCTCAAGCCGCACATCCCGTTCACCGCACCGAAGCGATACTGGGATCTCTACCGCGAGAGGGACCTTCCGCTGGCGGACACACGCGAGTTTCCACGAGACATGCCGGCGGTCGCGAACAGCCACAATCCCAACTTTCGCAACTACGATTACGGGGCCATGGCACCCCTGCCGCGCGGTTCAGCCTACATGCCCGATGCCACCGCGCGCCATCTCGTTCACGCTTACGCTGCGGCCACGAGTTTCGTCGATGCGCAGGTCGGCAAGGTGCTCGCTGAGTTGGAGCGGCTCCAACTTGCCCGGAACACGATTGTCGTGTTCTGGGGCGACCACGGGTTCCACCTCGGCGACATCGGACTCTGGGGCAAGCACTCCAACTTCGAACGCGCCACCCGTTCGCCCCTCCTCATCCGCGCGCCAGGCGTCAGGCGGGCCGGAGTCTGCGCGGCGCTGGTCGAGACGGTCGACCTGTTTCCCACGCTGCTCGATCTCGCCGGGCTGCCGCCGCTGGCCATCAGTGACGGGGTGAGCCTGCGCACCTGGCTGCAAGATCCGGCAGCACCCTCGCGGCCGGCGGTGTATCATCTCTTCAACCGCCCGCCACTGGCGGGCACCACGGAGCCGCGGATCGGATTCGCAGTCCGTACGGCCGATGCACGCTATGTCGAATGGCACCGCGGCTGGTCCCTGGACGGACCCCTGGTCGCGCGGGAGTATTACCGCTACACCGCCGCGCAGCCCGACGAAATAGCCAATCTGGCCGACGATCCTGCGCGGGCGAAGGAGGTGGCTGCCCTCGCACTTCTCCTGCGCGCCAGCCCGGGCTGGGTCCGACGCTGAGTCCTGCGCGGCTGACCAATGAGCCAGCCGGCGAATTATTACCTTAATGGAACAGGCGGGTTCACGGGTCAGTGTGGCGAAACCCACGATGCCAGTAAATCAGAACATTTTCCGGTGGACCGCCGGAAGGATATGGCCGCGTTCGCAAAGCTCGAGCCTGGCAGTCCCGGCTGGTCGGCACAATGGTCCCCGGCTTGGTTCCGGAATCCTGCACGGTGCCATGAAACTTGTCGCGGTGCTGCTCCTCGCTGGAGCGGTGCTGGCGGCATCTCCCATCGTCGACGCCGCAGCTGCAGCCCCGCTGCATGCCCTCTTGATTACCGGCGGCTGCTGTCACGACTACGAAGCGCAAAAAAAGATCCTCGTCGAGGGCATCAGCGCACGTGCCAACGTTCGCTGGACCGTAGTCCACGAAGGGGCGACGCCGGCACACCGGATGAGCGTGTATGAGAATCCGGATTGGGCGCAGGGCTACGATGTGATCGTTCACAACGAGTGCTGCGCACAGGTCAACGACGCCGCCCTGGTCGAGCGGATCGCTGCGCCCCATCGGACCGGCGTGCCGGCGGTGATGTTGCACTGCTCCGCCCTCAGCTATCGCGACGCACCCACTGACGCGTGGCGGCGCGTGCTCGGCATCAAATCGCTGCGCCACGAGCGACGCCGTGACTTGTTGGTGACGCCGATGAACCTGGCTCACCCGGTAATGGCCGGGTTCCCCACGGAATGGCTCGTGAAGCAGGACGAGCTTTACCGAAACGACTTCATCTGGCCGGGTGTCATCCCGCTCGCGCAAGCCTTTGGCGAGGAGACGCAGCGGGAGCATGTTGTGATTTGGGTGAACCTGCATGGCACCGGCCGCACATTTGCAACGACGCTTGGGCATGGCCGGTCCACCTTCGAGTCGGCCGTGTTTCTGGATCTCGTGACGCGCGGTCTGCTTTGGGCATGTGGGAAATTGAGCCCGGATGGAGCGCCCATGATTGGCTATGGGGCCGGGCCCGGCGACTGACCGTTCTCGAACTGCCACCTCGAGACCTGCCCCTTCGCCCCTCGCATGCGTTTCATCGCCGCCCTTCTCCTGCTGGCCATCCCAACGGCCCACACCGCGGAGCCGCTCAAGCCCAACATCATCCTTATCCTGTGCGACGATCTTGCTATGGGTGATCTCGGCGTCTACGGCCAGAAGCATATCCAGACGCCAAACCTCGACCGGCTGGCGCGGGAGGGAACCCGTTACACGCAGGCCTACACCGGCGCCAGCGTGTGTGCGCCGGCCCGCGCATCGCTGCTCACCGGCCTGCACATGGGGCACTCTCCGATCCGCGCCAATCGCCCGTTGCACCGGAAGCCGCCGGGATTTGTCCCGCCGCGCGATCATGTCTTCACCGGCCAGATGCCGCTGCCCGAATCGACGCTCACCGTCGCCCAGTTGTTGCAGGCCCGCGGTTACGCAACCGCGTGCATCGGCAAGTGGGGGCTGGGCATGTTCGATACCGCCGGCAATCCGCTGAGGAAGGGCTTCGATCACTTCTTTGGCTACAACTGCCAGGAGCATGCCCACAGCTATTATCCCAGCTATCTCTACCGCGACGATCGGGCGTTCGAATTGCCGGGTAATGACGGCAGCCTGGAGTCCGGCGCCGGCGCGGCACTGGGCCGGACGTACGCCCAGAATTTGATCGCTGACGAATCGCTGCGATGGATCCGGGCAATGAAGGCGAAGCCATTCTTCCTCTTTTACGCGCTCACTTTGCCGCATGGCCGGCGGCAGATCGATGAACTCGGCATCTATGCCGACAAACCGTGGACGCCGATGCAGAAGATCTACGCCGCCCAGGTGACTCGCCTCGATGCCGACGTTGGACGGCTGATGACGCTGTTGCGGGATCTCGGGCTCGACCGGAAGACGCTCGTCATGCTCGCGGGGGACAATGGCTCGTCGTACGCGCCGGATTCGGAAATCGGCCGGCACTTCGATCAGTCGCTGGGCGGCCGGCTGCGGGGGTTCAAGCGCAGCATGTACGAGGGCGGACTACGCAATCCGGCGATTGCGCGCTGGCCGGGCGTCATTCCCGCCGGCCGCGTGACCGATGAACCGTGGGCCTTCTGGGATTTTCTGCCCACGGCCGCGGAACTGAGCGGCGAGCCACGGCCGGCGGGGTATCCGACGGACGGCCATTCACTCGTGTCGTTTCTGAAAGGGGGGCCGGCGCCGCAGCGGGAATATTTTTACTGGGAACTGCACGAAGGGGGCATGAGTTCCCAGCAGGCGGTCCGCTTTGGCCCCTGGAAGGCCGTGCGCAATGCCCCGCACGAGCCGCTCGAGCTCTACGATCTCGCGCACGACGAGGCGGAATCTCGCAACCTCGCGGCGACGCGTCCCGAACTCGTCGCGCGGGCGGAGGCGCTGATGCGTTCGGCGCACACGGAGGATTCCAACTGGCCAATGAAGGAACGAGCCCGGCCCGCCCGCCAGCTCTGATGCGATGCCCATGACCCGCCTGCTCTGCTGTTCCGTCGTCTGGCTCCTCCTTGGAGCCAGCATGGCTGCCGATACCCTCGACACGCGTTCGACATTCCACTGCATCAGCATCTATTGGACGCGCCCTGAAGCCGGTACCTGCCGGGTCGAGTATCGCGCCCGGGGCGAAACGGCGTGGAGCCGCGCCCAGGATCTCTGGTATGACAGCGATGGGCGCACCTCCCGGCCCGCGCCGCGGCTGCCGTCGCTTCCCGCCAACGACCACTGGTTCGATCCGGACGGCGGACGGCGAGTGACGAATCAATACCGCGGCAGCCTCGTTAACCTCCGCCCCGGCACCGCGTACGAAATCAAGCTGACGACCGCCGACGCGACGCGGACCCTTCCCGCCGCAACGTGGAGCGAGGATTTCCGGATCAAGAAAGTGATCCGCGTCGACAGCCAGGAGACCTTCGTGACTACCGAGGGCGGAAACGAGGCGGAGGGCTTTGTTGTCTATGACGGCGCTGGCCAGGCGGTCATCGACGCTCAGGATCGGCATCCGCATTGCGTGATCGTGCGGCACGGCCACGTGATCATCCGCGGCTTTCGTCTCATCAACGCCCGCCATGACGCCGTCGTCATCGGCGACGTGCGCGCGAAGCAGATGCTGGCGCACCACCGCCTGCAGGGCGTCGTCGCAATCGGCGGCGACATCACGGATGTCGTGGTCGAGAACTGCGACATTTCGCAGTGGGGCAGCCTGCGGGTTCCCGAGCTGAGCCGGCACTGGGGCGGAACCGAGGCGGGAATTCTCGTCGGCTCCGTGGTCCAGCGCGTGGTGGTGCAACGGAATCGGATCCATCGGCCGCGCTACACGTCGACCCGCTGGAACGAACAACCCGGGGTGCCGCACCCGTGGGGACCGCGAGGCATCAGCCTGGGGCACGTGAGCGACCGCGAACCCTGGGAGGCCAATCACGTCGTCCGCTATAACGAAATTCTCGGCCACCCCGGGCATCTCCTGGAGGACGGCATCTGTGGCGGCCTGAACTTCTCCTACACCGGCTCCCCTGGGCAGGATTCCGACCTCTACGGCAACCTCATCACTCACGCGACGGACGACTTGATCGAAGCCGATGGCGGAGGAATGAACGTCCGAATCTGGGGCAACTATATCGCCGACGGATTCAAGTTTCTCAGCCTCCAATGCCTGCCGTTGGGGCCGATTTATGTGTTTCGCAATGTTTTCGGCCCGTCGAGCGACGCGGTGATTGGCCGGAGGGCTGCGTCGCCCATGAAATTCTTGAGCAACGAACGCGGCAGCAATGGCTGGAGTTTTTCCCATCACACGCCCTTCAACGGGCCGGTGTATTTCTATCACAACAGTCTTTTGACCGGTGATCGCGAGGTGGCGTTCGAGACGACGCCCGGCGGCCACCTCCGCCACCTGATCTCGCGCAACAACCTCTACCGAACCAAGGCTCATTTCCTGCGCGATGCAATCCCAGGCGGGGACGCTGCAGCCGGGGACGACTGCGATTTCATCGGGTGCAGCTTCGATTATGACCTTCACAACCGGAACTCGGCCGGCGATAGCGTGGCCGCAGGCCTTGGCCGCCACCGGATCGAGGCCGAGCCGCAGTGGTCCCCGGGTCATGGGGCACTCCAGGGCACCATCGGACGATTCCAACTGGCCGCCGAAGCGCCGGGGCGAAATGCGGGGATGGCTCTGCCCAACTTCAACCTAGGCGGGCGGGAAGCGGATGGCGCGCCGGATGTCGGCGCGCATGAGTTCGGCTCGCCCGAAATGGTGTTCGGGTTGGCGGCCCGTTGGAGTGTCCCATGAATAACCCCCACCCTTCGCCGATGTCGCTTCGCCCGCGTTCCCGACGGCACTTCCTGAAGGCGTCGCTGGCCGCGGCCACGGCCCCGCTCATCCTGCCTGCGCGCGTCTGGTCTCAAGCGACCGCCCCAAGCCGCCGTCTCACCCTGGGCGTCATCGGTATCGGGATGATTGGACGGATACACCTCGCGAACTGCGTCCAGCGCGACGATGTCCAGTTTCTCGCGGTGTGCGACGTGGATGCGACGCGCCGGGAGGACGCGAAACGGCGCGTCGACGAGGCGTATTCGACCAGCAATGGCGCAACCTACCGCGGTTGCGCGGCGTACAATGACTTCCGCGAAATCCTTGGGCGCGCCGACATCGACGCCGTCATCATCGCCACGCCGGACCATTGGCATGCCCTCATGGCAATGGCGGCGGTGAAGGCGGGCAAGGACGTGTATTGCGAGAAACCGTTGACCCACAATGTCCGCGAAGCACTCGAACTCGTGACGGCTGTTCGCAGATCGAATCGCGTATTCCAGACCGGTTCGCAGCAGCGCTCATCGAAGGTGTTTCGCGTGGCGGCCGAACTCGTCCGCAACGGGGTGATCGGTCGGATCAACTCGATCCAGGTTTCCTTCGGCGATCCGGCGTCAGACTACAACCTGCCCGCCGAGCCGATGGAGCCGGGACTCGACTGGAACCTCTGGTGCGGTCCGGGACCGCTGGTCGCCTACAACCCTGCGCTCAGCCCGCGTGGCCTGCATCAATTTTACCCGACGTGGCGCCAGACCTGGCAGTTTGGCGGAGGAGCCATCACGAATTGGGGCGCGCATCACATCGACATCGCGCAGTGGGCCCTGGGCGTCGACGGCAGCGGCCCGGTGGAGGTGCGTGCACCGCCCGATTGGCGCACGGCGAAACGCGGTGGGCAACTCGTCTACGCCGATGGCACGCTGCTCACGCACGTGCGCGGACGCGCCGCGGTTTCTTTTTATGGCACGGAAGGCGAACTCAACGTGGACCGCGGCCGGTTCGAGCTGATACTCGGCGGCAGGAAGGTCCGTCGGTTCTGGCACAAGGACACCGATCCGGGAACCTCCATCGACCGGGAGGTCACGTTGGCGGAGCGCGAGTTCCTGGCGAATGCTCGCGTCACTCTTTATCGCAGCCTGTCGCATTTTCAGGACTTCGTCGATTGCGTGCGCGCCCGACGCCGGCCAATTTGCGATGTCGCAATCGGAGCGAGCTCGGTGATCGCGTGCCATGTGATGAACTTCGGCTATCGCTACGGCGCGAATGCCCGCTGGGATCCGGCGAACCACCGATTTGTGAGTGGCGGCAACGACAGCTGGCTTACGGAGGAGTATCGTGGTGACTGGCGGCTTTGACCGGACGCCGGGAGTGGTGCCGGAGCCCGGGGAATTCTGGGATTCAATCGGGTCGAGCGCCTGCTGCCCAATGGAGGCCGGCAGCCACCGGCCTCCCCGTGGCCGCGGCGTCCCGGTAGGGACTCAGCTTGCTGCGCCCGCCCACCACGTTGTATCGCTCGTCTTCGCTGCCACGTGCGACTCCGTGTCCTTCCCCGATGGAATGGAAAAATCATTCTTGGAGAGACGCCCCCCTCGGCAGGCTCGGGGCCGTGAGCTCGTCGAACCGGCTCCGCGGCGTCCACAAACCCAATGGAAGTTCCATTCTGCGCAGCGGATCGGTCTTCATGGCCGTGACGGAGCACGGCCCTCCATGTACGAAGTTCGGAACTTTGTGCCCACGACGGCCTGCCGTGGTAAACCGTTGGGTACCGCTTTCCAACGGCGACCCGCTACTGCCACTTGAGAGCGATTCAAAACCACGCTTGACTTGAAATGGGCCGGTTAACACGTTCGCCGGCTCATGAGTTTTCGGGGTGGTAGCTCAGTTGGTTAGAGCGTCTGCCTGTCACCACTAGAAGGCAGTTTCTCGGAAATTTCTCCACCTCCCCTCATGTGCGTTTTTCAGAGGTAAAATGGCCTCGCGAGCATTTTTTCAGTTCTCCCAATTTTCCTCAAAAATGCCCGAAAATCGGCCCCACGTGTAGAAAACCCCTGTAGAAGCCGCGTAGCGGATAACCTGCGAGACGCTTTAACTGACCCGGAAGATCGAGCGCCGGCTTGGTGAACTTCATCGCGAAATCCGGGCAAAAAAATACCCACCAAATTGCGCATCGTTGAGAGGCGTGGCGGGTCTGTTGGAAAGAAGGTTGGTCAAAGCTTGCGGAGATTCCAGCGAAAATCCGCTGGTGGAACCCTAACCGCCCCTTCATCGCCCTCCCTGCGGCTGAGTCCGTAGCGCGCGACCCAGCTTTCCGCAACCGCCGCCGCAAGCCGCAACCCAACCGTCCCAGCGGCCTGCCACCCCGCGTCACACCGCATACCTACCCGCCTCGGCCGCACTGAACTTTTTTCGGTTACGCTGGTCTCACCGTTCCTCCAGTCCTTCCACATGCCCCAAACCGTCCGCGTCTATTCCTGGCCTCACACGCTCACCGAATGGTGTGTGATTCAGGCATTCCGACGCGCGGGTTGCCCCGGCTGCCTCCGCCGCCCCTCGATACTTTCCGCGGCCTTCGTCGCCGAAGTCGGCGCGGCCATCCGCTTCCGGACGCTCTCGTATCGCACCGCGGAAATCACCGGCCTCCTTCAAGCCGCTGCGGAGTCGGCCTACGAGCAGGCCGGCGGTGCCGCCTATCGCGGTGCCCGCGAAGCTGCCGCCGCCGCCGAGGATAATTTTCTTCGATTCTTGTCCCAGCCTGATCGCCGCGCGCTCCACCTCGCCGAGCGCGAACAACGCGAGTCCGCCCTCGCCGCAATGCGTTCGCAGTTTTCAGCTGAAGCCGGGGTCGCGCAGCGCCGAAGCGCCCGCCGCTACTGGGCGGAACAGCGCCAGCAGTGGCTGGCCGGCGATTTCCTGTCGAACCTGCGTCCTGATCATCCGCTTTGCCGTATCGCCGCGTTCACCCCGGTATGGTGGGCACTGTTCGTGCGATGCCTCCGCGACGAGTTCTCCCGCTGCCACATCCCCGCCTTTCATGTGCTCGACCGACTGCCGGACCTCCGCCGCCTGGTCCGGCGCGAGCGAAAGAAAGTTCTGGCGGCCGTTGTCGAAGAATGGCGCGAGGCCCATGCTGACGAACTGGGCCTTCCCTCCCAACTGCATTATCATGTCCTCGCCCGCCGCGGGACCGATAAAGCCCGCTCCATCTCCCGTTGGTACAAGGCTCGCGGCTTCCCGGGAGATCCGGCGTTCGGCATGAACGCCCGTCACGTGCTCGCGGAATTCGCCCAATCCCTGCCGCTGCCGTCGGAAGATCGCTACTCGGCCAACTGAATAGGTCGCACTCCTCTCCAATTCACTGGTTCTGATGGAGAAGCCGATCCGCGGGTGTTCAGCCACCTTGCTACCCGGATCCGGACGCTTGTGCGATAATCATCCCATGATCTCGCAACCGTCTTCTCCTGCTCCCGAAACGTCACCCACGATCGAACGCCTGACCTATTCCGTCGAGGAATCCGCCACCGCGCTCGGTGTCAGCAAGCCGACCATCTACCGGCTGCTCGCCCGCCGGATCCTCCGACCTGTGCAGGGCCTCAGGCACAAACGCATTCCGTGCCAGCAAGTCCGCCGACTCGCCGCCGGCGAACCCCTGCACGGCCCAAACTGAGCGGAAGGCGTCCGCGGCTCAAATGTCTTTTCGCTCGATGTGCGAACCGGGTTGCTCCAGCCCGGCAGCTATGGCTGCCGCCTTCCCCGGATCCAATGCCGCCAGTCGACGGTGCAGCGCTTGCAACGGTGTCTCGCCGGGCCGGATCAGTGACGTCCCCAGCGAAACCGGGGTGTCCGCCACAGACAGTCGGGACTCCGATACCCCAGCCACGGTGGTTTCCGAAATCGGCACTGAACGGCCCCGCGTTTCCATGCCGCCAACGTCCGGCGATGCCATGGTCCGGTCGGCCCCGACCGGCTTCACGCGCCGCTTCCTCCGCTTGACCGGCTTGTGCCCCAGTTCGCGGTTGAGCCACAGCCGTAGCGCTTCGTCGGAAATTTCAACGCCCATCCGGCGCAACCCGGAGCAAATCGCCGCGACCGATTCGCCGTCCCGGCGCAGCCGGAGCAATTCCTCGCGATGCGGTTCGAGCGAAAGCGCCTTGGGGTTTCTCGGCCAGCGCCCCTGCGCGACCAGCTCCGCCAGGGTGGGTTTCACCGTGGAAGCGGATTCGTCGATCGTTGGTAGTGGAATGGGAGTAATGGGGGGACGATACGCGGAACGACCTGGGAGCGCAATGGGAGTGGGTTTGCAGACTTCTAAGCCGCGAGGCTTGGACGTTGGTGTCCTGCCCTATTTCTTTCTTTGTTTTTTCCTGAGTGGATTCACTTCGCTGAGCCCATTGCATTCGTTGAGTGAATCTATTTTTCGGTGTGCCGAGGTGTTTCAGTTTCGATTTGCTGAGTTTGGTCAGTTGATGAGGTTGGGATTTTGTGGAGGTCGGCTATGTTGACCATTCGGACCTGTGAGGTGGACCCCGATCGTTGGACAATAGGATCGTGAAAGTTAGTTATGGTATCGGAAGCGTGGGATTGAAGAAGATTCTGAAAGAATCGGGGAGGATGGGGGTGTGGGGGAAGTGAGGGGCGCAGCCCCTCCTTCCCCCAC
>WYBX01000073.1 GCA_011525695.1 Verrucomicrobiia bacterium
CGGCCGCGATGGTGAGCACCACGTTGCCGCTGGCGCTGCCATTGGCGTTCGTCGCGGTGACCACGATGGTCGTGGTGCCGGCCGCCGTCGGCGTGCCGGAGATCATGCCGCCTGCGCTGAGTGACAGACCCGCGGGCAGCGTGCTCGTCGTGCTGTAGCTCGTCGCGCCGGTCGCCACCACCTGGTAGCTGAAAGCGGTGCCAACGGTCCCGGAGGGCGCGGTCTGCGAGGCCGCGATGGTCGGCGGGGTGCCGGCCGAGCCGATGGTCACCTGGCCGGAAGTTTGTCCGCCACCGGCATAGTTGTTGCCGGCAAAGTCCTCAATTGCCGAGGTCGCACTGGCGCCAAAGCCGAGCGTGATCGTGCCGGTGCCGGTGTAATTCACCCCGACCTCGTACGTCGTCCCGGCGGTGCCGGTCGAAACCAGGGACCCGATGCTCGAACCGCCACCGGTGACCGAGAACACGCCCGTCGTGACACCCTGCACCGCCTCATCGAAGGTGATCGTGAACGTCGTGCTGCCCCCGGTTGCGCCGGAGTTCGTGATGCTCACCACCGTCGGGGCCGCGGCATCCCCGGTGGCGACGGAGTTGGATACGACTTCGGTCGCGTAGACTCCACCACCAGCGTATGCGTTGCTCGCCGCGTCGATGATGCCGGTGCCCGAGGCGCGGATACGGAATTGAAGCTCACCGGTGTTGCCCACATAGTTGAAGCCCACCCGGAAGCTGTTGGCAGCTGAACCCGCTGCGACTGAAACCGCGCTCGCGCTGGTGTTGCCCGTGCCGATCGCGTAGAAGTCGTCACTGGTCACGCCGGTGACGGGTTCGCTGAACGTGATCACGACTTCACCGTTGCTGGAGGTGATGGTCGAAAGGTCGAAGGCAAACGAGGTCACCGTCGGCGCAGTCGTGTCGCCACCCCCGCCGCCGCCGCCCGCGAGGGTGGCGGTCGCCGTGCTGTTGGGGGCGCCGGCGCCAGCGAAGGCGTTGCCGCTGGCATCCTCGATGCCGGTGCTGCCGGCGTTGAGCGCCAGCTGCACGCTGCCGCTCGTGCCGGTGTAGTTGACCACGACGGTGTAGGCCGCGGAAAGTGTCGCGCCATTCGGCGTGACCGAGGCGACCGTCGCGCCGGAAAGCCCGCCGCTGCCGGTCGCGGTGAACATCGACGCCGCCAGGTTGCGGACGGACTCGCTGAAATTAAGCGTGAAGGTGGCGCTCGTGCCGGCGGCGCTGCCGCTGAAGCTGGCGATCGTCGGCGCCGTGGTGTCACCCACCGGGGCGTCGAGATCGAAGACCTGCACCCGGTCGTTCTCGTAGTCGGTTACATAAACCAGATTCGTGCTGGCATTGCGCACGGCATGGAAGGGCAGCTGGAACTCGCCGTTGCCAGTGCCCTGGGAGCCGATAATCATGCCGGTCTCGGCACCCGTGGCGATGGCACGGCGGTTGACCCGGTTCACGGATCCCGCCGACGTGTAGGACGCATTCGACTCAGCGACCCAGACATTGGCGCCATCGACGGAGAGCCCGAGCGGAATGACGCCGGAGCCGACGCTGAACTGCCTCACATAGGCGCCGGTGCTCGCATCGAGAACCTGGACGCGGGCGTTGAAGCCGTCGGAAACGAGCAGTTCGGAACCGCTCACGGCGATGCCGTAAGGCGTGGCGAACAGCCCGTTGCCGGAGCCCGCACCGCCCACCCGCCAGAGCTGGGTGGCACCGGAGCCCGTAATCGAATACGCGGAAACGAAATTCCCGCCGGTCGACAACGGACCCTCGCCGTGTTCGCTCACATAGATCGTGCTGCCGCTGCGGGCCAGCCCGAGCGGTCCCCACATTTCCTGGGGATCACCGTTCACGTTGACGCCGAAATCGTACACGAACACACCGGCGTTCGTGATCCGTTGCACCCGGTGCTGGGCGCGGTCGGCGATGAAGAGATCACCCGTGGCGGCATCAACCAGGATGGCGTCGGGGCTGGTGAACTGGCCGTCACCGGTCCCGGGACTCGCCACCACGGTGGGCGCGCCGCCACTGGTCAGGTTGTAACGCACGATTCGCCCGCCGCCGGTGCCATCGGTGTTCCCATGCTCGGAAACGTACAGCCAGGTGGCGGTGACGCCGCCGATCGTGCGGCCGGCGTCCAAGGCGACGAAAGTCGGCCCGTTCAGCGCCGGCGTCGCGGCCGGGAGATTGCCCACCCAGGTCTGGGCAAAGCTCGATACTGCCGAGCATAAGAATGAAACAAGCAGGAACAGGAACGTGGGCACGTTCCCGATCCTGCCGGGACGAGAAGGAGGCTGCGCAGTTCGCGCCGCCTCGCTAGGGGCAGACAACATCGAGTGCATGTGATTTTTGACTATAGGTGGATTTCCGAGCGAGTAGGTGGGACTTGGTTGCAGCCCGTGCGCGAAGGCAGGGCCCGGTTTTCGCCACCATCCTAGGTCATCGCCACGCGGCTGCCTCTTGGGTTGGCCCCCACTTTTGGGGTAGGTCTAACCCTATATCCGCGGCGCCACCCGCAGTTTTGGCAGCAAAAGGGTGTGTCCCACCGCACGTCCACGAGGAGCGAATACGGCGCATGCTCGGGCCGCGTCTACTCCCTGATGGGGCCCGCACCCCTCCCGCCCGGGGACACGCCGCCAGTGGCGCTGCGCACCCAGGGTGCAGTGGCCCCGCCCCCCACCCGCCCACGTCCGGCCCAAACAATTTCCTACCGCACCATGTCGGCCGCAACCCAAGGGGAAACTCGCGCCCATTGGGTGGAAAATGCTGGGGGCGCCTTGCCGCCCACTCAAACCATCCGAACCATCTTCCCCCAACCCGCGCGCACGCGCGGAAACTAGCAGCCCGTCAGCAAGGCCCGCCAGGTTGCCGGAAAAATGGCATGAACGCTTGCTGCGCTCGACTGCAAGTCCGACGGGCTGCTAGGCCATCGGCATGAAGGCCAGCCCGAACCGGTTCACCGCCCGCTCCATCATCCCCGGCAGTTCCGCAATGAAGGTCTCCCAGTCCTGCTCGTTCTGGAACTGCGTCTCCCAGATCATGAACAATGCGTCCGGCAACACCTTCGATTTCTCGATCAGCACCCGCACGTCGGTCTCCCATCCCTCCACCCGGAGGTAGCTGAACAGCGCCGGTCGTGAGGCCATCTCCGGCAGCGGGAATCCCTGGAAAAACGACACCAACTCATCGGCCGCCGGCAGCCGCGAATGCACATTCGCGGAAAACGTCGTCATCGGCTTCGCGGGAAACTGCATGTTCGTGTAGAACCGCATGAGGATCCGGCTCACCAGTTCCCAGTCCGCCCGGTTCCGCGAGTTGCGAATCACCAGCTTCACCCGATCCGCCGTCCGCGTCACCAGCCCGTTGTCGCCGAAAAACTGCGCGACCATCTCGTAACCGTACAGATCGTCCCAGGTCTTCAGCCGGACCTGATCGGTCCGCAGCCCGATGCCCATCTCGCCATTGCACAGCCAGGCGGCAAACGCCTCCAGATCCGCCGCCCGCTGGGTGAGCGGCGGCACAAAGGGGATGTCGAGCGTGATGCTGAGGATGTCGAGCGGGACCAGGCGCATTACAGGTCCGAAGGTTGGCGGACTTGTATCCGCCAAGCCATGGAATTCTGCTCGTAGAAGCCGGAAGCCCGACAGGCTGCTACCGCACGCCCGCGAGCGATTCATCGGCCGATTTCAGCAAGGCCCGGCTGATTACAATCCGCTGCACCTCCGATGAACCCTCGCCGATTTCACTCAACCGCGCGTCGCGCCAATAGCGCTCCACCGGAATGTCGCGGGTGTATCCGTACCCTCCGTGGATCTGGAGCGAGCGGTTGCAGATCCGCGAGGCTGCCTCCGACGCGAACAGTTTCGCCACGGACGACTCCTTCGCGTGGGGCACGCCCCGGTTGGCGAGGATGGCCGCCTGCAGGACCAGCAGCTCGGCGGCGCGCAGTTCCGTCTCGCAGTCGGCCAGCATGAACTGAATCGCCTGGAAATCCGCCAGCCGCCGCCCGAACTGCTTTCGCGTGACCGCATGTTGCAATGCTGCATCGAGCGCCGCACGCGCCAGGCCGAGCGAGACCGCCGCCACGCCGATCCGACCCTTGTCGAGACACGCCAGGGCGGCATGCTGGCCACCGCCCCGGACCCCCAGAAGCTCTCCCCTCGCCTTCACGAGCCTGAATTCGCTGGTCTCGCTCGCACGCAGCCCGCACGTGGGCACTTTTCGCAGCGGCTTGATTTGCGACCGTTCGACCAGGAACGCACTGATTTCCTTCCGTCCCTTGTCCGTCACTCCGCTTGCGGCCATCACCACCAGCACGTCCGCCTTCCGTCCGAGCGTGATGTAGCGCTTGAACCCGTTCAATTCCCACCGGCCGGGCCGGCGCTCGACCGCTGTCGTCTGCACGCCACCGCTGTCACTGCCCGCCTCGGGTTCCGTGAGCGCCCACGCGCCCACCCAGTCGCCATTCACCAGCCGCGGGAAGACCTTCTGCAATTGCGCGGGACTCCCGTTGCCCAGGATATGACCGGTCGCCAGCGCATTGTGCGCAGCCACATCGATGGCCAGTGCGGCCTGGTGCCGCGCGAGCTCGCGGATCGCCAGCGCGTACGCCGCGTAGCCCAATTCCTGCCCGCCGAGCCGCCGGGGCACCACCATGCCCATCAATCCGACCCGCCCGGCCTGCGTGAATATCGACCGGGGCAACTCCTCCTTCCGCTCCCAAGCCTCCGCGTGCGGTGCCACCTGCCGCGCGACGAACCGCTCGACCTCGAGCAGGAATTTCATTTCCGCTGACGAAAGATGGTCCGGCCATAGCGAGCGCGGATCCTGCGCGAGATCGATCATGGGAGTCGGGGTTGGGGCCTGGCCGCGGAAAGCAGCGGCGGCGTTCCAGCGTGCCGCGATCGCCTGCGGCGGCAAACGGCGGCGAATCGCACGCGGCGCGTTTAACCCGAAAGAATGAAACCCAATCCGGTGCCGGGTTGCCATTTGCGCAACTTGACCGCGGGAATACGGTCCATTCATGGCAGTGGTTGCATCCCCTGGCAGCTCCCGTCCTCCCACCGGTCCGCGGGTTCGGATTCTCACGGCCGTGCCCCTTTGCGACGGCCATGACAGTGCCATCACCACCATCAATCTCGAACTCGCCCGCCGGGGCCTGGAGGTGATTTACCTCGGCTATCATCAGGCCGCGTCGGCGATCGCCCGTGCCGCGGTGCAGGAGGACGCCCACGCGGTCGGGCTCAGCAGCTACAACGGCGGCCATCTCGTCTTCTTCAAGGAAGTGCTGGCCCGGCTCCGGGCGCGCGACGGCGCGGACATCCCCGTTTTCGGCGGCGGCGGAGGGACGATCACGGCCGCCGACGCCCGCGCGCTGCAACGCGCCGGCGTCCGCCGGATTTTCTTCGCCGGTACACCGCTGGACGAGATCGCGAACCTCCTCCAGCAGGAGTTCACCCGCCCGGGCCGGCCAAAATCCGGCTTCAGCGGCGATCGCGCGCTCGCCCGGGCAATCACCCAGGCGGAATCAGCGCCCGCCGCCAGGCGAGCCCGCCGCGCCGGCCCAAGGCGCCGGCGCTCAACCGGGCCGATCACGATCGGCATCGCCGGCCCCGGCGGAGCCGGCAAGTCGACGCTGATCGACGAGCTCACGTCGCGATTCCTGCGCACGCGCCGTACCGGAAGGATCGCCATCCTCGCCAACGATCCGTCGCACCCGGGATCCGGTGGCGCCATCCTCGGTGACCGCGTGTCCGCCATCCACGCCCAGGACGACCGCGTCTTCTTCCGATCGCTGGCAACCCGCGGACATCCCACCGGCCTCTCCGCCGCGGCTCCGGCAGCGCTCGACCTGATCCGGGCCAGCGGCGAATTCGACCTCGTGTTCGTCGAATCCATCGGCATCGGCCAGGAGAGCGATCCCTTCCGCGTGCTCGGCGGCGGCCCCCGGCTCGTGGATTTCGTCCTGCTGGTTCTCTCGCCGCATTATGGCGGCCGGATCCAGCTGCAGAAAATCGCCCTGCTGCATGGCGCGGATTTCGTCGCCCTGAACAAGTGCGACGATCCGCGGGCGGCGACTGCGCGGGCTGAACTCACCGCCCGGCTCGCGGCCAACGAACACGGCCAGCCGCTGCACGCGACGATTGCCGCCCGGCACCACGATCCGGGCGTCGACGCGCTCTGGAACGCCCTCGCGGCCGCGGCCGGGCTCGAGCCTGCCGGCGGCGAGAAGGCCTGCCAGATGGAGGTCAGCGAATGAACCCTTCATTCCGCGGAACCGCGCGGCTGGGGCGAAAGGCGGGGGCCTAATGAGCCGGCTTGGCCAGGTGGCGGACGCCGTCACGGCCTACGGTGCCCATGTCGCCCGCGAGGTGGCGCGGGCCCGCCGGGAGCCGGCGTTCGCGGCGGAGTTGCGGGCCCGCTGGCAGCGGCTGCAGGCAGGGATCGCATTCACCCGCACGCCCGGCGGCGTGCAGCTGCCGCGGCTGGCGCTGCCCGAAACCGATGAACCGGGCGCGATGGCCGCGTACCTGCTCGGCGAGGGCGCGCCGGGCGAGTTCCCGTTTGCGACCGCCGCGTACCGCGAAATGTATCTGGATAAACAGCACGCCGGCGAGGAGCCAATGCGGCTCTTTGCCGGGCTCGGGCTGGCCGAGGACACCAACGCGCGGTTCCGTTACCTCGCCGGGCACCAGCGCAACACCCGGCTCTCGACCGCATTCGACGGGCCGACGCTCTACGGGCTCGACAGCGATCACGAGGGCGTGCTGGGCAAGGTCGGCGAGGGTGGCGTTGCCATCGATACGATCGACGACATGGCGCGGCTGTTCGCCGGATTCGATCTCGTCGCCCCCCACACCTCGGTGTCGATGACGATGAACGCGCCCGCGCCAATCATCCTGGCCATGTACGTCGCCGCGGCGCGGAGGCGGTTTGGCCCCGACTGCATCGCGCTGCTGCGTGGCACGATCCAGGCCGACATGCTCAAGGAGATCCAGGCGCAAAACGAGGTGATTTTCCCGGTCGAGCCGTCGCTGCGCTTCCTCGGCGACATGGTCGGATGGTGCATTCGGCACCTGCCGCGCTGGTACCCGATCAGCATCAGCGGATACCACATTGCCGAGGCCGGAGCGACGCCGGTGCAGCAGGCGGCCTTCACGCTGGCGAATGGATTCACGTACGCGGACCTGTTCCGGTCGCGCGGGCTCGATCTCGAGCAGTTCGGCCCGCGCTTCTCCTTCTTCCTCGATTGCGGGCTCGACGCCGAATACCTCGTTCTCGGCCGCGTCTGCCGCCGGATCTGGGCGATCGGGATGCGCGATGCCTTTGGCGCGGGACCGAAGGCCCAGCGGTTGAAGCTGCACACGCAGACCAGCGGCCGCTCGCTGATTGCCGCCGAATTCAAGAACAACCTTTCCCGGACCGCCATCGAGCTGCTGCTCGCGTATCTCAATTACACCAATTCCTGCCACAGCAACAGTGCCGACGAGCCGTTCACGACCCCGACGGAGGAGTACGTCCGGCTTGCCGCCCACAGCCAATCGATCCTGCTCGAGGAGAGCGGGCTCTTCAAACACACCATGAATCTCATCGGCGGATCGCCCGGCCTGCGGATCCTGGAACGACAGGTCGAACAGGCGATCCTCGGGGTTTTCCGGGAGATCGATGCGCTGGGCGGCGTGCTAGCCGCGATGGAGCAGCGTTACCAGCGGAGCCGGATTCAGGAATCGGCCCACCGCTACGAGCAGCAGATCTACTCCGGCGAGCGGCCGATCGTTGGCCTGAACCGTTATGCCGCCCCCGGGTCCGCGCCGGCGCGCGTCCGGCTCGCGCGGACACCGGTGGCGAAGCAGCGCGCGCAAGTCCAGCGGGTGCGCGCCTTTCGCCGGAAGCACGCCCGTCGGGCGCCCGCGGCACTGCAGCGGCTGGAAAACGTCGTGCGCGGTGGCGGCGACGTCTTCGCCGAACTGCTCGACACGGTGCAGGTCTGCTCCCTCGGCCAGATCACCCGCTGCCTCACGGAAACCGTCGGCCGATTCCGGCCGATGGTCTGACTGGTCGCAATTGCCCGGATACCTGCGTGTGAAACTCAGCCCCCGCACCCCGCACCCGATCGCTCCGGCCGGCCCCGCCACCGGTGAGCTGTTGCTTGCCCATTGCCAGGCGCTCGCCACGGCCGAAGCCGGACTCCGTGAGGGCGGCGGACCGGAGGGACTCGCCCGCCAGCACAAGCTCGGCCGGCTCACCGTCCGCGAACGGCTCGCCGCGCTGCTGGATGACGAAGCCGGGTTCTTCGAGCTGGGCCTGTGGGCCGCGTACGGCATGTACCGCGAATGGGGCAACTTCGTCACCGCCGGGGTCGTGACCGGGATTGGGCGCGTTTCCGGCCGTTGGGTGATGATCATCGCGAACGACGCCACCGTGAAGGCCGGCGCCTTCGTCCCGATGACGTGCAAGAAGATCCTTCGTGCCCAGCGGATCGCCTTCGAGTGCGGGCTGCCGCTGGTCTATCTGGTCGACTCATCGGGGGTGTTCCTGCCGCTGCAGGACGAGGTCTTTCCCGACGAGGACGATTTCGGAAGAATCTTCCGCAACAATGCCGTCATCTCCGCCGCCGGGCTGCCCCAGTTTGCCGCGATCATGGGCAACTGCGTTGCCGGTGGCGCCTACCTGCCGGTGCTCTGCGACAAGATCCTGATGACCGAAGGCAGCGGACTCTACCTCGCCGGGCCCTCGCTCGTGAAAGCCGCCATTGGCCAGAGCGTCGACAGCGAGATCCTGGGCGGCGCCGCGATGCATGCGGAGATCAGCGGCACGGTGGATTTCAGGGAAAAGGACGATCCCGCCTGCATCGACCGGCTGCGGTCGCTTGTGGGACTCCTGCCGGCGGAAAATTCCTCCGGTCCAACTCTCCGCACCGGCCCCCAGCCCTCAGCCCTCAAGTCCGAAACGCCGGACCCCAGACCCGAAACCCCCGACCCCACCCCTGAGTTGATGCCGGCCCGGCCGGCGGAGGACGTCTACGAGTTGGTCTCGCTCGACGGCCGGAAGGAGTACGACATGCGGGACGTGCTGGCGTGCGTGATCGATGCCGGATCGATGGACGAGTACAAGGCCGGCTATGGGAAGACGCTCGTGTGCGCCTATGCCCGGATCGGCGGCCGACCCATTGGCATCGTCGCCAGCCAGCGAATCCGGGTGCAATCGGAGAAATCCGGCCTGCAGATGCCGGGGGTGATCTATGCCGACAGCGCGGAGAAGGCGGCGCGGTTCATCATGGACTGCAACCAGACCCGGTTGCCGCTGGTGTTCCTGCAGGACGTCTCCGGCTTCATGGTCGGCAAGGATGCGGAGCAGAGCGGAATCATTCGTGCGGGCGCGAAACTCGTGAATGCCATGAGCAATGCCACGGTGCCGAAAATCACCATCATCGTTGGCGGCAGCTACGGCGCGGGCAACTATGCCCTGTGCGGCAAGGCGTTCGATCCGCGGTTCATCTTCGCGTGGCCCGGCGCGCGTTACGCAGTCATGGGCGCGGCGCAGGCGAGCGAGGTGGTTTACCAGATTCTTGCCCGGGGGACGGCCCAGGAGCGCTCACCGGAGGAACTGGCAAAGCTGCGCACGCAGGTGAAGGAGGGCTACCTGGAACAGGCCGACATCAAGTACGCCGCCGCCCGCGGCTGGGTCGATGCCATCATTGCGCCGCACGAGACCCGCCGCGTGCTGGCGTTCGCGCTTGAATGTGCCAGCCGCGCCGCGCCAAAGGCCCACTTCCATACCGGCGTGATCCAGGTGTGACGCGTTGGCCGCTGCGAACTTCCCGCTGCCATGCTGAAAATCGCCAATGCGTCCGGCTTCTGGGGAGATCAGCCCGGCGCCGCCGCCCGACTGCTGGCCGCCCGGCCCGATCTCGACTTCCTCACCCTCGATTACCTCGCGGAGGTCTCCCTCTCCATCATGGCCATCCTCCGGGCAAAGGATCCCAGCGCCGCCTATGCCCAAGATTTCGTGGATGTCGTCACGTCGCTGATACCCTACTTCCAGGGCGGTGGACGAGCCCGGCTCGTGACCAATGCCGGCGGGCTCGACCCGCTGGCGTGCGGAGCGGCGGTCAGGAACGCGCTCACGCAGGCCGGACTCAGCCAGCTGCGGGTGGCGATGGTGACCGGCGATGACGTCCTTCCGCAGCTAAGGCAGGCGATGGCCGGGTCCGGCTCCCAGCCGGATCGCCTGCCGGAATTCGCGAATCTCGAAACCGGCGCGCCGCTCGCCACGGTCGCCGATCGGCTCGTGACCGCCAATGCGTATCTGGGCGCCGCCGCCATTGCGGACGCCTTGCGGGCGGGTGCGGACATCGTGATCACCGGTCGCGTGGCGGACCCTTCACTGACGGTCGGGCCGTGTATCGCGCATTTCGGCTGGACCGGCGATGACTACGACCGGCTGGCGGGCGCCACGATTGCCGGCCATCTCATCGAATGCGGCACGCAGGCATGTGGCGGATTCTCGACCGACTGGCTCGACGTGCCGGCCGGCCACGATGTGGGCTTCCCCATTGCGGAGATCAATCCGGATGGCGATTGCGTGATCACCAAGCCCTCGTCGTCCGGAGGGGCGGTCACGGTGCGGACGATCAAGGAGCAGCTGCTCTATGAGGTGGGCGACCCGGCCGCTTATCTATCGCCGGATGTCACCGTGAACTTTCTGGGACTGAGTGTGGCGCAGGCCGGCACGGATCGGGTGAGCGTCTCCGGTGCATGCGGGACTGCCCCGCCGGACAACTACAAGGTCTCCGCGGCGTACCGCGACGGCTACAAGGCGCACGGGCTGCTCACGATCTTCGGCCATGATGCGGTGCGGAAGGCGCGGCATGCGGGAGAAGGGCTGCTCCGGCGGCTCCAGGAGCGCGGATGCATGTTTCGCGAGACCCTGGTGGAGTGCCTCGGCACCGGGGCCAGCGTGCGCGGCATTGCAAGCCGGATGGTTGACACGCAGCTGGTGGAAACGGTGTTGCGGGTGAGCGTGGCCGCCGACACGCGGGAACCCGTCAATCGATTCACCCGGGAGATTGCCTCGCTCGTAACCTCTGGACCGCAGGGGATCACCGGATATGCGACGGGACGGCCGAAGGTGCTTCCGATTTTTGGCTATTGGCCATGCCTCATTCCGCGCCAGAGCGTGGCATCCGCCATCCGGGTGCTGGAGGCCGAACATGGCTCCGGCGGCGACCGGAAACAGCAGGGCGTTCGAACCTGATTTTCCGTCCATGATCCCGCTTCGTGAAATTGCGTTTGCCCGCAGTGGCGACAAAGGGAACTCCGCCAATGTGGCGATCTTTGGCCGCACGCCCGAGGCCTATGCCTGGATCCGCGAGCACCTCACCGCGGGTCGCGTGGAGGAGTTCTTTCGTCCGCTGGGCGTGGGCGCGGTCACGCGATACGACGTGCCCAATCTCGAAGCCTTGAATTTTGTCCTTCCCCTGGTCCTCGGCGGCGGCGGGAGCCGCTCGCTCCGAATCGATGCGCAAGGCAAGACGCTGGGGATGGCCCTGCTCGAGATGCCGATCGATCCGCCCTGGCAACCGTGACGCGGCGCACCCGAGACTTCATTCTCTCCAATATGAATTCAACGCCCGTCCTCGTGGGTCGTGAAGGCCCGGTCACGACCCTGACGCTCAATCGGCCCGAACGGCGAAATGCGCTGAATGTCGAACTGCTCGAGCAGCTGTGCACGGCGATCGACGCGGCCGGCGCGGATGTCACGCAGCGGATCCTGGTGCTGCAGGGAGCCGGCACGGTATTCTGCTCGGGGCTCGACCTCGCGGAAGCGGCGCAACCGGGTTTTGCCGATCGCTCGGCCGGCCTGGTGGCGCGCGCGCTTGGTGCCCTTGCAAACAGCCGGCTGGTGACAATCGCGGCGGTGCACGGGGCCGCGATTGCCGGGGGCGCCGGATTGATGAGTGCCTGCGATTTTGCGCTCGCGACGCGCGATGCGAAGTTTGGTTACCCGGAGGTTCGCCGCGGATTGGTCCCGGCGCTGATCATGACCTTCCTCCGGCGGCAGCTGCGCGAGCGCGATGCCCGGGAACTGCTGCTGCTGGGAAAATTCTTCGACGCGGCGCACGCCCACGCCATCGGACTGCTGAATCGCGTCGCCAGGGACGAGACGGCGCTCAGGGTGGAAGTGCAGTCCATGATCAGTTCGCTTCTGCAAGGGGGGCCGGAGGCGATTGCGGCTACGAAGCGGTTGATCACGGAGCTTTGGCCGGCGCCGATCGATGGGGACCTTGCCCGCGCCCGTGACTTTCACGTCGCGGGCCGCGGCTCCGCGGAAGCCGTCGAAGGCATCGCCGCATTCAATGAAAAGCGCGCGCCAAGCTGGACGCGGTAGCACCGGCCGGTTCTGCAGCTGCTCAACTTGGGGTGGTCGATTGCCCGGTTCCATCTCGACTGCCCGCTCATCGGGTCCGGGCCCGCTGTACAGCCGAAGCCGTAAGGGACAGGCTATTTTGCGGAATAACCTGTCCCTTACGGCCGTTCCGCGACCGGGCGAGTGGAAGCCGGACAGATGTCATTAACCTGTCCCTGACAGCCGGCCGGGCTCTGATTAACCTGTCCCTTGGTGAAACCACCGCCCGCCGCAGGAGTTGGCATTTGCGACGCAAGAGTTGGCAGCCGGCGGTCCCGGACTTGCCCCCCGCCCCCGCGGGCCTACGGTACGGGCGTCCTCATGTTGTTCGCCGAGTTCACCGATCGCACTTGGTTGTGGGCCGCCGCCGGGCTCTATTTCGCCGGCTTCGCCCAGGGGACGTTTTCGCTCCTCCGCCAGGGACGGCCCTCCGGCGCCACGACCTACGCGCTGATCGCCGCAGGCTACGCACTCCAGTTGCTGGGTTTGGGCATCCGCGGCCGCGCAGTCGGCGGCTGCCCGCTCGGAAACACCTTCGAAATCTTCCAGTTCACCGCCTGGTCCGCCACCACCCTTTACCTGGTGATTGGCATCACCTTTCGCAACAGCCTGCTGGGCTACTTCACCTCCTGCCTCGCTGCCGCCCTCACGCTGTCATCGCTGGCCATACCGGCCTGGGACGCCGCACGTCGATCCCACATCTTTGGCGGCAATCCCTGGATCGAACTGCATGCGGCACTGGCCCTTTTCAGCTACGGCGTGTTCGCGCTGCTTTCGCTCACGTCGATCATGTTCCTGCTCCGAAACTATTCGCTGAAGTCGAAGCACATCGGCGGCTGGTTCTCGTTTCTTCCCTCGATCCTCGATCTCGATCACATCGGCGTGCGCCTGCTCGGCGCCGGCGTCTCCATCCTGGCCGTCTCACTCGCGGTCGGATCGGTCTACTGGCTGCGCGACACGTCGACCGTCAATGTCGCCAAGTTGATCATCACGATGAGTGTCTGGGCTGCCTATGCGCTCGCGCTGGGACTGAGGCTGCGCGGCATCCTGCTCTCGAGGCGATTCGCCTGGGCATGCCTCGGGTTGTTCGTGGCGGCGCTGCTCTCGCTGGGACCGGTGGACGGAAGCCGCCATCCGCGCCCCGCCACGGAACCGGCGCGCGTGGCTCAGGAGATGGAGGCCCTCCGATGAGCCAGCCGGCACTGTTCGTCATCGGTGCAACCCACCGCCAGGTGCCGCTCGCCGTGCGCGAAAAGCTCTCCCTCACCGCCGAAAATGCGGCGGCGCTGAAGCAGGAGCTGAAGTCGGTGCATGGGTTGAAGGAGTTTGCGGTGCTCAACACCTGCAACCGGATCGAATTCTACGGGCTCGCCGCCAGCACCGAGGCGATCGCGCAAGTGTCGGCGGCATTCTGCGCCCGCCAGAACTTCGACCCGATCCAGTTTGAGCAAATCCGGATCAGCCTTCACGACCAGTCAGCCGTCCAGCACCTCGTCGAAGTTTCCGCCGGGCTTGATTCACAGATGCTGGGCGAGACGGAAATTTTCGGACAGGTGAAGGAGGCCTACGCCGCCGCCCAGGTTCTGGGTTCGACCGGCCCCGTGTTGAACCGCGTGTTCCAAAAGGGATTCCAGGCCGCAAAACATGTTCGTACCCACACGGCCATCACCGAGGGCCAGGTCAGTGTCGCCAATGTCGCGGTCGAACTTGCACTCAACATCTTCGGCAGCCTGGCGCAGACGCGAATCCTGCTCCTGGGCGCCGGCGAGATCGGCGAAAAGACCGCCAAGGCATTCCAGAGCCGGGGCGCCGCCGCGCTGACCGTGGCGAGCCGCCGTTTCGAACGGGCGATGGAACTCGCCACGGCACTCGGCGCCAGCGCCATGCCTTTTGAACAGCGCGAAGCGCGGCTGGCGGAGTTCGATGTCGTCGTCTGCGCCACCTCGGCGCCGGATGCGGTCGTCACCTGCGCCGCCGCCAAGGCCGCCATGCACAAGCGGCCGGCCAAGCCACTCTTCTTCATCGATCAGGCGCTGCCGCGCGACGTGGAGCCGGCGGTGGCGGAAATCCAGAATGTCTTCCTCTACAATCTCGATGATCTGGCCAAGATCGCCGAGGAGAACCGGGTGGCGCGGGAGGCGGAGATCAGCAAGTGCCGGGCGATCGTGGCCGAGAAATCCGAGGCACTCTGGCGGCAGGTCGCTCCGCAGGTCGAGGCCTTGCGCACATGCAACCGGTCCGACCCGGAAACCATCGCTGAAATCCGCGGTGTTTCGGTACGCGCCACGACCGGTGGCGAATAAGCCGAGGTGGGGCCACTCACCTGAGCAGCAGCTCTCATCCGTCCTCACCGAGGCGCTGCGTCCGCCGTCAATCAGCAGCGACTTGCCATTGAAAAACCGCCCGCGGTGAGGCCAGGCCAACCAAGGCCGGCCGAGGCGCAATCGTTATTCGAGCCGCTGGGCCGCCAATCCGGGACGCTCGAACACCCTTCGCCCGTCCACCCAGGTCTGGAGCACCTGCGTCTCCTTGATGTCGTCCACCGGGCAGCGCAGCAGGTCCCGATCGATAATCACGAAATCGGCGCGCTTGCCCGGCTCGATCGATCCAATCTCCTTCTCCCGGAAGAGCAGGTGGGCGTTGTTGATCGTGTAGAAGCGGATTGCCTGCTCGCGCGTGAGCGCCTCCTCCGGGTGCAACTGGCCCTCGTACCACTTGGCCCGCCGCGTAATCGTCGTCCACATGCCCAGAAAGGGATTGTAGGGATTGATCGCCCGGGTATCGCCGATCTTCAGCATATGGTCGGAACCGCCGCCCGCCACCGCCCCGAGCGTGAAGGCCGTCCGCAGCGGCTGGAAGTACCGGAGCCGGTCATAGCCGAACTGCTTCACCAGGGTCCGCGTGTCGAGATAAAGCCAGGGCGGCTGGATATCCAGCACCACGCCGAGTTGCGCCGCCTGCTCCACCGTCTCCAGCGTCATGAAGTTCGAGTGCGAGATCCCCATTCGCAGGTCGCGAATCGGCCCGTGCTCCCGCGCCAGCCGCGTGTACGCGCGCACCAGTTCGGTGATCGCGCCGTCACCCACGGCGTGCGCCGTGAACTGCATGCCGTGCTTCGCCACCCGCTCCACCATCGGATAAAGCCGTTCCGGCGGCACGTTGAGCACCCCCCGGTAATCGTCATCAGTAATGCCATACATCTCACTCCGCCCCCAGGGCTTGAGCATGTAGGCGCTGCCCGTCAGCATCCCGCCATCCAGCCAGATCTTCGTCCCGATCAGCCGCAGCCAGGGATCCTCGCGCCGCAACGGGCTCGCCCCGATCTGATCGATCGCCGCCAGGATGGAATCCATCGCGCCCACGGTGGGGAACGTCTGCGACAGGCTCACCCGCACCGACAGGTCGCCCCGTTCCCGCAGCGTCGTGTACTGCGCGATCGTCGACGGGTTTGCGCCGCGATCCCCGATCGCCGTGAGCCCCACCTCGTTGTAGGCGCGGAGGAGCTGGCGCAGCCGGTCGTTGCGCAGCTGGTCGCTGGCCGACCGGTTGAGCGAGGTCTTGAGGAAGCGGGTCAGCCCCCGCATCAGGCCCGTGGGATTGCCGCTGGCATCGAGTTCCATGTGGCCCGGCCCGCCGTCGGTGACCTTGAACTCGCGATTGAACCCGCTCTCCCTCATCCCGCGCGTGTTCAGCATCAGATCCGGGCCGGTCCGGAAGACCACCGGATGGTTTGGCGCCGCCGCATCGAGTTCCGCCCGCGTGGGGAAACGCGCCTCCCGCAAACGCGTGATGAACACCTGCTGCAGCTGGATCCACTCCCCCGCCGGCACGACCTTCGCCCGGGCCCGGATGTAATCGAGCACCTCGGGAATCGTTTCCATCGTGGGGATCTCATGATCCACCTCGTGCATCGATGCGGCCGGCGCATGCACGTGCGAATCGATCAACCCGGGCAGGACCATCCGGCCGTGCAGTTCGTGGATGCGCGTCACCCCCTCCCGGGCGAGCGCCGTGATCGTGGCGTTCGGGCCGACTGCGACAATCCGGCCGTCGTGGACGGCGAAGGCCTCCTGGAGGCTGAAGCCGGCATCGGCCGTGACCACCTGCCCTCCCCGGTAAATGGCATCCGGCGCCGGCTCCTGGCCGGAGGCGGCAATGGCGGGCAGGAGCAGGAGAAGCCGCCCGGCGGCGGCGAAAAACTTCGGGGTGAGCATGTGGGAGGTGGGAAGGCGGAGCGGAACGTAGCAAATTCGCGCCAGGCGTGCACGCGTTGTTGTATCCCGGCGCGAAGTTCCTTTCGATCGCAGCATGTACTTCGGCATCTGCAACGAAATCTTCCAGGGTTGGTCGCTCGAGGACACTTTTGGCTACGCGAAAAAGGCGGGCTACGATGCCGTCGAGATCGCCCCGTTCACGATCACGCGCCAGGTCACCGACTTATCGGCGGCCGATCGCCAGCGAATCCGGGACACCGCGGCGAAGGCCCAAATCGCCATCAGCGGGCTCCATTGGGTGCTGGTCCAGACCGAAGGGATGTACCTGACGCACCCGGAGGCGGCGGTGCGGGACCGGACCGCCCGTTATTTCTGCGATCTGGTCGACTGCTGCGCCGACGTCGGCGGCACCCGGATCATCGTGGGTTCGCCTAAGCAGCGCAACCTGATGGACGGCGTTACCTACCAGCAGGCCTGGGAATATGCCACCGGCGTCTTTCGCGATGCGGTCCGGCGGGCCGAGGATCGCGGCGTGGTGATCTGCTTTGAGCCGCTGGCGCCGGCGGAGACGAATTTCATCAACACCGCCGAGGAGGGACGCCGGTTCGCCGCCCAGTTCCAAAGCCGCGGGATGAGCATCATCCTCGATGTGAAGGCGATGTCGTCGGAAGCCAAGCCCGTCCCGCAAATCATCCGGGAGAGCGCGGGCCGGTTCGAGTATTTCCACGCCAACGACACGAACCTGAAGGGTCCGGGATTCGGGGACGTCGACTTCGTGCCGATCGTCGCCGCCCTGCGCGACGTCCGTTACGACGGGATGGTCAGCGTGGAGGTCTTCAAGTTCGAGGAGGGCCCGGAGGTCATCGCCACGAAGAGTCGCGAGTACCTCCGAAAGGTGTTCGGCTAGCAGCAGCCCATCGGACGGGCAGCCTGGCACCAGGATCTTTCAGCGTGCTTCCCGGCAACCTGGCGGGCCTCGCCGACGGGCTGCTGCTTTCACGAGCACGATTCCGTCGGTTACGGCTGCCGCGGTAAGATGCTGCATCCTCGTTAGGCCGGATGGTGCTTCCGGTGGTGCTCGCGCAGCCGCCAGATCACAAAGGCGCAGATTGCCACCTTCAGCACATCGAACGCGGCCAGGATGAGCAGCCCGCGACGGGTGGGATCGCCGCTCAGGTCCCCCAGGAAGATGGTGACATAGGAGCGCGCCACATAGATCGGCAGGCAAACCCAGAGCAGGAAGCGCAGCTTGATCCCGGCCAGGACCAGGAGGTAATTGCGAACAAAATACGGTAATCCCGGCAGCAGGGCGGCGATCACGCACACGAGCGCCTGCTCGTCGACCGGCACCTGCGGCAGGTGGTGGTGCCGCCGCGCGATCAGCCGCTCGATCGGGGCGCGGAGAATACTCCGGCCGATCAGGTAGGATCCCAGCAGGTGAACGAGCGTGACGGCCGCCACCAGCAGGCCGCCCAGCAGGATCCCGAAGCGCGCGCCAGCCACGAGGTAAACCACCCCAATCGGGAAGCCGACCACGGGCAGCAGCGCCATCAACGGGATGACCGCCGCCGGGTTGAGCCGTGCCATTGCCGTGCTGAGCCGCACGAAGGCGTTCTCCACGATTTCCCAGTCGAAATCCGTGAACACCAGGACGAGACCCGCCAGCAGGCCGGCAGCCGCGATGCCGGCGGCGGCCAGCCACCAAGTGCGCCGGTTCCGCGGTCCACTGAAGAGCAGGATGTGGCGGGCGGAGGGTCGGCGCGACCCAGCCCCGGATTTCTCGCCTGGCAGTTTGGAAGGCATGGCGTATCGCGACAGACCGCGCATCCACCGGGAGGTGACACCCCATTCGCACCCCGGGAACCGCCCCTTTCGGGCTGGGTCAAGTGCCCTCACCTCACCCCCATGCCCCGGATCCTGGAACGATTCCACCGTTTCCGCCAGCAGCGCCGGCCGGCCCGCCCCCCGCGCCGCCCGTCATCCCCCGCGCAGCGATCGCCCTGGTTCTGGCCCGGGATCGCCGCCGCCGTGGTGGTCGGATTCGGCCTGTATTTCTGGCTGACCTCGGCCCGCATCCTCGGCGAGCCCATCGCGGTGGATTACGGGCCCCGGGATGCCGCGTTCGTCAGCGCGATGGGTCCGGTGGTCGGCGCGGAATTCACCCAGGGCAACCGCGTCCGGACCTACGTCAACGGCGACGAGTTCTTCCCCGCAATGCTCGAGGCCATTCGCGACGCAAAGCGCACGATCACGCTGGAAACCTACATCTGGACCTCGGGCCTGATCAGTGATCGTTTCATCGCGGCGCTCAGCGAGGCGGCCGGTAACGGCGTCAAGGTGCACGTGCTGGTCGACGGGATGGGCACGCTGAAGTTCAAGGAGGAGGACAAGCAGCGACTGCGGGATGCCGGTGTGCATGTGCTCACCTATGGCCGGGAGCACTGGTACGAGGTGAAACCGAACATCAACCACCGCACCCACCGGAAGATTCTCGTGATTGACGGCGTCACCGGGTTCACCGGCGGCATGTGCATCGACGATCGCTGGCTCGGCAATGCGGATCACGAAAAGAGCTGGCGCGAGACGCAGGTCCGGGTTGACGGACCCGTCGTGCGCCAGATGCAGGCCGTGTTCGCGGCGAACTGGCTGCAGACGACCGGCGCGTTGCTGCTCGGAGAGGACTACTTTCCGGAGATCCGAATGGACGGCGACGCGATCGCCCATTGCTTCAAGAACGGACCGAACGAGAGTCCCGAGAGCACCCGGCTCGCCCACCTCTTCGCCATTGCTGCCGCCCGGGAATCAATCGACATCGCGCACGCCTACTTCGTCCCGGACGACCTGGCGATCAGCATGCTGATCGCGGCCCGCGAGCGCGGCGTCAGGATCCGGGTGATTGTGCCCGCGATCAACGACTCGCGGATTGGCCGCGCCGCCTCGCGCTCCCGCTGGGGACCGCTGCTGGCCGCCGGGGTGGAATTCCACCTCTACCAGCCGGCGATGTTCCACGTGAAGTCGATGATCGTGGATCGGGTGCTGGTGACCATCGGCTCCGCGAATTTCGACAACCGGTCTTTCGCGATCAACGACGAGATCACGCTGAACGTCCTCGATCCCGCCGCCGCTGCCGAGCACCACCGGATCTTCGAGGCGGATCTCGAGCGATCGGTGCCGCTGACGCTCGAGGAGTTCGAGGCCCGGCCGCTCTACATCAAGGCAACCGATCATCTGGCCGGGCTGCTGCGGTCGCAATTCTGAGAGCACGGGGCCACGGCGTCCCGCCGTGGCAAAGCGTTCTGAAATGCGCTCCAGCGGCGGGACGCCGCTGCCTGGTTGAGCCGCGCCTTGTTCAGGTGAGCCGTGCCGCTGTCTTCACCAGCGCCGCGGCCACGGCATTCACATTCTTGCGTGCCCGCTCGTCCTTCAGCCGGCCTTCCTCGTCAAATGCCTTGTCCGCCTGGGGCAACACGCATTGGACCGGCACCACGTGGCAGCCGAGATGCGTCAACAACTGCCGGGCCAGCGTCATCGAGCGGATGCCCCCGAACATGCCCGGCGAGGCGGAGATCACCGCCGCCACCTTGCCCTGCAGCGGATTCTCCTCCGCCCGCGTGCACCAATCGATGGCGTTCTTCAGCAGCGGCGTGATCTGCGAGTTGTATTCGGGGGACGCGATCAGCAGCCCGTGATGTTCCGCGACCAGGGCCACCAGTTTCTGCGCGTTTCCCGGCATCCCGCCGGCGGCCTCGAGATCGCCATCGTAGAGCGGGATGGGCAGATCCTTGAAATCCACGACCGTCACTTCCGCGCCAGCCTCGCGGCTCGCGGCCACCGCCGCTGCCAGCAGCTTTTTGTTGAGTGAGCCGCGACGGGCGCTGCCGGAGAAGGCAAGGATTCGAATCGGGTTTGGCATCCGGGAATGAAGCACAACCCGGCCGTCCGGCAACCCGTTCACAATCCCGATCGATGGTAACGCAGCCAGAAATCGCGGATCGCCGTGACCAGCTGGGTCAGCTCCGTGTAGGCCGAAGGTTTCACGACGTAGGCGTTGGCACCCGACTCGAGCGCACGCTGGACGTCGGAGGGCTCATTGGACGAAGTCATCATGATCACGGGCAGCGTGGCCAGTCTCCGGCTGGCCCGGATCCATTGCAGGACTTCGATCCCGGAACGGTAGGGCAGCTTGACGTCCATGAGCACCAGGCACGGGGATCCGGCACCCGACGCGTCCAACCCGGCCAGATACTCGACCGCCGCCTCGCCGTCGGACAGCACCACCACGTCGTTGGAAACGCCGGCCGTCGTGAATGCGCGCTGCAGGAAAAACGCATCGTCCGAGCTGTCCTCGATCAGGAGAATCGGATGCTGGTTCATTTCGGTCCGGAATTAAACGTGCCCCGCTGCTCGTGGTCAGGCTCCTGGGCTGCAGCGAGCGGCTCCGGGATGTGCTCCACCGCTCATTGGAGCGCCTTCAACAACCGTTCCAGTTCAACGCGCTTGGCCTGCTGGCCGGCAAGCTGGGCACGGGCACCGTCAATCACGGCTGCAGGCGCCTTGTCGGTGAAGGCCTTGTTGGCGAGCCGCGCCTCGGTTGCAGCGATGTGCCTCGTCAGCTGCTCGAGTTCCTTTGCCAGCCGCGCCCTTTCCGCGCCGGCATCCACCGTGCTGGCCAGATCGAGATACACCGTGCCAAGCGGCGTCACCGTCGCCGGCGCGCCCTCAACCTGGTCACGGCGGCTGATCTCCTTTGCCCCGGTCAACCGCGTGAGCCGGGCGAGGTTGGCGGAAATGGCATTCCACTCCCCGTCTGCCGCCGTCACGAAAAGGGTCACGTCACGCCGGCTGGCGAGATTGTGGTCCGCCTTGAGCGCACGGGCGCGGGACACGAAACCCTTGAGCTGTTCGACCGCCGCGACTGCGGCCCGATCGAGCGCCAGCCCGTGCGACAGCGAGGCGGTCGCGATTTGCGAGGCATTCTGTAGCCGGGCATCCTCGATGAACCGGCCCTCGGTGCCGTAGCCCAGCTGGTGCCAGAGTTCCTCGGTGATGAAGGGGATGAAGGGATGCAACAGGAGCAGAGTCTGCCGGAGCACCAGATCCTGGATGGCAAGGCAGTTCGTCCGGGCCGCCGGATCCTCGAGCTTCGCCTTGGAGACCTCCACGTACCAGTCGCAAAAATCGTTCCAGAAAAAACCGTAGAGCGCCTGCACCGCCGCGCTGAATTCGAATTCGTAGAAGCAGCGGTTCACCTCGCGCGTAGTCGCCAGCATCCGATCGAGGATGGCGTGATCATCGGCGTCGAACTGCCGCACGTCGAGCCGGTCGACGATCGCCTCCAGCGAGGAATTGTCGCCCGCCGGACCGCTCATCTGCCGGAAACGGCACGCGTTCCACAGCTTGTTGCAGAAATTCTTCCCGCTCTCGATCCGGTCCTCCTGGAAACGGATGTCCTGGCCCTGCGGGGCAATCGAGACGATGCCGAACCGGAGCCCGTCCGCCCCATAGCGATCGATGAGTTCCAGCGGATCCGGCGAATTGCCCAGCGATTTCGACATCTTTCGCCCCTGCGCATCCCGGATGATCCCGGTGAAGTACACATGCCGGAAGGGAATCCGGGCCTGGATCTCCGCGGGTGTCAGCCGGCCCTTCGCGGCGGAATTTCCCGCGGTGGCGCGCGCCTCCGGGCTGCCCATGAACTCGAGCCCGGCCATGATCATCCGGGCAACCCAGAAGAAGATGATGTCCGGCCCCGTCACCAGCGTCGTGGTGGGATAGAAGTAATCCAGCCCTGCCTTCCGCTCCGCCTCGCGATCCGGCCAGCCCAGGGTCGCGAAGGGCCAGAGCCACGAGGAAGCCCAGGTATCGAGTACGTCGTCCTCCTGCACCCAGTTCTCGGGATCAGGGGGGCCATCGAGCGACACATGCACCTTGGCGGGATCCCGCAGATCGGCTTCACCCAGTTGCTCCCGGTCGATCCCCTTCCGATACCAGACCGGGATCCGATGCCCCCACCAGAGCTGCCGGCTGATGCACCAGTCCTGGATGTTCTCGAGCCAGTGCAGGTAGACTTTGCTCCAGCGCTCGGGGTGAAACTTGATGTGGCCATCCCGCACCGCCTCCTTCGCCTCCTCGACCCTCGGGTAACGCAACCACCATTGCCAGGTCAGCCGCGGCTCGATCGGCACATCCGCCCGTTCGGAATACCCGACATTGTTCGCATAGGGCTCCTCGGCCACAAGCGCACCGCTCTGGCGCAGGAGTTCAGCCGCGCGTTTCCGTCCGGCGAACCGCTCCAGCCCGGCCAGCTCCGGGCCGGCAGACTCGTTGAGCACCCCGTTCGCCGCGAGCACGTCGATGCTGGGCAGTTGGTGCCGCTGGCCGATGTCGAAATCGGCCTTGTCGTGGGCCGGCGTGATCTTGAGCGCCCCGGTGCCAAACTCTCGATCCACCGCCGCGTCGGCCAAAATCGGGATTTCCGCCGCCGGCCCCAGCGGCCGCCGCACTTTCCGGCCAACCCAGTCCTGGTACCGCGGATCCTCCGGGTGGACCGCAATGGCAACGTCACCGGGAATCGTCTCGGGCCGCGTCGTCTTCACCTCGACATACTGTCCCGGGGCGTCGACCCGTTCATAGCGCACGCGGTACATGATGCCGTTGACCGGCTTCATGATGACCTCCTCGTCGCTCAGCGCAGTCTGCGTCGCAGGGCACCAGTTCACCATCCGCTTGCCGCGGTAGATGTTTCCCTTCCGGAAGAGATCCACGAATACCGTGAGGACCGCCCGGTTGTAATGCGGATCCATCGTGAACTGCGTGCGATCCCAGTCGCACGAGGCACCGAGCCGCCGCAACTGCTCCAGGATGATGCCGCCCTTCTCGTTCCGCCATTCCCGGACCTTCTCGAGGAATTTCTCCCGGCCCAGGTCGCGGCGATGCTGCTTGGTCTTCCGCAATTCCCGCTCCACCACCGCTTGCGTCGCGATCCCGGCATGGTCGGTTCCCGGCAGCCAAAGCGTCGAGCGGCCTTCCAGCCGCGCCCGGCGAATCAGAATGTCCTGCAGCGTGTTGTTCAGAACATGCCCGATCGTCAGCACGCCGGTCACATTCGGCGGCGGGATGACGATGGTGTAGGGCTCCTTGCCCGGTACGACCTTCCCGGCAAACGCGTGGGCGTCCATCCAGGCGGCGTACCATTTCTTCTCAACGTCGCGTGGTTCGTAGCTCTTGGAAATCTCGGCCATCAGAGGTGCGGGGGGATCGAAACCGCCGAGAAAACGGCGCCGTGGACCGCTAGGCAAGGGGTTTGTCAGCCTTTGAACATTGAAAGTTGGCCGTGGGCTGTTCGACTTTCCCTCCCCCGTTCCCCGCATGCCCGCCAACATTCCCCAACGCGCCCGCGACCAGCTGACCTTTGCCGGCGACATCCCCGTCGCCGAAAGGCTGGCGGCATGCAAGGGGTTCCTGCGCACGGAAATGACCGCGCTGCGGGATCGGCACCGGGCGGGGGCGCCTGGCCTCGTGATCTGCCAGGAACGGGCCCAGATCATCGATGCGCTGCTCGGCCACCTGTATTCCTACGCGCTCGAATCCTACACGCGGACCAAGGGGCCGCTGCCGGCACCGGTCGCGCTCGTGGCGCTCGGCGGATACGGCCGGGGCGAGCTTTCGCCCCTGAGCGACGTGGACGTGATGTTCCTGTTTCCCACCAAGACGAAACCGTCCGACGCGAAGCCGTTGCAGGAGCATCTCACGGACGAAATCCTCTACATCCTCTGGGATTGCGGGCTGAAGGTCGGCCATTCGACCCGGACGATCGATGACGCCTTCAATGAGGCGCGAAAGGACATCCTGACCAAGACGGCGCTGCTGGAGGCGCGCCGAATCGCGGGCTCCGAACGGCTTTATGACACGTTTTCGCAGGCGTACCGGAGCTATTACAGCACGGAGAATCCCCGCGATTACATTGCCGCGCGGCTCGACGATCAGGCAAACCGCCGGGCCAAGTTCGCCAACACGGTTTTCAACCAGGAACCCGACATCAAGAATGGCGTGGGCGGCCTCCGCGATTATCAGAACGCCGTCTGGATGGCGCGGGTGAAGCTGGACATCACGTCGATCGACGAGCTCGCGACCCAGAAATACCTGCGGGCCGACGATCTGGCCGCGTTCAAGATCGCCTATGACTTCCTGCTGCGGGTGCGCAATGAGCTGCACTTTGTGAGCACGCGGCCGACCGACCTGCTGACGCTCGACCTGCAGCCACGGATCGCCGAGGCGCTCGGTTATCGTGAGTTCGAGATGCTCGCGCGGGTCGAGCATTTCATGCAGGACTATTACCGGGCGGCGCAGGCCATCTTCAAGGTCTCGAAGCTGGTCGAGGACCGGCTCGCCCTTGCCATTGGCCGCAATGGCGGGGGTGACAAGCGCTCGTTCCGGGAAACGCTGCTGGCCTCGCGTTTCCAGCGGACCAAGCGAATCGACGGGTTCATCCTGCGCGGCCGCGAACTGGCCGCGGAAAAGCCCGAGGTGTTCGAAGCCGATCCGGTCCGGCTCATCCGCGTCTTCCGGCATCTCCAGACCTTCGAGGCCACGCTCGAATTCCACCTCGCCGAGCTGATCCGGACCTCGCTTCCCCTCCTCACCCCCGAGGTGGCGATTTCTCCCGATGCGAATGTCTCGTTCCGCGCCATCATGTCCGAGGCCGGCAACGTCCATCCGATCGTCGCGCGGATGCATGAACTGCACGTTCTCGGCCGCTTCATCCCCGAGTTCGATGCCCTCACCTGCCTCGTCCAGCATGAATTCTATCATCGGTACACGGCGGATGTGCACACGCTGAGTGCGATCCGAGAACTGGACCGGATCTACACCGAGGCCGAGCCCATCACCCTCAAGTACCGGGCGGCGCTCCATGAGGCCGGCGATGCCTCCCTGCTCTATCTCACGCTGCTGCTGCATGATATCGGCAAGGCCGAAGGCATCCGTGGTCATGCGGAAAGTGGCGTACGGCTCGCGCTGCCACTCCTGGAACGTTTCGGGGTGACCGGCAAGGACCGGGACCTCGTGGCCTTTGTGATCAAAAATCACCTCGCGATGGCACGATTCTGGCAGAAGCGGGACGTCGATGACCCCAACACCGCCGCCGCCTTTGCCGAACTGGTCGGGGATGCGGACCGTCTGCGCTTTCTCTACGTTCACACTTTCTGCGATGCGCGGGCGACCTCCGCCGATCTCTGGAACAGCTACAAGGACACTTTGCATACCACGCTCTATCGGGCTACCTTCGAGCGGCTGGAACATGGTGCGGCAGTCGACGCCTCGCTACAGGAGAAGATCAAAATGACCCAACAGGACCTGATCGCTAAATCCATCCCCGGCATCAGCGGCGACGAAATCAACGCCCATTTCAGCCTGCTGCCCGACCGGTACTTTGTGCACACCGACAGCGGCGAGGTCGCGCTGCACATCCAGATGGTCAACCGACTGCTGCACTCGATCACCGCAGCCGATTCCGTGGGCTCGCTGCGGCCGATCATCGACTGGAACGATGATCTCAACCGATCGCTCACGGTCGTGAACGTCGTCACCTGGGATCGGGCCGGATTGTTCTACAAGCTGGCGGGCGCCTTCAGCGTCGCCGGGCTCAGCATCCTGGGCGCCAAGGTGATCTCACGGACCGATCACATCGCGATCGACACCTTCTATGTCGTCGAGCCGGGCCGGGGACCGGTGCAAAGCGCCAGCGCCCAGGAGAAATTCGCCCGGACCATCGAGGAGGCGCTGGTCAACAACCGCGATCTCCTGCCGGACATCTTGGCGCAGGCGAAGAAGATCGCGGCGACGCGCTACCTTTCGACCTCGAGTGGCGAGACCCTGCAAAGCTCCTTCCCGCCCACCGTGGATGTGTATCACGAGCTGTCGATGCAGCGGACCATCGTGGAGATTCAGGCCCGGGATCAGATCGGGCTGCTCTACCGGCTGGCCAAGACGATCTCGGATCACGGCTTCGACATTACCTTTGCGCGGATCGGCACGGAACGCGGGGTGGCCATCGACACGTTCTATATCGAAAATGCGAATCGCGAGCCCTTGGAGGACCACAGCAGGCTCACGGCCCTGCAGGAGGTCCTGCGTGAAGTGATCACTCCCGAACCTGTCCCGGCGAAATAGGCCTGGGAGCCTGGCGGGCTCGCGGCGCAGCGTGGCGCGCAGGGTCCCCCGGGCACTCCGCCAATCGATCCGATCTGGCATCCGCGGCGGCGGCCCTCATGCTCGCAGCCGTGACCACCAGCGGCAAGCGTCGTCCCAAGTCCCCTGCCCCCGGCCGTCAATCGGGGACCGCAACTGGTGCGCAATCCAGGGCCGCGGAAGTCCTCCATCGCGTTGCGCGGCTCGCCGCCCGGTCCGCGGATCCCGATGTGGCGCTGCGCGAACTGCTCACGATCGTGGTCGAAACCTTCTCCGCCCAGGCCGGCTCGATTGCGCTCCTCAGCCCCGATACCGGGAATCTCGAGACGGTAATTCAGACCGGGCTTCCCGAGGGCAAGGCCTACCACAACCTGCGGCTGGGCCATGGGGTGACGGGCTGGTGCGTTTTCAACCGCCGCCCGCTCCTCGTGCCCGACGTCCGGGCGGAGCCCCGCTATATCGCGGTGCGTCCGGCCGCGCGCTGCGAGATGGCCGCGCCGATGCGGGACGACGAGCACATCGTCGGGGTGATCGATTTGGAAAGCGATCGCATCAACGGCTTTTCACCGGCCGATCTGGCGCTGCTCGAACAGGTGGCGGACGAAGCCGCCCGGGTGATGCAGCGGCTCTGGCAGCTGCAGCATCTCCAGGGCAAGGCACGCCAGCTCGAGTCGCTGATCACCGCCGGACAGTCGCTGGTCAGCCAGCTCGAGCAGCAGGCGCTGCTCGACACGCTTGCCCGGGAGGCCCGGACGATGGTGCAGGCCCGGGCCGGCGCCATGTACGTCCTCCAGCCAAACGCCGGCACCGTCCGGCTGGTGGCCCTGGCCAGCCCGGTCGTTCCGTCATTGCCCGCCGCGGCCGTGCCGCTCGACTCGTCGCTGGTCGCCGCTGCGATTCATACCCGCCGCCAGGTGGCGTTCACCGATGTCCAGTCGGCGGAATACCGGGAGCTCAGCGACCTGCCCGAGGATCCGGGCCTGGTCTCGCTCCTCGCCACGCCGCTGATCTTCGAAGGCGAGGTGCTGGGCGTGATGGCCGTCTTCACCGACCGGCTGCATCGCTTCGACAATGACGAAAAGCGACTCTGTGCCGCGCTCGCCAGCCTCGGCGCGGTTGCGCTGCAGAACGCGCGGCTCTACGCCCGGGCCTTCCAGAGCGAGGATGTCCTGCGAAAGAACGAGCGGCTCACCACGCTCGGGCTGCTCGCCGCCGAGATCGCCCACGAGATCCGCAATCCCCTCACCGTGCTCAAGCTGCTCCATGGCGGGCTCGGGCTCGATTTCGCCGAGGGCGATCCGCGCCGGACCGACATGCGCGTGATTGGCGAGAAACTGGATCAACTCGAGTCCATCGTCAGCCGCGTCCTGAATTTTGCCCAGGCCCCGTCGAGTCTGCATGCGCGGTCATCGCTCGCCGACATCGTCGAGGACACCCTCGTCCTCGTCCGGCTCAAGCTCGCGCAGAGCAAAGTCTCCCTTCACTTCGATCGGCCGCCCCAGCCGCTGTATGTCGAGGCCCACAAGGGCCAGCTGCAACAGGTCCTGCTCAACCTCCTGCTCAATGCCACCCAGGCCATGCCTGGCGGCGGGACGATTACGATTCGCGCCGGCTCGGAATCACGGTCCGGCGGCCGGGTCGCGCTGCTGGACGTCAGCGACACCGGCAGCGGCGTCCCGGAGTCGATGCGTGGACGGATGTTCGATTCCTTCCTCTCCGGCCGGCCGGACGGCACCGGGCTCGGGCTGGCGATTGCCCAGCGGATCCTGCTCAGCCATCATGGCGATCTCACGCTCCTGAGCACCGGTCCCTCCGGGACGACCATGCGGATTGCGCTGCCGCTGGCGAAGTGAGCCTCTGCCATGTCCGATCCGCAAAGCTCCCTCGGTGATGGCTCGCGTCGGAAAATGCGACGGACGCTGACCGCCCTCGCGGTCCTGCTGGTGGCGATGGGTTTCCTCGTGCTGTTCGTGCTTCAGCGGGTGCCGACGCCGCTGCGGATCCTGATGGGCCTGGGCGATCTCTTTGCCGGGCTCGTGCTGCTCGTGCTCATCCGGCAGAAATTCGGGGACAACCCACCCGGCCTGAAATGACGGCCCGCCGAAGGCGCAGAACTGCCGCGCACCGGTTGATTCGGACCGCAAACAGGGCGCAGCAAGACTGCGCCCCTACGGCTGCGTGGTTGAAGAAAGTTCCGCAGGATGCGTAGCCTCGGAATTGGATTCATGGAGGGCCGTGCTCCGCCGCAGCCGGGAAGACCGATGCGCTGCGCAGAATGAATCCGCCATTGGTTTTGCGGACGACGCGGAGGTCGTCCCTCCATGAATGGGTCTTCGAATCGTGGAATCAGAAACGAATTCATGGAGGGCCGTGCTCCGTCACGGCCTTGTCCGCCCCGGCCCCAGGAACGTTGCGTCACAGAACGTAATTCCGAGCCGGTTTGCGGACCACGCGGAGCCGGTTCGGCAGACTGCGGCCCTACGATTATTGCACGGCGGTCAGGACTCCTTCGGCAGCAGCTTGAGGTCGACCATGAGATCCGCGGCGATCTTTTCAAAATCCGATCGCAGTGATGCCAGGTTCACCCCGGCCGGAACAAAGACGGTCGCCCGGGCTTGAAAGAGGACCCCGCCACCCATCGGCGCGCTGACCCGCTCCGAGGCGAGTTCCTCGACGTTCACACGGTGCGCGGCAAAGACCCCAGAGACGGCCCGCAGCAGCCCGGGTCGATCATTGCCCACGAGTTCAACCGTCGCGAGCGAGCCTGGGACCGCCTCCCCGGCAGCCGAACCGGCTTCGGCATGAATGATGATCGCGAGGCCGTCGACTTCGAGCGCACGGAGCGCATTCACGAGCTCGTCGCGCCGCTCACCGGCGACCTCGACCCGGAGAATGCCGGCAAACTGCCCGCCAAGATGGGACATCCGGCTTTCGAGCCAGTTACCCCCATAGTCGGCCACGCGCGCCGCCACCATCTGCACCAAGCCGGGCCGATCCGCTCCAATCACCGTCATCACAAGGGTCGCAAGCATGACGCCAACGTGGGGTGCAGCCGGGCCAGGGGCAATCCCTCGCTTTGGCGAAGGCTCTCCGCCCCGGCACTATTCCTCCAACTCGACGTTCCAGTAAGCAACGTCGAGGAAGTCCTTCCACTGCTCGTGATGCCGGTTGCCGAGCACGAGCGAAATCACCGGCCGCCACTTCGGGCGCGTCGGCTTGCGGATCAGCCGCATGTTCGCCTCGTGCGGGAGCCGGTTCGACTTGCGCGTGTTGCACCGGACACAGGAGCACACGATGTTTTCCCAGGTGGTCTTCCCGCCGTAGTCGCGCGGAATCACGTGGTCGAGGTTGAGCTGCTCCCGCGGCATCTGCCGCGCACAGTACTGGCAGGTGTTCCGATCCCGCTCGAAGACATTGTTGCGCGTGAGCTTCAGCTCCTTGCACGGCAGCTTGTCGAAAAACGTCAGCAGGATCACCCGCGGCAGCCGGATGGTGCGCGTCGGCGTATGCACCGTTTCCAGCCGGGCGACCGGCGGGTTGCTCGCGGAGAAATCGATCCAGTCGAGCATCGAGAAGGTGCGGAAATCATCCTCGTGATGGTGGACCACCTGCGCATGCCCGCGGGCCAGCAGCCCGAATGCCCGCTTTGCGCCGATCACGTTCACCGCCTGCCACAGGCGGTTGAGCACGAGGACGGGTTGATCCAGCGCGGCTTCCATACGTGACACGCCAATAATGTTGGCCCCGACGGGCTGTCAAGGGTCACGCAGCGGGCGATGGTTCGACGTCCGCACCCGGCGGGTAGGCCCGTGGATCCTCCAACCAGCCGGGCATCGTGATCTTTCTCCCACATCTTTGTCTTTCTCTTTCGCCCCGCCGGCAGCGGGCGCAGAGAAAGATTAAGAGAAAGAATCAAGAGAAAGAACGGCTAAGCCACGCCCTCGCCCGCCCGGGCGGGTGCGAGCACGACACCCTTCAGCTTGATGCCGGTGAGCTTCTTCACGATGAAGTCCGCCTCGGAATCGGCGACATCCGCCAGCGTATGCCGCTGATGGATATCGATGGCGCCGACCACGCTGGCGGGAAGCCGCGTGACGCCCGCGATCTTGCCGACGATGTCGGCAATCGTCACGAGCTGCTTGCGGCCGACGTTGAGAAAGATTGCGGCCATCCCCGGCTCGCGGCCGGTTCGTGCCGGCCGCTCATACTTCTGCTTCCTCGCCCGGGGCCGATCACTCTCTTCCGCCGTACCGGGATCGTGGGCCGTCGGCTCCGGCAGCACTGGCGCCGGTTTCGGAGCCGCCACCTTCCCGGCCCAGGCCGGCGCAGGCTTGACCGAAGCGGTCGGTCCCGGCGGGGACGCCTTCTTTTCCGGCACGCCGGTTGCACCCTGCAACAAATGGATCAAGGCCGAGCAGATGTCCGTGCTGGCATATCCCTGGTCCAGCAACCGATCGATCATCGCATCATGCGGCTTGAAGTTCCTGGCCTCGAGGGTGGATCGGATCTTCTCAAAGAACACGTTGGTCCGCGCCTCCTCGACCTCGTCGAGCGAAGGGATTTTCCCGCGCCGGAGGTCGAGCTTCGCCCAGCGGACCATGCTCTGCAGTTTGTAGATCTCTTGACCGGAGACGAACGTGAACGCCCGTCCCTTCCGGCCGGCCCGGCCGGTCCGCCCGATCCGGTGCGTATAGTCCTCCGCGTCGTTCGGCAGATCGAAGTTGAAGACGACTTCGAGATCGTCGACATCGAGCCCGCGCGCCGCGACATCCGTGGCGACGAGGAACTCGAAGGCCCGGCGGCGGAATTTTTCCATCACGCGATCCCGCTGCGCCTGGGAAATGTCGCCGTGCAGCCGGTCGGTCAGATACCCGCGGGCATGCAGGTGCTCGTCCAGATCATCGACCATGATCTTCGTGCTGCAAAAGATGATCCCGTAGCGGAAATCGTTCACGTCGATCAGCCGCGTCAACGCCTCGATCTTCGAGCGGCGGTCCACCTCGAAATACGTCTGTTCCACCTGCGGCCGGTTCTGCGCGACCGACTCGATCTTGATCCACGCCGGATCCCTCGAATACCGCCGGATCAGATCCTGGATCGCCCGCGGGATCGTGGCCGAGAAGAAGAGCAGCTGGCGCTCCGCCGGGACCGCCTCGAGGATGTGCTCGATGTCGTCCCGGAATCCCATGTCGAGCATCCGATCTGTCTCGTCGAGCACGACGAGCTGCAAGCGATCGAGCTTCAGCGTGCCCCGCTCCATGTGATCCATCACGCGCCCCGGCGTGCCGATGACAATCTGCACGCCCGCCGCCAGGGCCCGGAACTGCCGTTCGTAACTCTGGCCCCCATAGATCGGCACGCCCGCCACGCCTTTTCGGAAGAGCGCCAGCTTGCCGGTCTCCTCCGCCACCTGCACCGCCAGCTCCCGTGTCGGGCAGAGGATCAACACCTGCACTGCGCGCAGCTTCGGATCGACCTTTTCGATCGCCGGGATCGCGAATGCCGCCGTCTTGCCGGAGCCGGTCGAGGACTGGCCGACCACATCGCGTCCCGCCAGGATCGGCGGAATCACGGCGGTCTGGATCGGCGAAGCCTCCTCGAAGCCGAGCCGGGCGACGGCCTTCAGCAGGTCGGAGGAAAGCCCAAGTTGATCGAACGGACGCTTTTCCATGGTGCGAGTGAGGTCGCCTGGCCGTGAAGGTCAAACGTGCGCAGTGTCTCAGATTTCAGATTTCAAATCACTGTCGTCCCACAGAAATTTGTGAAACCGGAGGGAGAAAAGCGGTTCGGCTGCACGGGTTAGACCTGCCACAAGGCAGGGGATGAAAAACAAAAACCCGATACAACCGAACCGTCGGCAAA
>WYBX01000074.1 GCA_011525695.1 Verrucomicrobiia bacterium
ATCTGTTCCGACAGATCCGAGGCCGGAATGATTTTTTCCGCCAGCGAAACCCGGTAGTTCGGCAGGAAAGCCACCTTCAGTTTCCCGTTCAGCCGCGTGTCGGCGTTGATCCGCGCACCAACGACGTTGATGGCGCGAATGATGTTTTTCGCCAGATCGTAACCGGGCGCGGCCTTGGCCGCGAAGATGAAGACGCGCGGCACCACGTCCATTTCGGGATGCTGCAGCATCCGCCGATACACGGCGAGAATGTGCAGGAGGTTCAGATGTTGCCGCTTGTACTCATGCAGCCGCTTGATCTGCACGTCGAACATGGCGTCGGGGGAGACGTCGACGCCGCACTCGGCCTTGATCACCGCGGCCAGCTCGACCTTGTTCTCACGCTTGATCGCCATGAACTCGCGCTGGAAATCTGCGTCATTCGCCCACTTTTCCAGCCCACGCAGCTGATCCAGATCGCGGATCCAGCCGTCCCCGATCTGCCGCGTGATCAGCGCCGACAGCCGCGGGTTCGCCTTCAGCAGCCAGCGGCGCGGCGTTATTCCATTCGTCTTGTTCTCGAATTTCCCCGGATAAAGCACGTCGAATTCCGGAAAGAGATGCTTCTTCAGCAGCTGGGTATGCAGCTCGGCGACGCCATTCACGGTGTGCGAGCCGACGACGGCGAGGTTCGCCATCCGCACCTGCTTGTGGCCGTTTTCCTCGATCAGCGAGCAGGCCCGCTTCTTCTCGACCTCCCCCGGCCACTGGAGCTCCACCGCCTGCATCAGCCGCTCGTTGATGTCGAAGATGATCTGGAGATGCCGCGGCAGGACCCGCTCGAACAGCGGCACGCCCCAGCGTTCGAGCGCCTCCGGCAGCAGCGTGTGGTTCGTGTAGGCGAAGGTGCGCGTCACGATCGACCAGGCGGCGTCCCAGGGCACGTTCTGCTCGTCCAGCAGGATTCGCATCAGCTCGAGGATCGCCACCGCCGGGTGCGTGTCATTGAGCTGCACCGCGACCTTGTCGGGGAAGTTCTCCCAGGAGTTTCCGGGGGTGCGGAAGTGCCGCCGCAGGATGTCGCGCAGCGAGCAGGCGACGAAGAAGTACTGCTGCACCAGCCGCAGCTCCTTGCCGTTCTCCGTCTTGTCGTTCGGGTAAAGGACCTTCGACACCGTTTCGCCGATCGCCTTCTCCCGAACCGCCTCCACGTACCCCCCGCTGTTGAAGGCCGCGAGGTCGAAGTCCTCGGTGGCCTTCGAGGACCAGAGCCGGAGCAGGTTGACCGCATTGGTGCCATACCCGGCGGTCGGGATGTCGTGCGGCACCCCCAGCAGCGTCCGGGTATCCACCCAGCGCGGACGATAATTGCCCCGGTCGTCGAAGACGTTCTCCACCCGGCCATAGAGCTGGACCTGGGTGGTGTACTCCGGCCGCACCACCTCCCACGGGTCCCCGAAGAGGATCCAGTTGTCGGGATGCTCGACCTGGTGGCCGTTGACGAAGCCCTGTTTGAAAAGGCCGTATTCGTAGTAGATGCCGTAACCAAGTGCGGGATAATCGAGCGTGGCCAGGGAATCCAGGAAACAGGCTGCCAGCCGGCCGAGACCGCCATTGCCCAGGCCCATGTCGACCTCGGCCTCACGCACGGTGTCGAAATCCTGGCCCAGGGACTCCAGCGCGATCTTGGCATCCTCGAAAAGTCCCGTCGCCAGCAGGTTGTTGCCAAACAGCCGGCCCATCAGGTACTCCAGCGAGAAATAGTAGATCCGCCGCACGTTCTCGTCGTTGTGCACGGACTGCGTGGCAATCATCCGTTCGTGAATCGTGTCCCGGACGGCCAGGCTGGTCGCCACCCACCAGTCCCTTGGCGTGGCTGAGCCGGTGTGTCGCGCGAGCGTCGAGACCAGGTGCCGCTGGATCAGTGACCGCATCACTTCTGCCGAGGAATCAGCGCCTCCGCCTCGGTGGTGGATGGAACGGATCAGCTCGTTCAGCGTGAAAGGGGTGGTGCTGGCGGCGCCCTTTCCGGCCGTGGGTGCAGGGTTCGTTTTTTCGACTGGCGGCATGGAAACCGGACTAAAGGTTCATTTCAGGTCAGTGCGAGCGCGAATCAAGGGGTCTGGCCGCTGTTGGTTGATTTACGTGCGCGCGCCACGTAGCTCCGCAGTGACGCAGCCTGCCCAGGCTGCAAGGCCTCGGCAATCCACACCATGGAAGCACCCACATCGTCGCGCAAACGCCGCGCCAGTTCCAGTTTCCATGCCAAATTAACGAACAGCGGCCTGCCCCCCTTGGAATCGCCGGGCGAGCTCGCTGTGATTCAGTTCAATGTACGTCGGCCTTCCGGCGGGATTCGTGAGCGGGTTCCGGGTGGCAAACAACTGGCTCAGCAATGCCATCAGCTCCCGCTCGCCCGCAGTTTCCGGCAGCCGCACCGCCTTTGCAGCCGCCAACCGGGCCAGCTCATCGCGGTCCAGCTCCGCGTCCCGATCCGATATCGCCCCGTCCCGAAAGGCTCCCAGCACATCGCGCAGGAACGGCTCCGCATCCGCCGGCTCCATCCACGCAGGAATGGACTCAATCCGGAAAAAATGCCGCCCAAACTCCGCGATTTCGAACCCATGGCCATGGAGGAAGTCCCGGCGATCGAGCAGCAGGGCCGACCCAATGGTGTCGAGTTCCACTGGCACCGGCAGCAGCAGCCGCTGACTCGGGACCGCCCCCGCTCGGAACTGTTCGCGCAGCCGCTCGAACCACACGCGTTCATGCGCCGCCCGCCGATCCAGCAACACCAAACCCGCCAGCGTCTCGAACAGCGCGAAATTTCCATGCGCCAGCCCGACGAACCGCCACGCGGGCACGGTAAACTCCGGCGGCCGGACCGCAGGCACCGGCACCCTGTCGGCCGCACCGGCAATCCTGCCCCCTGCCGGCGGCATTCCCGCAGAGACCGACCCCTGCTCCGATACCGGCCCGCCCGCCATACCGCGCCCCGCTGAACCCTCGGCGCCCCGGTTGACCGGAGGCTGATCCACCCCCATCCCGATCGTCCCCGATCCGGGCTGCAACCAGCGTCCTGCACCCCAGTCCGGCATCGGAGTGCCGGCATTGGCATCCTCCTGCCCCTGGGCCGGCATTATCCCGGACTCCGGTCGGCTGAGTTCCCGCAGCCGCTGCAACACCGCTCGGATCACAAAGCTTCGCACCGGCGCCTCGCTCCGAAAACGCACTTCGCGCTTGGCCGGGTGGATATTGACATCGACGGCCGCCGGATCGCATTCGAAAAACACGAACGCGAGCGGGTACCGGCCTTTCGGCAGCGACTCGTGATAGCTTTCGATCAAGGCGTAGTTCAGCGTCCGGCTGTCCACGGGCCGGCCATTCACGTAAACAATCATTTCATGTCGCGTCGCGCGGCCCGCGCCCGGCCGGCCGATGAGTCCGCTCAGTCGAAAACCCGGCTCGCTCGCCTCAAGGGCAACGAGCGGCTCCGTCAGCTGCCGTCCAAAAATTTCCGCCACCCGCTCGGCCAGCGTCAGGCATTCCGGTGAACGAAAGACCACCCGCCCATCCTCGATGAGCGTGAACGCCACCCGCGGACAGGCCAGCGCGTAGAGCCGGACACAGTGCACGATGTGCGCCGCCTCAGTCTGGTCCGTCTTGAGGAATTTCCGTCGTGCCGGAACCGAATTGAACAGGTGCGTCACCTCGACCCGGGTCCCCACCGGCCGGCCGCAATCCCGCACATGAACGAACTTCCCCCCGTTGACGAGGATCTCGGAACCGAGGTCGCTCCCCTCCTCCCGGGTCTGGAGCAGAAATCGCGTGACACTCGCAATCGAGGGCAGCGCCTCGCCCCGAAACCCATAGCTGATCAGGTGATCGAGGTCGGACGCCTCCTGGATCTTGCTCGTGGCGTGGCGCTCCAGCGCGAGCAGCGCGTCATCGCGGGACATCCCCTGCCCGTTGTCCTCCACCCGCATCAGCGAGCGGCCACCGTGCCGGAACTCGACCTCAATCCGCGAGGCCCCCGCGTCGAGCGCATTCTCGACGAGTTCCTTGATGACGGCAGCCGGCCGCTCGATCACCTCGCCTGCGGCAATCTGGTTGGCGACCCGATCAGTGAGAATGCGGACTTTGGCCATCGCTGGTTCAGCGAATCACGGAACGCCCGCGAAACGGAAGCGCGGAAATCATCGCTCGTCGTCGCCCCGCGATTCCGGCGGCCTGCCCCGCCGGAGGTTTCGCGGGTCGATCAGGCTGGCGAGTTCGGTCACCGCACGGAATGGCCGAAGCACGGCGCCACCGATCAGAATCGGGGTGACCGGTGTCCTCCGGTCCTCCGCCAGCCTCGTGAAGAAAAGGAAGAGCACGATCGCACCGACGCCCACACTGACAAAGAATGCCTGGAATACGCCGACATCGATTCCCCGGCCGGGTCCCTCCGCCTTCAGGAAGAGACCCCACAACATCGGGGACAAGCCGCCGATGAAGGCCGTCGTCGCGCTATGGATCGACACCGCCAGCGTCCGGTCCTCGGCCGCCATGGTCCGCGGAAGATAATTGAGGTTCGCCACCGTCCAGGTGGCCGCGGCCAGGCCCAGCAGGAAGTAGATGGCATAGATTCCGGGCACGCCGCCAAAGCCAGTCTCCAGATGCAGCCACCAGTACGCGCCGACCAATGTGTAGAGTCCAAACGCGAGCAGGAAAAACGGCTTGGCTCCGCTCGCATCGATTACTTTCCGGATCAGCCACGCGGCGGTCATCACTCCGCTGTAGCGCAAGACCTCGAAAACCATGATCTGACCGCCAGTCATCTTCGGGCCGACTTTCAGGAAATAGGCGACGAACGGCGGGATGGGCGTCGAGATTATCGCCTGGCAAACGGACAACCAGGCGTAGTTGCGAAACGCGGACGCCGCGAACAAGTGCCGCGGCGTGTCGCGAAACACGGTGCGGAGGCTCATGGCCGGTGGCCGCTCCGCGTCGGGAAGCCGTTTGAGCGAGAAATAGCTGATCGACGAGCCCGCCAGCGCGATGATGTACTGAGCCAGCAGCGCTGCATACAGCGGGAGCAACGCGAACAGGGCCGCGCTCGCAAGCAATGTTCCCACCCCCGCCACTGCCGAGACGAATTGATCCGTCGCAAAATATCGGCCGCGTACCGACTCCGGCAGGATCGCGTAAAACCAGGAGACACCCGATGCCGCGCCAATCGAGCGGAAGAAACAGAAGAAGAAGACGCTCCACACCAGCGCCTTCACCATCCACGGCTGCTCGCCCATGGCCATTCCCAGCGCCGCCAGCACTGCCGGCACACCGAGGAAGAAGCTCCGCGTCCGCCAGCCTCCCAGCATCACGGCCTTGAACCCGTAGCGCGGCAGCAGCGCCGTGGAGAGAATCTGAATCGGCGTCAGGACGAACACGAACGAATAGGCCAGCCCAACCTGGAAGGGCGTCGCCCCCAGCTGTTCGGCGAAAAGCACCATCGGCGTCCCGATCCCGATCTGCCACGCCAGCGCATTGAAGAAGGCAAAGGTCAGCCCCGGCCGGAACGGCGCGAGCTCCGGATCACTCTTGGCAGTCGGCAGCAGGGCAGAGATCATCGGGAGTCGGGCCTCGAGCACGGGCTCGTTATCCGTGCCGGGACATTTGATGGGCCGCTTGCAACTGTCCCGTCCGTGGCAGTCCGTGCCATCACGCGAGCACCTTCCGCCATCGCGTGAACTGCCGGCCGACCTGCTTCCCGCCCGGCATGCCCGTTCCCCGGCGCAACGCCAGCGCGCGCTCGAGATCGAACACCGACGCCCAGTCATCGCCGAAACCCGGGTGAATCTCACGCACGGCGGCGGTCTCCAGCCGGTTCAACGCGACTCCGGACTGCTCCGCCAGGCGCACCACGGCCCCAACGGCATGGTGTGCCTCACGAAACGGCACCCCCTTGCTCACCAGGTAATCCGCCAGATCCGTGGCCAGCAGCGCCGGATCCCGCACTGCCGCCGCGCAGCGGTCGGCGTCAAAACGCATGCCACCCAGCGTTCCCGCCAGCACCTCCGCGCAAAGCGCCGCCTGATCGAAACTGTCGAACACCGGCGGCTTGTCCTCCTGCAGATCCCGATTGTAGGTGAGCGGCAATCCCTTTGCCAGGGTGAGCAGCGTGTGCAGGTTGCCCTGCAGCCGCGCCGATTTGCCCCGCAGCAATTCGCACGAGTCCGGGTTCTTCTTCTGCGGCATCAGCGACGAACCGGTGCAGAACGCATCCGGCAGCTCCACGAACCGGAACTCCGCGCTGCTCCAGAGAATCAAGTCCTCCGCGATCCGCGACAGATGCACGCCGAAGATCGCGCACGCCGCGGCAAACTCCATGAACAGATCGCGGTCGGCGACCGCGTCCATCGAGTTCTGCGTGACTTGCGGACGGCCCCGCGCGTCCACGAAACCGAGGGCGCGGGCGGTGAATTCGCGATCGATCGGCAGCGTGGTCCCCGCGATGGCCCCGGCCCCCAGCGGGCACCAGTTGGCATGCTGCGCCACCTCAGCCAGCCGCGACCGGTCACGCTCGAGCATCTCCAGCCAGGCAAACAGGTGGTGGGCCAGCAGCACCGGCTGCGCCCGCTGCAGGTGCGTGTAACCCGGAATCAGAATGCCGCGATTCGCCTCCGCCACCGTCAGCAGTGCGCGTTCCGCCTCGAGGAGCTTCTCCCTCAACTCGGCGCACGCATGCTTGAAGAACAGCCGCATGTCGGTCGCGATCTGGTCATTGCGGCTACGCGCGGTGTGCAGCTTCGCCGCCGCCGGTACCCGCCGCGTCAGCGCCTGCTCGATGTTCATGTGCACATCCTCGAGCTTGGGATCCCAGCGGAACCGGCCGGCCTCGATTTCCGCCCGGATGTCATCGAGCCCGCGATGGATTGCATTGCGCTCCCCGGCCGTGATTAGCCCGACCTGGGCCAGCATGGCCGCATGCGCCTTGCTGCCCGCGATGTCGAAGGGGGCCAGCCGGTGATCGAAAGAGACCGACTCGCTGAAACGCAGCATCAACTCCGCGGGACCGGCAGCGAACCGCCCGCCCCAGGTGGCGTGGGAAACTTTGGCCATGGCGGAAAGGAATGACGCTCCCCGGCCGTTCCCCGCAACGCGAAAGACGCCGGCCCGCCAACCCGCTTTGGCCGGCCGCCGCCGGCAGCGCGTCCAGTGGAGGGCCGGTCCCGCCCCCCACGCCCCTCTCGCGGCGGCTCGGCAAAGCAGTTGCCCCGGGGGATCCCGGCAGCACATTTCCCGCATGCTCCGCCGGCAACTGGCTCTTCTCTGCGCTCTCGCCGCCATCGCCGGCGCCGCCGAAACACCGCCCGCGCTGCCTGAATCGGTTGCGGTGGCCCCGACGAAAACGTCCATCTACATCGGCACTGTCTCGCTGACCATGCCGGTTTTCACCCGCTCGTCCGGCGGGTTCGAATCGAGCTACACGGCCCGGGTCTTCCCCTATTTTTTCTTCAGTGAATCGGGAACGCTCCGGGTTGAGGTTTCCGACGAGCAGCTCGGCCGGCTCATCGCGGGCACGCCGATCGAGTTCAGCGGCCGGGCGGTTCGCTCCGATGGAGCCGTTCGATCCGTAACCGGCCGGGCCGCGCCGGACGATGCGGACAGCGGCAGGCTCAAGGTGCGCGTCTCCGTCACCCGGCGAATTGAACTGGTGTTCGACACGACGTACGAGTTTCACCCTCAGTGACCGCTTCGGCTGCAATTTCTGCGCGATCTTTCGCAAGAAAAACGGAGCACTCGGGCCGGAATCGGCGATCGTTTGGGTATGACGGCGTTCCGCGATCGCACGACGTGGTTGCAGGGCGATCGCTTCGGCTGCCTGCAGCCGCCGCCGGGAAAAGGCAGGGCATGGCGGCTCGTGCTGCTCGGACCACCCGGCGTCGGCAAGGGAACCCAGGCCGCCATCCTGGCCCGCGAATTCGGTGCCTGCCCGCTCTCCACCGGCGACGTGTTCCGCACCGCGCATGAACGGTCCCTCGCCCCCGGTTCGCCCCTGGCGGAGGCCGAGCAGCGGATGAACCGGGGGGAACTCGTGCCTGATGACGTTGTGCTGGGGCTGATCCAGAATCGCCGGACCTGCCTGCGCTGCCCCGGCGGTTTCATCCTCCACGGTTTTCCCCGCACGGTGGCGCAATCCGCCGCGCTTGATGGACTGCTCGCGGGCGATCGGCTCAAGCTGGATGCCGTCCTCAGCTATGAGCTGCCACTGGTGAAACTCATTGCGAGGCTCAGCGGACGGCGCTTATGCCCGCGGTGCCACGCCGTGTACCACGCCCTCACCCACCCGCCGGCACGGGAGGGTGTTTGCGATCACTGCGGCAGTGGGCTCATCCAACGGGCGGACGATGCGGCCGAGGCGGTTCACACCCGGCTGATCGTGCATGCCGAGGCCACCAGCCAGGTCGCCGATTATTACCAGCGCCAGGGACTCCTCGTCGCGATCGATGCCAGCGATACGCCCGAGGCGATCTTCGAGCGCACCCTCCGGCTGCTGGCCAGCCGCAAGCTTCAGGCCCGCGGAATCGAACTGGAGCCCACAGCCCCAGGGGCAACCAACTGACCCTTTCTCGCGACCGCCCCTCCTTTCCGCGATTTTCAGCGTCCATCCTCCAACGGCACCCATGAAGACAAATCCAGAATCCAGTTCCAGCGGACAAACCCCTCCAATCGTTGGCGCGCACGGACCGCTGCCGACTGCACAGCCCCGGCCCGGCGCCCGGCTGCCGATCTTTCCTTCGCCTGCTGCCGCCAAGGCTGGATTCCACGCCTTCGATCGCACGCTCCGTTCCGGGCCGATGCCCTTGTCGCACGGGATCCCCACGCGGATCGCCCCGTCGGCACGCGAACACACCCGCGGTCGCCACGGCGGCTGAGCCGCCGAAAGGATACGCCCGGCCAAGGGCCGCTCCGTCTGTCAGGTCAACCGGTTCCGCACCCCGGCTGCGGCGGAGGTGGAGAGTCGGGTCCAGGGCAGCGCGCGCAGCCGGGCCGCGGAGATCGGCCGGCCGGTGTGCTGGCAAATGCCATACGTTCCGTCGCGCAGGCGGCCCAGGGCGGCCTCCACCTCGGCGAGTTCGGCCTCCTCCAGGCGGATTTCCGCCAGGAGCGTGGCGCGCTCCGACTTCTCGTTCGCCACATCCACGATGTCCTCACCGCCGTGATCGATCGGCACGCGTATCGCCTGGGTGTGCTCATCGCGCTCGTGCTGCAGCGTTTCGAGCACCTGCAGCAGCGCCCGCTGGTGCCAGCGCCATTTTTCAGCCACCCGGAAGGGGGCCGGGTTGGCGGCCTTCGGATCCCGCTTGCGCTTGGTTCGAGAGTTCATGGCGGCGCTGAATCCCGGGCGATAATCTAGTCTTCCCCACCGGCGCACGATCCGCATGCCTTGGCAATTGCACCGCACCTGTTGCCCAGCGACTCCACGGGCCGGAGATCCGCGGGCCCGATGCCGGTTCGGACTCCCGGTTGTTGGCGATTTTCAGTCGCGCCGCTTTGGCCGCGCGGGCGGCTGGTTGTAGGTCAGCCAAAAGTGTTTCAACGCCTGGCACATGTCCGCCAGTGTGTTCATGTCGGAAGGCTTCACCAGAAACGCGTTGGCCCCGAGTTCGTAAGCCCGTTGGACATCCGCCTCATGGATCGAGGAACTCAGCACGATGATGATGAGCCGACGCAGCGCCGGCTGGGATCGGACCCACCCCAGGACATCGAGCCCCATCACCAGCGGCAGCTTGAGATCCAACAGGACGAGGTACGGCAAGGGGAATTGGCGGCGATCCGCATATCGGCCGTGGCCGGCCAGATAATCGATGGCGTCCTGTCCATCGGTCGCGACATGGACCGTTGCGGAAAGATTGGCCCGCTGCAGGGCCCGCTGCAGGAGGTACACATCCTCCTCGCGATCCTCCACCTGCAGGATGATTGGGGCGTCGCTCATGAGACCTCCGCCCGGGGCAACCGGACACAGAACCGGCTGCCCTGACCTGGTTGTGATTCGACGCGCACACTGCCACCCATCCTTTCCACTGCCTTGCGGACTATGGCCAGGCCGATGCCGGTGCCTGGGTAAGTCTTCTCGTCATGCACACGCTGGAAGATCGCGAAAAGGCGGTCCTGCGCCTCCGGTGCGATCCCAATCCCGTTGTCCTCGAACCAGAGCCGGACCATCGTCCCCTCCGGCTCGGTGCGGATTCGTATCCGCGGCAGCCGGCCCGGCGGCACGAACTTCACCGCGTTATCGAGCAGGTTCGTGATCACCTGCGTGAGCGAGGCCTCGTGCCCCCGCACCGGCGCCAGCGGGCTCTCAATCACCAGCTCGGCCCGTGGCGGCTGGAACTCCGGCCGCTCGTCGATGATTTGCCGCACCAGCGCTTCCAGCGGTACGGTTGTCAGCACCACGTTCTGCCGTGACACCTTCGTATAGGCGAGCACGTCCTGGATCAGCCGGTCCAGCCGGTGAGCCGCGTTGATCGATTTCGCCAGCAGCTCCTTTTCCTCTGGTCGCAGCCGATCCCCCGCATCGGCCAGGACGATCTGGGAAAAGCCCTGGATGGTGCGAAGCGGTCCGCGCAGATCGTGCGACAGGCTGTAGGAAACCGTCTCGAGCTCCGCGATCGTCTGCTGGAGGTGGGCGGTGCGCTCGGCAACCGTCGCCTCGAGGGTCCGGGCATGCTCCCGGAGGTCCGAGTGCACGCGGGCCAGTTCGGCCTCCATCCGCTTGCGCGCCGTGATGTCGATCACCGCCGCCAGGACATACCTCCCGTCCGGCGTGTCCGCCGGGTTGAGCCCCACTTCCACCGGGAATTCAGTGCCGTCCTTCCGGCGGGCAAACAGGTCGCGGCCATGCCCCATCGCACGCGCTTCGGGTGAATGGAAAAACGCCGTGCGCTGTCCCGGATGCGCTCCGCGATACCGCTCGGGCAGGAGGAGCTCGATCGGCTGGCCGAGCATCTCCCGGCGATCGTATCCAAACATCCGCTCCAGCTGTGCATTGACCATGGTGATCGTGCCGCGTTCATCAATCATCACCATTCCGTTCGGTGCCGCCTCCACCGCGAGCCGCATCTGCGCCGCAACCGCCTCGAGCCGGGCCTGCTTCCGCAGGTGCCTGCCCTCGTCCTGGGACTGGAAATTGCAGTAGGTCATGAGCGCTGTCCTTCCATTGACCGCAAGTTCACAAATTCGGTCCCGCGGGCGAGGGGCGCCGCGCAACGGCATGATGCAGCGCACCCCGGCGCCGGAGCTTCGAAGCATCTTCAGGGGAACTCGACTCCCGCCGACTGCCCGGATTTCCCCGGAATACGGAAGAAAAACGTCGCCCCCTTGCCCGGCTCCGACTCCGCCCAGATCCGGCCGCCGTGCCGCTGCACAATTCGCTGCACGGTCGCCAATCCCACGCCCGTCCCCTCGAAGTCCCGCGCCGATCGCAGCCGGTGGAACGGCACGAACAACTGGCCCGCCTCGGCCATGTCGAACCCCACGCCGTTGTCGCGGACCGCAATGATTGTATCCCCCTCCTCCATCCGCCCGCTCAGCCCAATCCGTGTGGCGGCCGTCTTTGCGGTGTACTTCCATGCATTGCCCAACAGGTTCTCCAGCGCGAGCCGCAACAATCCGCCATCCCCCGTCACGACCAGCGGCCCCGCAATCTCCAGCTCCAGCGTCCTTTCCGGAGACTGCGCCTGCAGCTTCGCCATGATCTCGCGCGCCTGTTCCGCAAGATCGACCGGGCGGTGGACCAGTTCCCCGCGGGTGGCCATGGCCATCCGGAGCAGATCGTCAATCAACGCGCCCATCCTGGCCACGGCGCGTCGAATCCGGCCGGCATAGTCCTCGATCGTCTCGCGGGATCCGCCGTCCAGCTCCCCGATCAGGGCTTCCGTGAAACCTTCGATCGTCCGCAGCGGGCTGCGGAGGTCATGGGATACCGAATACGAAAAGGCCTCCAGTTCGTTGTTGGCCGCCTCGAGTTCCTGGGTCCGCTTCTGGAGGTGCCGCTGCAGGGCCTCGTTCTCCTGCCGGAGCCGCCGCACGGCCAATGCCCGGTCGAGGACCGACAGCACCGACTTGAGCTTGAACGGCTTCAGCACGTAATCCACCGCCCCGGCCTTCATCGCATCCACCGCCGTATCGACGGCGGCATGGCCGGTCATCATGATCCCGATCAGTTCGGGATCGATCTCCAGCGCCGCCCGCAGGAGTGCCACACCGTCCATTTCCGGCAGCCGCACGTCGGTCAGCATCACGTCGAACCGCCCCGTCCGGAGCCGCTCGAGGGCGTCGGCCGGCGTGCTCGCGCCGATCGCGTCATACCCGTGCTCGCGCAGGATGTCCAACAGTGCGAGCACGAGCCCCGGTTCGTCGTCCACAACCAGGAGGCGACCTGCAATGGCGGGCGCCGGCGGCTTCATGCTGCAGGTGCGGTTCGGACCGCGGCCAGGGCTTCACGCAGCTCACGCAGCTTGGGCGGCTTGCTCAGCACCCGGTCCACCTCGGCAGGCAGGTCGCCGTCCGCCAGCAGCCGATGCCCCCAGCCCGTCAGCAGCAGCACCGGCGTTTCGGGAGCCGCCGCCTTCACCGCCGTCGCCACCTTGCGACCGTCGACATAGGGCATCCCAAGATCCGTGATGACAACGTCGAACGGCTCCTCCGCCGCCCGGGCGTCGACAAACTGGTTGATCCCATCCTGCCCGCCCGTCGACGTCGCAACGACGTGGCCATCCGACTCCAGGATGTCGCGGAGCGACTTCAACAGCATCGGATCGTCGTCAATCACCAGCACCCGGAGCCGCGCCGGCGGGGTCTGCGGCCGGGGATCGAACAACTCCTCGCGCGCCAGGGCCGCGGCAAAGATCAACCGCACCGTCGTCCCCCGCTCGGGGGCGCTGTCGATTTCGATGTCCGCCGCGTGCCGCTGGACGATCCCGTAGACCATGGCGAGGCCCAGGCCCGTCCCGCGCTCGCCCTTGGTGGTGAAGAACGGCTCGAAGCAACGCCGCAGCGTCTCGGCGTCCATGCCGGTGCCGGTATCGGCGATTTCGATGGCGACATGCGGCGAGGGTTTCCGGGCGCCTTTCGCCGTGCGCTCGAGCGTGCGGGTGCGGACGGTCAGCACGCCTCCCCGGGGCATCGCATCGACGGCATTGAAGATCAGGTTGGTAAGCGCCTCGCGGATTTCGCTCTCCACGCCCTTGATTGCGGGAAGTTCCGGCGCAAGTTCACGCTCCAGCTTGATCACGACCCCCCGCTGCTGCGGCATGTCGAGCCAGCGCGCCTTCGTGAGATCCACGACCTGCTCCGCGATTCGGTTCAGCGAAATCCGCACGAGCATCTGCGCCGGTGCCCGCTGCCGGTAGAATTCCCGCATCCGCGACACCGTCTGGGCCACGTCGTCCACCGCGCGCTGCACGATCGTCAGCCGTTCCCGTGCCTGCTCGCTCAGGTGCGTCTCCTTTTCCAGCATCGCCTCGATGTACAGCGAGACCGGCGAAATCGCATTGTTGATGTCGTGTGCAATCCCGCTCGCCATCTGCCCGAGGGCACGGAGCCGCTCCTGCTGCATGATGGCCTGCTGCGTGCGCTGCAGGTCGTCGTAGGCGCGCTGCAGCGCCGTGTAGAGCTGCCCCTGGTGGGCGGACAGCGCGACGTGCTCGCTCAGCTGCTGGAGAAATTCGCAGTCCCCACTGCTGAAGGAAAACGGCTCCCGGCGCGCCGCCACCAGGACGCCGAACACCCGGCTCTCCACCAGCAGCGGCGCCATCACCAGCGCCCGAAGTCCCGCTGCATGCAGCCGTCGCGGAAACGGCATCGGCACGGTGGCGATGTCGGGCTCGTAGACCAGTTCACCCCGCACGCAGCGGCTGAGCCCGTTCTGATCGATGGCAATCGGCGCCGACGCCGTCATGCCCAGCTCCCCCGCCAGCGCCGCACTGCGCGTGCCCACCGAGGCGACGCTGAGCACCGCCCGCTCGACATCGTACAGGCAGACGCAGGAAAAATCGACCGGCAGCTGGTCCTCGAGATTCCCCACCGTGGTCTGGAAAACACTTTCCACATCCTGGCGCTCGGCAATCGCCCGCGTGATGAGATTCAGCTGGGCCAGTCGCGCCACCTGCGCCATCACCCGGGCCTCCGCCTGCTGCCGCTCGGCAATCTCCGTGCGCAGCTGCTCGTTTGCCGCCACCAGCGCCGCCCGCCGCTCCTCAATCCCGCGAAGCATCTCGTTGAAGGCCGACGTCAGCGTCCCGATCTCGCCGCCCACGCCCTGCGGGGCGCGGACCGAAAAGTCCTTGCGTTCCGAGACCCGCTTCGCCGTCTCGGCCAGCTCCAGGATCGGCCCTGTGATCGGCCGCTGTAGCCAGGAGGCAAGCGCCACGGCGACCAGCCCCGCCAGGACCAGGATCAACAACACAATCCCGCCGAACACCATCAGCCGCTCGTTGATCCCGCCAAGATCGACCCGCACGTAGATGGTGCCAAGCTGGCGATCCTGGTGCCGGATCGGACGGATGATCGCCAGCCTCCCGTTCGCATACTTCGCGCCGGGCATGCCCGCCTGCGGCGGCACGGCGCGGCCCGGCTCGCGGACATACTGCGCGAACAGGGCCCCCTTGTCGTCATACAATGCCGCCACCACCACGTGTTCCTCCGAGCGCAGCGCTGCCAGCGCCGTCCGGGCGGCATCATCGTCCGCGAAGGCGAGCGCGCCGCTGACGTTCGTCCCGACGACATCGGCCAGCACGGCCGTGTCCCGCACCAGCGCCCGCCGGAACGCGAACACCTCGTAGATCGCAATCCCACTGGCGGCCAGCAGCAGCACCAGTCCGCAGATCAGCAGGATGATCCAGGTGAGCTTCCGCCGAATCGGAAAGGCGTGAAACCAGTTCATCAGCGTCTTCCCTCCTCCTCCACCGGCGGCCCGACGATCCGGGCCAGCGCCAGCAGCTGCGAACTGAGCTTGAGCCCCTGCCGCTGGGCCGCGGCCCGGTTGATTTCAAAGCGAATCTTTTGGCCTTCGAAGACGAAGGCCACCGTGCCCCCGCGGCGCGCGAAGTCCGGCGAATCCCCCACCGTCAGGACCGGCCAGTCGGCCGTTGCCGCCACGATCGCGGGAATCCGCAGGCGTTCCGATTCCGCCACAAAGATGATATGGCAGTCGCTCAGATCCAACAGCTGGCTCGAACGCTCGATCGCAATCGGACGCTCCCGGATGGTCTCGCCGGCGACGACGGCATCGAGCACGGGGCCGAAGGGATCCGCGCCGAGCACGCCGATCTTCAGCGGCGCACGGTCGCCCGCAAAGGCGGCGGCCGGCCATTCCACGAATTGCGCAAAATTGAACAGGAAGAGGGCCTTGACCTGATACTCCTTGAGCGCCCCCACCTCTGCCCGCAGCGGCAGGAAACCCGAGGCGATCAGGAGCGCCAGGCTTCCCAGCAGCAGCCCCGGCCGCCGGCGCCGCCGGGCCGGACGATCCTTACGCATTGCGCGAAGCAACTGGGGGGTCAGAAGCGCCATGTGAAGGAACCGTGGACATTCCGCTGCACCTCGCGGCGTGAGGCCGTCGCCCCAAACTCCGGATGGCTCCGGTCGAGCAGGTTTCGACCCCGCAGCGCCAGCTCCAGATCCGCCCGCGGCCGCCAGCTCAACCGGAAATCGAGCTCCACATAGGCGGGAACCTCATGGTTCGCGATCCGGCTGACATGCCGGGTGGTGACGTCAAACGAGAGATTCGTGGAAAAATCATGGGATATTCCCAGCTGCAGGTAGCGATCGGGATCCAGCGACTGGCTGCGTACACTGATTTGGTCGCGACTGCCGGGCTTCACCTCGCTCTTCACTCGCTGCTCCGTGTAACCAAAGCGGATCCGCCACGATTCGTTGGGCCGATAGGTCACGTTCAGCTCGGCGCCGTGCGAACTGCCAACCAGGCCGTTGGCGATTTGTGCCGGTTCGGCGGGATCATCCGCCGGCTCCAGGCTCCGGAGGTCGTCGTAGTCGTGGAAGAACGCGGCCAGCGAGAGCGCAAGCCCGGAGCGCGGCTCCGCGCGGTAGCCCAGCTCATAGGCAATCAGCTTCTCGGATACGAAGTCCGGTCCCCCCGCGACAAGATAGGGCGGTTCCGCCGGCACAAAAAACTCGCGGTCGATTCGCGACGGCGTGCGGAGGGCACGCGAGATGGCGCCCCAGGCCATCTGCCGCTCCGTCCAGCGCCGGGCCACCCGGAAAGTGGGCTGAAACTCCGTGCCGGTGTAGGGATTGCGTTCCGCCTTCACTCCCGCCGTGTAGCGCCACTCGCCGTCCGCCGTTCTCCACTCGTTCTGCACGAAGCCACTCACCCAGCGGCGCGTCGCCCGGGCCGGCAGGAATGCCAGGGCCTCGGCGTTTTCCAACCGATCCTCCATCTGCCGGTAAGATGCCCCCCACATGAATTGGTGGCGCTCGCCCGATGGCAGCTGATGCTGAAAGTCCACGTCATCGATCGCCAGCCGCTCCGTGATCACTCCCGGAATCATCCGGTGCGTGTAATCATGGTAGAATTGCAGCGAGGTCGTCGCATCCGCGGCGAATCGCCGGGTCCAGCGTCCGAGCAGGTTGGATCCCTTCACGCGAATGTCGCCGTTCGACGGCTGTCCAAACACCCCCCGATAGATATCTCCCTGGAAGGTGAACTCGTCGTTGGTCGTCCGCTCCCAGTCGACCCGGAATCCCCCCTGGGAAAGATCCCAGTCGTCGCCGCCCGCCGCGCCCCTTGGCGTCACGGAGCCGTCCCACTGCGTGTGCTTGCCATACACGCGATAGTACAGGCCGGGTGCGACCGTGCCGCCATAGCGCGCAGCGCCGGCCAGCTGCAGCTCGGATCCCATGCCGCCCTGCAACAGACCGCCCTGTGTGTCCCGCGCGGGTTTCGTCGTGATGTTGATCACGCCATTGACGGCATTCGAACCCCACTGCGTCGCCCCGGGACCACTGATCACCTCTATCCGCTCGACGTCCTCCATCAGGGTGTCCTGGACATCCCAGAACACTCCCGCGAAAAGCGGGGTGTAAAGCGTGCGGCCATCGAGCTGCACGAGGAGCTTGTTGGTGGTGGTGTTATTGAAGCCGCGGGCCGCCACCGCCCACTGCCGCGCATCAATCCGGGCCACGTGCAAATTCGGAAACAGGCGCAGCGCCGACGGGATGCCAGTCGCTCCGGACCGGTGAATTTCGTCTGCCGTCAATACCTGCACCGCCGAGGCCGCGTCGGACAGCGGCTCTGGCCGGCGGGAGACGGACGTGACCTCGATGTCCATCAACTGCGCCAGGCTGAGCTTCTTGTAGGATGAGATCGCCGGCGATCCACTGCCAGCCAGCTGGCAGAGGCCAGGCACCGTGGTGACCAGCAGGAGCCCTCCGAGCCACAGCGGAGCGCTCCAACACCATCTGAGCCAGCCATGCGCTCCCAATGCAGGAAGCGGACAGGAGAAGTTGAATTGCAGCATGGATCGGGCTTCGAAATCAGCGGAACGTGGGTGAAGGAGGCGGGCCTCGGATTCCCGCGCAGCTCCATTGCCAGTGAGTATACCGGGCGGAAAACCCTCCCTGTCCATCGTTTGCAGCTCAGGAAAATCCCGAGCTCTGCATCGGGAAAATCGCGGTCAAGAAATGAGCGGCTTTGGGCGCCGGATGAGCAGCGGGTTGGGCAGGTGCTCCCTATCATCGAAAAGTCGATGTGCGGCCCGGCCAATGGGTCGCGCGCCCCGAGTAAACCAGTCATCCCCCCGCACCATGCTTCACGAGAACTCCCCGCTGCTCCGCCTGCACCGGCACGTCCATCACGCCGTTGTTGCCTTCCTGCTCACCGGCCTCGGCCTCACGGCCGCACCGCTTACCAAGGGTCCGTATCTGCAGGCCCCCGGCGACACGGTCATGACGATCCGCTGGGAAACGCACATCCTCGAACCCGCCCAGCTCCGGTTTGGCGAGGGCACGCAGCTCGACCATGCCATCGGACCCATCCAGCCGCTCACGATCACCAGCGGCGAATACACGTTCTACGTTTACGAGGCGAACCTGAGCGGTCTCAAGCCCAACACCACCTACGGATACGAAGTAACAGTGGGGGCCGACTGCGCGAAGATCCGGCATTTCAAGACCTTTGGCACCAACCAGGAAAAGACGACGTTCATCGCCTACGGCGATACCCGGACGAATCCCGATCGGCACGCGGCCGTGGCAGCGAACTTCCGCCGTCATTCACCCGAATTCATCCTCCACTCGGGAGATCTCGTCGCCCGCGGCAAGGAGTACCAGCGCTGGTCCACGGAGTTCTTCGATCCGCTCGCCGGCGTCATCGATGAGATCCCGATGCTGCCCTCGATCGGGAATCACGAGGACGACGGCGCCACTTACCTGGCCTATTTCCGGGAACCCGGCGCCCAACGCTTCTTCTACAGCTGCGACATCGGCCCCGTGCACGTCGTTTCCGTCGACTACCGCTCGAACAAGGAGACCGACGAGCAATACAAGTTCGTCGCGGACGACCTGACCGCGAGCAAGGCACCCTGGAAAATCGTCTTCCTGCACGCGCCGATGTTCAACTTCGGTGGCCACGCCTCCCTCTGGGGCCATGAAGCCTACCTCCCCCTCTTCCGGCGGACCAAGGTCGACCTCGTGTTGTCCGGACACTCCCATCTCTACGAGCGGTTCCGGCCACTGGTTCCAAAAGAAAACCCGAATGCCTGGGCAATCCTCCATGTGACGACCGGCGGTGGCGGGGCACCCCTGGCTGCTTCCATACCGCATTCCTCCATGGTGAAGACGGTCAGCACCAACCATTTCATCGTGTTTAATGCGACGCGGGATCGGCTGGACGCACAGGCCATTGACGCCGAGGGCAGGGAGATCGACCGGTTTTCGCTCGTGAAGGATGCCGGCAAACAGTCAGCCTCCTGGCTCGCCGAAGCCGCCTACGAGGAAGACGTGGCCGCTGCAGTCCGCAGCCTTCCGCCCCGGAAGAAAAAGCAATAAGTTATTCACAATCCCGACGCTCCCGACGGCACGATGGGGTCTGTGCCATATGGCCCGCCCCATCTGGAAAGGCTCGATCAGTTTCGGACTTGTGACGATTCCAGTCCAAGTGCTGCCCGCGACCTCCGCCACCGAGAAGATCTCTTTCCGGATGCTGCGAAAGTCGGATCTCAGCCCCATCAAGTACAAACGCGTCGCCGAGGTGGACAGCGAAGAGGTCCCCTGGGACCAGATCGTGAAAGGCTACGAATACGAGAAGGGGAAGTTCGTCGTCTTCGACGAGGCCGATTTCGACAAGGTCGAACTCGCCTCCGTCGATTCGATCGCCATCCAGGAGTTCGTCAAACTCGACGAGATCAACCCGATCTTCTTCGACAAGCCTTACTATGTGGAGCCGCTGAAGGGCGGCGCCGGCGCCTACGGCTTGCTGCGCGATGTTCTCGCCCGCACGGGCAAGGTGGGAATCGGCAAGGTGGCTCTCCGCAATCGCCAGCATCTCGCCGCGCTCAAGGCCAACGGCTCGCTCCTGGTGCTGGAGCTGATGCACTTCGCCAACGAGATCGCGCCGGCCGAAAGCATCAAGGTTCCGGAATCAAAGTTGGGCGCCCGCGAACTGGAGATGGCACGGACCCTCGTCGACCAGATGAGCGGCGACTGGGACCCTGAGCAGTACACGGATGAGTACGCGGATGCCGTGATGAAACTCATCGATCAGAAGATCAAGGCGGGCGGGAAGGAAATCCCTGGCCGCAAACGGGAGGCGCCGGCAGCCACCAATGTCATCGATTTGGTCGCGGTGCTGCAGAAGAGCCTGCAGGAATCCGGCGGCAAGAACCGGCTGGCGAAATCGTCGGCCCCCGCCAAGCGCCCGATCGCCCGGACCCGCGCCGCGAAGCGCCGGACGACGAGGCGCACGCACAAGCGCGCCGCCTGAGCCTGGTGCATCCCGCGTTTCGTTGAGCGCCGTCCGAAACGTGCCAGCGGCGTCTCGCCGCTGGAAAATGGAGGGACGCCCCCCTCGGCAGGCTCGGGGCCGTGAGCTCGTCGAACCGGCTCCGAGGCGTCCACAAATCCGATAGAAGTTTCATTCTGCGCAGCGGATCCGTCTTCATGGCCGTGACGGAGCACGGCCCTCCATGAATCCAAGTCCGATCCAGGATCTCATTTTTCCGAACAGATCACGTACATGGAGGGACGACCCCCTCGACGGACTCGGGGCCGTGAGCCTGTCGAACCGGCTCCGCGTCGTCCACAATGCCGCTGTGCAATCCAGGATGCGCAGCCTGGACGTGTCACGGGCCGGTTCCAACGTGGAAGCGGCATCTTGCCGCTTTTCCCGCCGGTGTTGAATTGGAGCAAAAACCCACCCACGTTCTGCGTTTTCACCATGATCGGGCTTCGCGAAGACACCGGTGCCGCGCCCCCGCGGCCCAGCCATGCCGCATCGCTGGCGGCCCGGATCTTCGCGGACGGCGGGCTGCTTCAGTCCACCCTCGATCTCGAGCACCGGCCGGAACAGGCCCACATGGCCGGCGCCGTCGCCAGCGCTTTCCAGGCCGATGAGCCGCTCCTGTTCGAGGCAGGCACTGGCGTCGGCAAGTCCCTCGCCTACCTCGTCCCGGGGATCATCCACGCGGTCGACCAGTCGCGCCAGCTGATTGTCTCCACCCACACCATTTCTTTGCAGGAGCAGATCGCCGACAAGGATCTGCCGCTCTGCCGGAGGTTCTTCGAAGGCGTGCCGGCCCTCGCCCCCTACGCCGGTTTCAAGAGCGCGATCCTCGTCGGAAAATCGAATTACCTCTGCACCACCCGGCTCGGCCACGCCCTCCAGGATCGGCAGGAATTGTTTGCCGGCTCCGAGCAGCAGGAATTGCAGCGGGTGGCCGAGTGGGCCGGCATCACCCGCACCGGCCTCCGGCACGAACTCCAGCCGCGCGTGAGCGAGGAGGTTTGGGAACTCGTCAGTGCCGACTCCTCAGGCTGCTCCAAGAAAAGCTGCGACTGCAACCGCTGTTTCTATCAATTGGCCCGGGCGCGTTCCGAGGCGGCCCAGGTCCTGATCGTGAACCACAGCCTGCTTTTTGCGCTGATCCGGATCGGCGAGCTGAAGGCCGAACGACTCGCCCGCGGCGTCCTTCGCGCCAACGATTTCCTCGTGCTCGACGAGGCGCATACCGTGCCGGATGTCGCCACCGAGAACTTCGGGCTCGGCATCACGAATGTCGGACTCGATCGGCTCCTGCGTTCGCTTTACAATCCGCGGAAGAAGAAGGGTTTGCTGGTGATGCTCGACCATCGCGAGGCGCAGCTGGCGGTGGAGGACGCCCTCGACTCCGCGGTGCAGTTCTTCGCGTTCATCCATGACAGGCTGCTCGCCACCCGGCCCATCCTGCGCGTGCGCGATCCGGAATTCGCCGAGCCGGTGCTCGATCAACCGCTCGCACTGCTGCTGGGCCGGCTGGCGCGGATCGAAAGCAAGCTGCCCGACGGCAGGCTCCGTTCCGAATTGAATGACAAAATCAGCCGGCTGACCGCCTACCGCACGGGACTCAACCAGTTCCTTGCCCTCGCCGACGACTCCCACGTCTACTGGGCGGAAATCACCGGCCGGCAAAAGACCGGCGTCGCCCTTCGCAGCGCGCCGATCGACGTTGGTCCCCGGCTCCGCGAAGTGTTGTTCGGCTGCAACACCGCCGTCGTCTGCACGAGCGCGACCCTCGCCCTGGCCGGCCGGATCGAGCCGTTTGCGGCCCGGATTGGCGCGAGCGACGCCCAGTCCGTCATTGTGAAGTCGCCCTTCGATTTCGAACGCAACATGCGCGTGTACGTCGCCGCGGATGTTCCCCTGCCCACGCCCGAAGAGGCACGGCTCGCGCTCGATGTGCTCGCCGACTATATCTGGTTTTGTGCCACGCGGGTGCCCGGCGGCTCGCTCGTGCTCTTCACGAGCTACACCGATATGCGCGCCGTCGCCCAGCAGCTCGAACCCCGATTGCGTGAGCGCGGCAGGCCTTTCCTGCTCCAGGGGGCGGATCTCTCCCGCTCCGAACTCGCCCAGCAAATGCGCGACCGCGGCAACGCAGTCCTCTTCGGCACCGACAGCTTCTGGACCGGGGTCGACGTCCCGGGCGACGCCCTCGCCCAGGTCATCATCACCCGGCTCCCGTTCGATCCGCCGACTCACCCGATCACGGAGGCGCGTTGCGAGCATATCCGGTCCCAAGGCGGCAGTCCCTTCAACGAGCTCACGCTTCCGGACGCGTTGATGAAGTTCCGGCAAGGGGTCGGCCGGCTGATTCGGAGCGCCACCGACCGGGGGCTGGTGACCATCCTCGACTCCCGCGTCCTCTCCAAGGCCTATGGCCGGCTCTTTCTCGAGTCACTGCCCCAGGTCGACTTCACCCCGCTGACGCGGGAAACGCGGAGCGGGGAATTTCGTCCTTTCGCCTGACCGAGGCGCTGGCTACCGTGATTTCAATGCGTTCGTTTCGCGCTGCCGCACTTACCGACATTGGACGGGTCCGAAAGAACAACGAAGACCGCTATCTCTTCGACGAAAAGAGCCTGTGGTTCGGGGTTGCCGATGGCGTAGGCGGGCTGCCGGGAGGCGCCGAGGCCGCCCAATTGACGATCGACCAGATTGCCGGGCTGCTCCAGACCCACTCCGGCAATGGCCAGATCGACCTGACTGCAATCGTCCACGCCACAAATCGCGCGGTGGTCCGGCTCGGCCAGGATCTCAGCCCCGGGACCGGGATTGGCACGACGCTGACATTCGGGCTGGTGCGGGACGGGATGCTGCATCTCGCCCACGTCGGTGACTCGCGCTGTTATCTGCTCCGCCAGGGACAAATCGTCCGGCTGACCGAAGACCATTCCGTCGAGAACGAAGCGCGGCTGCGCCGGGCCCGGGGCGAAATTGTCTATTATCACGAAGGGAATCGCAATGCCCTCACGCGCTGCATCGGCCAGCCCACGCCGCCGGAGGTCGATCTTATCCCCCAGGCGCTGGCCGCGGCGGATCGCTACCTGTTCTGCACCGATGGGGTGACCCGGATGGTGTCTGACGCCGAGTTGGCCGGGATGCTCGTGCGCTTCGACGATCCAAAGGCGGCGCTGGAGGAGATCGTCGGGCTGGCCGTCCGTCGGGGCGGACCGGACAATGCCACGGCGGTGCTGTGTGTGGTGGACGCCCTTTGACGGTGCCCTCGCGCGTGGAGCAGTTTCAGGCGCTGTGCCAGCGCGAGCCGGAAAACGAATTGTTCCGGTTCAGCCTGGCCCAGGCACTGATCGGGGAGGAACGCGGGGCGGAGGCGATCGTGCATCTGGAGTTCTGTGTGGGCAGGCGGCCGGACTGGATGATGGCACAAATTCTCCTCGGAAAGACGCTGCTGCAGGCCGGCCGACAGGCGGAAGCGAAGCCGGTGCTGGAGGCGGCGCTCCGGCTGGCGGTCGAGCAGCACCACGAGGATCCCGAACACGAGTTACGGGCGTTGCTGGCGGATCTCGGCGGCGGATGAAAAGACAGCCCGGTTGCCCCGGCCGCGCGCCGCGCACGGCATGATTCCGAACCGTGCAATCCGGATCGCGTGACTACTCAGCGACGCACCAGCCGATGCGCCGGGCGAAGTCAGCCTGGAACTGGGGACGCCAGCGACTCACGGTCTCGCGCGGATCGAAATTCTCGCTGATGGGCAGATCGCGCCACCAGCCATCCTCAGCCTTCCGATACTGTCCGCCCCAACCGGGTTGCGACGGATCGGCCGGATTATTGCCGCCGCAAGGCAGAAAGAAGAACCAGGCAGGCGTGTCGCCTTCCTTCAGGCAGCCGTGGGGGTTGGGCTTGGTGTTGGTCCTCGTCGGATACAGGCCGCCCAGCGGGCCCCGACTGAGCACGTTTTGCGCAATCCACTCCTGACTGGTCAGCGACTCGTCGCCTCCAAGGTACATGCCACGAAACGTCCCGAGCCGCCGGTCGAAGCCAGGCGGCGCGCTGGAGATGATATAGAACAGCCCGGGAAACTCCGTTTGGATCCAGTCCGCAATCCTGTCCTGGTCGCCGATGCCGAAGACGCGCAGGCGCGCGACAAACTCGGTCAATCCCTTCGCGCCCCGCTCCTGCTTCACGCGCCAGAGCGCCTGGGCGAAGTCAGTCTGGCCACCCCAGATCGTGATATTGAGGAGCCTCGCCGGCGTGCCGGCATCGACCCGTTCGATTATCCAGCGCGAACCTTCCGTGTCGTGAGCCTCGCCGATGAAATCGCGGCCACGCCGCGGATTGCCGGCCTTCACCGTCTGCAGCAGATCCGCCGGCTCCGGCCAACCCGAGGCATGCCGCGCGAGATTTCCGCGCACCTGCCCATAGGCACCGATGACTTCATGAATGATATCCGGCCTCACCACGGGGACCTTGAGCTGGCCGATTATCCCGGCAGAGCTGGCCACGAGACCCTCGATTTCGAATTCGTTCGCATACACCATCAGTCGAACCATCGACTGCGTGTCGTCCGGATCGCCGCCAATATCGGTCAGCACAAGCAAGCGAGGTCGCGGCTCGACGGCGCCGAGGCCGATGGGCAGCAGGAGCAATAATGGGAGCAAGCGCAGGATCATGAAAGGGTTCGTCGGCAGCCGTGGAGGAGATGCATCCTACTCCTCCGGCTTACTCGCGTCCGCGGATTCGCCGATCGCGCGAAAGAAGATGCGCCCTTCCGACTCCCATACTGCATAGACGCCACCGCCCGGTGCAGCGCCCAGCGGCGCGTTCCAACGCAGCCGCCTTTGGATCGCAGGGGCAAACGTGACCGGGGCTGCAAAACGCCCGGACTCCTCGTCGAACAGGGTGAGCATGCCTTCGCCCGACGGGTGTCGCCGATACGAGACATACAGCCGCCCACGCACGTCGCGCACAAGCGTTGGGTACGTGTATTCCTTGATCCCGGTCCCCAGCTCCGGCCCGAGGATAACGTCCTCGCCCGCCGCCGCACGCGCACTCGTCGTATACCAAAGCACATTCACCGGTGAGCCCGTGGCTCCGGCCGCATGGATGACGCCCGAGTCATCGATGATCGCGGCCGTTGGTTCGAAGGTCTTCGTCGGCGTACCGCCTGACAATCGCACGGGCGTTCCGCGTGCCACGAGTCCAGCGGAATAGCTTTCGCAGTAATGGCCTGCCGCTCCGCGCCGGCCGACCACGAGGAGCGCTCCGCCGGGATGTAACAGCGGATGCGCGACCCAGAGAGCCGTGTCGACCGTCCTCTCCACCCGCGGGTTTGTGGCAAGATCGACCAGCCTTGCGACCGTCGATCCTCCGCCAGCAAATGCGCCGATGAATGCCAGGGTGCCGTCCGTCGCCAGCCGCGGGTAGTTCGTCCGGCGTCCCGTCTCCGAATGATCGATGGCAACGACCGGCACTCTCCAGGAGTCCCCGCGGTAGTTAGTATACCAGACCTTCCGGGCGGCACCGGTGAATCCACGCGTGAACACGAGGTGCAACGTCCCCGCCGCGTCGCACACGGGATGCGGCGAGTTGAACTCGGCGTCGGCCGACACCTCGCCGGCGGGTAGCGGAATACGACCCGCTGCTCCGAAGCGTCCGCCGGGCGCGCGCTGGCGGTGGAGAATCTCGCCGCCGTCCATGTAGACCACATGGGTGGTGCCATCGGGACTCACCGCGACGCCAGGCGTGATTCCCGGCCCGAGATCTTCGATCTTTCCCCAGGCGTTCCATTCTGCGGACTTCACCGCTGCAGGCGCGCCGATCTTCTGCAGGTACCAGCGCTCCTCGCCATCGCGGACGAGCGCAACGACGCCGGGTCCCGGAACATCCGCCACCGACGGTCCCTGCCGCAGCGTGCCCTGGGGCGCCGGGTTCCTCGGGAGCAGTGGAACATAGCCACGCTGCCATCCGCCCTGGCGGAGATGCCACGCGACATACGCGCGCCGATCCGCCGGATTCAACGCCACCACGTAGGCGGTGCCGGTTGCCACATCGAACGCGGTGACCGGATGCACTCCGCTTTCCTGGCCACGCTTCGTACCGGCAAAGCCGCCGAGAAACGTCGCCGCCAGCGGCGCGTCGGCCCGGCCGATCGCCGCCCACACGCCTACTGGGCCCTCGAACTTCTCACGCACGTTTCCGGCCACGACGAAAAGCCCGTCCGTTTCCGCGTTGAAGTCGGCGCCTTCGTTCTGGGTCGAGAGGCTGGTAAGGCGATCGCTCCCCGCGGAGACACTTTGGTCAGCGGAGAACGCGTCCCCCGCAGATACCGGACCGGCGATCCGCCATTCGCGGCCCTGCGCCTGCCAGAGAAGGAAGAATCCGCGGCCTGGAGCGAACTCCACCTTCGGTGCACTGGACCAGTGCGCGGCGAGGCTGCGCGGTTCGCTCCACGCGCCCTCCGGTGTCCGCCAACGATAATAAAAACTCGGGTTGTGGCGCTCCTTGCGAAGTGCGTTTGGGCGGCCGACCCAGAAACAGACCAGCGCGTGGCCCCGGGCATCCACCGCAATATCGGCCACGTAGGCACGCTCACGCTCGGGGAAGTCCGCCGCGTCGGCAAACTTCTCGGCCGGCAGCCAGCGACCGCCCGCCCGCGTCGTGTAATAGCTGCGCGTGGCCTTGCTCGTCGTGCCGGCGGTGAACACCACGTGCGGCTGGCCCGCCGAATCAACGTCCATCCGCACGCCGTTCACCGAATCGATGTCGGTGATCTTCTCCTCCGGACCGAGCCGGTCCGGACCCGGGCCGCTCCGGTACTTGCCGCCGTAGATGACGTGCAGCGTGCCATCGTCCGCCGTCGTGACGAATCCATCCGCCCCGCCCTCGCCAATGGCGACCCCGGCCGGCGCCGGGCTGGCCGGCGGACGTTCGCTCGCGGCGGGTGGGCCTGGCTCCGGTGCGCGCTGCACGAGATGACGACCGTCCTCCGCCACGTCCAGCGGCAGAGGCTGTCCGGCGCGGGCGTCCGGGACCGCCAGGGCAACGGCCAGCGTGGCGAGTGACCGAAGCGCGCTCATCGTGCCGGTTCGTTGTCCGCCTTCAGCACCGCCTCACAGGCGAGCCCGAGGAACTCTTCGTAGCTCCATTGGCCGCTGCCGCCGGTTTGCCGCGTGACGACCAGATCAAGACTGGGCACGAAGGCGATCAACTGCCCGCCGGAACCGCGCTTGAAACGCGCATCGCCGGGAATGCTCGCGCTGCCCGGCTCGGGCCGGCCGGTGAGCCACGTGGGCCGCTCCCATGCGTGGGAGTAGTGCGAAGGCTCACGGCCGGTGCGCAACTCCGCGCCGCCGCGGACATCGTGCGTCGGCGCCGCGGTTTCCTCGACAAACCAGGCGGGTACAATCGGGCGCCCGTTCCAACGGCCACCGCGCAGCAGGCAGTAGGCAATCCGCGCGAGGTCGCGCGCCGGCATCCCCATGTTGTGGTTCGGGTGGCGGCCGATTTCCCCGCTGCCGTCGAAATACTGAAACCACCAGTGCTCGCACCCGATCGGTTTGAAAAGGTGCTGGATCGCGAATTGATCGTACGGTTGCCCGGTCACGGTTTCGCACACCAGCGCGGCATGATAGATGGCGAGCGTCGAATAGCCCGAGCCGGTGCCCGGATCGAACGCGAGCCGGGCGGTGCGCGAATCCCCGCTGTGCCCGAGCACATAGTCCCACGTGCCCAGATTCGAGGCGCCGGTGGATTCGGGGCAGATACCCGAGGTCGTGTTGAAGAGCTGCCGCACGGTGATTTCGGCCTTGCGCGGATCGCTCAGCGGCTGGGCCCAGGGAATGAAGTCGAACGCCCGATCGTCGAACGACATCTTTCGCGGCAGCCCGCCCTGCTGGCTGAGATCCGACGCAATGGCGAGCACGGTGGCGCAGATCGCCTTCGACACCGACGCGACGCGCCGGGAGTCGGTGATGGCACTGTTGCCGCGCTCGACTTCGAGGACAATCCGCCCATGGCGGATGACAACGGCCGCGAAGTCACGCTTGTCCGAGGCGAGCAGCCACTCGCGGAGGGCGTCGAGTTTCGCCGGATCCATCCCGCCAAGCTCGCGAATCTCATCCTCGTTCGCGGCCTTCCGCCAGCCACCCTGGGATTCCGGCGGGGGAAAATAACGCCCCACGCCGGACGGGAGCCGGACCGCGGCGGGGACAAAAATCGTCACTCGCGCGATGCGCGAATCGGCGTGCCCGTCGTTGACCTTCCATGTGAACTCGTCCGCGCCGGCGAAGCCTGGCTTGGGGGTGTAGAATCGGTCGTTGTTGTCGCCGGCCAGCGTGCCGTGCTTCGGCGGCTCCACGATGGTGTAGGTGTAGGGACCGGGACCGTCGGCATCAGTAATCGCAAGCTGGATGTAGAGCTCGGCCCCGTCGCGCGTCCGCACTTTCTGATCCGGCGCCGCGGGGGGGTCATTGGCCGCCGGGGCGGCGATTGCGGCGACGCCGGCGGATGGACGGCGCGCGGCGGCGGTTGCAGCGATGTCGGGAAACCGTATCCACGCTGCTGCTTCGGCGCCGATGCCGGCGGGCCGCCCAAACGCGCGGTTGCCCCCAGCGGCGAACGTGTGCGTCTCCTCACTGCGCGCGCCGGTCCGGCAGTCAAGCCACGTCACGAGGCAGCGGCCCGCGGGCAGGTCGCGGAGCCCGAGGGATCCGTCGGCACGTTCGGTGTAGGCGAGATAGCTTCGGCCCGCATCGGCGAGCACGTAGGTCGTGGCGCCCGTCGCGAGCGCGTCAGCTGGGACCATCGTGGTGAAATCCGTGGCTTCGAAAAAGCGCTGCAGGTGCCGGCACTGCGCGAGCATCTCGTGCGATGCCCGGGCCACATCGAGATTGTACAGGATCGGCATGACGCCGGCCATGGCGGAGGCCCAGGCATGGCGGCGCACGCCGTCAGCATCGGTCGGGGCCGCGGTGCTCTCGGCATAGATGACGTTATAGCGACCCTCCGCCCGGTGGAACGCCTCGACCGCACCGGCATGCGCCTCCGCCCCCGCCTGGTTGTATTGCATCGAGAAATGGTCCAAGGCCCCGCCCGGCCGCCAGGCCTTGAAGATCGTGCCGGACTGGTGGTGGTTGCCGATGGGATGGGCGTGTTCGTCCGCCTGCCGGATGATTCGGGCGAGCCCCTGCACCCGGGCGGTGCTGTAGCGCTCCTCCGATTCCTCCGCCACGACCCAGATGAGATTCCGGTGGTGCTTGAACCGGCGGACCAGGGTCTCGAAATACGCCCGCTCCTCCGGGCCGACGTTGTCCCCCGTGTCCCAGATGCGGGCGCCATCGTCGTAGAACTGGAAATAGATCACGATGCCCTGCTCGTCCATCCGTGTGAACCAGCGCTCCCACTGGTCGAGGATCCGGGTGTCGAGCCCGCGTGCCGGGTCGGAATCGACGAAGGGGTTGTGCGTGCGATCCTCGCGCGCATCGCCGCCATGGGTGCGGACGGTCTGCAGGTAGAGGCAATTGCCTCCGTGGGTGACGAGCTGGTCGATCAGTGCCAGCTGATCGCCGTCACGCGTGCCGTCCGCCTTGCGCGTGCCGCGGTAGAGGAAATCCTCGGGCTCACCGGGACCGCAGATGAAAACCGGGCGACCCTGGTGCCGCCGCAGCCAGCGGGGGTCCTGCGGATCGATCACAATCTGTCCGCGCATCGGCTGCACGGCGGATGACCCCGCGCGCAACTGCTGCAATCGCGCGACGTACGCCGTCAGATCGAGCGGATAGTCGCGGACGCCGTTCTTGTGATACCCCCGGGCGGCTAGGTCCGCTTGCCGATCGAGGCTCCAGAGCACGGGCGAGACATCGCCGTCGCCGAAGTAAGGGTACGCGGGCTGTGGGCTCGTCCACGGCTGGCCGGCGGCAAAATGGGTGTAGGTGACGTGGTCCCAGTCCCAGTCGTGGTTCACGTGGCGAAACCGGGCGACCCCCGCCACATCCGCGGTGGCGCCGGCCTTGAGTCCTTCCTTGTCATGGATGTGCAGGACCAACTCGGCGCGCGTGATCGTCGCATCACCCGGGATTTCGCTGAGGTCGGCCTTCATGAAGGCGACGCGTCCGGGGGAATCCTTCGAGAAGAAATGATGCTTGTGTCCCTCGCGCCCGGGCCCGAGGTCCGGATGGCCGGCCCATCGCACGTCGCCAGGCTCGTTGCCACGCTGGAGAAAGAACGCCTGCGGCCACTCGCTGCCGTCGACCCCGTGCTGCCAGGTCTTCGTGTGCGCGCGGCCCTGTGCGGTCCACGCGACCACGAGTTTCGGCTTCAACTCGGGCCGGCTCATCCAGGAAAACCACGCGAGCCGGCCTTCCATCATCAGGTTCACCAGCAGCCGGCCGGGCGGCACACTCAGAGGCGCTGCTGCGACTTCCGTGGATCGCGCCGCCGTCGGATCGCCGGCGGCAGGTGGCTTGGGCTCAGGGCTGGCGGCGACGGCGGCCGCGCAGGCGACCGCGGCCAGGAAGAACAGTGGGCCGGCTTTCATCGCGCCCCGGCCTCCACTTCGTCGTCCTCGCTGATCACCGTCTGCCGCACGATCGCCGGATCGGTGAAGCGATCGAGGCCGTCGCGGACGCAGGTCGAGAAACTGTAGAACACCGCGCCGCCATCCCGCGCCTGGAACCAGTGCTTCGTGCCGGGCGGCAGCGTGAGCTGATCGCAGGGCTTCAGCACAATCTCGTGCCGGCAGGAGTAGCAGCCGGCCTTGCCCGCTGGCACCCAACCTTCGCGCATCGTGTCCGGGCCGGGTATGAAGAAGAGCAGCGTGCCGGCGATCACGCGGATCGTCTCCTCCTTTCCGGGATCACCACCGACGGGCGGATGCCAGTGCTCGGGTTCCGTCTGGTGCGGCAGCATCACGAGGACCTTCGCGCTGATTCGCTCGGTGGCAAACATCGTGAAGACCTGCACGCCCTCGACCGCGACATGGCTGAGCCCGAAGTCGACGACCTCGATGCGTGCGGCCTCGGCCGCGGTCAGCTGGATGCCGGCGGCACGGATCGCCGCTGCGGCTTGCTCCTGCACCCGTTCGTATTCGCTGCGTTTGATCATGAAAGCTCAGAAGACCTTGGGCCCGACCACGAGGACCACGACCAGCACGATCAGGCCGATGAGGATCGCCACCCGCAGACGCGTGGGTCCGGGCGAGCCGGCGCCGCTGGTCCGCCGGGGATTCATGCCGAGCCAGGCCGTGGCGGCGAGGAGGTTCAGGCCGGCGGCAAATACAAAGAACGCGTTGGCCGTGCCCGGCTCCGTGGCGACGACCGGCAGGGTGACGTTCGCCACAAACCACGGAAACAGCATCGCGCTCGCCGCCGAGCCGAGATTGCCAATCATGTTCATCGCGCCGGATACCGCGCCCGAGTGCGCGCCGCCAATATCCATGCAGAATGCCCAGCTCGGGCTGATTGTCATTTCCACGCCGAACACCGCGACACTGAAACAGAGCACGAAGGCGAGCGCCGAGTCCGGCGACACCATCGCACAGAGGACGAGCCCGACCGCACTGAGGACGAAGCCGGCAATCGCCGGCCCGCGACGCGAACCAATGGTGGCTCCCCGGCGATGCAGCGTGGTCACCAGCCAGCCGGAAAACCACTGCGCCAGCGCGCCGGCGACGAGCGGCACCGGCGCGAGCGCCGCGGCCCCGGATCCCCAGCGGGTCTGAAGGTACGGCAGCAGCCAGGTGAAGCTGATGAAGAACGTCACATTGCTCGCGATGTACTGGAACATCGCCAGGAGCAGGTTCGTGGAGGCGAGGATGCCCCACAGCGGTGCGGCCGGCCGGCTGGCCGACGGCGCCGGCGGCTGATCGGCGCGGATGAGCGCGAGTTCGGCGGCATTGACCCCGCGATGCTGCGCCGGGTCGTCTCGAAACCACAAATACCAGGCCGCGGCCCACACCAATCCGGTCGCGCCCGCAACGATGAACATCCACCGCCAGCCGATGAGCACGACCAGCCAGGGCAGCAGCAGGAGTGAAAGCGCCGCCCCGGCTCGTGCGCCGGAATGGAAGATGCCCTGCGCGATGCCGCGCTCCCGCGCCGGCAGCCAGGCGTAGAGCGCGCGCGTGGCCCCGGGAAAGGCCCCGGCTTCGCCCACCCCAAACAGAAACCGGATCACGAGCAGCGAGACGGCATTGAACGCGAGCCCCGTCAGCGCCGTGAAGACGCTCCACAGGCCGACAACCCACGCCAGCACGTGACGCGGGCCGTAGCGATCCGCCATCCAGCCCGCGGGAATCTGCAGGAGCGCATAACCGATCGCGAAGACTCCGAACACGTGGCCCATCATCTGATCGCTGATCGCCAGATCGCGCTTGATGTCTCCCGCGGCCACCGAGATGCAGACCCGGTCGATGTACGTGTTCAGCGTATGGAGGAAGACCAACCCGATGAGGATGAACCGCCGGCGCGTGGGCCGGCCCCCGCATGGAGTCACGGGGGCGCCGGGGACGGGAAGGGCGTCAGCGTCAGATGGCATGGGGCGTCAACGATGAGTACGCCCGCGGCGGCAGGGCGAGGCGTTCCTGAGATTTCCGGGTCAGCAGGCTGCCTTCGCGGGTGCGGGCGCCGCGTCACGGCCAGCGGTCGGCATCCGGTCAAACAGTTCGCGCGCATGGGCGAACCCCGAGTGTCCCACCTGCAGGACCGGAACTCCCGGCGGCCGGTGCGCAATCTGCGCCAGGCTGATCTGGCCGAGCACGATCACGTCGACGCGCTGCGCCAGGCGATCCATCTCGTCCTCCACAAGTCGGTTGTGCTCGGTCCGATCCCCGGCGAGCAGCGCCGCAAATGCCGGCTCGTTGATCACCGTCTCGATCTGGATCGCACGCCCGGCCGCAGCCGCCTCGCGCTCGAGGAGTCGCCGGGTGGCCGGAGCACTGGTGGGCACCGTCGCCAGGATCCCCAGCCGCGTGCCCAGGCGGACGGCTTCGCGCGCCATCGGCTCGTCGATGTTGAAAAGCGGCACCGGACACTCTGCGCGCGCGCGATCAATCGCGACTCCCATGGTCGTGCACGAGGAAAGGATCACGTCCGCGCCGGCTTGCACGGCCGCACCCACATAGTGGCCCATCCGCTGGATCACCGCCTCGGTGGGTCCGCCGTGCTGCAGCGATTCCGCCAGCAGCGAATCATCCATGATGTTGATGGCCCGGATGTCGGGGTTGGATTCGAGCCAGCCGCGGGCGAATGGTTCGATCACCGACTGGTCGTACCAGCTGACCGTGTGAATCATGACGAGGGTGCGCATAAGAGAAGCGGGTTATGGGTTTAACGTCCGAATATGTTCATCGCCGTGGATCCCTTGGGGCCAAACGCAGGTTCCATTGCGGCTCACGGTCCCGAAGCCACGGCGGACAACTCGAGGATCTCCTGCCCCAGCGGCGAAAGGCTCAGGAGCACACCGTCCGCCAGCAACTCCTCGCCGGTAAGCTCACCGAGCTCCCTTCCGGCGAGGCATGCCGTGACCCGATAACGCCGCGTGCGCTCGACCCACGGAATATTGATCGCCCGGGTGGCAGGGCCGTCGCTGCCGCGCATCACGACCACCGCGCCCTCGCCGGACTCGTTCAGCTTGCCCCACCAGTGCCAGCCCTGATCCGTCGGCGCCGGAACGCCGCTGAACTGGAAGTGGCGGTAGATATCATAGTCCTGCTGGAGCCGTGCCAGCAGATCGAAACGTTTCCGGTAGTGCGCCACCTGCTCGTCCGTGAGCCGCTCCAGATCCCCCGAAAACGTCAGCGGCGCGCCCATCAGCATGCTCGCCACCTGCCGGTCCTGGATCCCCGGCGTCAGGCTGCCGCCGTGATTCTGCGTCGCGATCGCATAGAATTCGATGCGATGCAGCGGCAGCCCGCGCAGGGCGTAGAACCGCTGGCGGGTGAGATGACAGCCTTCGAGCAGCAGCCGCCGGTGTTCCTCCGGCGTGATCGTCACGGGCTTGTCCGAGCCGACCGCCGGCAGCTCGCCCATGCAGTTGTTGATCGAGGTATGATACTGCACCGCATGCTTCAGGACCGCGATATCGCAGGCCGGCCCGGGATTTCCCCAATAGATTTCGTGCGTGAGCTCCGTCGTAACCTGCGGCGCCTGCCGTCGGATTTCATCCTGCGCCGCCAGCAACCCCCGAAGCATCCGCAGCAACGATTCCTTCTTCGTGCGGCTTTCGTGGCCCTCGGCGATGTCGCCGTAAATCAACATCGTGAAGTCCTGCTTGAAGTAATCGACCCCGAACTTTTCATGGAGCCCGACGATGTCGCGGGCGTAATAATTGCGCCACGGCGAGGAGAAGCTCATGGCGAAGCGGCGACGGCTTTGATCGCGGCTGTCATCCCACCATTGATAATATAGCGGGGGCTCGACGCGGCCGTCGGGCATGTCGCGCAGATCCGCCGACTCGGCATCCCGATAACAGGAGAGCCACACGCCCAGTGAAAGGCCGAGCGATCGCACGTGCCGGACGGTCGCTGCAAAATCCGGAAACTTCTTCGTATCGACCTCCGTGCCGACGCGATCCTTCTGCCAGCCGTCGTCGATCAGGAGCTGCTTGAAGCCCGCGAGGGCGGCGATGTCCGCCTGCCTGCGGATCAGTTTGTCGTTCACGTTGCTGCCGAAGCTCGCCCACGTCAGCCACTGCGGCGCATGCAGCGGCAGCGAAGCCGCCGGCAGCACGATGTGCCGGTCCATGAACTTCTGCAGCGGTCCCTCGACGGCGCGATCGAGCGGCGTGGAGTCGGCGGCAATCGTGCGATGAACGTCACCGGCGAAGGCAAAGTAGAACACGGGCTCGGAAGTGAATGCCTCACCCGGCCCCAGCACCCACTCGAACAGCTCCGTGTTGTAGCCCATGGCGCCGCCACCCGTGATCCGGCGCAGCCCCGCCGGGACTTCACTGGCCGCAATCACGCCCCGGCGCCCGTCGGAGCCCGCAAAGCCGATCAAACTCGATTCGACGTTCTGCGCCCACGGCGTCAGCGGCACGGGATGGTTGAACGCGACGTGCAGTTCCAGGTCCTCGATGGCGAGGCGGCTGAGCTTGAGCCAGTGCCGCCCGCCATTGGAGACCCGGATCGATTTCCGGATGACGGGGAAGCGCTCGAACAGCTCGTACAGCAGCGTGATCTCGACGCCCTCCAGCATTTCCGGCCTGGCCAGTGGAATCGTGATCGCGAGCCGCACGAGTTCGGAACTCGGCCGCGTGATCGCATGCGACAGCCTGCCCGAATAAAAATTGAGGTCCGTGCCGCTGACGACGACGGGGTCTTCCCATCTCACATCAGGCACGCGGTCGTCGAACCTGCCTGAAGAAACAAAGAGGCTCGCGTCACGGGCCCGCGCAAGCGAACCCTCCGCCTCGCCACGGCGGATCCCTGTCGGGCGCCGATCCGGATCGGCACGCGAGAATTCGAGCGAGAAGTTCCGATTCGGCGGATATTCCGCCAGCAACTCCCCGCCGTCCACGATCAGGCTCCGCGTGTCGAGACGATCACCATGCAGCGCCAGCGTGTACTGCAGGATGGCCGACTTCAGCACCATTGCATCACCCACCTTGGCGATCTCGGCGCCGGGCAGGGTGTTGAACGGGCCTGTCAGCAACATCGCCGCGAGGAGCCGCGCAGCACGTCGATTCCGTTGGCTCGAACCTGGAACGGTGCTCGGCGGGAGGGTTTTCCGGTACGCGGCGTTGCTCATTTTGATTTGGCGTCGTTTCAGCCGGATCGGGCAGGAGACCAGATATGCGGGCGCTCCGTTCGATCCGTTCCGAAGGACATCATCGGAGCGCGCGGCGGCGGTTTCAGTTCGCCATTGCCGTCGTTGCGCTGGTCCGGGGTACAATGCCATAGCGGCGCCGAACCTCCGCCGGAGTCGCCACGCGGCGCCCGAGTTGTTCGACCAGCGCACGCACCTTCCCGACGAGCTCGGGATTGGAGCGCGCGGCAACGCCGCCGCCCAGATGGTGCGAGTCCTCGAAACCCACGCGGACGTTACCCCCGGCAGCGATCGCCGCGGCCAGCAGGGCGAAGTCGTGGCTGCCGTGATGCACCAGCGTCCATTCGGCACCGGGCGGGAGCTTGGAAATCATGAAGGCGAGATTATCCAGCGTTGCCGGCAGGGCTCCCGGGAACCCGAGACAAATGCTGCACACGGGGCGCCGGGCGGCAGCCCTCCTGCCCAACGAGGGCAGGGCGGCGAAAAAACCGGGCTCGAAGAAGCACATTTCGGCGACGACCCCCGCGTCGTCCATCCTTGCCGCCAGCGCCACGATGTCCTCCGGCGTATTGATATACGCGCGACCGAAGAGATTGCACGAGCCCATGTTCAACGAGGCCATCTCGAGGTCCCGCGCCTGCATCGATGCCGTGCGCACTTCCCAGGGGACACCCACACCCCCGGTGGAGCCCTGGATCACAATGTCGGCCTCCGCGTGCACGCGCCGGACGACCTCATCGAAGAAACTCGGGTCGCTCGTCGCCTGCCCGGCCGCATCAGTCAGATGGAAATGCACCACCGCTGCGCCGGCGGCCGCGCTCGCGATGATGTCGCGCCCGAGCTCCTCCAGCGCAGGAAAGGCCGCCGGATCGCCATAATCGATCGGGGCGACGGTGATGATGACCGGAGGGGAGGCGAGGGACGGCCCGGCAGGATGCATGGCGGATATTAAACCGCCCGTGCGCGGGAAAGTCATTGTGAGTTCACGACAAAATCTTACGTTCTCGCGCCAACACCGATGTCCCGGCCCCCCACGGATCCCCCGAATTCCAGCCTTGGCGCAATCCCGTCGCCGGCGACCAAACCGATCCGGATTGCCGTGCTGGTGGAGTCGTCGCGCGCCTTCGGGCGCGGCGTGCTGGAGGGGCTGGCGGAGTGCCTGCAGGTGCGCCGGCACTGGATGGTTTACTATCAGGAGGGCGGACTCGGGGAGCTGCTGCCAGGCTGGTTCGCGGGATGGCAGGGGGATGGGATCATCGCGCGGATCGAGGATCGGCGGATGGCAGCGGCGCTGGTGCGGAAGGGGATTCCCGTCGTCGATACCCGCGGCCGGCTGTCGATTCCCGGCATTCCCGTGGTCAAGACAGACAACGAGGAGATTGCGCGGATGACGGCCGAACATCTGATCGAGCGGGGGTTCCGGCAGTTCGCATTCTGCGGCTACGAGGGCGCCGACTATTCAGCGGCGCGCCGCGATGCCTTCGCGAAGGTGGTCCGGCAGGCGGGCTTCCCCTGCCGGGTTTTCAGCACGCCCCAGCCGAGGCTCTCGGCAATCCGCAAACAGGAGCAACATGGTTGGGCCCACGAAGGGCTCCTCATCGAATGGCTGCGCCGGCTGCCGAAGCCCGTCGGCATCATGGCCTGCAACGACGCGCGCGGGCATCAGTTGCTGAACGCGGCCCGGCAGGCGGACGTCGTCGTGCCGGAGGAGGTCGCGGTCGTCGGGGTCGACAACTATCGGCTCATCTGCGAACTCGCCGAGCCGCCGCTCTCGAGCGTGGAGCAGAACACGCGGCAAATCGCCCGCGAGGCGGTGAGCGTGCTCGAGGCGATGATGGCCGGGCGGCGCCCGCCCGCGGCGCCGATTTTTGTGAAGCCATGCCAGTTGGTGACGCGCCGTTCGAGCGATGCACTGGCCATCACCGACAGCAATCTGCGCGCCGCGATGCGCTGCATTCACACCCGGGCCCAAACCGGAATCGGCGTCGACGACGTCGCCCGGGCGGCGGGCATGTCGCGCCGGGATCTCGAGCGGAAGTTCCGCACCAGCTTCGGCCATGCGCCAGGCGAGGCGCTGCTGCGGGCGCAACTGAAGGCGGTCAAGGCGATGCTGACCGGAACCAACCTGCCCCTTTACCGGATCGCGGAACGCACGGGGTTTGCTCATCCCGAGTATCTGAACGTCGTGTTCAAACGGGAGATCGGAATGACGCCCCGGGCCTACCGGCTCGCAATGGGCCACGACCGCCGGCCGGCGCCGGCCCGCTGAAGCACCCCCGTTTTCGGGGTGTGGCCGGGGGGAGTTGAGCACCGTAAGCCCCTGGCCAGGAATGTCGGGCGCAAAAACACAAGATATTTCCGTGAATACTCAATGACCAGCGGGCGCGAAAACCCGATAGTGTACGGCCAGTTACCGGGCATCGCTGCCCGCCCACGGCGCTGCGACTCCCTTCCCCCCCACCCGACCTCAATCCCAATGCCAACCACCAACTCCGTACGCACCACTTCCGGGGAGCGGCCTTCCCGTCTCCTCGTCCTGGCCCTGGCCGCCAGCCTCGCCGGATTCTCCGGCGGCACCGCAGTCGCCCAAAGCGCCCCGTCTGCCTCGGGCTCGGCCGCCGCAGGCGAAACCATCGAGCTGAGCCCGTTCACTGTCACGAGCGACCGGGACGTCGGCTACACGGCGTCGAACACGCTCGCCGGCAGCCGGCTCAATACCAGCCTGAAGGACACCGCCGCTTCGCTTTCCGTGATGACGGCCGAGTTCCTCGCTGACGTCGGGGCGAACAGCCTCGAGGAGGCGATGCTCTGGTCGACCAACTCCCAGCTGGATGTGCAGGATACGATTACCTTCGCCAGCAACACGGCGGACGACAACAGCACGTTCTATGGTTTCACCCAGTTCCGCGTCCGCGGGCTGCCGGCGACGACGACGCGAAACTACTTCGCCTGGCGGTTGCCGAGCGACACCTACAACATCGAACGCGTGGAGGAGGCGCGCGGGCCGAACTCGATTCTCTTCGGCATCGGCGCGGCGGGAGGCGTGGTGAACACCTCCACGAAGCGCGCCTACCTGGAACGGACCATCCGCCACGCCAGCGTGCAGATGAGCAGCTACGAGGGTTACCGGGGCACGATTGACCTCAACCTGCCCGTGGGCGACCGGCTGGCGTTCCGCTTGAACGCGGTCCACTCGCACCAGCCGAGCTACCGGGAATACCTGAAGAACGACAACCAGAACGCCCATCTCGCCGCGAACTTCAAGATCCTGGAGAAGACACGGCTGCGGGCCGAGTACGAGACCGGCATCGTCGATCAGGTGGTCGGCGCCAACGACACCGTGACCGACCAGTTCTCGAACTGGCGGACGAACGGCAGCCAGATGATCACCGCGCCCATTCCCAGCAACCAGAACACCGCCTACGGAGTGGCGCGGTACAATGGCACCCAGCAGCTCTATTACATCGACAACACCGGCACGCTGCTGAACGTCGCAAACACCTATCGTTCGAACGGCCTCGATGTCTTCGCGGGCCAGATCGATCCGATGCTGGGCGACCTCTCGGTCCACACCGGCGGTCCCGGCAGCACCCGGCGCGGCGACTTCGAGACCGCGACCATTGCACTCGAACAGCAGATTGGCCGGAACACGTTCGTCGAGCTGTCCTTCAACAAGCAGGACAACTCCTCGATTTCCAACCAGCCCGCCGGCAACAGCCGCCGGCTCTACGCCGACCCGAACGCAAACCTGCCGAACGGCCAGCCCAATCCATTTGCCGGGCAATACTGGCTCGAGGGCCAGTCCTGGGCGTGGGTGACCGGCCGCAAATACGAGACCCTGCGCGGCACGGTCGCACACGACCTCGATCTCGGAAAGTGGGGCAAGTTCCGTTTCGCCGGCCTGGTCGAACAGGAGGATCGCCGCAGTCCCGAGAATTCACTGGTCGAGGTGTGGGAGGGTGCACCCTTCCATTCGGCTCCCGAGAACGCCGCCAACCAGATTGTCCGCCGCCATTACGTCACGCCGGGCGACTGGAGCACGTTCTACCGCAGCATGCCCAAGCAGTATCTGCTCTCCGGCATCCCCCATCCGACCGATCCATCGCGCACGCTCTCCTCGACCATGGTGCCGCGCGTCCAGAATGGCACCCGTGACACCGTGGAGGAGCAGACCACCCAGATGATCGCCACCCAGGCGCGCTTCTTCAAGGAACGGCTCATCTTCGGCGTCGGCTACCGCTGGGACGATCTGGCCGTCGACAATTACGGATCGCTGCGCAACCCGGACTCGCAGCTCTGGGAAACCAACTACGACACGCCGACGAGCTCGCAGGAGTTCGACGGCCGCACGAAGACCTTCGGCGTGGTCGGCCATGTCACCCGGAACCTCTCGGTGTTCTACAACAAGTCCGACAACTTCGGCCTGCCGGGCAGCATGCGGATCCTGCCGGACTCGCTGCCGCCGCCCAACCCGGTGTCGACTGGCGAGGACATGGGCCTCGCGCTCGACCTCTTCGACGGCAAGCTCTTCGCCCGCGCGACCTACTACCAGGTCGATCTCCAGAACGGCGCCAACTTCAACTACGGCGGGACGCTCAACAATCCCTCATCGATATCGCGGATCATCCTGGATGCGCTCGTGGACCAGAATGTCATCACCGAGTCGCAGGCCACGCCGCATCGGACCAACAGCACGGGTTCGACGTTCAGTCGGTTCGTGGAGGGCTACGAGCTGAACCTCACCGCCAATCCGACGCGAAACTGGCGGCTGCAGGCCAACTTCTCGATCACGGACGGCGTGGTCGACGAGGTCGCGCCCGAGGTGAAGGACTGGATTGCGGAGCACATGCCCTTCCTCCAGACGCCGGCCTTCCAGGGCGTCGTGACCAACCAGGGCGCGCTGACGGTCGCGGAGGTCATCGGCGAGTTCTTCGAGTATCACAACGACCAGATGGATACCGAGGGCCTGATCCTGCCGGGAAACCGGAAGTACAAGTGGAACCTCTTCACCAGCTACAATTTCAGCGAGGGCGCCCTCAAGGGCCTGATGGTCGGCGGCGGCTACTCCTGGCAGAGCGAGCGGCCGGTGGGCGTCGTGAATGGCACGGAGGTTCGCTACTCGAACGACTATTGGAACACGAATGCAATGATTGGATACAAGTTCGGGCAGAACGCGCGGTTGCCCTGGGTGGAGAACCTGCGCGTGCAGCTCAACGTGTTCAACGTGACGGATGATCGGGAACCCGAAATCTACCGCTATAACTCGAACGATCCGGCGCATCCCCGGTTCAACACCGTCCATCGGCTGCGCACGAAGGAACCGCGCACCTGGCGGCTCTCGGCGAGCTTCGACTTCTAAACCCAGGGTCATCGATCCTTGCGCATGCTGGAGGGCCGGACTCCGCCCCTTCCGCAGACGATACGGAGGTCGCTCCTCCAGAAGATGCGCAATCGTTTGTGACGTTCTGCTTAGCCTGCATCCATCACATCCAGAGGTGTGATGGATGCACCCTGTCGGGCCGATTCCATTCGCGACGTACTCGGAAACACGTCCGCGCGATGCTGCTCATGGATCCGAGGCGTCAGTTCGGCGAGATCGAACGCCAGTCGATGGTGGAACAGAAGGTAACAAGTCGTCGCGTCGTGTACGTGTGGCCGGACCGGTGTTGTGCCAACCGTCGATCGAGGTCGCCGGTCATCCCAATGTAGTGCCGCCCGTTTGCGCCTCGCAGAATGTACACGCTATGCATGGCGAAAATGGTGCCAGGGGCCGGGATTGAACCGGCGACCAAAGGCTTATGAGTCCTCTGCTCTACCACTGAGCTACCCTGGCATTTCAATTGTCAGTCAAATACTTAGGTAATCATCCCTTGTTGCCTTCTACAGCGGTTTTCTACAGTCTAAGCCTCTCTGAGGCGCATTCTGGAGAAAACATGAGCAACAAAACAACGTGGGAAAGAACCTCCGTCCAAAACCTGCTCCGCAATGGAGCGAGCGGGCGGTATTACGCAAGGTGGACAATAGCCGGCAAGCAGAAATGGGTGAACCTCCACACCGATGTCTTCTCGGTTGCGAAACTCCGCCTGAATGACGAGGCCGCGGGCATCGAGGCGTTGCGCCAGAGCGCCTCGGCTGTCACCGAAGGTCAGGGGACAATGGGTGACCTCATGCAGGTCTATGAGTCGCGGACGAGGGCCAATACCGAACTGAAACCCGGGTCCATCACGGCGCGGCTCATCGCGCTCAAGAAGGTCCGCAGGACATGGCCAGCACTCGAAGCGATGAAGCCCACCGCAGTAACCCCGGAGGCAGTGCAGGCGTGGGTGTCTCGCTTCAAGGGCGACGGGACCGGCTTTACTCCTCCCGGAGCTAGAACCGTCATCAAGGGCAACTCCGCCACCAGCATCAACCGCTCGATCGATACGATTCGGCGATTGATGGAAATCGCCATTGAGCGGGGCGCCATCCACCGGAATCCCGTCACCGTAACACCTGCCGACGGCCGCAGGCTGAAAAAGAAAGTCGCCCGGACGAAACTGGTCTTGCCGGGCTTCGCGGATGTCCAACGCCTTTTCACGGCAATCGAGAACAATGGCGCCGTGGGAGGTTGGGCCGCCGAAGCCGCCGACTTCTGCCGCTTCCTTGCCTATTCCGGTTGCCGTGTGGGCGAAGTTCCCGGTGTCACCTGGGCATGTGTGGACTGGGATCGAAAGCTGCTCCACGTGAGGGGCGTGCAACCGGCAAACCCCGAGCACAACGCATTGAAAACCGAAAGTTCGGATCGGTTCGTGCCACTGTTCGAGGATCTGGAGGCGTTGTTGCAGAAGATTATCCAGCGCCGAAAGGCGGCCGCGATCTACACCCGGGAGCGCCAGCCCGAAATCGCACCGGGCGATCGCGTCCTTCGGCTGCGGGAGGCGCAGAAGTCAATCGACCGCGCGTGCGCATCCCTGGGGATTCCGCGAATCACCCATCACGATTTTCGTCACTTGTTCGCAACCCGCTGCATCGAGTCCGGCGTGGATATTCCAACCGTTTCACGTTGGCTCGGTCACGCCGACGGCGGTGCCCTTGCAATGCGGACCTACGGCCACCTACGGCAGGAGCACAGCACCGCGCAGGCGGCGAAGGTTCGCTTTTGAGGCGTTGTTCAGCGTGGGCCGGTGCGTGCCGTCCGACCAGATCGCGAAGAGCATCGCGCCTCGAGAGGTGTGGCATCGAATGCGCGCAGCTTGCCGGTTTTCTCTCCGGTCGCGAGGCTGGGGAGCGCACATCGACGGCCGCCAATGTGCGCGTCAACAGCTTGTCACTTCTCCGCTATTCGGTCATGGTTGCTTCATGGTGAAGGCAACGCACATGACCCTGCGGTCCCCGACGGCGCCGCTTGCGGAGGAGTTGTGTCGCCACCACACCTTACTCTCCAAACTCGCCCGCCGGTATATCTGGTGGCTATCCCCCAGCGAGGCGATGGACTACCCTGCGCGCGTGGTCGCGCAGGTCATGAATATCGGCGTTTTCGAAGACGCCAGCCGGCTCGCCGAGACCTTGGGTGACGATTGCCTGCGCGCAGTCTTGCGCCAGGCGGAGGCAGGGCAGTTCAACGACCGCTCATGGCATTATTGGCATTACCGGCTCGGCCTGGCGGAACCCGGCCACGTTCCGCCCCTGCCGGTGAGACGCATCCCGTAATGGACACATTCGCCCCGCGACTGGACATCTTGCCCGCAGCGCAGCGCCTCCTCTGGCCACAGCTGCGGCCGATTCAGAAATTCGGATACGTCCTTTACGGTGGCACCGCCATCGCGCTCCGGCTCGGACACCGACAGTCGGTGGACTTCGATTTCTTCAATTCCAATCCCGTAGATCCGGGGGCATTGCGGGCGGCTTTGCCGTTCCTGCGCACTGTCTCCGTGCGGCAGGAGCGCCCCAACACCTACGAGATCGAGACTGCGTCGGGAGTAAGGCTGGCTTTTTTTGGAGGGCTCGATTTTGGACGCGTGGGTCAGCCGCAGCAAACAAATGACGGCGTCCTGCAGGCGGCCTCGCTCGACGATCTCATGGCCACCAAGGTGAAGGTCATCCTCCAACGCTCGGAGTCGAAGGACTACCGCGATATCGCAGCCATGTTGCGCGCGGGCGTCCGCCTGGAAACCGGACTCGCGGCCGCGCAGAAAATGTATCACCCGACGTTTCCCCCCGCCGAGGCCTTGAAGGCACTGGTTTACTTCGAGGACGGCGACATGGCGCGGTTGTCCAAGGAGGATCGGGCGGTGCTGATCGAAGCGGCCGGCCGACTGAAGTCGCTTCCGACGGTAAAAGTGACTCCAGGCCTGGCGCCGAAACAGGCCGTCTCGATTGCACCGGTAATTACACCGACAACTCGCAGGAGAATCGATCCACCCAGGCAGGGGCCGCGCATGGGTGTCTGAGTTGCCGAAGCAAAGTGGGCGCTGATCAGACTCCCTCGCGCCTGACACGGGACGCAGGACTGATCACGACCTGATCGTGACGCCATTGACGGTGAGCACTTCGGCCCGGCCTGATTCGGTCATCCCCAGATTCTTCATCCGATCAGCCAACACTTCGGCGCCTCGCCCCTGGCGGTACAGCTCTTCGTCGTCACGACGAAAGTCCGAACCCCACGAGCCAACCATAGCACGGTGAAATCCAGCGTGCCAAAAATGAGAGACGCGTTGGGCAGCTTCTCGGCTACGAACCTTCCGTGGACGGATCAAATCTCGCCTACATCTGACTGAA
>WYBX01000075.1 GCA_011525695.1 Verrucomicrobiia bacterium
ATTCATCCCGCCACGCCAGGCGTCCGCATCCAGCCCGGCCATGGGTCGGGCAACTCCTTCTCCGTGCCCTCCGTGTTCCCCCGCAATTTCATTGGGTTGCGGCGCCAGCCGCGCTAGGACGTTCGGCAAGGAAGGATGAATCTGTTCGCGAAGTTTGTTCGTCGACTGTCAGGCAAAACGCTTAGCCGCGAAGTGCGGTTCGATAGCGGAGGGTTTTCTGTCGTCCCTTATGATAAGCCTGCGATACGCATCCTGTGGGGGAGCATCCAGGAAGTATTCGCTTTCAAGCAGGACCTCTTTGCTGTCGATCAGATTTGTCTCGGTTTTCGTGTCGACGATACCGAAGGTTATGTATGGGTTGGTGAGGACGACAACGGCTTCAAAGCGTTCCGGACAGAAATTGAGATGCGCTTCCCCAGTATCGACAGTCAATGGTTCGTCAAGGTAGCGCAGCCGGCATTTCAGGAAAATCGCACGACGCTTTGGCAGCGCAAATGACTGAAAGAAAAAGGGCCTAACCCGGAGAGTTCTGTTTCGGCGCAGCCCGAAACGGGACTCTTGTTGAACCCTTCGACAAGCTCAGGGCTCGGCAAGCCCACGAAGGACGCGCCGCGCTGAATTGCGCGCTTATGCGGATTGTATAGGGGGTGGAGAGTGGAGGAAATCCGCGGCGCGGTCGGGAAGGAGGAGCCGCGGCCGATGCCAGTGGCATTTCGACTCGATGCCGACAAGTGGAACGGCCGATTGGCGCTGGTGCACTCCGTTTCCTCCTGTTCAGGGGTTTTGAGTCCCGGCCGTGAGCTTCGCCGCTCCAATCCGTTTGACCGCGGATGCCGCGGATATCGCGGATGCGAGCAGGGCATGCCGATGGCACGGCGGCCAGAGCCAGAGAGTTGGCGGGGACGCATCCACGCTGAAGCCGCCGAGCTCACACGAGGCATTGGCCCCGGCCTTCAACAACTCGCGGACGAGACCTTCGACCTGACTTGCGCTCGCGCAAATCGGTTCTTAGGCTCCGTTCATGGCCGCCAAGTCGTACTCATCCCTTCTCCGGCTCCCAAAGCGCAAGCGGTTGGAAATCGCTGAGAGCCTGTGGCTTTCGGTGGCAGACGAGCAGAAGATGCCCGTGCCTGAGAAGCATCGAAGGGTTCTCGATGAGCGTTTGGCGAGTTACCGGACAGGGAAAAGCAAGCCGATTACCCATGAGGAGCTGATGCGTCGTTTGCGCGCCTCGTGAAAAGTCTTCCGGTTGTCGCACTGCCTGAAGTCGAGGGCGATCTACGCGCGGCCATTGCGCATTATTCATCCTGGCGGTCCGATGGGGAGGAGCGCGTAATTGGAAAGTACAATGAGACGATTGGCTGGATCTCATGGAACCCCAAGGGATTTCCGAAGAAGTATGGAAATGTGCGTCGGGCGATTCTCAAGCACTCTTACTATATTGTCTATTTTGTGATGGAGGCAGATCGTTCGCTTGTGTTGGCGGTATTGGACGGACGTCGTGAACCTGGGGAAATCAGGGCTCTTCTCAGAGGCAGAAAGATGCCGAACCCGTAGAGTTCTTTTCGGCGCAGCGGGAGACGGGAGTCTTGTTGAACCCTTCGACAAGCTCAGGGCTCGGAAAGCCCACGAAGGACGCGCCGCGCTGAATTGCGCGCTTATGCGGATTGTATAAGCAAGTTTTGGTCCCGCCGTGAGCCTCGCCGCTCCAATCCGTTTGACCGCGCATGCCGGATTTCGCGGATCCAAGTAGGGCATGCCGATGGCACGGCGGCCAGAGCCAGAGAGTTGGCGGGGACGCTTCCACGCTGAAGCCGGGTTCACACGATTCACCGAATTTCGCCGGTCGGAGACGCGGCGCTACTGGCACCCGAGTCACCGATGGTCTCCCTGCCGTAATCTCCGAATTCGCGGCCATTCGCGTGGATTCGCGGGCGGCCGGATTGCCGGTCTCAGCCTTTGCGTGCTTCGCGGTTCCCCCTGAATTGTTGGCTTGGATCAATACGCGCCGCGAATGTGCGGAGCGACCTCGCGCTCGTAGAACTCCGCCAGGTGCCCATGCACCGCCGCACCCAGCGGCGGGATTGATGACGCGCGGGCATTGGCCCGGGCCTGCTCGGGGTTCTTCGCCCCCGGAATGATCACGCTCACCGCCTCGAAATCGAGGCACCAGCGCAGCGCGAGTTCACTCATCGTCAGCCCCGCCGGCACGTGCGGTCGCAGGGCCTCCACCAGTTCCACCCCCTTCGCGAAGGGCAGCCCGGCAAACGTCTCGCCCACATTGAATTTCTGCCCGTCAGCATTGTAGTTGCGATGGTCGTCGGCCGGGAAGGTTGTCTGCCGGGTGAACTTTCCCGCCAGCAGCCCGCTGGCGAGCGGCAGCCGGACGAGCAGCGCCACGCCGCGTTTCCTGGCCTCGGCAAAGAGCGTGTGAATCGGTTTTTGCCGGAAGATATTGAAGATGATCTGGAGCGCCGCGACGCCCTCCTGCCGCACGCAGAAATCCGCCTCCGCCATCGATTCGACGCTTACGCCGAAATCGCGGATCTTCCCCTCGCGCTTGAGTTCGCGCAGGTGCTCGAAAACCTCGCCCTGCTGGAGCACCTCGAACGGGATGCAATGCAACTGGGTGAGATCGAGCGCATCGACGCCGAGCCGCCGCAGCGAGGCCTCCGTGTGCTGGCGGACGGCGGCGCGGGTGAAGTTCTCCGGCCAGCCCGGCGGGCTGAACCGGCCGAGCTTCGTTGCTATATAAACCGGGGCCCGGGTCTCCTTCAGGAACCGGCCGATCAGCGTCTCCGCCCGACCCATGCCATAGACATCCGCCGTGTCGAAGAGCGTCGTGCCGGATTCATGGGCGGCGCGCAGCGTTGCCAGCGCGGTTTCCTCCGGCACATTTCCCCAACCGGCACCGAGCTGCCAGGTGCCCAGCCCCACCTCGCCCACCTCCCGTCCCGTCCGGCCGAAGATCCGCGTTTTCATTGCGCGACCTTGGTCGGGTGCATCTAGCGTGGCAAGCGCCGCACATGCCTGTCACCGCTCCCGGATGGCCCTTCGAATCTGGGAGTCAGAAGTGAGCAATGGATTCATGGAGGGCCGTGCTCCGTCACGGCCGCCAACACGTTGGGTCGGGCAATCAGGCTTGCAGGGGCGCTGCCTTGTCTGCGCCCGCCTGGGCAATTGAACCAACTCGAGGGCGCAGCGGCGTCCACAAACCAAATGTGACACTCGTTCTGTGCAGCTCTTCGATCTCAATGGCCGTGACGGAGCACGGCCCTCGTGCGCCTGTGAGGGCGTCCACACAGCGGGGTGCAAGTCCCCGTCAGGCGGAACGTTCACCCGCCTGCAACCGAAGGCTACTGCGTCGTGGCA
>WYBX01000001.1 GCA_011525695.1 Verrucomicrobiia bacterium
GTACCCCAATTCGGGTATTCGCCGGGCTTCTCTCCGCTCCCGGCAAAAGCTCAAGTGCGAGTATGGCTTTGCCAGGCAGGTCCGAAAACCAACCGGTCTCCTTTCCAGACTGGAACCAGGCGCTCGCTGACTCCGGGCTTCCCGAGCTCCAGCAGCAGCACTTCCGCCGCGAAATCATTGCGTTCCTCAGCCACTGCAAAAAGCGCCATGCGCCCGCATCAATCATCCTGGCCAAGCAATACCTCGCCACGCTGCCGCAGCAAGACCCGACTTCCTCCCGCGACGCACTTCGTTGGTTTTTCCGGTCAGCGCTCGATGCTTCCGCAGATGCTCCCGGCGACCGCGCAGCCGCCGTCAGATCGAATTCCGCCCGGCTGGCTTCGCCCGCGAATGTTGACCGGTCCCCGCCCGCTGCCGCAACCGATCTCGGCGGCCCTGACTGGGAGCGCACGCTCATCGCCGCCATCCGATCCCGCGGACTCCTTTGGCGAACCGAGCAAACCTACCGCGCATGGGTGCACCGGTTTGCGGTTTTCATCCGGCCGCGCCCCCCCGCCACGGCGGATGGGACAGATCTGGCCGCATTCTTGAGCCATCTCGCCGTCCACCAGCGCGCCAGCGCCTCCACCCAGAGACAGGCGCTCAACGCCCTGGTGTTCTTCCTGCAGGAGGCACTCCGACGTGATCCCGGCACCCTTGAATTCCGACACGCGAGGGCACGGCGCCGGATTCCATCCGTCCTGAGCCGCGACGAATGCCAGCGCCTTTTCTCCCAGCTTTCCGGGACAAACCGGTTGATGGCCGAACTCATGTATGGCGCCGGCCTGCGGCTGATGGAACTGCTCCGGCTGCGCGTCCATCACCTGGATTTCGACCGGGGTCAAATCCGGGTGTACGCGGGCAAGGGCGACAAGGATCGGATAACCATCCTGCCCGAGTCGCTCCGGCCGGCATTGCTGGAGCACCTTGATCGGCTCCGTCCGCTGTATCGGGCGGATCGCGAGGCGGCGCTGCCCGGCGTCTGGCTGCCGGAGGGACTGGCGCGAAAATACCAGCGGGCCGGAGAACGCTGGGAATTCCAATGGCTGTTTCCCTCCCGCGAACTGTCACTCGATGTCGCGACAGGGTCGAGGCGCCGCCACCATGTGCTCGACGGCACATTTCAGAACGCGATCCGGCTCGCCGCCCAGGCCGCGGGGCTGACGAAGCGCGTGACGCCGCATGTGCTCCGGCACTCGTTCGCGACCCACCTGCTCGAAAATGGCACCGACATCCGGACGGTCCAGGATCTGCTCGGCCACCAAAGCGTGGAGACCACGCAGATCTATACTCATGTCATGCAGCGGCCCGGGCTCGGCGTCCGCTCGCCGCTGGATCGGATCGTGAAGCGGTGAGGCGGTCGGAAGATCCCCTCTGGGCTCGGTTGGCTCTTGTTCAAAGGTTTGAACCGCGAATGGCCGCCAAGGAACGCGAAGGTCCAAACCGTGAGGAGTTGGAAAAGTAATCGTCGATCCCATCAGCAAACCAATCGAGGCGGTGGCCTATACACAACGTCAGAAATGATTGCACACCTACGGGCGCAGCAAGTCTGCGCCCCTACGAGGATCCCGTCAGGACTTATGGCGTCGAGTATAGATTGGCCTCAGGATTGGTCCGGAGATTTCTTTTCCCCCTCATCCTCCGAATTCGCGTCCATTGGCGTGGATTCGCGGTGAAACTGCCGAGACGCGGCGGGGGGCGCCGCATCCCCAACTTGGTCTGGCTTGGATCGGCTTCGTGTGAGCCCGCCTGCGAGATCGATTTCCCCGGTGAGCCCTGCCAAGTCGGCAAGCCGGGCCATTTCCAATCCTTGACCGCAGATGGCGCGGATTTCGCGCATGACGAAGCTATAGCACTTCGATATCAGTGACCCGAAGTTCACTGGATGAATCATCCGCCCAATAGCTGATAACCAAATCACCTGTCTGCAAATGCTGAATCCGGCGACCAAGCTCATCGACTGAGTCGTAGTCCCCGAGCTGATGCGGATAGTCCGCCAAGCGGAACAGCAGGTCCACCAGCCGCCGCTGCTTTCTCTTCGGCAACGTTGAAAGGAAGGCCAGTGCCTTTCCGGAAAGAACCGGCTCGAACGGAGCCGGACTAGCCATGACGGCGCCGGCTTGCGAACTCGCTCAGGCGGGTCTTCTTCCCGGCATCCATCTCCTTCATCAGCCGCGATGTCTCGCGGCGTCCGGCCGGCGACTCGTGCTTCAGCCGAAGGAGATATGCCGCCGCAGCTCGACGCTCGCCCTCGGAGAGCCGAGCCAATCGCTGCTTGAGTTCCAGCATCGCAGTCGCGGTCATGGGCTGAAGCTAGGAACATCGGTCAGTGGGTCAAGGGGCCAAACTTCCCCGCCGCGCCACCCCTTCGTCCAACGAGACTCTCGGAAAAGCGGCTTGTGGCGGCCCGGGGACTGCAGCGATTTCTGGCCGCACACGGCGCCGATGTCACGGGCGTAATCGGGACTGCGGTGCAAGTTCAGTTTCACCGACCACCGATTCACGGGTTTGTCTCCGTGCCCTCTTCTCCGATCTCCGTGCCCTCTGTGTCCAAGGATTGGGAGATATTCCGTACAGGGATCCGCCCGAGCCATTTGCCACAAGAAACGCAAGAGGGCCGGGCGCGGTCCGCTGGCCACCAGGGCGGCTATAGCCGCCCCTTGGCTCGGGGCGCGGCCACTGAACTTTGTGTTTCTTGCGGCCATGGTTTGAGGGCGAAGCGAATGAGAGATTGAATGTCGTTCGCCGGTCGGAGACACGGCGCTACTGGCGACCGAGTCACCGTGGATTCGCGGTTGAACGAACGGCCTACGCCGTGACGGCGGACTCCGCGCGGACCATCCGGTTGGCCTTGTGGGCGCGTTCGGCATCGCGCGTCATCAGCTTGTAGACATCCGGAATCGCCGTGATCCCCTCGGGGATGTCGAGATGGTTCGTGAGCAGCGAAGCGTAGCTGTGTGGATCGTCCGGGTGGTAGCCGTGCATCGCGCGGATCGGCCGCTCGCCCATGTGGCTCGGCACGATCAGCGTTCCCTCGGCCATGAGATAAATCAGCTCCCCGAAATACCGATCCGGAAACAGGGTGCCCAGGTCGGCGAGTTCGTCGTCACCCAGCACGCGGCCCTCGGGGATGTCCTCGAGGCAGTCAGTCACGGCCTGGCGCGCGCGGTCGTTGAAGAACCAGAACCGCGCCATGGTGGAGTCGTAGACCACGGCATAATCCTCGCCCAGCCGGAGCCCGAGCGAGTCGACGTGGGCCCGGAGATCCAGGTGATTGTCGCAGTTGGCCATGCCATGGTCGCTGAAGACGTAGAGCTGCACCTGCTCGTAATGCTCGCGGGCCCCGGCCAGCAGCCGGCCGAGCTTTTCCTCGTAGCTTCGCAGCTTTACCGGCACCTCGGGCGCCTGGTTGCCGACCTGGTGCATCAGCCCGTCCAGTTCCGGCCAATACACGAAGGCGAAATCGATCTCCTCGGTCGCGATGGCGCGCAGCGCCGCCTCCAGGTTGGGCTCCTCGCCGCGGGTGGGCTCGCTCACGTGGTAGCGGATCCGCCGTTCCTCCAGCCAGTCGAAGATGTTGCCGCCGGCATTCATGCCGCCCGGCTGCAACGGGCTCTTCTTCTCGGTGAAGTCGTAGAGCGAGATGTGCTGGAACGGCATGTTGTAGAGATCGAAATAGCCGCGGAATTTCAGCCGGGCCTTGACGAACCGCGACAGCCAGCGGCGGACCCGGCGGCGGCTCGTGAACCAGTGCGGGAGCCAGCGCAGGTGGCGGAGCGACTGGAACGGCGAGTTTTTCGGGTCGTAGACGAAATACGACCAGTTGCGATGCTCGGCGGGCCAGCGTCCCGAAAGGATCGAGGGGATGCAGGCGGAGCTGTAGCCGAAGACGGAGCGGAGCCGGCGGCGGTACGGGGCCAGGCTGCGGGCGAACGGATCCTGCCGGATGATTTCCCAGCCGCAGGCGTCGATGAAAACAAAAAGGGGAAGAATGGGTTTCATGGTGGGCGGGAAATCGGGACGTGGCACGGGGTCAGCCAGGGCGGCATCACCGCTGATTGAGATGGATCATGAAAGCGGGCTGCCCGCGAGGTTGGGGGAACGGGGATCGGGGGCGGCGAACACGTCAGTGCCGCCGCGGTCGTGTGCGACGGCGGCGTCTTCGGCCAGCACCATGAACGCCTGATCATCCCGGAGCGGCGTGGCGCCGCGGAACCGGCACATCTCGGCGGCGAGCTCGTCGCGCAGCGCATCGGCGGACATGGGTGATTCCGCCCGGGCGGCGAGCCATTGCGCGAGCCGGTCGTGGCTGAACATCTCGCCCGCGGGGTTGAGCGCCTCCGTCAGTCCGTCGGTGTAGAGCAGCAGCCCGCCCGGCGAGCCGAAGGTGGCACTGTGCTGCCGGTAGGTGGTCCTGGGCAGGATGCCGAGGGGCGTGCCGGTCACGCGCAGCGTGCGCACGTTGCCGCCGGAGATCAGCAGGACGGGGCAGTGGCCGGCGCTGGCGGCGACCAGGTGCCGGCGTTGCAGATCCACGTACACCAGCTGGGCGGTGATGAACATGCCGACCGTGGAAAGCTCCTGGTAGAGGACCTCGTTGAGCCGCCGGAGCAGCCGGGCGGGATGGTGGCTGCGTCCGGCCATCGCGCGCAGCAGGCTGCGCATGATGGTGGCAAACATCGCGGCCGGGACGCCCTTGCCCATCACATCGGCGACGACGAGGAGCATCGAGTGATCCCCGAGGGGGATGGCGTCGTAGAAATCGCCTCCCACCTGCCGGGCGCTTTCCCAGCTGGCGGCGAGCCGGAAGCCGGCGAGCTGGGGCAGGCTGCGGGGCAGCAGCGCGCGCTGGATCCGATGGGCGATGTCGAGTTCGTGCGCGACGAGCCGGGCATGCACCTGTTCCTCGAGGTGCCGGGCGTTGACCACCTGCATCGCCATGAACTCGGAGAAGGTGCGGATCATCTCCGCCTGGAGCACGGAAAACGGGGTGCCGCCCTCGCGCCGGCCAATGGCGAGCGTTCCCAGCAGCTTGTCGCCGAAGAGCAGCGGCTGCACCAGTCCATTGGCTTCCGGGCCGGTGGCGCGCAGCGGCTCGAGTCCGGGCCGGGCCTGGCGGGCGTCGAACTCGACATCGCGGCGGCGGCGGGCGGCGGTCAGCTCGACCGCCAGGTCGGGTTCTACGCCCGGGCCGAGGATCAGCGGCTCGCTGCGCAATTCCGGCGCGGAGACGGCGAAGACCTCCAGCCGGGAGCTGCCCGCGGGCATCAACCGCATCACGAACCAGTCCGCGGCGGTGAGGTGGAGGAGGTCGTGGAGCAGCCGGTAGCCGAAGCCTTCGAGATCGCTGGTCCGGCCGAGTTCGGTGCAGCAGCGGAAGATCGCAGCGAGGCTTTCGGAACGAAAGCACAGTTCGCGGGCCATCCCGCTGATCGTCTGCTGGCAGCTTTCCAGCTGGCGGCGGGCATCCTCGAGGGTGGCGGTGGCGGCATCGTCGGCCGGCCGGTGCTGCTGCGAGGTCCGCGTCTTCCGCATCACGAGTGTGTTCTCGTCGCGACCGCGATAGTAGTTCACCTCGTTCATCATCGACTGGATGATGAAGAGCCCGCGGCCGTTCTCGCGGTCGGGTTCGATGGGATTGCAGTCGGCGGGAAGCGAGAAGCCGGCGGTGTGATCGGTCACCCGGAGTTCGACCCGGGCGGGATGGCAGATGACCTCGGCGGTGACCGGCAGCCCGGCCCCGGCCGGCGTCGCATACTGGACGGCGTTGTTGCAGGCCTCCGCCAGGCACAGCTCGCATTGGAACTGCTCGGTTTCGTCGAGGCCCTGCTCGGCGAGAAAGGCCCGCAGGATCCGGGTCGCCACGCGGGCTTCGGCCAGCTCGCAGCGGAACGAGAGCCGGTTGGTGACGCCGCGCTGGGCCGGGATGGAATCAGCCCGGATTGATTCTGGGACGCTGGCGGGCATCGCGGGAGGCTAGCGGCGGGCGATTTCGAAGAGCCGGTGGAGCTGGGTGAGCTCGAAAAGCTGCTGGATCGGGGGACGCGGGTTCAGCAGCCGCAGCGTCACGCTGTCGTTGCCGTTGCTGGCGGCCTTGTAGAGGGCAAAGAGCGCCCCGAGCCCCGAGCTGTCGACAAAGCGGGTCTGCGAGAGATCAATCTCGATGGTCGAGGGCATGGTCGGCATCGCGGCGCGGACTTCGTCGCGGAACGACGAGGCGTTGATGGCGTTGAGTTCGGCGATGTCGCTGACGCGAAGGTTGTTTCCGTCGTGCTCGATTTTCATGGTGAGGCAGATTCAGGCGGGTCGGCCGGCCGGCGGTCTCCGGAAGTTTTCGGGAGGGCCGGCCGGCGGCGGGTGACGAGGTGGGCTTAGCCCTGTTGTTTGGGAAGGAGTTGGGGGATGTGGACGCCGCGGTGCTTGCGGCGGGGCCAGCGGATCGGCCACGCAGCGGCCGCCCGGACGAAGGATCGCTGCAGGATGAACCAGTCGAGCCGCCAGCTGGCGTTCACCGCATAATAGCTGGCGTGGGCGCAGGCCTCGTCGGTGACGTCGGAGCACGGGCAGCCATGGGCGTCGGCGAGCGAGACGAGGCCGACGGGGGCGGCGAGCCAGAGCCGTTCGAAATCGTTGGCGAGGGCGAGGGCCTGGGTGGGCCGCAGCGGGCGGTTCCCGAACCAGGTGAGGTCGCCGCGGACGACGCTCCAGAACTGCGGCCAGCGCCGGAGCCAGTTGCCGGCGCAGGCCAGTTCATGGTAGGTGAACGTCTGGAGTTCGCTGCGGCGGGCGTGTCGCTGCGGCCGGGTGCCGAGCCGGAGCTGCACCGGCGGCTCGCCGCGCAGGCAGGACAGGCCCATGACGGCCAGCGCCGCCGGGGCGGTCGCGAGCATGGCCAGCAGCGCCAGGGTCCGGGCCGCGACGCCGGACTGGGGTGGGCGGAACCGGCGGCCGTCGAGGGAGCACAGCATGAATGCATCCGGAACCTGGAGACAGGACTCGCTCTGCCAGTTGACGACGGTGCCGCCCTGCACGAGCGAGCGCTGGACGGAGATCATCCGACCGACAAAGGTCTCGGGCCCGATCAGGCTGTCGGTGATGTGGGCTCCGGGCTCGACGATGACCCGGTGCTCGAGCACCGCATGCGGGCCGATCACGGCGCCGGGGCCAACCAAGGCGTGCTCGCCGATCCAGCAGGGCGCGAGCAGCCGGGCGGAGGGCGAAATCTGGGCATGCAGGCCGACCCAGACGCCGGGCCGGATCTCATGCATCCCGATCCGCGTGGGCGTGATGGCCCGGGGGAGCCAGGCCTGGAGCGCGGCGAACCAGCCGGCATAATTGGCAAAGAGCGGAAGCTCGGGCTGGCCGGGCAGATGATCCATCAGGATGATCGATTCGTCCGGGAGCCAGCCGGCGGCGCCGTCCGGCTGGTAACGGGCGCGGGCCTCGGCCACGTCGAGCTCGCGATATTGCGGGATCAATTCCAGCCGCAGGCCCCAGCGGGTGCCGTCGCCGACGACGGAGCGGACCTGGTCCGGCCGGTCGGACGCGAGCAGGATGATCTCGGTCGCGCCGCGGGCGGCGAGGGCTTCGATCCAGTATTCCACCAGGGTTTTCCCAAGCAGCGGCGCGACGGCGAGCGGATGGTTCTCCGCGAGCAGGGCGACGGCGGGCCGGAGAGGTGGACAGATGAGCAGGGCTTTCATCAATACGCGCCGGTTCCGGAAAGGACGGCGGGGATGGTTTTGAGGAGAATCTTGAGGTCCTGGCGGAGGCTGGAGCTTTCGATGTAGCGGACGTCGAGGTTGACCTGGCCGGGGAAGTCGATTTCGGCGCGGCCGCTGATTTGCCAGATGCAGGTGATGCCGGGTTTCACGGCCAGCCGGCGGCGATCGGCGAGCGAGTAGAGCGCGACCTCGCGGGGCACGGGCGGGCGCGGGCCGACGAGCGACATGTCGCCGCGGAGGACGTTGTAGAACTGCGGCAGTTCATCGAAGGAGAACTTGCGGAGCCACTTTCCGGTGCGGGTGATGCGGGGGTCGTCCTTGATTTTGAAGGTCACACCATGAAGGTGCTGGTTCCGGGCGAGGAGTTCCTTCAGCCGCTGCTCGGCGTCGATCCGCATGGAGCGAAACTTGAACATGCGGAATTCGCGGCCGTGCCGGCCGACGCGGATCTGGGGAAAGAGCACGGGCCCGCGGTCCTCGAGCTTGATGGCGATGGCGATGAGGGCGAAGAGCGGGCTGAGCAGGACGAGGGCGGTGCCGCTGCCGATGATGTCGAGCGCGCGCTTGAGGGCATGGGCGCTGTTGACGGTCCAGCGCCAGAGCAGCCGCTTCCGGGCGAGGTACCATTTCAGCCGCCGGCGGCCCCAGGGCGACTCGAAGGTCGCGAAGTGCTCCAGCAACTCGGGGGGCATCGCGGCAGGGCGTTCAGTTGCAGCATTCATGGTTGGCCAGCATTTCGAGCAGTTCCGCGCGGAAGGTTGCCCGCATCCAGGGCGGCAGGAGGGCGGCGCGATCGAGGAGCACCCAGAGCCGGCGCGCGAGTTCCTCGAGTTCCGCGACCTGGAAGGGTTCGCCCAGGACCAGATCGGCCCAGCGCTTCTGGGGTTCGACGTAGCGGTCGTGCATCGGCTCGACGAAGGTCCGGAGCCGTTCCTCGACGACGGCGGCGGTATAGCCGCGCTCGGCGACATCGCGGGCAAGCCGGCGGGTGCGGCGGAGCGCGGTGGGCGCATCGAGGTAGAGCTTGAGATCGAAAAGCTGCCGCACGGCCGGCGGTCGCAGCAGCCAGAGACCGTCGACGAAGACGACGGGCCGGGGCTCCCAGGCCAGGTCGGGGCCGAGCCGGCAATGGGTGGCAAAGTCGTAGCGGGGGACGTGGGTGGTCTGTCCGGCCCGGCAGGCGCGCAGCACGCGTTCGGCCCATTCCCAGTCGATGGCGTGCGGCACGTCGAAATTGACCCGGGCGCGGCGGCGGGGCGGCAGGTGGGAACGATCGCGGTAGAAATCGTCCAGCTGCAGGTGTGCGGCGCGACCAGCGAGCAGTTCGCACAGCCGTGAAATCAGCCAGCCCTTCCCGGCTCCGCTGCCGCCGGCCACGGCGATCAATTGGACTCGCGGCAGCTCGGTCATGGCAGGGCGGGGACGGCCGCGGCGGGGCCGGTCCGGTTGATGCGGCCGAAGAGCTCCTCGAGGCCGGCGATGTATTGCGGAAAGCCAAAGCGCTCGCCGACCCAGGCGCGGCCCTTCCGGCCCATCTGCTGCGCGAGGGTCTTGTCCCGCAGCAGCGACTCGATTGCCGCGGCGTAGCGGGTGCGGTCCATCCAGGGGACGAGCCGGCCGTTCCAGCCGTCGATCAGCCATTCCCGGATTCCGCCGGCATCGAACGCGACGACCGGCAGCCCGCAACGCATCGCCTCGAGTCCGGTGGCGCCGAACGGCTCCGGCCAGAGCGAGCTCATGACGGCGACGCTGGCGGTACGATAGAAGCGGGCGATCTCCGCCTGGGGCACGAAACCGGTGAACCGCACGCGATCCTCCAGGCCCAGCCGCCGGCTGAGCGCCTCGCAATAGGCGCGGTGGCTGCCCTCGCCCACGATGAGGCATTCGAAGGGCACCCGGACGCGGGCGAGCGACTCCAGCAGGACGTCGACGCCCTTGCCGCGGATGATCTGGCCGGCGTAGACGAGCCGGTTGGAGGCGTCGAAGGTGCTCGCAAAGCCATCCTCGGCGGAGCGGGGCACCGGCGCATGGATCTCGATCCGCTCGGCGGGGAAGCCGTTGCGGATCAGTTCGGCCCGCATGAATTCACTGGCCACGACGAGCCGGGTGAAGCGGCGGTTGAGCGCGAGCTCGCGCTGCTTGGCGCGAAAGCTGACCCAGGTGAAGGGAAGCGGCCCGGCGGGCCGGCGGGCGATGGTGCCGCCGCAGGGGAAGACGCAGAAGGCCGAGGCGGCCCGGGAGCAGATCCGGCGGCTGAGCGGATTGTACTTGTAGCCGCGGATGCAATACAGGTCGTGGTCGTGGACCATCCGGACGACGGGTGCGGCGCCGGCGGCCAGCGCGGTGAGCGCACCGAGATCGGAAAGCTTGTGCAGGAAGATGGCATCCGGCCGGAACGCCGCCGCGGCGTGTTCCAGCGACCGCCCGCTGTCGTCCGGATCGAGCGGAAAGCGCTCCGGGAAGGCGGCATCCCAGGCCGGGAGTTCACGGCCGGTCGGAGCGCCGTGCGCGAGACCGAGGGCATGGCCGCGCTCGTGCAACGCCGTGGCGGTAGCGAGGACATTCGCCTCGGCGCCGCCGAGCGCGCCATATCTTTCGTGAACATACAACAATCGCATGGCAGGGTGGGAGCGGCACGGATCCGATCCGCGCCATGGCGAAAGAGTAGCGCGGGCGCCGGGTCCGCGGCAGTGGGTGAAGACCCAAAAGCCCCCCGGGTGGCGCCCCAAGATTCCCGAGCCCATGGGGTGCCGCCCCGGAGCTCTGCGGCCGCCCCGCCGGATCGGTTTCCCGCCGCCGGTTCCGGCTGGAAACGGCCGGAAAAAGCGGAGAATCCAGCCGAGCCCGGGCCTTGCCCCAAAGGGCGACATCCCGCTCTGCCGGGCATCCTGGCGCGCCTCCGCTCCCGAGGGAATTCCTGAGCGCCCCCCGACCCGAAAGGTGGGCGATGGTCGTATGGGGTTAATCCCTACCTCGATGGTCGCTGCCCGCCCTATTCTGCGCGATGCGCCAATCAGTTAATGTGAGGACCCACCGCCCCGCCGTCCTCCAGCTCAAACTTAACCACCCCATCCGGCCGATGAAAAGGAAGCCAGAGTTCAAGATTCAGAACATCACGCATCCGTCGACACCCCTGGCGGATTACAATGATCCGCTCCTGCGCGAACTCGTGGCGCACCTGCGGCAGAACCGCACCCAGCTACGCGAGGAGTGGGCGCGGCGGATCACGGATGCCCAGCTGCTCACGGCCATGACGAAGGAGGAAATCTTCTCCGAGGCCACCTCCGTCTATGACAATTACGTTGAGGTGCTGGAGACCGGCAGCGTGGAGGCACTCCAGGCCTATGCCCGCAACCTCTCCGAGCGAATCATCCCGCGCGGCGTCGAAACCCACGAGGTCGTGGGCATCGTCCTGCTGCTGCGCGACGTGCTCGCGCGCTCGCTCTTCAAGAAGTACCAGGGCGACTTCGACCTTCTCAACCGCGTGCTCGATGCCTACGAGCCGGCGGCGAACCGAATCGCCAACACCGTGGCCGTCAGCTTCGTGCAGGAGCGCGAGCGGGTCATCCGCCAGCAGCAGGAGGCGATCCGGGAGCTCTCGACCCCGGTCCTGCAGGTGCGGGAGCGACTGCTGATCCTGCCGATGATCGGCGTGATCGACGCCCACCGGGCGCGGCAGCTCACCGAGCAGCTGCTCCGGGGCATCCGGGCCAACCGGGCCAAGGTGGTCGTCGTCGACATCACGGGCGTGCCGACCATCGACCAGACAGTGGCGAATCACCTGGTCAAGACCGTGGAGGCGTCGCGGCTGATGGGGGCGAGCGTGATCATCACCGGCCTCTCGGCGGAGATCGCGCAGACGATCGTCACGATTGGCGTCGATCTGAGCAAGATGAACGCGGTGGGCGATCTCCAGGGCGGCATCGAGGAGGCGGAGCGGCTGCTGGGCTACAAGGTGATCAGCACGGCGGAACCCGTCGGCAGCACCGCGGCGAAGGAGCAAGGCGCCTGACCATGCAGGTCCCCATTCTCAAGCAAGGCGGCTACCTGATCGCGAGCATCCAGTCGGTGCTCTCTGATTCCGATCTGGTGCAGCTGCGGGACAACCTCGGCGAGCGGGTCGGAAGCTACCGCTCCCGCGGCGTGATCATCGACGTGACCGTGCTCGACGTGATCGACTCGTTTGCCACGCGGACGCTGCGAGCGATCGCGCACATGCTGAAATTGCGGGGGGCGGAGACGGTGATCGTCGGCATCCAGCCGGATGTCGCCTTCGCGATGGTCCAGCTGGGGCTCACGCTCGAAGGGGTGGGCACCGCCCTGGATCTCGAGGAGGGCCTCGCCTACCTGGACGAGAAAACGAAGCGCGCACCGGTCAATGGCAACTGAGAACCAGACCGAAATCCGATCCGCGGTGGACATCGTGACGGCGCGCCAGCGCGGTCGTGCCCTGGCGCTCGAACTGGGCTTCAACGGCGCCGACGTGACGCTGATTGCCGCGGCGATCTCGGAGGTGGCGCGCAACATCGTGGACCACGCCAAGTCGGGTGAAATCGTGATGGGCAGCGTGGCCACCACGCAGAACGGCGGCCGGACCGGGATCCAGATCATTGCCCGCGACCAGGGACCGGGCATCCGGGACGTGGCCCAGGCAATGCAATACGGCTACTCGACGCGCAAGGGGCTGGGCGTGGGTCTGCCGGGCGCCAAATGGCTGATGGACGAGTTCGACATCGCCTCGGAGGCGGGGCGGGGGACGACGATCACCATGAAGAAGTGGAAGCGATGATGATCAACGCCGCCCAACGCACTTCCTGCCTCGAATGGAGCATGGCCACCCGGTCCGCCCCAGGCCAGTCCGTCAGCGGCGACCGCCATGTGGTCCTGCCGACGGGCGGCGGCGCGCTGGTGGCGGTGATTGACGGGCTCGGCCATGGCGAGGAGGCGATGGCCGCCGCGCAGGTGGCGGCCGGCGAGCTGGCTCGCGCCGCGGAGGCATCGGTGACGGAGCTGGTCCGCCGATGTCATGAGGCGCTGCGGGAGACGCGTGGGGTGGTGATGACGCTGGCGGCGATTGACTGGCGTGAGGAATCGCTGATCGCGATCGGGGTGGGCAATGTCGAGACCGTCCGGCTGCGGAGCAACCCGCGGATCCAACCGGGACGGGAAAGCGTGCTGCTGCGGGGAGGCGTGGTGGGTTACCAGCTGCCGCCGCTGCAGCCGACGCGGCTGGCCCTCGCGCCAGGCGACGTGGTGGTGTTCGGCACCGATGGGGTGCGGGAGGATTTTGCGGAAGTGATCAACCTGGACGAGCCGATCGCGCTCGCGGCGGAGCGCGTGATGAGTCGCTGTTTTCGCGGTCACGACGATGCGCTGGTGCTCGCGTGCCGCTACCTGGGCCACCATGAAACCTAGGAGCTGGCAAACCCTGGTCGCCCGTTATCGGGCTGCGCTCGGCACCTATGTGGCGCACGAGGACGAGCACTCGCTCGAGCGGGCTTACGAGCTTGGCCGGACGGCCCTGAATCTCGGGCTGGGGGTGATCGACATGGCGCGGCTGCACCAGGAAGCCGCGCGGCTCGTGGCCGGGACCCTCCCGGGCGGGGCCGCGGCGCGGTGGATGAAGGGTTTCGACGCATTCCTGATGGAGTCGCTCTCGGCCTTCGAGGTGGCGCACCGCGGATTCCGGGATGCCTGCGACCGGCTGAGCCGGTTGAACGAAACCCTGGCGCAGCGAAACCGCGATCTGGCGGCCAGCAACGAACGGCTGGAGCAGGAAGTCGGACATCGCAAGAACGCCCAGCGGGCGCTGGCCGAGTCGGAGCTGAAATTCCGTTCCGTGATCGAGACCGCCCAGGACGGGATCGTCACGGTCGACGAGCGCGGCCGGGTGGTGGCGCTGAACCGCAGCGCCGAGGAGATGTTCGGCTACAAGCGGGAGGAACTGATTGGGCGGTCGGTCAAGCGGTTGATTCCGCGGTCGCTGCGGGACGCCGCGGAGCTGGCCTTGAAATGCGCCGCGCGCGGAGGCGAGCGGCGGTGGCTCGACCGGCCATTGGAATCGGTCGGCTTGCGGCGCGATGGTCTCGAGTTCTCGATCGAGGTGACGCTGGCGACCTGGCGGACCCGGGCCGGCCTGTACTTCACGGGAGTCGTGCGGGACATCCGGCAGCGGAAGCAGGCCGAGATGGAGCTGCGCGAGAGCCGTGCGCACTACATCAAGCTCTTCCAGGAAGCACGGGCGATGGAGGAGGACCTGCGCCAGCTTTCGAACAAGATTCTCACCGCCCAGGAGGAGGAGCGAAAGCACATCAGCCGCGAGCTGCACGACGAGATCGGGCAGACCCTGACGGCCGCCAACGTCAGCATCGCGCTGCTGCGCGCGCATGCCGACGGCGATGTGCGTTTCAAGAAGAAGGTCGCCGACGCGCAACGGCTGCTCGAACAGAGCATGAACATGGTGCACCAGTTCGCGCGCGAATTGCGGCCCTCGATGCTGGATCACCTCGGCCCCTACGCCGCGCTGCGGAATTACGTCAAGACCTTCACCGAGCGGACCGGGATCAAGGCCGAGCTCGAGAGCACGGTGAACACGGATGCCCTCAGCGTGCAGCAGGGCACCGTGCTGTACCGCGTGGCGCAGGAGAGCCTCACGAACGTCTTCAAGCATGCGCGGGCCACGCGGGTTAAGATCATCCTGCGGCAGCTCCCGCGCGCCGTCTGCATGGAAATCGCCGACAACGGGCGCGCGTCGCCGCCGCCGGGTCAGCTCAACGGCACCGCGCGCGGCCGGCTCGGGCTGCTGGGCATGCAGGAACGCGTGCGGCTCGTGAACGGCGAGTTCGCGATCGAGTCCGTACCACGGCGCGGAACCACGGTCCGCGTCCAGATCCCCCTCTCACCCGCTCGGGCCGGCGAGCGGACCCGTGAGTCCGCCGGCTCCAACTCGAACTGAACCAACCCAACCAGAGCCTTCTTCCCTCCCATCATGAACAAAATCAAAGTCCTCCTTGCCGATGATCACACGGTGGTCCGCCAGGGCCTGCGCTCCCTGCTCGCCGTCGAAACCGACATCGAAGTCGTGGGCGAAGCCGAAAACGGCCGCCAGGCGGTCCACATGGCCAAGAACCTCGCGCCCGATGTCGTGATCATGGACATCGCGATGCCCCAGCTCAACGGACTGGAGGCGACGCGCCAAATCATCAAGGAGGGCATCCCGTCGAAGGTGCTCGTCCTTTCCTCGTACAGTGACGACGAATACGTGCACCAGCTCACCGAGGCGGGGGCCGCGGGCTATCTGATCAAGCAGACGGCCGCCAACGATCTGATCAAGGCGATCCGCGAGGCCTTCAAGGGCAACGCTTTCTTCAGCCCGTCGATCTCGAAGCGGCTGCTGGACTATTACCGGGAGGCCTACCTCAAGGGCAAACCGATCAAGAAGCACGGCGAGCAGCTCACGTCGCGCGAGCTCGAGGTGCTGCAACTGGTGGCCGAGGGCAAGGTGAACAAGCAGATCGCCTCCGACCTCTGCATCAGCATCAAGACGGTCGAGAAACACCGGCAGCAGGTGATGAACAAGCTCAACATCCACGACGTGGCGGGCCTGACCCGGTACGCCATCTCGCGGGGGATCATCGAGAGCACGCCGCAGCTCGTCTGAACCGCTGGGGCGGGCTGAATCCGAATTTTCGCCGCCTGAAGACCGGCGAATGTCAGGCTGGTTGAGTTCATGCGGAAGCGCCGGGCGGCCAGGCCGCCCGGCGCTTCTTCGCGTGATTTTCCCAGCGGGTTTGTGGACGACACGGAGGTCGTCCCTCCATGTACGAGTTTCGTATTTGGAGGGCCGTGCTCCGTCACGGCCATTAAGATCGACTCGCTGCGCAGGATGATTTTCCCAGCGGGTTTGCGGACGACACGGAGGTCGTCCCTCCATGTACGAGTTTCGTATTTGGAGGGCCGTGCTCCGTCACGGCCATTAAGATCGACTCGCTGCGCAGGATGATTTTCCCAGCGGGTTTGTGGACGACACGGAGGTCGTCCCTCCATGTACGAGCATCGTATTTGGAGGGCCGTGCTCCGTCACGGCCATGACGGTCGATTCTCCCAAATGCCCGACAGACTCCTACGGCGTGCCAGCCGGCTTCAGCCAGCGGGCGAAGGCGGCGTCGTCGGCGACGAATCCGCCCTGGCGGTATTCCGGCGCCAGCAGCCCGGCGTAGGCTGCATCCAGAAAGCGGCGACAGTGCAGCACGACGCGGGCGCGCTGGCCGGGGGCGCGGACGAGCCGGCCGAGGGCCTGGTTGACCTTGGTCATCCCGGGAATCTGGTAGACCCGGCGAAAGGCCTCCTCCCGGGTGCAGCCGGCCTGGATGGCCTCCGCCAGCCGGGCCCGCTGGACCGCGTTCACCTCGGGCAGGGCCGGGCCGACCACCATCGCATGGGTCACGCGGCCGCCGAGCGCATCGATGCTCTCGGCAAAGCTCGAGCCCAACACGAGGAAGAGTGCGCCGGCTGCGAGCAGCGTCTCATCCACCCAGGCAAGCTGCGCGGCGAGCTCGCGCAGCTTGGGCTGGACGGCCACGCGCAGCTGGGGCGCAACATTCTCGAGCTCCTGTCGAATCGTCTCGGCATACGCATAGGACGGGAAGAAGACCGCCACGGCGGGCGCCGGCCCGCCCAGGATGGTCCCGGCCCCGCCGGCCACGCGCTCGGCCGAGGAATGGAGCGCGGCCACGGTCATCGCAGTGGTGCCGTAGTGGCGGGACCGGTGTTGGAAGGAGGTGTCGACCCGCGCGTCAACCACGAGATCGTAGGCGCCATCCCGCCAGGGGGCCTTCGCCCGCAGGAGTGCCGGGCTGGCGGCATCGCGGGCTTCCGCCGCCTGCAGCAGGTCGGCTCCACTCGTGAGCTGCCGGAAGAGCTGGCGGGTGTCGCGCTTGGTGAGTTTCCCGAGCTTCCCGGTGGGAGCGGTGCCCGGCAACCGGCGAGGCTGGACCGGAGTCGATCCTGGCTGGTTGCCGGCCGGAGCCCTGCCTGATCCGGAATCGCCGAGACCGCAGGCGGCGGCAAAGCCGTCAATCGGCGTGAGTGTTGCGCTGGCCAGCACGACGCCGCCGAACTCCCGGAGGGCTTTCCCAATCGCAGGCGCCGCATCCAGGCAGGTCAGCAGGAGCTGGCCGGCGCGCGGCGTCCACCAGAGCCGCGGCAGATCCGACGACGTCAGATCGTCGATGAGCCCAGGGATCTGCCAGAGCAGGTCCGCCGCCTGCGGACCCAGCGCCGCGAAATCCAGCGACGTGGAGGGGACAAGCTTCGCCAGTTCGCCGAGGAGATGCCGCGCATCGTCCTCGTCTGCCGCGGGCAGGCTGTCCCGGGCGGGCAGATGGTGCAGGAAGTGACACCAGTGCTCCCAGGCGATCACGAGGCTGGCGGGGGCGCGGACCCGGTGGAGTTCATCCCGCACCGTGAAGGCCTCGGCGGCGGTGAAGGCATGCGAATAGGCGTCGGCCACGCGGGCAGGCAGGTTGTGTGCCTCGTCGATCAGCACGAGCGTGCGCGCCGCGAGGAAGCCGGGCTGCTCGAAGAACAGACCGCGGTTGCGGGGCGCGAAAACGTAATTGTAGTCGCCAATCCAGACGTCGTTGTGCGCGAGCGCCGCCCGCGTGATCTCATAGGGGCAGACCCGCGCATCCCGACCTGCGGTGCGCAGCGTATCCAGATCGCGGGCATGCCGTTCATCGAGGTAAAACCGGGCCAGCCCGCTGCCGGGCCACCGCTCAGCCGCGCCGGCGAGATAACTGCAGTTGTCGCGCACGCAGTGAAACGTCGTGTTCACGCAGTGCTCCGACTTGTTGCGCACGTGCCAGACGGCGACCGGGGTGGTGGCCTCGGCCGGGAACCCGGCCGAAGCGCCAGCGTCCGGACCCGTCGCTGCAGCGGGAGTGGTCATCGCGTCCAGGGTGCGGACCACCTGGAGCTGGCCGGTGGACTTGCTGGTGAGGTAGAGCGCGCGGTCGAAATGGCCCGTCCGCAGCTGCCCGAGGGCGAACTCGAGCAGGACGCCCGTCTTGCCGAAACCGGTGGGTGCCTCGAAGAAGACCAGTGGCTGCCGCTCGAAGAGCGCGGTGAGTTCGGTGCGGGTGGTCTCCTGGCCCGGCCGGGGGGCGGCGAAGGCGGGCCGGTAGCGCAGATGCCGGAGTCGTTCGCGGGCCCGGAGCCGCAGATCGAGAAACCCGGTGATTTGTTCCAGTTGCGCGCGGAACAGGGCTTCATCCGCGGAGGTGAGCGGGATCGTTTGCGCAATCCCGGTGCCCGTTTCCACGAAGACGAGTTCCGTGCGTGCGACCCTGGCGGACGACGTCGAAGGATCGGACGGCGCGAAGCCGGCGTTGTCATCCGACGTGAGGAGCGTGCCGGAACGGTGCAGCGCCGCGTAGGTGGCGGCCTGGATGAAGTACTCGGGATAATCGGCCCGCAGTTCCGTCTCCTCCGCGGGCAGCGAGCGGGTGACCGACTTGATTTCGCGCAGCGTCAGCCCGCCGGGTTCGCGGATGACCTGGTCGATTCGGCCGGTGAGGGTGAGCACCCAGCCGCGGTGGGCAATCCGGCCGGTGATGGGGATTTCGAAGGTGGCGGCCGCGGCATGCTCGGCGATGGCGCGGGTGCGCAGCTCGTTGTGCCAGTGGGTGCCGAGTTGCGCCCGCCAGATGCCCTGCGGGCCGCCCGTCGCCTCGCGCGGGCCGATCGTGAACCCGGCGAACTCGCCGACGCTCAGTGCCGCAGTGCGGGCATCGAGTGAAAAATCCATGGCGGTTGCGCTGGCTACTCCAGCAGGATCTCCGTCTGGCTCCGGAGATAGTCGTCCAGCCTTCGCTGCAGCCGGGTGACCACGGCAGCCGTCGCCGTCTGTTCGGCGAGCGGTCGGTTCAGGAGCGCGGCGACCTCCGCCTGATCGGTGGCCGGAAGATTCGGGTACCACTCCTGCTTGAGCGGGTAGCCTTCATCGCGGGCAAACCGGTAAAGGCTCTTGAAATAGATCACGTCAGGCCGTGGCGCGTTCGCAAACGCATGGAAGGCCTCCCGCAGCAGCGCGGCGACGAGCGTGCGACTTTCCTCGTGGACGGGATTGCGCGCCACCAGGGCGCCGAGCGTGCACGCGCGCTCGAGCGCTTCGTAGCTGCGGCCGATTCCCGACGGCCGCGTGAGCAGCCGCGCCTCCTTGATGAACCAGGTGCGGCCTTGATTGGAGGACTCGAGCATGAGTTCCGCTTCGTCGAAGAGGTCGAGCGAGGAGCTGGTCGCGCCCGATTTCCGCGGCAGCCGTTGCAGAACCGCCAGCAAACCTTCGGCGGGCGAGAAGACCGTGAGGGTCTGGAAGCGATCACCCGGCGGGCGCTTCAGCAGCACGAAGCCGGTGGTGGCAAGCGATTGGGCCGGCACGGGGCGGCGTCCTCGAGGCGGAGCGTTACTTGGCCAGGGCTCCGACCGGTATTTGGGCCGGCGGCCACGGCGGCACGACCGCGCCACCCGAGATGATCATCTTCATGCCCTCGCTGACGGACATTTCCAGCGGGACCAAATCCTCGCGCGGCACCATCACCAGAAAACCACTGGTGGGGTTTGGCGTCGTTGGGACGAACACGGTCCAGAGTTCCTGCGTGACGTGGGTCTGCACCTCGCCCTGGCCCGTATTCGTCAGAAAACCGATTGCCCACACGGATTTCCGCGGGAACTCGAGCAGCACGACCTTGCTGAAGATGTCGCGCTTCTCCTTGCCGAACGTGGCGACCACCTGCTTGACCGAATAATAGAGCGAGCCGATCCCCGGAATCCGCTGGATCACCCGCTCGGTGATGCTGACGAAGTATTTTCCCAGGACGTAGTTTGAGAGATAGCCGAGGGTGGTGACGAGGAGCACGACGACGACCGTGGCGGCCAGGTCCCAGAAAAACGGGATGCTCTGCAGGGTCTCGGGCAGATAATGTTCGTAAAGGGGCCGGAAGTTTCCGCCGACCACTTCGACAATCGTCGTGAACGCCCAGAATGTGACGATGACCGGGGCCAGCAGGAGTGCGCCGGAGATGAAGGCGTTGCGGAAGGTGACGAGCCCCACCAGGGGGCGGGTTGAGTCTGACGGCATGGGAGCGTTACAAAATCTCCGCGACCAGCAGGGGAGGCAAAAGATTTTTCGCAGCGGATGGGTCGTAGAAGCGGCGTCCCGCCATAACTCTCTGCCCATCTTGCCGGATCTCATCAGGTCGAGGCGCAGCGCGCATTGGACCGGGTGCAAGAGAATGCAATTTGAATTGAATTTCGCCGGTCGGAGACGCGGCGCTACGGCGGGCCGGCCCTCTGGCGGGTCCGGAAGATCGTTGGCGCGTGCGGCTGCCTGGGGTAGCGCCGGTTTTCAACCGGCGAAAAGCGTTCCGAATCACATTTTCCGCACGATGGGTTGTCAGGTATGGCTTCCCGCCGGTTGCCGGTGGGGGAAAAGCGGCAAGATGCCGCTTTCACATGCCGTCATCAGGAATCACCGCGGCGCCTTGCGCCATGAAAATCGCGGAATGGCCTGGTGGGCGGCCAGAAGCCTCATGGCCCTCGCCTCGGCCCGTCGCATCGCACGTTTTTTTGCCGGAATGCGATCATCGAGGCCGGCGAGGTGCAGCCAGCCGTGGACAAGATAAAGGGTGAGCTCGTCGGCAAAGGGCTGCTGGCGTTCGCGGGCGCAGACAGCGGCCATGTCGGCGGAAACGCAGATTTCTCCTGCCGTGCCATGGGCCGGATTCCCTTCGAAGGTGATGACGTCGGTGGCGGTCGGATCGTCGAGAAACGTGGCATGCAGCGCGGCGAGAGCGCGATCCGTGAGAAAGACCAGCGACAGTTCTCCGGCGGGAACCCCGCGACCGCCGCGAAGCACTTCGGCTGCATGGGCATCGAGCAGGCCGATCAGCCGCTTCACCGCGCGCCCATCGATCCGGAGCCGGGGATGCCGGTTTGCTATGGAGACCCTCGAAAATGTCCGCGGCATTTTCGTTGAGGCTGTCGGCTGCCCAATCCTTAGTTCCAACCTTGTCAGGCGGGTCCGCATAAGGCCGACAGACTCCTAGCCTAGGCCTTTTGAGCGGGCAGCGGCGCGGGTTTGGCCGGGGGCAGGGCGGGAGGATACGCCACCCGCGAGTGCAGCATGTTCAGCAGCGTGAACTGGAAGCTGTTCTTCACCTTCGTGATTTCCTCCAGCGTCACCGGAGCCTCGTCGAGTTCCCCTTCGGTGATCCGCTCGTCCACGATCCGGTCAATCAGTTCCTGGAGCTGCTCCGGGCCGGCTTCCCGCATCGAGCGGGTGGCGGCCTCGACGCCGTCCGCGAGGGAAATGATGGCGCTTTCCTTGAACTGCGGCTTGGGCCCGTCGTACCGGAAGACGCTTTCGTCGGGCAGGGCGCCGGCCGGCGGTGAGCCATCGGACTCGGGGCGGCGGAGCGGCGGGGCGGAGTTCCGCATCTGCTCCAAGGCGCGGTGATAGAAGAACCGCACAACCGTAGTTCCATGATGCTGCTGAATCACATCGATGACCGCGCGGGGCAGGTTGTGCTTTTGCGCGAGCTCAACCCCGTCATTGACATGCTGCTTGATGATCCGGGCCGATTCCTGCGGATCGCGGTCATCGTGCGGGCTGTCGCGCTCGCGCAGGTTTTCGCCGAAGAACTGGGCATTGCCCGTCTTGCCCACGTCATGGAACAGGGCGGCCACGCGTGCGACGAGCGGGTTTGCACCGATCGCATTGGCGGCGTTTTCCGAAAGCTGGGCCACCACGAGCGAGTGATGATACGTTCCGGGCGCCTCGAGCTGCATATGGCGCAGCAGCGGATGATTGTAATCCGTCAGCTCGAGCAGCGTGATGTCGGTCGTGCGCTTGAAGAGCGATTCCAGGACCGGAAGGAGACCGACGACCAGGATACCCGTGAAGAGTCCGGTGCCCAGCCCGGCGCTCATCTGGCGCAGCAGCGTGTCGGTCGGAGTCTGATCGACCACTCCGATCAAGGCGGCAAACGCGGCCACGGTGAGTCCGCCGGCGGCAGCGGCGCGCACCAGCCGGCCCCGGCGGCGGGCGTCCCGGCCGAAGTAAATCGCGACCAGCGAGGCGAGGAACGTCAGGACCAGCAGGTCGAGCCGGTTGCCATAGATGACGCCCGTGAAGATGGAGATCAGCAGCGCCATGAAGATGCCCGAGCCGGCATCAATCAGGATGGCCACGATGAGCGGGGCGAACGCGGTTGGAGCCACGTAGGGCAGCGTCGAGGCCCAGGAGCCATCGCGGACGAAAAACTCCGCGCCGCCGAGTGAGTAGATGGTGCGCACCAGGGCCAGGTTCACGATCACCACGAGCGCCAGAAGCCCGCAGCGGACGTTGCTGCGCAGCGTCTCGGCGTCCTCGATTCGGATGTAGAGCAGCGAGGCAATCACCATTGCGAGCACCAACAGCACGCGACGAAACAGCTTCAGCCCCTCCTGGACCTCGGTGTCGCCATGCTGCCGGAGGTAATTGCGATGCGCCACGAGCATCTCGTGCTGTTCGGGGGAGATCCGATCGCCCGGTTCCGCGATCGTCTGGCCGCGGCTCACGCTGACAATCACGGGCTTGATCGCCTGGACCGCCGCGTTCTGCCGCGCCTGCGTGGCTGCCCGATCGAAGACGACATTGGGCGTCACGCCATAGCGGAAAATCCGGAAAACCGCCTGGGCCGCCGATCGCGAAACCTGATCCGAGGCCAGGCTGACCCGCAACAGGGTCCAGGCTTCCTCCATTGTCTGGGCCGCGCGCTGGGTGACCTCGCCGTCGCCCCGGGCAATCTGGAACACCACCGCGTTACCCGGGCTGATGCTGCCCAGCACGGAATCCGTCACCCCTTGGGCGTAGATTTCGCGCAGGGTTGCCAGCCCGTTCTCGAAGAGGACGGTGCGGGCGGCCGCATCGCCCACGCCCAGGAGTGCGGCGATGTCCTCGGCCGTCGCATGATAGGGACCATGGCTGTTGAAGGTCTCGGCGATGGACGACAACTCCGTGCGGCGGGTCAGGAGGGCGGGCCCGCCGCCCGGCGGCGCGCTGGCCTCGAATGCCTCCAGTTGGCGGAGGAGGGTCCGCGCGGCTGCTTCGAAACGGCGCAACGGCTCGATGTCGAGCCGGTACACCGGCGGCACCCGGCCCAGGAATTGTTCGCGGGCGGCACGGGTCCGCTCGGCGCTTTCAAACGTGAACGACGCCAGTGCCGTCAGCCTCGATGTGGCGACCTGGTTCGGCTGGATCGGCACGTCGATCGTGCTGACCCCCACCGAGCTGATCACCACGATCGCCGCTACGGTGACGATGAAGATGACAACCGCGATGACGCGGCTCCGATCGAGAAACTCCCCCATGGCCGAAGCCTTGGACCGACCACGCTGGTTGCGGCGGGGGCCAAGGCCGCCGACGAGAAGCTTGAGCTGGTTACGGACAGACACGGGATGGTCGGAGGAGGGACGAAAGGGAAAGTGGAGCCCAGCCGGGCCCGGACGTCCAACCTGATCGAACGGGCGATTTATTGCTTTTCCAGGGTCTCGTTTTCCTTCTTGCCGGGGTTTCGGTACGAATCGTAGGCGGCGATAATGGTCGCAACCAACGGATGCCGCACGACATCGGCGCCACTGAAGGTATGGAAATCGATTCCGGGGATGTCCTCCAGGATGTGCCGGACCTCGAGCAGCCCGCTATGCTTGGAGCGCGGCAGGTCGATTTGGGTGATGTCGCCGGTGATCACCATCCGCGACTCCTCACCTAACCGCGTGAGAAACATCATCATCTGCTCGGGAGTCGTGTTTTGGGCCTCGTCGAGGACCACGAAGGCGCGCGACAGCGTGCGACCCCTCATGTAGGCCAGAGGCGCGATTTCGATGACGCCTTTTTCCGTCAACCGGGCGACATCCTCGTTATCGAGCATGTCATGCAATGCATCGTAGAGCGGCCGCAGGTAGGGAAGGATTTTTTCCCGGAGATCCCCTGGCAGAAACCCAAGGGCTTCACCGGCTTCCACTGCAGGGCGGGTCAGGATCACCCGTTCGACTTCATTCTTGAGCAAGGCGTTCACCGCGGCTGCCATCGCAAGATACGTCTTGCCGGTGCCGGCCGGGCCGATGCCAAAGACGATCGGGTGAGCCAGCATCGACTGGAGGTAAAGCTTCTGCCCCAATGTTTTGGGAATTATCGTCTTCCGATTGGTCGCGATGACAAGCGGCTCGTCGAGCAGTGAGCTGAGCTGAGCCCCTTCACCGCGGGCGAAGGAGTCGGCAATCCGGTGGAAATCGGGGGTGCGGATCGTCATTCCCTGTGCCCGGGCCCGATCGAGGAACGTAAACAGCGCTTCAGCGCGGGCGAGGGGCTCGCCCGAACCGTCGATTTTCAGCCAGTCGTCGCGGCTCGTGATCTTGACGCCGAGCGAGCGTTCCGCGTGCACCAGGTTTTCTTCACGGCCGGCGTAGAGCGAGCTGGCGTGGCGTGGGCTGGCAAAATGGAGGGTTTTGATGGCCAAGGGATTAAGATGGGGAGCGTTTGGAGATAATGAATCTTCGGCTTAGCCCCGGCTTAGCCCGGACCATTCTTACGTCCAGTCGGCGCCGCGACTTGGTAGCGCCAGTCTCCGACTGGCGGCGCCGGTTGAAAACCGGCGCTACACTTTCGAATGTCGACAGATTGGTGGGACACCGCATGGGAAAGCGTGAAATTTCCGGTTCAGCTGTGGCGACGGGACGTGGGTCGTTGGCGGACCGGCTTGGCGGAGGGCGAAAAAAGCTCCTCTGCCGCCGCCGAGAGCTTGGTCCAAATACCATTCAACGACTGCGGCAGAATCCGGGTCTTGCCGATGACGGGCATGAAGTTGTTGTCACCATTCCAGCGGGGAACGATGTGGCCGTGCAGATGGGGAATGCTGCCTCCGGCCACGGCGGAACCCAGGTTGAAACCGATGTTGAACCCTTCGGGGCGGAGCGCGCGGGCGAGCAGTCGCTGCCCGATGATGAGTTCATCAAGGAGGTCGGCCCGCTCGGGCGGGGTCAGCTGCTCCAAATCGGAAACCTCCCGGAAAGGAACGGCAAGGAGGTGGCCCGGGTTGTAGGGGAAACGGTTCAGAATCAGATAGGAGAGCATCGACCGGTGGACGATCAGCGCCGCACGATCATCGCCCAGCTTCGGCAGCTCCGTGAAGGGTCGCTTCATTCCCGCCGGATACTGCGGGGCCTCGATGTACTCCATCCGCCAGTAGGCATGGAGTTGTTGCAGCGGTGTCTTGGGCGATTGCGGACGAGTCGGCAATGGAAGGCGCAGGAAAAGCGCACGCGCCGCGAAAGTCAAAGCAAGCAGATTCAGTCTTGCCAAAGGCTTGGCGGGGATTCCCCTCCGTTGCCTCCATGGCTACTTCCTCCGCATCGGTTCGTCGGGTTGGGATCACCGGGGTTGGCGCAGTCACGCCCTGTGGCACGACTGCCGCGGAGACGTCGGCGGCGCTCGTGTCCGGGCGCAGCGGGATCGGTCGGATCACCCGCTTTGATGCGACGGGATGTGCAGCGCAGCTGGCGGGTGAGGTTCGAAACTATGATCCAGCGCGTCCGCTGCCTGTCGCGATCCGGCCGCGCGGCCAGGGCTCAGAGCCAGTTCTCCAGGCGCTGACCCAGAAGGATGTCAAAAAGTTCGGCCGGTTCACTCATCTCGGCATCGGTGCCGCCGTCGATGCCTACATCGATTCCGGCCTGGATGCTCATCGGGCGACGCTGGCTCCGGAGCGGATGGGCGTGAACCTCGGGGTGGGGCTCGGAGGCCTGCCGGAAATGGAGGCAATGCACGACACCTGGAAGTCCTCCGGCTTTCGGAAGATTTCCCCCTTCTTCATCATCCAGATCGCACCGAACCTCCTCGCGGGCCAGGTGAGCCTGCTGCTCGACTGCCGGGGAAGCAACATGAGCGTCGCCTCGGCCTGCGCGACGAGTGGTCATGCTCTGGGCGAGGCGGCCGCGACGATCGCCCGGGGCGATGCCGATGTGATGATTGCCGGCGGCGCGGAATCGACGGTGACGCCGCTTGCCGTCGGGGCGTTCGCCCAGATGCGCGCGCTTTCAACGCGCAATGATGCGCCCGAAAAGGCATCGCGTCCCTACGATCGGGATCGCGATGGGTTCGTGCTCTCGGAGGGCGCCGTGGTGTTTGTCCTCGAGGAACTCGAACACGCCCGCCGGCGAGGGGCCCGCATCGTGGCGGAGTTGCGCGGCTACGGAGCTTCGGCCGACGCCTACCATCTTTCTTCGCTGGCGCCCGGAGCCGAGGGCTCGGCGCGATCGATGCGCTCGGCGCTGGCCCGGGCGGGGATGGAGCCGTCCGAGATCGATTACGTCTCGGCCCATGCCACGTCCACGCCGGGCGGTGACGGTGAGGAGGCGGCGGCGATAGCGGAGGTGTTTGCGGCGAACAAGGCGGCGCTGCACGTGAGCGCGGTGAAATCGATGACGGGCCACCTGCTGGGAGGTGCCGGCGCGATGGGGATGTTCGCAGCCGTCCTGGCGATCCGGGACGGCATCATTCCGCCGACGATCAACCTCGAGAATGTCGACCCGGCCTGCGCGCAACTCGGCTTGAATTTCACGCCCAATGTGGCGGTGCGGAAGCCGGTCCGGGCGGCACTCGCAAACAGCTTCGGATTCGGCGGCACGAATGCGTCCCTGGTGGTGAGTCGCGTCTCCGAATGACTTGGATTGGCCGCGCAGATGAAGGGCTGGAATCAGCATTTCATTCGTAGGGGCGCAGCCTTGCCTGCGCCCGTGTTTCCATTCGACCACACGTTCCCGCAGGGGCGCAGTCTTGGCTGCGCCCGCGTTTTGACAATGGCCGCAGCCGGAGGAGTGTCAGCGGGTGTTCAAGGAGATTAGGCATGTGAAGCAGGAGGCCGGCGCCGGTCGGCGCCGCTGGTTCGAGGCGGACGACTGTGAACTGGTCGTCTGGCTGGAACTCGACGGCCGCGTGGGCGGCTTTCAATTTTGCTATGATTTTGGGACGGACGAGCGGGCGCTCACCTGGCGAGCGGGGGCGGGGTTCGTTCACAGTGTCGTGGATCAGGGCGATGCCACGCCGTTCAAGAACGAGACGCCGGTCCTGATGCCGGATGGGGAGGTGCCCTGGTCGGACATCAGGCACCGTTTCGAAGCGCACCGGGAAGGTCTCGATGCCGGGCTGCGCGACTTTGTCCGGAAACGGCTCGCTGAGGGGGCGGCGGGAACGCGTCGGAGGTAGCCTGGAACCCGGGCGAGGGCACCACCGCGACGCATCAGTGGACCGCAGTGGCGTAGCCTTCCCGCCCCAGGACTTTGGACCCGCAGCCAGCCGAATCAGGCTCGCCTTCCGTGGCTCAGGGGCTTCGCCTGTGGGTGGATGTTGCGGTTTTGGACCAATCTCCGTGCATCGATGCCGGGTCCGTTTCTCGCCACGTTGGCGCTGGCGCTCGGATTTCTCGCCTTCGTCGCGTGGGATCAATCGCACTGGTGGCGCGTCAAGCAGGACTATGCCTTTGGGTGGCTCGTGCCGCTGTTCGTGGGCTTCGTCATGCACGAGCGGTGGGATCGGCTGCGCGCGGCATTGCAGGATTGTGCGCGTCCATCGAGTCCACGGGCAACCGGCTGGCGGGGTTGGATTCTGTGCGGGCTCGTGATGATTTCGCTGGGCGCGGGAGGCCTGCTTTTCCTGCTCGGTGCGTTTTATCGCGCGGGTGCCGGCACGTCGCAGCCGGGCACGCTGGCAATCACGCTGGGGATGGTGGGAATCCTCCCGGCGCTGCTTCTGCTGAACGCCCCGGCGCCGGCCTCCACGCACCCGGCCCCCCTCCGGCAGGATGCCCGTGTCCGGCTCGCCGGACTCTTTGCCTTCCCGATCCTGATCTGGCTGGTGTCGGCACCCATGGTCTCGGCGGTCGAGAGTCAACTCAGCCTGTTCCTGCTGCGGAAGGTCGTGACGATGGTGGCGCTGGTATTCGACATTCTGGGACTGCCGCTCGAGCAGCAGGGGAACGTGCTGGCCCTGCCCCGGGGCAATGTCGGCGTCGCGGACGCGTGTTCCGGCATCCGTTCACTGACGGGCTGCCTCTTCGCCGGCTCGTTCCTGGCGGCGGTGTTTCTCGACCGGACTTGGAAGAAGATCACCCTGGTTGTCGCCGCGCTGGCGCTGGCCTTCGTCACCAACCTTGGCCGCAGCCTCTTCCTCACCTCCTGGGCGTATGCCCACGGGCCGGCCGCGATCGAGGGCACCGTGCATGATGTTGCTGGATACGCGGTGCTCGGGCTGACGGTCCTCGGGTTGCTGGGCCTGCTGCCGCTGCTCAACCTGCGGTTCGATGATGCGGCGGCCGACACGCGGGATCTGCCCGCGGCGACCCCGGCTCCCAGTGAGCCGCCGCGCATCGGGGTCCCGTAGGGCGGTGGAAACCCGCTGCCAATTCGGTGTTACGATCGTAACACCGAATTGGCAGGAACACCGGCCGCGCGATTTGGGCCGTGAAATGCGGGCGTGGGAACGACGGCCGATCAGCGGGCGCCGCAGACCTCGTCCACCGCCTCCTCGAAGACCGCGAGCGATTCCCGGAGGGCATCCTCCTCGATGCTCAACGGCGGCGAAATCTTCACGCATTCGCCGCCCACGCCGACCGGCGCGAACATCAGGAGTCCCTTTTGCATGCAGGCGACGTTGATCCGCGTCGCGAGATCCGGGTTCGGGCTCCGGGTTCCCGGCTGGACGACTTGGATTCCCGCCACGAGTCCGCGCCCGGTGCAGCAACCGAGGACGTCGGGATACTTGCGCTGGATCCGGTGCAGTTCGGGCATGAACCATTCGCCCAGGCGGGCGGCGCGCTCGACCAGCTTCTCGTCGGCGAGGACGTGCAGGTTGGCGATGGCGGCGGTGACGGCCAGCGGGGAGGCCGAGTGCGTAGACGTCATCGAGCCTGGGGGATACCAGCCCATGATGTCGCTGCGGCCGATCACGGCCGAGAGCGGCAGTGAGGAAGAGATGCCCTTGCCGCAGGCAATGAGGTCGGGGGTGATGCCGTAGTGTTCGAAGCAGAACATCTTTCCGGTCCGGCCGAAGCCCGACTGGACCTCGTCCATGATCAGGACGATGTCATGCTCGCGGCAGTACGCCTCGAGTTTCCGGGCGTAGTCCACCGGGAAGAAGTCGGGGCCGACACCCTGGTAGCTCTCGCTCATCACGCCGGCGATCCGCTCCGGCGGGAGGTTGCGTTCGGCGAGCGTGCGCAGGAAAAGGTCGAACGAAACGTCGGGGTTCTTGTAGCCGTCGGGGAACGGGACCTGGACGAAGTCCGGGTAGCCGGTGCCGAGCCATTTCTTCGCCTTGGGCATCCCGCCCGCGAGCTGGGCGCCCATGGTGCGGCCATGGAAGGCGTTGTTGAACGAGACGAACACCGACTTGGCCGGGCCGTGCTTTTCCATCGCGTAGGTCTTGGCCAGCTTGATGCAATTCTCGGTCGCCTCGCTGCCGGTGGAGAGCAGGAACACCGTGGTCTCGTCCGGCTTGGGTGCCAGCTGCCGGAGCAGGTCGGTCAATTCCGCGCGACCTTCATGCGGAAAGACATAAGTCGCGAGGAGTGGGCGCGAAATCGCTTCCTGCAGCGCCTTGACGATCCGGGGATGGCCGTGGCCGACGTTGGTGACGAGGACCCCCGAGGACCAGTCGATCCAGCGGTTGCCCCATTTGTCCGACACGATCGCGCCAAGCGCATGGTCCCAGACCACCGGAGGCTGGCCGGACATGGAACGCGGCTCGGACCGGCGGAGTTTCTCGAAGTAGGGAAGCGACTCCGGCACCGGGATCGCAGTTTGGATGGTCCGGTACTTGGTTTTCACCACCGGGACGCTCACAGGGGTCAGGTTGTATTCAGCCATGGTAATCAGCTCCTCATCGCAACGTGCGGGTTGCTGCCGTAAATGATGTTGCACCAGTCGCCATCGGCCTGGATCGAAAGCCGCGCCGCCTCGACGACGAGTTCGTTGAAGGAACTGTTGGCGGGCGTGGCGACGATGCCCGCCTGATCGATTGCATGGATCAACTCGCGGCGCCGGGCGAGTGCTGCTTCGGCCGACAGTCCGGCCGAGGCCTGCTCGAGCTGCCGCATCGCGTCGATGCTCGCCGCCACCGATTCAACGCCGTAGCCCACGGGCTTGAAGCCCGGCCCGGACCACGGCACGAGGCGGAAAAAGTCGGGGCTGACGTAATTGTAACGGGTCCCCGCGCAGCCGATCTGATCGAGATAGGCGTGGCGGACGCCGCGGTCCTGATCGTTGTGCTGGATCATCCCGGTGCGGTTCGGGCCCTCGCAGTACATCAGCAGCCCCTGGTCGTTGCTGCCGGCGCCGTCGTCCGGGTAGCCGAGCCCGTCGATCACGGACAGGACCGCCCCGTTTTCATAACGGACGCGGCCGTTGGCCCACATGTAGCCCTCCTTGCCATTGGGGAACCGGCCCTTGACGCCGCTGACGGAGACCGCGACCGGCTTCAGCCCGGTGATGAAGTAGACCAGATCGACGTAGTGGCAACCGACATACACAAAGGGATCGGTGCGATCGGTCGTGAACCAGTTCTGGAAATTGGAATGCCGGTAGTAGTACGGCTCGATCATCCGGGCCTCGCCCATGGCGAACTCGCCGAAGTGGCCGAGCGCATACTGCCGCTTGGCCATGAGCGCGCGGGTGTCGAAGCGCTTGTGATATTCGACGCCGACGAAGAGGCCCCGTTCGCGGGCGAGCGTCTCGATCTCGACCGACTGGGTGTAGCGGAGCACGAGCGGCTTGACGCAGAGGACATGCTGATCGCGGCGCAGGGCCTCCATCACCGTCTCGTAATGGAATTGATCGGGCACCGCGACGATCACCGCCTGCCGCGGTTTGGCTTCCGCAAGGACCTGCTTGTACAGTTCCGGAAACATCTTGTCGGCGGGCTCGTGGATGTCGGGGTAGGCTTGGAAATCCAGCCCGGGGAAGGTGGCCTTCAAGTCCGGGCTCTCCTTGAGTGCCTTGAGCGGTGCGGAATTGAGGGCACACACCTTGATGGCGCCGACGGCGCCGATGCGCTGCAGCTGGTAGACCGACGGCAGGATGAGATCGTTGGTGATCATCCCGCCACCGACGATGATGGTGTCGAGAGCGTCTGATTTTTTCATGAGGGCGGTGGCAGGGAGGTTCAGGTGGATTCGCGCACGATCAGTTCGCCGGGCAGCCGGACGCTGCGAGCGGGAGTGACGGGTCGGCTAGCGGTGACCCAGTCGAAGGCGGTTTGGGCCATGGCGTCCACGGGCTGCCGGATGGTCGTCAGGGCCGGAGTGAAGAGGTTCGCGAAGGGCATGTCATCGAACCCGGTCACGGCGAGGGTGGCGGGCACCGCGATGCCGTGTTCGCGGAGTGCGCGCAAGGCGCCGATGGCGATGGCGTCGCTTGCGGCCACCCAGGCCCGGGGCAGGGCATCACGATGGTCGCGCAGCAGCCGCCGCGTGCCCTCGTAGCCGGCCAGCGCGGCCGGTTCGGAGCGGATAACCTGCCATTCGGATCGCGTTTCGATTCCGTGAGCGGCGGCGTGGGCGAGGAAACACTGGAACCGTTCCTGGTGCGCCGGGTGGGTGTCACCGACGAACCCGGCGGTTTGCATGCCCCGGGCGGCCAAGTGTCGGAGCAGCGCCTTGATGCCCTCGGTGCTGTCGACGGCGACGCTCGACTGGTTGGCCGACGGAGCGATGCCAATCCAGGCGACCGGCAGGTCGCGCTGCCGGATGGTCTCCAGCCACTCGTCGCTCGAGCCGCCGCCCACGACGATCAGCCCGCTCATCCGGTATTTGGAAAACGGTTTCAGGATCTGGTTGTCGACCCGGCGCTGCTCGAAGCCGGCCAGGACGAGGGTGTGGTCATGCGCATGGGCCAGTCGCTGCAGCGCGCCGATGATGGCGCCAAGGAAGGGGTCCTCGAAATCGTAGACGACCACCCCCAGGGTGCGGCTGGGCGCGCCCTTGAGAATCCGCGCATTGGCATTCGGCACGTAGCCAAGGGAGTTGGCCGTGCTTTCGATGGCTTCAACGGTCGCAGCGGCGGCCCCGATTTCGTGGGCCTTTCCCGAAAGCACGCGGGAGACGAGCGTGACGGAGACGCCGAGTTTTTTCGCGATATCCTTCTGAGTGATGGGGCCTGCCACGTGCATTGAAGCGGAAGCGGCAGCACGCGCGGGAGGGTGGTTTCTGTCAATCTCAATCGAATGAGATTTTGCCAATCAAGTTGCTAACTATTTATCCGCTAGTTGCATGGCCATTGAAATAAGGAAGTCTGCATTCCGCCACACAAACTGCAGAATTAACCTGTCCCTAAAACGGCGCCACGCTTTGACGGGGCGGGCGCGCCCGGCGTGCAGATTTTTCCGACAAGTTGGAGAACATTGGGGGCTTGCGTGAGATGTCGCAGGACTGTTTGAGAAGCGCGTCCACCTTCGACCACCCACCTTTCCTTTGCAGCGCTGGCAGCAGACCCTCGTTTCCCGGACCGCCGCTTCGTGGCGCGTGGTGCTGCTAACGCTGTTCGTGGGGTTGGTTTGGTGCGCGCAATACGAACGCTGGACTGCGGCAAGTTGGTCGATTCCCACGGAATACCACGGCGACGCGCTCGAAATCCTGACGCGGATCCAGGCTGCCGCCGAAGGAGACACCATCCCCCTGCACCCCCAGGTCATCACGCGGCTGGGCGCGCCATTCGGAGCGAACTGGAGCGCCTATCCGTCATCGGACCTCCTCCTCATCTGGACGTTGGGTCAGATCGCACGGGTGATCGGCGTGTATCCGACAGCAAACCTTGCACTCCTCCTCGCCTCCATCACCTCGGCGCTGGCCTTTTACGGTTGCGCGCGCTGGCTGCGGATTCGCTGGGAATGGGCTTTCGCCGCCGCGGTGCTGTTTGCCTATACGTTCCAGTCGTTTCATCGCGGTTTGGCACATCTCTTCCTGGTGTACTCCTGGTCCGTCCCGGTGGCGCTGCTGGTGTCCGGGGTGATCGCGGCCAGCCGTCGGATCCGGTGGCCGGGCCGCGGGGCCGCGTGCTGCCTTGGCGGCGCGCTGGCGATCGGGATCGGAAATCCGTACACGCTTTTCATGTTCCTGCAGCTGGCTGGATGGGCACTCATCCTCCAGTGGCTGGGCCCGCGGAGACGGGAGAATCTCACGATTGGCATGACCGTGATCGCGGTCGCCGTCGCGGCGTTCCTGATCGTGGAGTCACACGTGTGGCTTTACGCGACCGATCGAGCCGCAATCTCGCCGATTGTCCGCAGCTACGGTGGCACGGAGGTTTACGCCTTGAAGCCGCTCGAACTCGTGCTGCCGCCGGCTGCGCATCGCTGGGATGCCTTCTCGTTCTTCGGGCATCGTTACCTGCGCTGGACCGCCTGGCGTGGAGGCGAGGCCTTCGCGCCCTACCTGGGACTGGTGGCGATCGCAGGACTCGTCTGGCTCGGCGCCGCGGCTTTCCGCGCCATCCTGCGGCGCTGGCGGATGCCCGGGCTGGCCTGGCCCACGGGATGGGTCCTGATGTTCGCGTCGCTGGGGGGAGTGACCAACATCATGGCATTTTTCACCGGGCTGGTGGTCTTTCGTGCCACCAACCGGTTCAGCATCTTCATCTCGGCCGCGGCGCTGCTGTTCCTGGCGGGACGTTTGTCACGGTGGTGGCGGGAACCGCCAGCCTGGTGGCCCCGGACCGCAGGAAGCAGGGGATGGCGGATGACGAGCGTGGTGCTGGCAGCGTTGGTGACGGGCATTGGGCTGCTGGACCAGCTCCCGCCTCGACCGGGACTGGCCAAGCAGCAGCAGATTGCGCGGGCGATCGAGTCCGACCGTGAACTCGGCCGCAGGCTGGAGGAGAGCCTCCCGGCAGGCGCGATGGTGTTTCAGCTGCCCGTGATGGTCTTCCCCGAGATCGTGCCGCCCAATCAGCTGACGGACTACGAATATTTCCGGCCGTACCTGGCCACGCAGTCACTGCATTTCACGTATGGTGCGTTGAAAGGTCGGAGCCGCAACGCCTGGCAGCGGGAAGTGGAGAGAATGGGCACGGCGGAACAAGTGCGGCGTCTCGAGCGGTTTGGTTTTGCCGCCCTGCATTTCAGCCGGAAGGGCTTTGCCGACCGCGGGGAGCAGCTGCTGGCGGAAATGGCTGCGGCCGGGCGCAGCCGGCGGATCGAGAGCCCGGCTGGCGACCAGGTCGTGGTCCTGCTCGAACCAGCGGCCCGGCCGGAACCGGCGATCGCGCAGACCCTGACCTTTGGCCGCGGCTGGCACTCAGCCGAGGACGGCTGGCCGCGCTGGGCCTACGGTCCCGCGGCGCTTTCGTACTTCAATCCGTATCCTCATCCTGTGGACGCAACGGTTCGGCTGGTGCTCAGCGGGGTGGATGAACGGAAACTTGGGCTGCAGGTGAACCGCGGCGAACCGGAGTCGCTGCCCATCGGCACGGAGCCCGTCACCGTCACCCTGGAGGCGCGATTCCGCCCCGGCGTCAACCGGATCGATCTTCAGGCGGACCGTGGGCCGGTGCGGGTGAGCAACGGGCCGAGGCAGTTGCGATCCCATGCGGTGCATGAGACGGCGGTGATGCTCCGGGGGGTGCCGTAGGGCCAGGAACCACTCATACACCATGATCATGGTATATGAGTGGCGAAGCGCGAGATTTCCAGACTGTCAGCAAGCCACTCATGTCACATGATCATGGTATATGAGTGGCGATGGCCGCTTTGCCGGCGATTGCCAAGGCGCCGGGAGTATGCGCGGAATGACGCCGGCACATGGAGCACGACGAATATCTGAAGCTGGCGGAGGTCGAGGACCAGATGTGGTACTTTCGCTCCCTGCATGCGCATGTGCTGCGGGAACTGGAGGCGGAACTGGACGGCCGCGGCGACATCCTACGGCAGCGCATGGGCCGAGCAGACGCGGCGGAGGCGCCGCATCCCCAGCCCGCAAGCACGGGCCGAGGGGGCGTGAGAGGGGAGCGCGCGGCGGCAACAGGCGCGCCGGGGGCGCCGGATCCCCAAGTCGTGAACCCGGGGGGAGGTGGCGTACACGGGGAACGCGCGCCGGGGGAATCAGATACCCGATGGAGGCCCCGTGGCCGGATCCTGGACGCGGGTTGCGGGACCGGCGGGTTGATTCGCCGGTTGCGTGCCTCACGTCCCGATTGGGATTGGACCGGCGTGGATCTGTCGGCGGTGGCCTGCGAGCTGGCGCGCCAGCGGGCACCGGGAACCGAGATCCGCGAGGCCAACGTGGTCCAACTGCCCTTCGCGGAGCGGAGCTTCGACGCGATCGTTTCGGCCGACGTGCTGTATCATGTCGATGATGACATGGCGGCGCTGCGCGAATTCCTCCGGGTGCTCCGGCCGGGTGGGGCGGTGGTGCTGAACGTCCCGGCCTATCGCTGGCTCTGGTCCTATCATGACGAGGCGGTGCATTCGCGCCGGCGTTACACGCGGGGCGAACTGCTCGCCAAGCTGGAAACGGCCGGCTTCAAGGATACGCGTGCCACCTATTGGAACACGCTGCCGCTGCCGTTGATCGTGGTCCGCAGGAAATTGCTGCCCGCGCCCAGGGGCGGCAGCGATGTGCGGCTGTATCCGGCGCCGGTCGAGGCGGTCTTCAACGCTGCGATGGCGCTGGAGTCGGCCTGGATCCGGGGCGTGGGCCGGCTGCCCTGCGGCACCTCGGTCCTGGCCGTGGCACGGAAGCCATCCTGAGATCATGCTGCCTCTCGTCGTCGCATTCGGAGTGCTGCTGCACGTGATGTACTGGGGGCTGGGACTGGCCTGGCTGGCGATGCCGCGGCGCTGGGGACGGTTCTGGCCGGTGCTGATTGCGCCGGCGGGGCTGGCGCTGCAGTCGCTGGTGGTCTGGGCCGGGGCGCACACGGATCTGCGGGGAACGGACAGTCATGCGTGGTGGAGCGAGCTGGTGCCGCTGGTGTTGCTGGTGGCGGCAATCGTGCGGGGGCGGTGGCTGGCGGCATCACGGCGCGGGGTTGGTGTGATCCGCGCCGCCTACACGGATCTGAGGCGTTTCGGACTGGTATGGCTGCTGATGGCGGCATCGCTCGGGCTGCTGGTGCTGCCGATGCTGTTTGCCGCGAAGGGGCTGACAACGACCTCGCTGGGCAGCTGTGACGCTGCGGACTATGCGGCGGGCGCGCGGGTTCTCCAGCAATTTGCCCGGAACGATCGCACGGGGTTCATCGGCTTGACCGAGGTGGTGCAGGTGATGTCGGTGGACAACTTTTTCGACTTCTGGCTGCGGTTGAATCATTTCACGCCGTCGGCGCTGATTGCCCTGAACGGCACCGTGTTCGATTGCGCGCCGCACGAATTGACCGGGATCCTGGCGGCGGTGCTGCTGGCGGCGTCGCTCCCGGCGGTGTTCTGGGTGGCGCGAGCGGTGGTGCGTTACAGTAGTGTGGTAAGCCTGGGCGTGACGCTGCTGTACGGGCTAAGCCCGATCACCTGGTACGCGGTGGCGCATGTGGCGCTCGGGCAGTTGCTGGCGGCTCCGGCCATCGCACTTGTGACCTGGGCCGGAGTGGCGATGTGGCGGATCCGGCTGACCTGGCGGGCGGCGGCGGGACTGGCCGGCGTGCTGGCCATCGGGTATGCGCTGATCCTGGGCAGCTACAACTTCATCGTGCTCGTGGGCCTGGTACCGGCGGTGGCGTACGCCGGCGGACTGGCGGTTTGGGAGGGTGAGTGGGAGCGCTTTGGGCGCTGGTTGCTGGGGATGCTGGCGCCGCTGGCCGGCTGTGGACTGGTTTTCGCGGAGCGGGTGGCCGGGCTGGCCGAACGGCTGAGGCTTTTCCGGACTTACGACTTCGGATGGCCGATCCCGCCGCTCACGCCCGAGGGATGGCTGGGCATGGTGAGCGGGCCGGCGCTGGAGCCCTGGCATTGGGGCGGGTTGCGCTGGGGGCTGGCGGCGGTGATTGTTGCCGTGCTGGTTCTTTCCGGCTGGCGGGCGGTGCGGCAGCGGCGGCGGAATGCATGGACCGCCGCCAGCATCAGCGCGCCGGTCCTGCTGGGCTACGGTTACCTGCAGTGGCGCGCGGCGCAGCTTGGGACCAACGCCAGCTATGATGCCTACAAGCTGTTCGCCGTTTTTTTCCCGGAGCTGCTGGCCGCAGCGTGCTGGTGGGTGACGCTGCGTTGGAGCCGCCGGATCACCGAGTGGCTCGCGACGGCGGGAATCGCCGCGCTGATCCTCGGATGCAATCTGGTCGCCGCGGGGCAGTTCTTCTGGCACCTGAGTTCACCGCCCTTGCTGGTCGATGGCGAACTGCGGCAGTTGCGACGGGTGGACGCGATGGCGGATGTGGCTTCGTTGAACCTGCGCGTGCCGGACATGTGGTCGCGGCTGTGGGCAAACGCGTTCCTCCTGCGGAAGGCACAGTATTTTCCGACGCACACCTACGAGGGCCGGTTGAACACGCCGCTGCGGGGGGACTGGGATTTGGAAGGAGGATTGATCGCGATCGAGCTGCCGGACGGTGCGCGACGGACAATCACGCCGCATTACGCGCTGGTCGACACCCGGCATCCGCTCCACGTCCGGGCGGAGTTTGGCTCCGGCTGGCACGAAACGGAGCAATTGCGGCGTTCCGCTGAACGCTGGCGCTGGGCCAAGAGTACCGCCCGGCTGCTGTTCGAAAATCCGCATCCGTATCCGCTCCGGGCGGAGATCACGCTGGACGCGCTCAGCCGCGTGCCGCGTGAGATCCGACTGGTGTCCGCCGATGGCACGCCGAGCGCTCCGGCGCAGGTTGGAACCGAGCGCGGTCGGGTGCGACTTCCGGGCATCGAACTGCCACCCGGGCGGTCCGAGCTGGAACTGGTTTCGTCGCCTCCCGCTGCCGCCGTGGCCGGGGACAGCCGCGAACTCGCGCTGTGCGTTTTCCGGGTGGAAGTGGAACCCGGGCGGCAATAGCCATGGCCGCGTGAGAGCACGTGGCAGTTAACTTTGGGATGGCGTGGGGGATGGCGGGCTGTTTCCTGAACCCGACTCCAGCCGCATGAATCTTCGCCGCACTTATTCCGGACGACGCGTGCTCGTGACGGGCGGGTTGGGCTTCATTGGCTCCAACCTTACCCGCGCACTGGTCGAACTCGGCGCGGACGTGACCGTGATGGACTGCCTCGGCGAGAATTATGGCGGCAACCGCCGCAACCTGGCCGGGATTTCCGGCCGGGTGAAGGTGCACGTGGCGGATGTGCGTGACTCGCCGCGATTGCCGCAGCTCGTGCGGCGGCAGGATTATCTGTTCAACCTCGCGGGCCAGACGAGCCACATGGACTCGATGACGGATCCGCAGACGGATCTGGATATCAACTGCCGCGCCCAGCTCGCGATGCTGGAAGCGTGCCGGAAGCACAATCCCGCGATCCGGATTGTCTTCGCGAGCACGCGGCAGATTTACGGCCGGCCGGATTATCTGCCGGTCGACGAGCAGCACCCGCTCCGGCCGGTCGACGTGAATGGAATCAACAAGCTGGCAGGGGAGGGCTTTCACCTGCTGTATTCGCGGGTGCACGGGCTCGAGGCGACGGCACTGCGGCTCACGAACACGATCGGGCCCCGGATGCGGATCAAGGATGCGCGGCAGACCTTTGTCGGAGTCTGGATCCGCCGGTTGCTGACTGGCGAGCCGATCGAAATCTGGGGCGGCGGGCAGCGGCGGGACTTCACCTATGTCGATGACGCGGTCGAGGCTTTCCTGCTGGCGGCAGCACGGCCCGAGGCGATTGGGGCGGTCTTCAACCTGGGCGGGCCGCCGCCGGTCACACTGCGCCGGCTGGCGGAAGTCCTGGTGGAGATCAACGGCGGGGGCGAGTTCGTGATCCGTGACTTTCCCAGCGACCGCAGGAAGATCGACATCGGCGACTATTATGCCGACGACCGGCTCATCGGGCGAAGGCTCGGCTGGAAGCCGCGGACCGATCTGAGGACGGCGCTGGCCCGAACGCTGGCATATTACCGCGCAGAGCTGAGACATTATATCTAACGAGGAAATCCTCGAGCACGTTAACCACGGATTTCCGGCGCGCCGGAGCCGCAACCAACCTCGGACTCCTGGCGCTTTCTCCCGGAGGATTTGCCGCAAGAAGGCTCAAGAGGCGCAAGAGGAACAAGTCCGCGATGCCGGCTCTTTATGCGCATCTTGAGCCTTATGCGGCCATTCTCTCACGCGACATCCTGTCTTCAGGCACGGACAGGATGCACAGGAAGAACAGGACGCGCCTGGCAACTCCAGGCGCTTACCAACCCGGCGAGTAAGGTCCGCCCGGAAGTCTGGTTGCCTGCGAACACCATCCAACTTTGGTGCCGGCTCCGCCGGGTTGGACAAACCTGCACTTGCGCCGCGGGGCTCTTTTTGCGCCCAATCGTGGCGTGGCGAGTCCAGCGCTCAGCTTTGTCATTCCGCTTTATCACAGCGCCGAAACCATCGGGGCGGTCGTGCGCGAAATCGAATCGTTCACGATTCCCGGCGGGCACGAGATCATCCTGGTCAACGACGGCAGTGCCGACATGACGAGTGAGGTCTGCCGCGAGCTGATCCGGTCCGCGGCCGACCGTCGCGGTCCCGGGCCGTCCGTGCCGATTATCCTGATCGAGCACGCCCGCAATTATGGGGAGCACAACGCGGTGCTGACCGGCTGGCGGCATGCGAGCGGAGCGCACATCGTCAATCTCGACGATGACGGGCAGAATCCCCCCACCGAGGCCGTGCGGCTCTGGGAGCATGCGGTGGCGACGGGACTGGATGTCGTTTTCGGCCATTACGAGACGAAACAGCACGCCGCCTGGCGGAATTTCGGCAGCTGGCTCACGTTGCGAATGACCGACTGGGCGCTGGACAAGCCGCCGGGGTTTTACCTGTCGAGCTTTCGCTGCGTCAGCGCCTTTGTGGCCCGGCAGGTGGTGGGCTACGCAGGACCGTATCCCTATATTGACGGGCTGCTGCTGCAGGTGACCCAGCGGATTGGATCGATCCATGTGCGCCACGAGGCCCGGCAGGCCGGGCAGAGCACCTACACGTTGCGACGATTGATCCGGCTGTGGCTGAGCGCCTGGGTGAACTTCTCGGTGCTGCCCCTGCGCGTCGCCACGGTCATGGGGTTTGCGCTTGGGTTTGTCGGGCTGCTGGCGCTGGGTTCAGTGGCATGGCTTTGGTGGCATGACCTCGGCCCGGAATCTGGATGGGGCTGGCTGATGGCGGCGCTGCTGATTTTCTCCGGAACGCAGCTGGTGCTGCTTGGGCTGATTGGCGAGTATGTGGGCCGGATGTTCCTGGCGGTGAACCAGCGGCCGCAATCCGTGGTGCGCGACGTGATTCGGAACTGAGCCCGGAATTCTGTACGCAGGGAAATACCCGAGAAATTTCCGTGTTGTGATCCAATTTCTGCAGTCGTTGGCAAAGTAGGGGCGCAGTCTCGCTGCGCCCTCAGGATCATTTCGACCGCCATCGAGGGCGCAGCAAGCCTGCGCCCCTACGGGTTAGGGCACGACTCATGCGTTGTGCTTAGTCTGCTGCCGGAATGGATCGGGCAAACATCGCGTCCCAGCGTGCGAACTCCCCGGCCTGGCCGGCTTCCACCCCGGCAATGGCCTCGGCGGGTGCGGGAGCGAGCCCGGCGATATGCAGGCACGCGCCGACCGCGAGCCGGTACTCGATCGAGCGGGGATTGTCCCAGACGCGCGGCAGGTAACGCCGGCACCAGTCCCGGGTCGCGCCGCTGCCCGGCGCCAGCAACTCCCGCTGCCAGCGCCGCACGAGTCGGCACGAATTCTCCTCGTCGCGCAACTTGCGGCCCGGCGAGGCGCTGACGTGATGCCGGATGCAGCTGCGCAGGGCCACCGCGTTGATTCGGCCGTGTGCCCGGGCACGAAAGCAGAGGTCGATGTCCTCGCCTCCGTTGATGAAACCCTCGTCGAATCCTCCCAGTTCCTCCCACAGCCGGCGGGCGACGAGGAGGCAGGCGGCGGTGACGGCCGGCACGCGGCGCACGGGCCTCAGCCAGCGGAGGAGCAGGGGCGGGAGTCGGCGGACATGGACGGGTTTGCCCGTATGGGTGACCGTGATGCCCGCGTGGTCGACGCAGCCGGTGGCGACGTCGCGCTGGACATTACCGATCAGGCCGGCGCGACGGCCGAGCCGGCGATGGGCGCGGAGCATCGGAGGGAGCCAGCCGGGCAGCAGGATCAGATCGCTGTTCAACAGGAGCAGCAACTCGCCCCGGGCGGCGCGAACCGCGCGGTTGTTCGTGATCGCGTAGCCCAGGTTTCGCTCGTTGAGCAGCACGCGAATCGGCGGCGTCCCGCCGCCGGTCGGGGACAGGCCGGCCAGCCACTCGCGGGTGCCATCGGTGCTGCCGTCATCGATCAGGATGATCTCCGGCGTGAGCCCGGGCGGGAGCGTGACCTGCAGGCTGGCCAGCATCGCCTGGGTCAGAGCCAGGCAGTTGTAGAGCGGCACCACCACGCTGAGGAGCGGGGGGGCGGAAGTGGAGACGGACGAGGTGACGGGCTGGGGACGAGGCATTCGCCGGCCGCCACTCAATCCCGCACCACCTGCCTCCCTCAATCCATTAATCGCGCCAATCCATTGAACAAATCCTCGTAGGGGCGCAGGCTCGCTGCGCCCGCACGAACGATCGAAACTGGACTCGGGCGCAGCAAGTCTGCGCCCCTACGGATACGTGAAGTCGTGGGCCCCTGGATCTTCCGATTCCCTCCGTCACCGTCCCGCCCCATCTTCCTCCGCGATGCGCCGGAGGTAGGCGGCGTACGACGACTTCCCCAGCCGGCCGATGCTGGCTTCCAGCCCGGCGCGATCGATCCAGCCCAACCGCCAGGCGATTTCCTCGAGACAGGCGATCTTCAGCCCCTGCCGGTTCTCGATCACCTGCACGAACTGCGCGGCCTCGAGGAGCGAGTCGTGCGTGCCGGTGTCGAGCCAGGCCGTGCCGCGGCCGAGCACCTCGACGTGGAGCCGGCCGGCCTCGAGGTACAGCCGGTTGAGGTCGGTGATCTCGAGCTCGCCGCGGGCGGAGGGCTCGAGCCGCCGGGCCAGCGCAACCACGTCGCGATCGTAGAAGTAGATGCCGGGAATCGCGTAGCTGGATTTCGGATGCGCCGGCTTCTCCTCGAGCGAGAGGACGCGGCCGTCCGGCGCGAATTCGACCACGCCGTAGCTCCGCGGATCGGCCACGTGATAGCCGAAGATGGTGGCGCCGGTTTCGCGCGCATTCGCGCCCGCGAGCGATTTCACCAGATCATGGCCGTAGAAGAGATTGTCACCGAGCACGAGCGCGGCGGGCTCGTCGTGGAGAAAGCCGGCGTCGGCTGCGATGTGAAAGGCCTGGGCCAGCCCCCCGGGGCTTGGCTGCGCGGCGTAGGAGAACCTCAGCCCGAGCCCGCGGCCGTCGCCCAGCAGCCGCTGGAAGAGCGGCAGGTCCTGCGGCGTGGAGATGATCAGGATGTCGCGGATCCCGGCGAGCATCAGCGCCGAGAGCGGGTAATAGATCATCGGCTTGTCGTAGACCGGCATCAGCTGCTTGCTCACCGCGATGGTGAGCGGGTAGAGCCGCGAGCCGGAGCCGCCGGCGAGGATTATCCCTTTACGTTGCATGCGCGAAGTGCCGGCCGGTGTAAGGTTCAAGGGACAAGGAGTAAGGTCAGTTGCCGCCGAGGCTGCGAATCAGGGCGTAGAGCTTTCCGCCGATCAGTCGGGCGTCGGCCCGGAGCTGATTTGCCCGTTGCGGTGCGATGTATCCTCGAGTTTTTCGAATCCCTGGTACGCCATGCCGTTGAATTTCTAACCTTACACCTTGAACTTTAAACCTTAAACTCACCGCGTTTTGGGTATGCGCTCCGGCGTTGATCCTGCTGCCAATCCGAGCCTCCCCCTCGCGTATTTCCTCTCGGTGATCTCCGCGGCCCAGGCGCGATTGGCGAGGTACCAGTCCACCGTCTTCTCCAACCCGCTCTGAAACGACTCGCGGGGCGCCCAGCCGAGTTCGCGCTGCAATTTCCGGCAGTCGATCGCATAGCGGCGATCGTGGCCCGGCCGATCGGCGACATGGGTGATCCGCGCGGCATACGATTTTCCATCGGGCCGGGGCGACTTGCGGTCGAGCAGGCCGCAGATCGCCCGTACGATTTCGATGTTCGGCTGCTCGTTCAACCCGCCGATATTGTACGTCTCCCCCAGCCGGCCCTGCTGCAGGACCAGCCAGACGGCGGCGGCATGATCCTCGACATAGAGCCAGTCCCGCACCTGGCGTCCGTCGCCGTAAACCGGCAGCGGCCGGCCGTCCAGCGCATTGAGAATGACCAGCGGGATCAGCTTTTCGGGAAAATGATACGGGCCGTAGTTGTTCGAACAGTTCGTCGTCAGGGTGGGCAGACCGTAGGTGTGCCGGTAGGCCCGGACGAGGTGATCGCTCGCGGCCTTGGACGCGGCATAGGGCGAGTTCGGCGCATAGGGCGTCGTCTCGCTGAAGGCGGGATCGGCGGGGCCGAGCGTGCCGTAAACCTCGTCGGTCGAAACGTGCAGAAATCGGAAGCGGGCCCGCCGCGGCTCGGGAAGTGCCGACCAGTACCGCCGGCAGGCATCGAGCAGCCGGAGGGTCCCGACCACATTGGTCTGGATGAAGGGTTCGGGCGAATCGATCGAGCGATCGACGTGGGACTCGGCGGCAAAATTGAGGACGGCATCGATCGCATGCTCCTCCAAGAGCCTCGAGACGAGTTCCGGGGCCTCGATCCGTCCGTGGACGAAGACGTAGCGCGGGTCGCCGGCGAGATCCGCGAGGTTCGCGGGATTGCCGGCATACGTCAGGGCGTCGAGATTCACCAGTCGTTGGACCGGCGCGGGTCCGCCGGCCGGCCGTTCAGCGAGCCGCTGTCGGATGAAGTTCGAGCCGATGAAACCGCAGCCGCCAGTGACGAGAAGTTGCATGTTGAATGTTTGAAAGTTGGCAGGTTTGCCGGCCAGACCGGGGCGGAAGTTGCAGGATGAAAGTGTTCACAAGTTCATGAAGCGGAGCCGAGGGACTGAATCGGGTGAATGTAGCCATGGGCTTCATTAACCTGCCAACCTTCCACCTGCCAACCTGTAAACTCACTCGGCGCGCCAGTGGCGGAGGGCGTGGCGGAGGGCTTCGTGGACCTCGGTCAGCGTGATGCCGGTCGCGGCGAGCTTGGTGGAATCGAGCACGCAGTTCGATCGCGGAGCCTTGGCGGCGGTGCGCATGAACTCCTCCTCGTCCCGGAAGAACGAAAATTCCTTCCTGGATACGCCGCTGGTGCGGATGAGATCCACGACCTCCCGCGTCGTCACCTGGCCGGGATTGGTGACGTTGTAGACGCCGAACGGCACCCGTTTTTCCCAGCAGGCGAGGGTGGCGGCGCAGAATTCGTCGAGCTGGGAGATTGAATTCGTCGCCTCGAGCAGCCGGGCGTAGCGCATCAGCTTGGTGAGGTAATTGCGCGGATTGTCGACGGCGTTGAAGGGAATGCGCAGTCGCCAGAGAAAGACGCCCGGCAGGTCCCGCAGCACCTCCTCGCCCAGCGCCTTGCTGCCGCTGTAAAAGGAGCAGTGATTGGTGCGAAAGGTGAAGTTCGGCGTGTCGGTTTCCGTGAACCCGCTGCCGTCCGGCCGCGCGCCGGAATAGATGCAGCCCGACGAGACATGGCCCCAGGGGACGCGGGCGTCCGCGCAGGCAGCGGCGATCCGGCCGGGGAGCACCGCGTTGCCGAAGAGGCATTCGTGGCGGTGCAACTCGCATGCGTCGACGTTTGGCTTGCCCGTGTAGCCGGCGGCGTTGATGAGGAACTCGGGCCGGTCGCGTTGCAGGGCTGCGCGAAGCGCGTCCGGGTCGGTATAATCGAGTTCGGACCGGCGCAGGTTCCGAAAGGGGATGCCTTTGCGGGTCAGGAGCGCCTGGTAGGCCTGACCAACATATCCGGAGCCGCCGAGCAGGTAAATCATGGGAAGCGAACAGTGAAAGGCGCGGGGCTTGGCGGGAACAAGGCCATTCTATGGCACTTTGAGCCGTCCCTGCCGGGCCTGACTCCGGCGTCGGGTCTTCCCGGTGTCGTTCAGAACGAGCGATTTGGTGGCCGCCGAGCCCGTGAAAACGGGCGGAAATTGACAATTGGTTTGCGGCAGGCGGCTTTTCAAAGTCGTAAAAATCGCGTCACAGACCCCTGGTAATTCACAATTTGGGCGGCATATCGGGCGATTTCCGATGGCGGTGGCGCAACAAGGCAGCGAGTTGATGACAGGTTGTTCACAATGGATTGGCAACAGGCTGCCGGCCCCATCAGGCGACTGAAAAAAAGGACGGTGTTGCTTATGAGCAAAATGCGAAAGCGGAGCCGCTCAGGTTCCGCTTCCAGCATCGGTAGTCGGCAACCGGACGATCAGAGTCGTGCCGCGACCCGGAGCCGATTCGATCATGAGGGTTCCGTCAACCAAGGCGACGCAGTCGCGCATTGCGGCAAGTCCCAGACCCTCGAGGCGCACAGACGAAGCGGGTGCGGTGGTATCGAAGCCGATCCCATCGTCCTCGACGATGCCCGTGACCTGCGCGGGCATGCGCTGCAGGATCACGCTGACGGTTCTGGCGCGGGCATGCTTGGCCACATTCCAGATCGCCTCGCAGAGGACGCGATAGAGGATGGTTTCCAGATGGTGCGGGAGCCTCGAGGCGCCAAGTCGGGCATGGTCGAAACCGATCTCGATGCCCGCGCGGGTGGCCCAGTCATCCAGGAACGTTGCCAGTGCGCGCACCAGCCCCAGATCGTCAAGCGCGGCCGGACGGAGTCTCAGGGCGATATCGTGGAGCTCGCTGCCGGCTTTTTCGGTGATCGCGAGGAGCGAGTGGATGGCGGGAATCTGCGGGGCCCCTGCGGGGAGTTCCCTTTCCAACGCCTTCAAGCCGAGGAGGAGGGCGGTGAGATTCTGGCCGACCCGATCGTGGAGTTCGCGCGCAATGCGGGCCCGTTCCAGTTCCTGTGCAATCGGCACGGCCCGGGAAGCCTCCACCGGTGATGGTCCAGCGCCGTGGCGCTCCATTGCGGTGCGCAGTTTCGGCTTTGCGGCGACGAGTTTCTGGGATCCCGGGTGTGCGCGCATCGCGCCACCACCCGTGTCAGTCCTGCCCGAATGATCCGAACCTGGCATCAGGAAATTATGGGCCGGGGACACACGCCGGCGCGAGAGAATCCGTCACTTCCGCCGGTAGTCGCCGCGGCTGAAGTATTTTTCGAGCCAGACGTACGCGCAGATGAAGAAATAGCGGCTGCCCATTTCCTTGAGCTTGAGCTTGGCGACCCCGAACCGGCGGTTGCGCCAGGAGATGGGGACGATGGCATAGCTGTAACCGCGCACGATCGCCTTGAGTGGCAGCTCGACCGTCAGGTTGAAATGCGGCGCGAGGAAGGGGCGGCAGCCATCGATCACGGTCCGGCGATACGCCTTGAAGGCATTGGTCGTGTCGTTCAGCGGAATCCGAAAACCCACGCGGACGAGAAAGTTGGCGAGCCGGTTCACCGCCAGCTTCAGGCGTGGGTAATCGATGACCTCGCTGCCGGCCATGAAGCGGCTGCCAAAGGCGCAGTCGTGGCCGGCCTGGAGCAATCGCCAGTACTCCACCGCGTCGGAAGGCGCATCCGAGGCATCCGCCATCATGATCGCGACGGCGTCACCGCGGCTGTGGTCGAGCCCCCAGACGACCGCCCGGCCAAATCCGTGGGGTCCTGGGTTCCGGGTCGGTTTCAAAGCCGGGTATTTCAGGGCCAGTTCCTGGAGGAGGGCCCAAGTGCGATCCTTGCTTCCGTCGTCAACGACCACGATCTCATGCGGCACGCCTGCCGCGGTCAGCGTGGAATCGATGTCCTGAATCGTGGACGGAAGCGATTCCTCCTCATCCCGCGCGGGGATGATGATCGAGTAGAGCGTCAGCTGAGCGGCGGTCATGAAGCCTCTGCCTTTGCCGGTTTCATGGGATCATTGCTCCTGGATGGACCCGTCCGGGCGCAGCAAGACTGCGCCCCTGCGACGGTCCGGTTTTGATTTGCGGTCCAAGGTGGAAAGCAGAACCCGACAGCAGGGCGAATTTTCACAGCGGGGCGGAAACCTCGAGCCATTCGGGATGAGCGCGGGCATGCGCGGCGATTTCGTCGAGGATCGCAGCCAGCGGGGTCACGGGTTCCCACTGCCAGAGGCGCCGGGCCCGGCCCGAGTCGAGGACCAGCCAGGGGATGTCGAACCGCCGCGGGGCCGGATCGCCCGCCACGGCGTGCGGGCCGAGATGCGTGGTGCACCAGTTGCTGAGCTGCTTCAATGACATTGCGGAGGCGGTCCCGCCCGAGAAATTCGCGATCCGATCGCCGGTGGAGACGGCCGGGGCGGAGAGTTGCCGGATGAGGACCGGGAGCAGGTCGCGCGGGTGCAGGCAGTCGCGCACCTGGTGGCCGGTCCCGTCGAAGCCGATGTAGCGCAGCGGCCGGCGTCGCAGCCAGGCATTGATCCAATAGGCAAAGATGCCCTGGTCGGCGCGGCCGAACTGGCCGGCACCGGCGAGGACGCCGCAGCGGTTGATGAAGACCGGCAGCCCGAACGTCTCGCCGTATTCGAGTGCGAGCGCCTCGCTCGCGAGCTTGGTGGCGCCGTAGAGCGAGACCGGAGCCTGGCAGGAAAAACCCTCGTCCACGCCCGCTGGACCGACGCCTGCCGGAAACCCGGGCGCGGGTTGCGCCGTTCCGGAGGTCGGGCCGAAACGCGGCCGAAACGCCTCGGCGTGGACTTCCATCGGCAGGCTCGCCAGCGCGGGAATCGAGTAGACGCGGCTGGTGCTGAGCAGGATGAGCCCCGCGCGGTGCGCCTTGCAGTATTCGAGCAGGTTGATGGTGCCGGCGAGATTGTGTTCGACCAGCTGGCGCGACGTGGTGGCTCCATCGACGCCGGCGAGCACACTCGGATTGGCAGCGGCATCAATCACCCAGTCGACGGGTGGCAGCGACTCGAGATCGGCTGCGCTCCGGATGTCGCCATGCACGAGTCGGATGCCCCGGCGCTTCAGATCCGCCCGGTTGGTCTCGCTGCCCGGCCGGATGAAATTGTCGATTCCGACCAGATCGTGTCCCGCCTCGGCCAGCCCGCGGGCAAGGGTGCTGCCGACGAACCCGCAGATCCCGGTGAGCAAAATGCGCATGGAATGACAGGGTGCGGAAAAACCCCGGAGGCGGGAAGCGAGAATTTTCCGATCGCCCTTTGACAAACCCCGTGTCGCCGCCAAGAAGTCCGCGGCAATGACCCCGGCGCCGCGGAGCAATTACAAGGCGGTCTGGAATACCCTTTCCCAGACCCAGGAGAGCGCGATCCTGCATGTCTGCGGCTACGTGGATGAGCTGCGGTTCTGCAATGATGCGGAGGATACGCTGGGCCTGCTGCGGGGCACTATCGGACTGCGGGCCGATGACGTGGTCCTCGAGATTGGCTGCGGGGTTGGCCGGCTCGGCCGGGTGATGGCACCCTTCGTGAAGGAGTGGATCGGCTGCGACGTGTCGTCCAACATGCTGCGCCATGCGCAGCGGCGGTTGCTGGGACTCGCGAACACCCGCCTGGTGGAGATTTCCGGCTACGACCTGCGGCCCATCCCGGACAGTTCCGTCGACGCGGTCTACTGCACGGCTGTGTTCATGCATCTGGAGGAATGGGATCGCTATTCCTACGTGCTCGAGGCGATGCGGATGCTGAAGCCGGGAGGCCGGTTCTATTGTGACAATGCCGATCTCGAGTCGGAACAAGGCTGGAGGATGTTCGAGGAGGGCCGCCGATTCAGGCCCGACGAGCGCCCGCCGCAGATTTCCAAATGTTCCACGGTGCCCGAAATCGAAACCTTCCTGAAGCGTGCCGGATTCAAGGATGTGCGGGTGGAGCGCCGGCAAAACCTGTGGGTCTACGGCTGGGCTGTGAAGCCGGAGCAGCCGTCATCGCCGTGAGCGCCCTTCGTTGCCTGCCCGCTCGTGCGCTGCCGGGCACCCTGGCGGCGATCACATGCTGTGCGGTCCTGCGCGCAGCCACTCCGGCGCTCTCATTGCAGCCGGTGGATCGGAAACCGGAGCCGCAGGTGGCCGCGGCGGAAGCGAAGGTGCCGGGCCGCGAGGATTTCGGGCTGAAGCCCGGCCTGGAGGGGACCCGTTGGGCTTCGGAGCCCATGCTGGCAAACCCGCTGGCAATTTCCTTCGACGAGCAAGGCAGGCTCCTCGTCGTGGAGACGCATCGGCTGCGCACGAGCAGCCTCGATGTGCGTGATTATCCGGAATTGATCGAACGCGATCTGGCCAGCCGGACGATCCAGGATCGCGCCGCGCTGATCGAGGAGGCCTTTGGGGAGCAGGCGGGTCAGCTGGGAATCGAAGCGGATCGGCTGAGGTTGCTGGAGGATGCCAATCACGATGGGGTGGCTGATCGGTCCGAGGTCCTGGCCACGAATGCTGCCTTCCCGGCCCAGGGAATCGCCTCGGGCGTGCTGGCGTGGCACAATGACGTCTGGATCGCACAGGCGCCCAGCCTTTCGAAGATTGGCCGCGGTGCGGCCGGTGCCGGATCGAGGGAAGAATTGATGCGCGGGTTCGGGGTGCACATCGGATTCGCGGGACATGGCATGCAGGGACCGGTCGTCGGCCCGGACGGAAAGCTCTATTTTTCGGTGGGTGATCAGGGATCGCGGCTCGAGCGCAAGGATGGGACCGTGGTCGAGGTGCTCGATTCCGGCGCGATCTTCCGCTGCCATCCGGATGGCAGCGGGCTGGAGGTGTTGGCCACGGGGCTCCGCAATCCGGGAGATCTGGCCTTCGACGAATGGGGCAACCTGTTTACCGCCGACAGCGCGTCTGGTGCCGGAGACCGTGCCCGCTTTGTCCATGTCATCGAGGGAGGCGACAGCGGATGGCGGATCGGATACCAGCATGCACCCAAGGGCGGAGGCGGGCCGTGGATTAGCGAAGGGCTCTGGAAGCCGCACAGCGGCGGGCAGCCGGCGTATTTCCAGCCGCCGATCGGCAACATCGAGCCCGGTCCGGCTGGATTGGCGTATGATCCCGGTTCCGGCCTGACGCCGGACAGCCGTGGCAGGTTCTTCCTCTGCCATTTCAATCACAATCCGGCGGACAGCGGGATTCGAACCTATCGGCTGAAGATGCAGGGAGCGGGCTTCGATCTCGCGGAGTCGGAAGTCTTCCTGCGTGGTGCGATGCCGACCGATGTGACCTTTGGGCCAGATGGCAGACTCTATTTTTCCGACTGGGTCACGGGATGGCCATCGCCCAAATCGGGTCGCGGACGGATTTATGCGGTGGGAACGTCGGGAGGCGAGGGGGCCGACGCCGCTGCGGGTCGTCACCCGCTCGAGCCCGCGGTCGCAGCCATTGCCGGATTCCCGCCAAACCGGCTGGTGGGGCTGCTGGGGCATGCGGATCGGCGGGTTCGGCAAGCCGCGCAGTTCGCGTTGGTGGCGCGGGGCGAATCCAGCCTGCCGCTGTTGGAAGCCGTCGCGACGGACGTGAAAGCCGGAACGCTGGCGAGGCTTCATGCCTTGTGGGGGATGGGGCAGCTGGCCGATCGCGTGGCGCCAGCATTGAATGGCGTGCCCGCTCTCCTGCGCGATCCGGAACGGGAGGTCCGGGCCCAGGCGGCGAAGGTGCTGGGCGACGCATTCCGCTTCGAGGCTTTCCTCCCGCTGCGGGCGGCGTTGCGCGATCCCGAGCCCCGGGTCGTTTTCTTTGCCGCGCAGAGCCTGGGGAAACTCCGGCGCCAGGATGCGGTTCCCGCGCTGATTGAGGTGCTGCAGCGCAATGATGAGCAGGACGACGCGGTCCAGCAGGCCGCGGTGATAGCCATTGCACGCCTGGGAGGACACCCCGCCCTGGCGGATGTCGTGAAGCATCCTTCGCGGGCGGTGCGCATGGGCGTCCTCGTTGCGTGTCGTCGGATGGGCGATCCGCTGGTGGCGGAATTCCTGGAGGACTTCGATCCGGCGGTCGTCCGCGAAGCGGCGATTGCGATCAATGATCGGCCGATGGACGATCTGCTGCCGGCACTCGCCGCTCTGCTCGACGTTGCGCCGCTCGACGACGGGCCGCTGGTCCTGCGCGCGCTCAACGCGCATTTTCGTCTGGGCGGCCCCGATAATGCGAAGGCCCTGGCGGCCTTTGCCGCCCGCGCGTATGTGCCCGCATCCCACCGGGCCGAGGCGCTCCGGCTGCTCGCTTTGTGGGGCAAGCCGCCGGCACGGGATCGGATCACCGGGCTGCACCGTCCACTGCCTCCGCGGGAAGCCGGGCCGGCGAGCGAGGCGCTCGGTGAGTTCCTGTCGCAGCTTTCCGGGAAAATCCCGGAGGAGGTCCAGGTCGCGACGATCGAGGCGGTGCAGGAACTCGGTGTGCCGGGCACTGGGCATGCTCTCTGGGACATTGTCTATCAGCCCACCTACCCCGTGGCGGCGCGGATCGCGGCGCTGCTCGCGCTCGAGAAGCTCGATGATTTGCGGCTCGAGGTGGCCGCGCAGCATGCGGGTCGCTCCGACCGCGTTGCGCTCCGGCTCGCGGCGCTGCCCGTCCTGGCGCGGAGGCATCCGGCCGTTTCGACGCCCGTCTTTGCCGCGCTCGCGCCCAAAGGGACTGCCGCGGAACAGCGTATGATCTTCAAGTATCTGCAAGACATGGCCCATCCCAGGGCGGATGAGATCCTGCTGCAGGCGATGCAACGGCTCGCGTCAGGCGAGGTGCCGCTGGAGGCGCAGGCGGAATTGCTCGATGCCGCCGAGGCCCGGAGCCATCCGGAACTCGCGGCCAGGCTGGCAAAGCTGAAGGAGGCCTGGCGCGCAGGTGCGGATCGGCTTGCGCCGTACCGCAGTGCCCTGGCCGGTGGAGACCCGGCCGGGGGCCGGCGGGTCTTCGAACGGGATCCGCGGGTCTCCTGCATGCAATGCCATGAGCCGGGCGGACGGTCCGGCGGGGGGGCGCCGCTGGATGGCATCGGCCGGGTCCGCACAGCCGAGGAACTGCTCGAGGCCGTGCTGTTCTCGGAGGGCCACCGGGCGACCCCCCGGGATTTCGGGCAGATCCTTGCGCGCGGCGAGCTCCGCGACCTCGTGGCCTACCTGTCCACGCTGCGGGAGCCGGCGACATTCAAGTGACGGGCTGACGAGCCGGCCCCCAAAGGCGGACATTTCACGACCTGCGTCGAGGTCCGGGCCATCCCGAAAGGATCCTTATGCAGCAGCCGCAACCGAAGGAATCGCGCTCGTGATTCGTAATCCTGCTCGTAATCGAGGGGATCGAACACGAGCAAGCGCACGATTACGAGCACGAGGGTTTTTCCGGCTAGAACCGGAACGTGTATTGGAATTTCGCCGACACCTTCGTGTCCTGGGAGGTGAACGTGCGGCCGCTGCCGGACGGCTCCTGGATCCAGCCCTGGCCGAACACCACGAAGAGATCCCGGCCGGGTTCGAGCGTCCACCGGAGCCGGCTCTGCAGTCCCAGGTTGCGGGAGCGGTTGTCGTATTGAATCAGGTTGGACAGCGACAGGAAGGGCGAGAGGGCATAGTTCACGGTGGCGGTATGCACCCGGGCCGTGAACTTGCCCTCCGGGAGCTGCGCAAAGGTCTGGTTGCTGTTGAGGGTGATCGTGAACCAGGGCGGCAGCTTCCAGGTGGCCGAGACGGTCACCTGCTCGGCCGTGCCGGACCAGTAGTCGCCCCAGGCGAAATTCACGCTGCCGGACAGCCGGCGCTTGGTGGCCGAGGCGAACACCGAACGGTAGCGCGTGAACTCATACTCGCCGACCGGCAGGAGCACGCCGGGGGAAATCTCGAAGGGCTCGAAGAGGCGCTCGTAGACCCGGTTGAAGTCGAGCAGTGCATGCAGCGAATCACCGGACTGGAAATGCCAGTCGAGGGGCGTGATGTAGAGGTCCGAACTCTCCAGCTGCCCGGTGTCGAGGCGATCGAAACGGGTGTAGAACACGTCGTGGAACATCTGCTGGATGCCCAGGAAGTCCGGCCGTGGATTATAGCTACCGGCGACGCGCAGCATCCGGACATTGTCGCGCTGTACGAATCCGAGCCCCGGCTGGAAGCTCCGCGGGATCTCCCGCAGCGCGATCTGGGCGTCGAACCGGTCGTTCGGCGCGCGGGCGGAGAACCCGTAGGACCAGTCTTCGTCCGAACGGTCCGGGCTCTGGCTCTTCAAGCCGTAGGCCTCGAAGACGAAGTTGCGCGATCCGCCCAGGAACCGGGAGGTCGCGAGGTGCAGATCGGCGCCAAAGGTCTGGCCGGACCGGCCGGGGGAGGGATCCCCGTCCGTGAACACGAGTCCGACGTAGGACTGTTCGAGGAAGTTGTGCTTGATCCGGCCGACAAGAAACGTCTTGGCGTCGACGAACGCGGTGTCGCGGGTGCGGACCCCGAGCAGGCCGAGTTCGAGGGGCCCGGCCTTGCCCGTCAGTTTCATGCCCGCATCAATCGGAACCTCCTGGCCAGCCAACAGGCCGATCCGACGGCTGAAGAACGGGTAGATGTCGGCCCCGGCGGAGGGAATTCCCCCGGGGGTGCCGGGCCCGAGGCTGGCGAAATTGAATACACCGGCATCCTCCAGGAAGAAGGAGCGTTTCTCCGGGAGGAAGAGAGAGTAGCGCGAGAGGTTGATCTGGCGCTGATCGACCTCGGTTTCGCCGAAATCCGTATTGATGGTGCCGGTCAGTTTCAGGCTCGGCGTGATATTGTAGAAGACATCGAGGCCGGCCCGGCCCTTGGTGCTGTCGCGATCATCCGCCTTCGTCCGCAGCCAGTTGCCGGCGACATAAGGCCGGACATCGAGGCCGATGCCCTGGCGGAGATCCCCGAGGTTGCTGATCCGCCCCGCCTCGGAGACCTGCAGGAACTGGGTTTCCAGCCGCGCCCCCGACCAGCGGACTTCCTCCAGCTTGCGGTAGATGGTGCGGGAGACATTGAAGCCCCAGACGGACTGGCCCGCGGGAAAGCTCAGGCTCTTGAACGGGATGGCAAATTCGGCCACCCAGCCCTCGGCGGTGCGCCGAGTTCGCGCCTGCCAGATTGCATCCCAGTTGAGGTTCAGCTGTTCGTTGGCGGAGAGGAGGCCGTCCACCAGCGCGCCGGCGGGACTCGTGGCGAAATAGAAGGCGTTGCGCTGGTCGCCGAAGGTATCGAGCAGGATCTCGATCCGGTCGTCGGCGGAAAGGCTGGCATCGCGAGCCATTTGGGTGCCGATGACGCGGTTGCTCTCGGAATCATGGGCGTCGATGCCGATATAGAGGTAATCGGCGTCGTGGAGGAGCGTGACATCCGTCCGCTCGCTGGGGATTTGCCCCGGCTGGGGCTGCCGCTGGATGAGCGGCCCGATATTGGCGGCATTGCCCCAGTCCGGTTCGTCGAGCACGCCGTCGATGGTGATCTTCGCGGTCGTGGACGCCACGGGCGCCGAACGCGGGCCGGCCGGCGGCAAAGCTGCCGGCGGGACGGCTGCCTGCGCTGCGCCAAGGACTGCGGCGGCAACGACCGCCCGGCCCCAGCGGCAGGGCGCGGGAGGCGCCGGAAATTCCGGAGCGTCCGGGGAGGGGAGCGGCGGGGAAGGCATGCGGATGGGCTGGCGCGGCTGGATTCGGTGTATCCGGCGGATCGAGACCTTACGGCGTGGGTGGACGCGATCCGGGCGGGGCAAGCGCGCAGTTCGCGCGGCCAGTGAGAACATGAGAAAGCCCCGGGAAGGAAGTATAAAATCGAAAAAGCCGCGACATATATGGGATGCGCGCGTCTCCACGGGATGACCGCCTCCGGCCGCAGGATCGTGGCGGAAGCCGCCCCGCGCAGCCCGGTGGATAACTTGCCGAAATTACGGAGTGGCCTCCGGCATCGGAGTCTCCACAGTCGGCCCATGCCCCACCTCCTGTTTCCCTGGCGAAAGAGTATAGCCGCGGCGATTTTATACAGTGTTGCCGTGTCGATCAGCCCCACCGCGAAGGCCGCCGCCGTGCCGGAATCCGCTTCCGCTTCATTTGCCATTCCCGCTTCCGACGACGGGCTGCCCGGAGTCGGTCCGCTGCGCCGGCAGGACTGGTTTCAAGCGCATTGGCGGGAGCGTCGTGCGGGATGGGCGGCCACCCGGGAACAGGACCAGGGCTCCGTGGTTTTTCTCGGCGACTCGATCACGGAAGGCTGGGGTGGCGGGCTGGGCGCGGCATTCCCGGGCTTGAAGGTTGCCAACCGGGGGATCAGCGGTGACACCACGCGCGGCGTGCTGATTCGGCTGGCGGACGATGTGCTGGCGCTGAAGCCCAAGGCCGTGGTCCTGCTGATTGGCACGAACGATCTGGCGGAACAGGGAAGCCCGGAGGACGCCGCCGCCAACGTCCGGCAAATGATCGAGGCGTGCGAAGCCCATGATTCGCGGATGCCGATCGTGCTCTGCCAGGTGTTTCCGAGTTCGGCCAGCGAGAAGCGGCCCGCCGGCCAGATCAAGGCCCTGAATGCGCTGTACCTGGAGGCGGCGAGGAACCGGGCCAACGTCACGTATCTGGAGACCTGGCCGATGTTCGCCGGGCCGGACGGCGATGCGCGCGCCAGCGAGTTCCCGGATTTGCTCCATCCGAACGAGGCCGGCTATGCGAAATGGGCTGCGGCGCTGCGGCCGGTCTTCTCGACGCTGGGGCTGATCGTGGAGCCGGCTCCCTGGGAACCGGAGCCTGGTTTCGTCAGCCTTTTCAACGGGAGCGATTTGACCGGCTGGGGTTATCGGCCGACGGCGGCGGCGGAGATCGAATCGGCCAAGCGGCGGGACGCAGCCAGCGCGCGGCCGCCAGTGCGAATCTTTCATCCCGATCGGGTCAGTTTCCGCGGCGTGTCATCCACGCCGGAAGGCCGGTACCTGGTGCGCAATGGCGCGATCGTGGTGGCGACGCCGCCCGAGTACCGGAAGATCCAGCAGCTTTGGACGGAGCGCGATTATCCCGAGGATTTCGTGCTGCGGCTCGAGTTTCGCGCCACGCCCAATGCCGACAGCGGCGTTTTCCTTCGCGGAACACAACTGCAGGTGCGCGATTACCTGGTGGCGGGCCCCTACAACCAGTTGCAGCATTTCCGGCCGCAGGAATGGAACGTACTCGAGGTCACCGTGCGTGGAGGCAGCGCCCTCTGCACCTGCAATGGCGAGGTGATCGAATCGAGCTTCAAGGTGCCTGCCAGCGGGCCGATCGGCCTGGAAGGGGATCGCGGTCAGGTCGAATACCGCCGAATCTGGGTCAAGACGCTGCCGTAGCAGCCTGTCGGTCTTACGGCAGTTCGACTTGAAGGCACCGAAAGTGAGGGCAAGTCATCCGACATGCTGCTAGCGTTCGGCCCAGACGCTTTCGACCAGGAGCGTGCGCGGCGACGGCGGACTTCCCCGTTCGTTGCGATGAAGCTGGGCGACCACCATGTCGACCGCGGCGGCTCCAATCTTGTTCGCCTGGTAGTCGAGCCCCCATGCGTTCCGGGCGCCTTCCTCGAGGGTAAGCCAGGCGACGGCTGGCGCGAGTGATGCCAGCGAAGTGCGCCGCAAGTCCTGCACCCAATATCCGATGAATTGATCGGCGAGCAGGACGGCGTCCGGCCGGTGTTCACGGATCCATTGATCGAATCTTTCCCGCTCCGCCTCCGCCACCAGCAACGGCGGGATCGTGATGGTATTGTCGGGGCTGCAAAACGCGGTCGCCAGGTATCCGCCGAGCCACTTGCTGCTGACGCGAGAATTCATGCGCGGGCTGACGGCGAGCCCAATGCGCTTGAAGCCCTTGCGGCGCATCATCGTCCAGGCGATCTCGGCGGATCGGAAATGATCGGTCGTCACGCGGGGCAGCAATGGCTCGAGCAGGGTGGTTCCAATGGTGACCCCCGTCAGGCCGTCCATGCCCAGCGGCAGGACCATGGCATGTTCCGGCACTGGGGGGATGATAAAGCCCCACTGGGAGCGGGCGAGGAGGATTTGGCGCAGGCGGTCGGTGGAGATGGGCGTGGCGCCGGCATGGTGAATCTGAATTGCATATCCGAGCTCGCGGGCCCGCTGCCTGGCGCCGGCGAGTATTTGGAGCATGTGTACAGCCGGGGGATACTCCTCATCCGGCCAGAGATCGAGCCAGGCAATATAGTCGGGATCCCCATGCCGGCGGCCCTCGTGGATCCGGGCCATCAGGGTTGATACCAGTGGGTTCGGCCGGTAGCCGAGCTGCCCGGCGATGAGTTTGATCTCCCGGCATTTTGCCGCCGGGATCGAGGGGTCGTCGCGCAGCGCGCGTGAAACGGTCGACCGCGACACACCTGCGGCGCGCGCCACCTCACCCATTGTAATCGTATGGGGTGTTCCCCCTTCCATGCAACGATGTGCGTAGGCCCGGTCGTGACAGCCGTCAATAAAACGACGACGGTCCCGCCGTTACGCCAAGGCCCGTAGGAAAAGCGCCCCTGAATTGCCAATTCTTGGCGTCGCAAGATTCCCCATGACTCTTACCCAAGTCGCTTCGCATTCGCATGTGTCCCAGCGGTATGCCCGCTGGTCTCCCAGCCGATTCCTCCTGTCGTTGTTCATTCTCTCTCCGCTGCCGATCCTGGCGCAGGAGGATCCAGCCAAGAAGGAAGGCGAGGAACCGAAGGCCCCGGTCGTGATGCTCTCTCCGTTCAAGGTCAACGAATCCGGTGACCTGGGCTACCGGGTGTCGAACACGACTTCCGGCACCAGTCTCAACACCCCGCTGAAGGAACTCCCGATGGCCATCCAGGTGGTCACGGAGGAGTTCATCAAGGACATCGGCGCCACTGATTTCTCCGAGGCCCTCGCATATTCCGCCGGTGCGTTTACGGATAGCAGCGCCGCGGAGGGCGGCACCAACACGGCCAATGCGAACGAGGGCGGCGGCACCGCCGAACGCTCCGCCTCAGCCAGCGCCCGTGGCAACCGGTTCGCCAACGTGGTCACGATCCGCGGGTTTGACGTGCCCTTCCAGACCCGGCTCGGTTTCCGGGTCGGCGGGATCGTCATCACCCGGACGACCAACATCGCGCTCGGCGGCCTGCTCGATTCGGTCAACCTGGATCGGCTGGAAGTCGTCAAGGGGCCCAATTCGCTGCTCTACGGCATCGGCGTGCTGTCGGGCATCGTGAATGCCATTCCGAAAAAGCCGCTTCCTGCGCGCCAGATCGAGGTGTCGGCGAGCGCCGGGAATTTCGGCTTCATGCGGGGCACGGCGGACATCACCGGGCCGGTCATCAAGCGGGAGTCCCATTCCCTGAATGCCCGGATCGCGGGCGCGTGGGAGGAGCGGGGCCACTATACGGACTGGCAGAAGAAAAAGCAGCGTTACTATACCGCCCAGCTCGATTATTATTTCAAGGACAAGGTCAACGTTTTCCTCGAGTACCAGACCGGCCACACGAAATTTAACGGCACGGGGTCGCAATGGATCTATGACAATCTCGGGGGCTCCGAGCCGTTCTTCCGGAACGAATGGGACGAGGCCTATAACTTCGCCCGCCACGTCGGCCCGATCGAGGGGCTGGGCCGGATCGATCGGCGCGTGATCACGACCGACGCCGCCGGCCGGCCGCTGCGCACCCCCAGGGTCGAACTCTTCTATGTCGATCCGAGCGCCACCGATCGCCGGATGATGGGCGGCGGGCTGCCCGACACCTACCGAATCACCGGGCCCGACACGTACGAGATGCGGGACGAGGACAACCTGCTCTTCAATGTCGACGTGACTCCCTCCGAGCGGCTGGCCCTTTCCGCCGGCGCCTATTATGTCAAACAGGATACGGAGGAGCTGGAACTGGATGTCCTGAACATCAACAACAGCGTGGGCGGCGTCACCCTGCGGAATGTCATGCAGGCCATCGGCGAGACGGAGTTCACCGTGGAGGATGGCTGGTCGATCGCGAATCCCTTCTTCATCGAGCGCGACCACCAGAATCCGCTCGATGTGAACCCGTTCGACAATGTGAAGATGACCCGCTACTGGTGGAGCAAGCGGCCGACCTCCAGCGAATCGACGCAGTGGCGCGTGCGGGGCACGTATAATTTTGATGCCAAGCTGCCGATCATCGGCGAGACGAAGCACACGCTCCTGCTCGGCAACCATTTCATCAACGACAAGGTGCGTTTCCTGAACGGGAAGGAGACGGCGGTCCGGGCATACAATCGCGACACCGCCCTGACTGATCCGCTGTATTTCCGGCCGATCGATGATTATTCCGTGTTCCGTTACAACGGGGAGACCCTGGCCATGCCGGGCACCCGGTACTCCGAGCAGGACATCTGGTTCCGCGGTTTCTATGGCATTTACCAGGGCAAGTTCTGGGATGACAAACTCGGCTTGATCCTCGGTTTGCGGCACGACGAATACAATGCCACCACGATGGACTTCATCCGGCTGCCCCCGGAACGGACGGCGGGGCTAACCCAGCAGCAAATCCAGGCCCAGGAAATCGGGTACGTCGACAACCCGAACAACATCACCTACGGCTCATTTGACCGGGTGAACAACTTCCCCGAATCGATCAAGGCCTGGTCCAAGACCATCGCCTTGAATTACAACATCACCCGCGGGCTGACCGCGTACGCGCTGTATTCGGAGGGCATCGCGCCCAACACCGGCCTTACCGACGGAAACAACGAGACAATCCCCGCCGAGGAGACGACCTCAGAGGAGGTCGGGATCAAGTTCAGTGTGCTGGACAACAAGATCAACGGCAGCATTTCCGCGTACCGGCTGAATCGTAAGAATGCGATTTGGGAATTCGCCTATGCGCCTTCGCCCGCCCGCTGGCAGGATTCGCCGAATCCGCCGGTGGGGCAGGCCATCACGTCGAACCGGTTCGATCCTTATCCCGCCCTCGGCACGCATGTGCTGACCTATGGCATCAATGCGAAGGAGGTCCCGCCGGTCTTCAACAACGCCTATGTGGCGGGTTCCTCGTCCACGACCGATCCGGTGACCCTGCACAAGACGTATTATATCACGACCCGGGATCCGCAGAACCGGCCGATTCGTCAGCAGATTCCCGGGCTGATCGAATTCGCGAACCCAGGTGGCACGGCGGATTCGCCGCAGATCTTCTACGTGAAGTACTCCGAAATGGACACTCCGTTCGACTTTTCCTACACCCAGGACGGGCAGCTCGTGACCGAGCATTTCACGTGGCGGCAATGGTTCGAAAAGGCGTTTTTCAACGAATCGGTGTCGGGCGATGTCGCCGGCCAATACGACCCGATTGAATACGAACGGCAGGAGTCCTTCTTCGGGGAGTGGAAGGGCGGAAACAATCCGAGCCTGTACTCCTCCTCCGGCGCCAACGTCACGTTCGAGGATGAGGCGCGGGGGGTTGACTTGGAGCTGATTTACCAGCCCCGCACCAACCTGCAGTTCCTCTTCAACTATTCCTACACCGAGCGGCTCGCGAAGAAGGCATTCAACATGCTCGATTTCATCTCCCTTTCCACGGGAGAGCTGTTCCCCGGCACCGAGTACGATCTCGTGGTGCGCACGTTTGGCCGCGAGGCGTTCGGCATCACTTCCGAGGACACCAACGGGGATGGTTTTGCCGATCGCTTCCTCGACCAGCATGGCGTCGAGATCAGTGAGACAAATCCGCTCCGGCCGAGTGAGGCGATTTCCGGCATCGACGGGGTGAGCCTGTTCTTCAATCCCGCCCACCAGGCGACGTTCTGGAGCCGGTACGACATCGCGGAGGGTCGGTTCAAGAACCTCGGCTTCGGGCTGGGCGCCAGCTTCTCGAGCGAGGCGCGCACATCGATTTCCATCGGTGGCACCGAGGCGGCTCGGAACCGTTTCCCGACTCCCTTCCGGGATGCCAATTGGTCGTTCAACATGGCTCTCTATTACAAGTTCCAGATCCGCGGGTCGCTCTGGAGTCTGCGGCTGAACGTCAACAACCTGCTGGACGACGATTACGATCTGACCACGGCCACCTATTATGACGACTTCAACGATCGGCAGCTGAGCAAACGATCCGAGGTTTTCCGGACCCCCCGTTCGTTCCGCATCCAGGCCTCGGTCAGATTGTAATTTCCCGCAACCCTTAGTCCCTGTCCAACCAACCGTTCAACTTCACCTCAACAGCCTTATATTCCTATAAGACGAAAGCCTCCGTTAATCACGCGATATGAAATCAACATCATTCAGCTTCACAGTTCTGGGCCTGGTTCTCATCGCCAGCGCTCATGCCGCCTGGCAGAAATTCGAGGACTTCGAAAGTGGCAACCTCGACAAATGGGTCTTCACCCAGAGCGACGTCGGCACGACGGCGGATTCCAAGGTTACGATCGTCCTCGATCCTGATCCGGCCGGCGCGGCAGCGGGCAACCATGTCATGGTGATGGACCCCGGCTCGCCGTATGAGAGCAATCATCGCAGCCGGCTGATCAGCAAGAACTTCCCGGCCATCAATTACGGCACGACCGGCACGGCGTTCTTCCGCTGGTATACGGCCCTGGTCAATGTCGGCGGAACGCTGTTTTCGCCCGAAATCGACATGAACGTCGGCATGTCCACGCTCGAGACCCCCAGTGAGTATGCGCATTCGGGCCCGGTGACGGGATATGACGTGGGTGCCGCGCAATTCCGCGCCTACGACGGCGACCCGAACCCGGCGAATCCCGCCAGCGTGACGGGATTCCAGAACATGCTGGTCAACCGGCCGAACAACGTGTGGGTCTCCCAGTGGTTCTACATTCGCAACTACGACGTCGCCAACCAGCGGCAGGATTACCAGGTTTACTACCGGGTTGGGACCACGGGCACCCCGATCCTTGGCTATCCCTTCGTCCCCGGCGAGTATGCCGGATTCCGGATGAAGGTGGACGGCGATCTCGATCCGGTCGCGGCTCACATGCGGACGTTCTATTTCACGAACACCGCCGGTAACATCGCCTCTCCCGAGGCGCTGGACGACGCGTATTATGCCGACGATGTGTACATCGACCAAAACGGCATCAATCTCTCGGATCCGCTTAACGCCACGACGGCCGCGCCCGCCGAGGTCACCAAGCTGGTCA
>WYBX01000076.1 GCA_011525695.1 Verrucomicrobiia bacterium
CGTCGATCCGGATGCCATGTGCGAGCAGCCGGCGCAAGGCGTCGGCGAGATCAGCGCGGGTCGGATAAAGAATCGCGGCGTGAAAGAGCCCGGTCGTTCCGGGGGCCGGCGGCTGGCCACCGCGGCTCTCCCACGTGTTGAGGCCGATGTGATGATGGTAGCCGCCCGCGGAAAGAAACGCCGCCTGGCGACCGAACCGATCGGTGACCTCGAACCCGAGGACGTCGCGGTAGAACGCGATCGCGCGCTCGAGATCAGCAACCTTCAGGTGCACGTGACCGATTGAGACGCCGGCCGCGATCGGGCGACTTGGCGATGGCGGAGGATTGGGAGTGTTGCGTGATGTCGATCGCATGGCTGGAAGGATACTCAGATGGGGCCGCGCTGGCCAATGCGCAGACCGTGCCGTCGTCATGCGCCATGCGCATGGACGCCTCGGCATCCAAAGGCATGCAGAATGCGCATGGTCGCGTTTCGACCTGCGCAGTATGCGACAGGGAGCTGCGCTGCTAGGATTTGAGGCATGAAACCACCACCTCATCGAGACCCCGATGTCCACCGTGCCGTCACTTCGGCTCCGCTGGAGAATCACTCCATCGGCGAACGCGGGATGCACGCGATCAACGCACGACCGCCGCCCGCTTTTCACCATCGGCGCTACCCCTCGCTCAGCGATGATGGCGACCTCTATTTTCCGCGCCTTCGGCGTTTGCGCCGGCCCGCAGACGAGAGCGGATCAGTGACGAAGCCGCCGGGCGACACCGACGAGTTGCCGCATGTCTCCGTTCGCGCATTCGCGTTGCTGGCAATCATCGTGATTATTACTGCCCTTGTTGCCGGGGCTTGATTTCAGAGCGGTAATCCTGCGCTGAGCCCAGTGAAGCTTGACAATAATTTTTTTGAGACCACAGGTGCCTTCATCGTGAACCCTAACGCGCATCAGAAATTGAATTTCTGCGCCCGCCAGCAAATGGCGGCGGGCGGTGTGTTGTATATCTGCCCCGAGCGGCCCGGCGCCGCGAGCTAAAGGTCACCGCGCAGAGCGGGACCTGAGACGCGGCACCGGGTTAACAACGTCGGACTTTTCTGCCGCGGCGCGTCAATCGGACGTGCGCGCGAAAACTTCACCCCGACCGCGCTGTTGCGCGGTCATGTCCCGAAACCCGCCCAACTGTCCGCACGCTCATGCGTGCGGTGCCGGGCACTGCCTGGGTAACTCCCATGACCATCCTTCACGTCACTGATTTTCACTTCAACCAGCGCTGGTTCGACTGGCTGCTGCATCGTGCGCCGCCGCACGACCTCACGGTCATGTCGGGCGATCTGCTTGACCTGGCGAGCGCCACGCCGCACCGCCAGCAAATCGCGTGGGTGTCCGGCTGGCTGAGCCGCTATCCGCGACTGCTCTGCGTAGCCAGCGGCAACCACGACCTCGAATGGCACGATCAAACGGGGCGCTGGATGCCGGCCTACTGGCTGCGCTACATCGCGAATCCCCATCTCTGGATCGACGGCCAGCGTCTGAAGCTGAATGGCACCTCGATTCTCAACATCGGTTGCACCACGCGGCCCAAGGGCGGTGACGCCGATGTCTGGGTCGTGCATGCCGGGCCGGCGAACATGCAGGTCACCGTACGCGCGAGCGGTGGTGACGGCGGCGACCCGGACTTGAACGCGGCTTTGACCCGCTATGCGCCGCGGCTCGTCCTTTCCGGTCACGTGCACGATCCGCTGCGCTGGCGTCAGCACCACGGCGAAACTCTGTTGCTCAACCCAGGCGCGGCTCCCCAGGCCGAGGTTCCCAACCACATCCTTGTCCGCACCGACGACCTGAGTTGCCGGTTCTTCGGCAGCCGCGGCGAGGAGCCGCGTGAGGCGTCGCTCGATGGTGTCGCTCCCCACGACGCGGACGAGGTTGCCGCCGCGGCCGTCGCCTAGCCGTTGTCGCTTTCCGTGCGACTCCGCGGGCGCTCCCAGCGCAGCGGCGCCGCTACCCATCCAAGCCCAAACAAAAATATCATCATGAATCACACTCCAATCTATATTTCCCCTGAGGATAACTCGAAGCTCCGCCTGCTGATCGCGACGGCACTCTATTCCCGGACCAGCGCGGCACTCTCGAAACTGCGCCATGAGCTGGACCGTGCCCTGGTCGTCGATCCCGCCGATTTCCCGGGCGGCGTCGTCACGATGAACTCAACCGTCGAGTTCGAGGACCTCGGGACCAGCGAAATCGAGGAATACACGATCACGTTCCCGGAAAACGCGGACGTTGAACGCCACCGCATCTCGATTCTTGCCCCCATCGGCCTTGCGCTCATCGGCTGCCGGGTCGGTGACATCGTGAAGTGGGCCACCCCGGGTGGGATCCGGCAGCTCAAGGTGCGGCGAGTGGCGCCGCCGGCTGCGGATCCCACCACGCCGGAGATCTTCGCCCGCTTGGCCACGGCCTAGCACTGGCGTCTGCGTTCGTTCACCCGCCCGCGGCCCGGCTTCGGGCCGCACAAACCTCAACTGCTCTCCCTTCCATGGAATTCAAGAATCGTATTGTGATGATAGGATATGGCGTCGTCGCCCAGGCGGTGCTGCCGATGCTCGTCAAGCATTTGCGCGTGCCCTGTGCGAAGATCGTGGTGATCGATTTTGTCGATCGCACGGCGGCGCTGAAGCCATGGATGGAGAAGGGACTCCGGTTCTTCCACGAGCGGGTCACGCCGTTCAGCCTCGCGCGGCTGCTGTCCGCGCACGCTCAGGCGGGCGACCTCATCGTCGACCTTGCCTGGAGCGTCGACTTCTTCGACATCGTCCAATGGGCGCACGACAACGAGGTGCTTTATGTCAATGCGTCACTGGAGTCTTGGGACCCCGCGGCGGAGATGCATCGGAAGCCCATCCTCGAGAAATCGCTGTATAGTCGTTACACGAAGCTGCTGCCCATGATCGAAAGGTGGCGTGGTGGCACGACCGCCGTGGTGGACCATGGGGCGAATCCCGGCCTCGTTTCGCACTTCGTGAAGGCGGGCCTCCTGGACATCGGTGCCGCCGTGCTGCGCGAAAACAAGCTCTCCGCGGCACGCAAGCGGCGGATCGAACGACTGCGCGAGGACGAATCCTTCCCCCAACTCGCCCGCGAACTCGGCGTGAAGGTCATCCACTGCAGCGAGTGGGACAGCCAGCGCGCCGACAAGGCGAAGTCACCGGACGAGTTCGTGTCCACCTGGAGTCCGGAGGGGATGTGGGAAGAATCCATCTCCCCGTCCGAAATCGGCTGGGGGACGCACGAGCGGTGGATGCCATCGCTCGCCACGCAGCCCGACACCGGGCCCGGCAACCAGATTGTCCTTCCGCAGATGGGACTGAACACCTGGATTCGCTCCTGGGTGCCGAACCAGGAGATCGTCGGCATGGTCGTGACCCACGGCGAGTCGTTCGGCCTTTCGCATGCCCTGACCGTGCGGGAAAGCGGGCGGGCCGTTTACCGACCGACGGTGCATTACGCGTATCTGCCGTGCAACGACTCCATGGTCTCGATGCACGAGCTGCGCGCACGCAATTACGAGCTGCATCCGAGGACGCGCATCCTCACCGATGAAATCGTTGCGGGTCAGGATGTCGTCGGGGCGCTCATCATGGGCCACCGCTTCCGCTCCTGGTGGACGGGCAGCACGCTTTCAATCACCGAGGCGCGCAAGAAGATCCCCGGGGTCAACGCCACCGCCGTGCAGGTCGCCTCCGGCGTCCTGGCCGGTGTAGCCTGGGCCATTCGGAATCCGCAGCGCGGCGTGTGCCTCCCCGAGGACCTTCCGCACGACGAGATTCTCGATGTCGCCCGTCCGTATCTCGGCACCATTTCCTCGGCGCGCTCCGACTGGACGCCGCTCAGCCGCCACCGCGTCTACTTCGAGGAACGAGCCGAGTCGCAGATCGACCGGTCCGACCCGTGGCAGTTTCGCAACTTCATCTTCCGACCGTGATGCACCCACGCCGGCAACTCTCCTGATCATGACCTCTTTCGATCGATTTTCGTTCTCCTTCCCTCACCTGGTCGGACTCGCTCTTATGACGGCTGCCGCGGTTCTGGCGATGGTTCTCATCGCCCGTCTGCGTCGCAGGCGTGCAGCCGCGCCTGCGTTTGTGCGACGTCGACTCGGCCTGCCGAGCGGGGTTGCCCGCTGGCTGGTGATCGGCGTTGCGACGGTCGCCGCCTTGCTTGCGCTTGGTATCGACCTGCAGGGGTTGTGGTCCACTTTGGTCGCGGCGCTAAGCCTTGTTGCGATCGGGTTTGTGGCAATGTGGAGCATTTTGAGCCATATGCTCGCATCGATCCTAATCGTGGTCTTCCGACCATTTGAGGTCGGTGATCACATTGAGATTGTTGGCGACGATCGCGTGGTTGGAGACGTCGTTGATCTCAATCCGGTCTACACGACGCTTCACACGGAGGACGGCGGCACACTCCAAGTGCCGAACAATCTTTTCTTCCAGAAGGCAGTGAAACGCCAGCCGCCGGCAGCGCTGGCGCTGCCCGAGCCATCTGCCGCATAGCCAAACCGGAGCCACCCATGAAACTAAAGAGACAGAAATTTGGCCGTACCGACCATCGTGTCTCCGAACTTTGTCTCAGCACGTCGAGTTTCTCGCGCTACGCGAGCCACGAGGAGTCGTTCGCGATTCTGGATGCGTTCCGTCAGGCCGGGGGCAATTTCATTCAGACGAGCGGCATCTGCCCGGGAGTGAATCTTGGGGATGGCTTCCTGGGCATGCCCGAGGAGTTGCTGGGTCGCTGGCTGAAGCGTCACCGGATCAATCGCCGCGACATTGTCATCGCCACGCGGATTGCCCTGACCCGGCCGGTGATTGGCGGCCTCGCGACCTACACCGAACTAATTCGCCAATGCGTGGGGGACTCCAGCCGCCGGATCGGGTGCGGCTACGTGGATTTCCTCATTGTTGAGTGGACCGATGGTATCGCGCCCCTCGCTGAGAGCATGGCGGCGTTCGAAGCTGTCATCGGATCGGGTGAGGTCCGTCATATCGTGCCCGCGAATTTTGGGATCGGCCGCATGCTCGAATGCATCGCCGCCACGCGGCGCGAACCGCGAGCCATCGCCGGTGTCCAGGGCGACTACTCCCTCGCCAACCGACTGCCGTTCGAGGGTGGCATGGCAAGACTGAGCGCGGACCATGGGTTCGGCGTCATTGCGCGCTCGCCGCTCGCCGGCGGCTATCTGGCCAGTCGCGGACTCTCAAGCGGACTGGGTGCTCTTCGCCATCGGGGGGCCCGTGACCGCCATGCGGCGATTGCCGCGGAGGGAATCTGGCCGGCGCTGTCATCGATCGCTCGCCAGCATCGCTGCTCACCGGCGCAGGTTGCCCTCTCATGGGTGCTCGCTCATCGCCAAATATCCTCCGTCCTCATCAGCGTATCGACCGTGGATCAGTTCCGTGAGCTGCTCTCGGCCACCCACCTTCAGCTGGCGGATGAGGTTACGGCCCGGCTTGGCCGGACTCCCGTCCGTCCCCCGTCTCGTGTTCTTACACTCCAGGAACAGCGGATCTGAAACATCATGAACCTCGTCCTTTCTCCCAGTACTGAACGCTTCGTCAAACGCATGGATTGCCATGCTACCCTCGATCGTCTCATCGGCAATCTGAGGGGCTTCCTTTACCGTCGCCGACACGATCCGTTGTGGACGATGGAGTTTGTGAGCATCGGATGTCGCGACATCACGGGCTACGATCCGCATCGTTTCATTGAAAACGCCAGCATCGCCTATGGTGACTTGATCGCGCGAGCCGACTGGCAGCGCGTCAATGACCGCGTGCGGCTGGCCGTTCTCCAACGTCAGCGCGCGACCATCGAATACCGGATTCGCACTGCGCACGGCGCGTGGATTCAGGTGGAGGATCGCTTTGAGCCGGTCGTGGATTCCGCGGGGAAGGTCCTCGCCATCGAAGGCATCGTCGACCGAGTCCGCTGCACGTCAGTTCCCGCCAGGTTCTCGCGGGAGCGCCTTCCCGACAGCTGCAACGCTTCATCCTCTAACTAACACATCATGAAGAAACGAAAACTCGGCCGCACAGATCTTCAGGTCTCTGAATTCGCCCTCAACGCTGCCAAATTCGGATGGCAGACGGACGAGGCGGAGTCGTTCGCATTGCTCGATGCCTACCAAGCCTGCGGCGGCAGTTTGATTCAAACGCTCGGCCTCCCGGCGAATTCCGGCGTGGCGGACTTCGCGGATAGCATGTCCGAGGATATCGTCGGACGCTGGCACGAAGGGCGCAATATTGCGCGAGACCGGCTCTTGCTGGCGACGCGAATAGCGATCGTTCGTCCCGCGCACGGCGGCAGCATCGCACTTGCCAACCTGATCCGCGCGGCATGCGAACGTTCGCTGCAGCGGCTCCGGACGAAGCACCTCGATCTCCTGATCTGCGACTGGGACGAGCAAATCGTGCCGGTCGACGACGTGCTTGAAGCGGCCGACATGCTTATCCGCGCCGGACTCATCCGCTATATCGTGGCCGGTGGATTTCCGCCCTGGCGGGTCGTCGACTCCCTCCACCGCTCCGGAGCACGCAATCATGCCCGCTTCGAGGCGGTGCAGGCGGAGTATTCATTGATGACGCGCGCAAGATTCGAGGCCGAGGCGCTGGCAATGTGTCGCGAGCACCGGCTTGGCTTTCTGGCCCGTTCACCGCTGGCCGGCGGGTTTCTCGGGAAGCGACCGACCCTGATCCGAGAGACGGTCAACCTCGACCGCAGTTGGCAAAACGAACGTTTCGGCAGCAACTCGGGCGACGCGGTGCTGACGGTGCTCGCTGAAATTGCAGAAAAGCGGCTCGCGTCACCTGCACAGATTGCGCTGGCGTGGGTGTCACGCAATCCGCAGATCTCCTCCACGCTGGTATCTGCGACGTCGCCGGAGGACCTGCGCGAACTCCTGCGGATAGGGCCCATGAGACTCACCGACGAAGAGATGGGTGCGCTGGCGAGCGTTTCATCGGTGCAGGACTACCGGATGGAACTCCGTCACGCATGATCTCACGTCGCAGCGATTCTTAGCCATGGAAGGAATCCATCTCATTCAGGATCTCGCTATCCTCCTGCTTGCCGCAGGTGCCGCAGGCTATATTTGCCGGCGACTGGGGCTTTCGGTGATCGTCGGTTACCTGATGGCGGGAATTCTCATCGGCCCCTACACGCCGCCGTTCGCGCTCGTGACCGACCAAGCTCGGATCATGGCACTTTCACAGGTGGGGCTCGTGTTCCTGATGTTCGGCATTGGACTCGGGTTGAGCTTGTCGAAATTCGCCCGTCTTGGCGCCGGCACGCTGGTCGCCACGGGGTTGGGCGCCGCGGGCGTGCTCGTGCTGACGGAGGCCGCCGGCCCCATTGTCGGTTGGACGCCACTGCAAGCGATGTTCGTCGCAGCCACGCTCATGGTGTCCAGTTCGGCAGTGATCGCGAAGGTGATAAACGAGCAGCAACTCGCACACGAGCGGTCATCGCAGACTGCGCTTGCGGTGACCGTGCTCGAGGACGTGGTCGCAGTGACGATGCTCACAATTCTCGCGAGCCAGGCGCGAATCGCGGTCGGGGATGCTACCGGGCTGGGCAGACTGCTCGGCGGGCTGAGCGCCTTCGTTGTTCTGTTGATCGGCGCCGGACTGCTTCTGATTCCTCGGCTGATGCGCCGATTGGAAGCTCGCGCCGATCCCGAGATGCTGACGGTGATCGTCGGCGGGCTGCTGTTTGCCCTGGCGCTCGCGGCGGAGAAGGCCGGCTATTCGATTGCGCTGGGAGCGTTTCTCTTCGGCGCCATCGTAGCCGAGATCCCGCAGAAGCAAGGGGTCGAGACATCGTTCCGTGGACTGCGCGACATTTTCAGCAGCGTGTTCTTCGTATCGATCGGCATGATGATCGACCTGAAGTTGCTTGCGGATGTGTGGCCAATGGGGCTCGCGCTGACGGGATTTGCCTTGATCGTACGGCCGGTGGCCTGCGGCCTCGCGCTGGTCATGGTCGGCACACCGCCCGCCGAGGCGCGACGTGCCAGCCTCCTGTTGACGCCGCTTGGCGAGTTCTCGTTCATCATTGCCCAACTCGGCGTTTCCACGGCGATTCTTCCGCCGACGTATTACCCCATCGCGGTGGGGGCATCGATCCTGACAATCCTCGCGACTCCGTTGATGGCGAGGCATCGCTCGATGTTGCTGCGCGTCAGTCAGGCAATCGAGCCCGCCTGGCTGACGCGGGGAATGGATGCCTATCATACGTGGTTCCAACAAGTCCGGAACCGCGAGCCGCGTACGCCTCTCTGGGGCATCCTTCGCCCGCGCTTGGCCCAGATTGCGCTCGAACTGCTGTTCGTGAGCGGGGTTTTGATTTTCGCCGAGGTTCTGTTCGATGCGTTCATCCGGGTGCCCTACGTGCAAACGTTGGCGCCTGCCACGCTCGGCTACGTTTTTTGGTCGATCATCGGCGCCTTCTCGCTCGCTCCGCTCGTCGCCATCTGGCGAAACAGTTCCGCGCTCGCAATGATCGGTGGCGAGACGTGGGAAAGTCCCCGGCTGCCGCGGAGGGTGATCGAACGTGCGTTCATGGCGGTGGTCGCCCTGGCGCTTGCTGCGTGGCTGATCTTGCTGCTGCCGCACTCGCCCTTCGCGCGGTGGGGTTGGCTTGCGATCGCAGTCGGAGGGGCGATCGTCATCGCGGTGTTTTCGCGCCGGCTGGTGCTGTGGCACAGCCATTGGCAGGTGTCGGTCCGCGAAGTGCTGGCCGACCGGCGGGCCGACATCGATGAGATCCGGGCGGAAGCCCGCGCGGTCCTGGGGGAGACTTTGAGCTCGTGGAACGTTGCTCTCGGCGACGCCACGCTGCCGGCCGGGTCACCCCATGCGGGAAAGACGCTGGCGGAATTGGCGATTCCCGCGCGACTCGGCTGTGCTGTGATCGAAGTGGAGCGAAATGGATTCAGGATTCACGCCCCGACGGGGGACCTTGCGCTTTATCCGGGGGATGGCGTGCTGCTGGTGGGACCTGCACCAAAGGTGGCCGCCGCTCATGCCATGCTCGTGGCGGGTGGCTGCGAGCCGCCCGCGGACGGCGATTTTGGCGGCGTCGTGTTGGACACGGCGGAGGTGGATGCCAGTCAGGTCGGCAAGTCGCTCGGAGAATTGGGAATGGCAACGCGTGCCGGTGTGCGGGTTGTCGGCATCGAGCGCGACGGCCGGCGCATCATCAACCCTGCGGCCACCGAGCGCCTCCGCGCGGGTGATGGTCTGCTGATCCTTGGCACCCTCGAGACGATTCGTCGGTTCCGGGAAAGGGGGTTGCGTTCCGGCGTAGGAAGCGACCATGCCGCAATCGCGACCCAGCCGCATCCAGCATATGCCTGATTTTCCAGCGGCAATTTATCCCAGCCTGCTGCGTGCCGTCTGCCCGGGCGCAGCCGGTCGCGGGCGTGCGTCGCCGCCGCGCGGGTAGTTTCGACTCGCTGCGCGGCGGCGCTGCCGCGGCCGGATTTTGAAGGAAGCGTCACCGCCGGTGCGGTGCGTCCCCGCGCAGTGCGGACTGCGAAGCCTTGCGCTGTCGCGACCCATTGAACCCCAGGCGACGAAACCGCCTCTCTCCCTATAATATGAATCAAGCATCAAAGACCTCACTCAGTAACAACAACCTCCGCCGCATGCAGGGCTGGGCCCGGGCCGTTTATCCCGACGACTGGCAGGATCGGTGTGCCGTGGTGGCGGAGTACCTTGCCCAACAGGACGAGGACGCGTCCACGGCTCTGATAAGAAACGGCTGGCCCAACGTCTTCGCCGCTGCCGAGCGCGATTGGCCTGAGGCGTTCGCCGGTTGGAAAGCCGGTGAAGCCGTATCACAGCCATAGCGCAAGGCCCTCGAACCTGCCTCCCCTGGAGGCAGGTTCTTTTGTCTATCTTAGTGTCGGCTGGCCCGCCGTTTCGTCGGAAGTGATTGTGACAGAGAGAAACGAAAACTCGGACAACATCGCTGGGGCCCTAATCGCCGCACCGGCTTCATTCAGGATGGTGTGGGCAGACTGCGTGAATCCAAAAGTCGGAGATTGCCTTTGCCAAGACGCGGAGTTCTCGAATGTCCACCGGCTTGACGAAGTAAGCCGCTGCCCCGAGCGAGTAGGCCATGGCGATATCGGAACGGGCCGTGGAGGAGGTGAGCACGAGTCGCGGCACCGCGCGCCAACGCTCTTGCCCCTGCAGCCACCGGAGCAACTCCACTCCGTTCATATGCGGCATTTTCAAGTCGGTGATGATGACGTCGGGCAACGGGAAACACCCGCGATCGGCCTTCTCGCCCTGGCCGGTGAGGTAAGCGACCGCTTCCTCCCCATTGGGGGCGATGAAAATGCGATCTCCCCGGCCTGCGGCAACGAATGCATGCTCCAGGAACTCGACATCCGCCGGTTCGTCCTCGACCACCAGGAATACGCTGGAGGATCTGGTCATGAGTGGGCTCTTCCCAAGTCGAACCAGAACGTGCTTCCTTTGCCCACTTCCGATTGCAGTCCGACGCTGCCGCCGAGCCGGTCGATCGTCTTGCGCACAATGGGAAGGCCGATACCGGTCCCGGGGTAGCTCCGTGCATCCTCCAGCCGCTCGAAGATTCCGAAGACACGGTCATGAAAGTCCGGCCGAATGCCGATGCCATTGTCCGTCACGAGAAGCCGGACGGAACCGCCGCGAATCTCGGCGCGGACTTGGACAACCGGCCGCTTCCCCGGGGGGACAAATTTCAGGGCATTGCTCAACAGATGTCCAATCACCTGATCGATCGCCCCACGTTCCCCTCTGACGGCAGGCAGCGGCGAATCGACGACTATCTCCGCATTTCTGAATTCGATCTGATCATGGAGGGCGGCCAAGGCCGCTTCCACGCATTCGCTAAGCGGGACAATCTCCAGCTTCAGTTCAACCTGAGCGGCTCGCGAATAAGACAACAGATCGCGGATCAAGCGATCCATCCGCCGGGCCGCCTGCTTGATCCGCTCCAGGTAGGTGGCGGTCCCCGCCGACAGGGCAGTACCGACATCTTCGATCACGAATTCCGCATACCCGTTGATTGCACGCAGTGGCGCTCGCAGGTCGTGGGCGACGGTGTAAACGAATCCTTCAAGCTGCGACGTCTTTTCCGTCAACGCAGCCGTTCGTTCGTCCACCAAGCGCTGCAAGTTGCACTGCAATTTCTCCAGTTCCGCCTGGGCGGTCTTCTGGGTAGTGATGTCGTTGATGACGCCGAGCTGGAGCCGCGGACATCCGTCAGCCCCACGAAGCAGGGTGGTCGTAAGGTGCACCCAAGCCATGGCACCATCTTTGCGGACATAACGCTTTTCCAGCTTCACTTCGGCGTGTTCCCCGGTGATGAGTTCATGGAACCGGGCCTGATCCCGCCCGCGATCGTCAGGATGCGTTATGTCGTCGAAGGTCCGGTCATGAAGCTCTTCCGCATTATAGCCAGTGATTTCCTCGAACCGCCGGTTGACCATGACGAATTTGCGGGTATGCACATCGACCACGGCATTGCCGACCCCTGCCAAATGGAAGAAGGCGCGAAACTCGTCTCCGGTGCCGGCCGGCGAGGCCAAGGTCGAGTGCTTGGCGGCATCTGGCTTCATCATGGGAAGTGGAGGAGGGTTTCCTGCCGACGGAAAGGCGCCGGCGTCGCGTTGACTTAACCGTAGACATATCGTACTACGAGGCAACAATGGTTTTCCTTCCCCGCTACAGGCATTACATCCGCTTCCGCAATCCGAGGCTTTGCTTCTCGTTAGGCAGCCCGCGCTCCGTTCAATGAGCGCTATGGCCGCCAACGACGAACCGCTGCGGAAAGCCGACTATGAGGCGCTCGCGGAATTCCGCTACGCCCTGAGGAAGTTCCTGGGCTTCAGCGAGGAGGCGGCGCGGGAGCACGGAGTGACTCCGCAGCAGTACCAGGCAATGCTGGCGATTGAAGGTGTCCCGGGACGGAATTGGATGACCGTCGGAGAGCTGGCCGAACAGATGCGCATCGCACATCACAGCGCGGTGGGGCTCGTGGACCGGATGGAGGCCATGCGGCTTGTGAAACGCAGTGCAGGCAGGGAGGACCGCCGGCGCGTGCAGGTGGCCCTGACGCCGAAGGGGCTCAGACTGCTGGAGAAACTCTATCGTGTGCACCGGGAGGAACTGCGTTCCATTGGTTCGCAACTGACCGGTTCGCTGCAAAAGGCGGCGGCGCGGATCCCCGCGAAGATCACGCTGGCCAGCCCGCCGTGTTCGATGCCGGAAATCGAGGACTGAGCCATGTCCGAGAGAATCGACTACGGTTCGGTCTTTCCCGCGGGGGTGGAAGCCATGCGCGCACTGGAGCGGCTGTTGCCGCAGTCGACAGTGGAGCGCCGCCTGCTCGCACTGGTGAAAGTGCGGGCGTCCCAAATGAATGGCTGCGCCTACTGCATCGACATGCATTCGAAGGTGGCGCAGGCGCACGGCGAGACGGGGGAACGTCTCGGCGCGCTGGCCGGGTGGCGGACGGCCGCGTGCTTCGATGAACGCGAGCGTGCGGCCTTCGCCTGGGCGGAGGCGGTGACCCAGCTTCAATCCGGGGTGCCCGACGAGATCTACGAATCCGTGCGGAGCCACTTCGACGAAGCGCAATTGGTCGATCTGACCTATGCCATCGTGGCGATCAACGGCTGGAACCGGCTCCTCATAGCCTTCCGCAGACCGCCGGGTCCTTCTCGTGGAACGGCCGTGCCTGACGCGTCTCACGATCCGCAGGACCGGCTGCGATAGACTTGCCAGGATGGGCGGCCGTTGTGCGTGCGCGGCGGATTGCCCAGCTCACCGCGATCAGGAAAAGCCCGTATGCGGCGACCTCCGTGAAGGAAGGTGCACTCTTGTAACCGAACAGCGTTCTTAAGACCGCACCTCCCAATGACGTTTCCGGCAGCCAGGCAGAGGTGTTCCAGACGGGCTGGATGAGTGGAGGAATCCATTCCACTTCGATGAATTCTCCCACCGCATGAGAGACGAACCCAGCGGCCAGCAGCAGGAGGATGGCCCCCGAAAGCTTGAAAAATTGCCGCACGCTGAAGTGCAGGACGCCCGCAAAGAGGGCCCAGCCGGCGACGGTGGCAACCAGCAAGCCCAACAGCGCCCCGGCAACAATGTGAAATCCCGCGGAGCGGAAGATCGCGGCATTCAGGAACAGGGCCAGTTCGATGCCCTCGCGCACGACAGCCACGAACGCCAAGGCGAAAACCGCCCATCCGCCGACACGGACCGCGGGGTGGGCATTCATTTCCACGACCTCGCTGCCGGCATGGCGACGCATCCAGAGGATCATTCCCGTGAGGAGGGTGGCGGCGGCGAGACCGACGGAGCCTTCGTAGATCGCTTCAGCGTCTCCGGCAAGCCGCAGGCCCAACGCGCGCAAGCAGAATGCGGCCATTACGCTGACCGCAGCGCCGCTAGCGACTCCGAGCCACAGGAACGGCGTGCAGTCCCGACGCCGTACCTGCCGCAAGACGCCAGCCAGCAACCCAACGATCAGGGCGGCCTCAAATCCCTCGCGCAAGGCGAGGAGAAAGCTCGGAAGCATGTCAGGTCGCATCGCCGTCATTGCCGATTGCCTCGACCGGGCAGGACTCGAGGGCTTCGTCCGCGGCGGAGATTTCGTCAGCGGTGCGCGGCTGGCGTTGGACAATCGAGAAACCAGTCTCGTCGTGCCGAACGAAGATGGCGGGTGCGATCTCACGGCAGAGATCGCAGTCGATGCAGGTGGAGTCCACGTAGTATCGGCCGGCGGTGTTTTGCGGAAGTCGGTCAGCAGGATTAGCCATGAGTATGCGGGATGGAGCCCAACGATAACCGACCTCTGCTTGCGCGGGAAATTCATTAGTCGTATGTATTAATGCCGAAGATGAATGAGTATCTCCTGACGACCCCCTTTGACATCTACGAACTGCATCTTTTTCAACTGGTCGCAAAGCACCGCAGCTTCACGAAGGCGGCCGAGATTGCCGGGCTGACGCAGAGCGCGGTCACCCGGCAGGTGCAGGGAATCGAGACCAGTCTGGGGCTTGCGCTATTCGAGCGGACCACGCGGAGCGTGGAGCTTACGCCGGCGGGCACGGCGTTGTGGCGCGAGTCAGGCCGGTTGCTCGGCGACATCGACCGCACGCTGAAGACCCTGCGGGAAGACTACGCAGGGGCGAAGAAGGTTGTCCGCGTTGGCGTGTCGCGGTCGGTCGGTCTGGCCTACCTGCCGGGATTCTTTCACGCCAATCTCCGTCGCGCACCCCACGTGGGATATCGGGTTTCGAACCGTTCCAGTGCCGAAATCCTTTCCGCACTTGAGAGCAACGAGCTCGATTTGGGTGTGCTTTGCCCGCCCCGCCGGCTGCCTCCGACGGTCAGGGTAACCCACCGGTTCAAGGATGCGTTCGTCCTCGTCGGATCCCCCGGTGCTGCGGAGGAATTTTCCGTCGCCCTGAAAAGCAGGTCGCGCCGGCTCGACTGGCTCAATTCCCAGAGCTGGCTCGTGCCCGACGAGCATTCGAACACGGGACGCCTGTTGCGCACCTGGCTAACGCGCCAAGGTTGCCGCGCCGAGGCGGCCATGCAACTCGACAGCTTCGATCTCATCATCAACCTTGTCGCACTGGGCATGGGGGTGGGGTTCGTCCCCGCGCGCGCACTGGCGCTCTACCACCGGAAACGAACGGTGCGGCGACTCCCCTGGCTGGAGCGGTTCGAACGCGACCTCGTGGTGGTCGTGCGGCGGCATCGCGACCTGCCGGGCCACCTCACCCAATTCATCGACAACGTGTTGTTTTGAGTCGGACCGAGCGGTCAGCAGGTGAAGAGCTGATCCGCTCGCGCGCCAAAACGTTCGGCGGTGGCTCCTCTGTCTCCGCCGGTGTAAACCGGAGGCACATCGGTGCGCCCCGGGGTATGTGATCCGCGCACGTGTTAATGCGCCTAATACTCCGGACAGGAGAGGCCGTAATTGCGGCTGAAGTTGAAGCCGGGCTTGCAAACGGTTTAGACATATCGTAACACGATAGAATGGAATCTGGCACGTTGAGTTTCGGGGAAGGTGCCGCATGGCGCCGGCATCGCGCTGGCTCACTGATGAGCACCACGCCACATCGCCTCGCCACGCGATGCGCCCATGCGGGGGCGAAGCGAACCGGTGGGGGCGAAAATGGGCCGCTTCAGCCGCCGATCGTTCAAAGCGCGATCTTCGATCTTGGAAGCAGCAGGGACTCCGATGCGATTTTTTCCGGGGAACGGAAAGGGTACGCTTATTCGCGCTTCGGGAACCCCACCGTGGACGTGCTCGCGCGGACACTGGCCGATTTGGAAGGTGGCGCCGATGCGCTTGTGACCAGCTCTGGGAATGCCGCGGTTCTCTGCGCCGTCACGTGTGCCTTGCAGGGGCGATCAGGGCCGCTGGTGACCCACCGGGACATCTACGGTGGCAGCTTCGAACTGCTGCGCGTCCTTTCCAGTGTCTATCTTCTTCACGTCGAATTTATTGATCCGAGCGAGGAGCACAGGTGGTTGGCTGCCGTTGGTCGCGCCGCGGCGGTCCTCGTCGAAACGCCCTCGAATCCGCTGATGCGATTAATCGATCTGGCGGCGACCGTCGAGATTGCCCGCGCCTCGGGTGCGCCGGTGATTGTGGACAACACCGTGGCCACGCCTGTTAACCAGCGGCCGTTCGAATTGGGCGTGGATTGGATCGTCCATTCCACGACGAAGTATCTGAACGGGCACGCCGACCTGATTGGCGGCTGCCTCATACGGCGCGAGCCTCTGAGGGATCAGCACCGGTCGATCCACAAGAATCTCGGCGGGACGGTGAACGCCTTCGAAGCGTGGCTGGTCCTGCGCGGTTTGCGGACTCTCGCGCTTCGGATGGAAGCGCACAACCGCAACGCCGCGGCCATTGCGCAGTGGCTGGAACGCCGACCAGAGGTCTCGCGAGTGCATTATCCGGGGCTGTCGACACATCCGCAGGCGCAGCTCTTCCGGCGGCAGATGACCCACGGCGGCGGGCTGTTGTCGTTTGAGCTCGCCGGGGGTGAGGCGGCTGCGGCGCGGTTTCTGGATCGCATGCAATTGATCATCAATGCGGTGAGCCTCGGGGGGCCTGAGACGCTCGCCACGCTTCCCGCCAAATCGAGCCATCGCGGAATGACACCCGAAGGGCGTCAACAAGCGGGGATCAGCGACGGCCTCATTCGCCTTTCCGCGGGCCTCGAAGATTCGGCCGATCTCATTCGAGACCTGGAACAAGCCCTCACTCCGGAAGGATGACATCCGATGAACTCCGCCATCCCCCCATCCGGCGCACCGCTTGCATCGATCGGCACCATGCTTACTGGACTTGCGGCGTCGTCGGGAATAGCCCGTGGTCCGGCCTTCGTCTGCCCGTGCGGGGATCCTCGCCGCATACCGCGTCGATCAATCGCGGCGGCCGAAGTGTCGGCGGAACTGCGCCGACTGGGAAAGGCCTTGGATGAAGCCGAAGCCGATTTGGTCACGTTGCGGGATGAAACCAGGCAGGATCTCGGCGATGAATCGGCCGCGATTTTTGACGCGCAAGCGTGTCTCGTGCGCGACCCGGAGCTTTGCGATGCGGCCACCAGACGTTGCCGTGAACAGAGGATAAACGCGGAAGCCGCGTGGAATGATGCCGCGGCAGCGCTTGATCAGGCATTTGCGCGGCTCGACAACTCAGCGATCCGGGAACGCGGTGCTGATTTGCGTGATGTCAGCCGGCGGGTACTAGACCGATTATTGGAATCGACGGAAGCATCCCAGCCAAGCTTGCCGCCTGGCTGCATTGTCGTGACCCATGAATTACTGCCCTCCCTCGCGGCCAAGCTCGATCGGATGACACTCCGTGGCATTGTGGCGGAACGAGGTGGGCCGACGGCCCACGCCGTCATCCTCGCTCGCGCGCTGGGCATTCCCACGCTGTTGTATGTCGAGAATGCGACGCACAAGATTTCAAACGGCGACCCACTGATTCTCGACGCGCTGGCGGGGCGCCTCTTCATCCGCCCGCCACCGGTCGTCGAACGCGAGTACCGGCGCCACGAGGCTGATCTCGTCAAGCACCGCGCCGTGCTAAAGGAGTCGCTGCATCTCCCGGCGGAAACTCGCGACGGCGTGCGGATCAAACTTGGCGCGAATATCGGCAAGATTGCGGATGCGACGGCCGCCAGGGAGGTCAATGCCGGCGGCATTGGTCTGTATCGAACGGAATTCGCATTCGTCGTTGAAGACCATCTGCCCACCGAGGAAGAGCAGTATCAGACCTATTGCAGGACGGCCGAGGCGATAGGGGACCGCGATTTGGTCATTCGTGTGCTGGATGTCGGGAGCGACAAGGTTCTCCCGTATTTCCCGTTGCCGGAGGAGCCTAATCCCTCGCTTGGCCAGCGCGGCACCCGTTTGCTGCTGAAGCATCCGGAGATTCTCGTCCCGCAACTCCGGGCCGTGCTGCGCCTGAGCGCTACGCACCGGGTGTCACTCCTTTTTCCGATGATTGGCGGCGTGGACGAAATCCTTGCAGCGAAGTCGCGGCTGATGGCGGTGCAGGCCCAACTTCGCGCCGAGCAGGTGCCATTCGATCCCGGGTTGCGAATTGGTGCGATGATCGAGACGCCGTCCGCCGTCCTGACCGCGCGGCATATCGCGCAGGAAGTGGATTTCCTGAGCATCGGCACAAATGATCTGACCCAATACCTTCTCGCGAGCGATCGGGGCAACCGCACGATGGCAAACTACTATGAACCCCTGCATCCCGCGGTGATGCTGAGCATCAAAGCGGTCATCGATGCGGCTGCCGCGGAGGGAAAGGACGTTTCCGTGTGTGGCGAGATGGCCGGCAACCCCGCCTACACCGAACTGCTGCTGGGACTCGGCATTCGTGCGCTCAGTGTGATTCCCTTGGAACTGCTCGAGGTGAAACGCGTCATTCGCGCCAGCACGACGGTCGGTGCCGCGCAGGCAGCCAAGTGCGTTCTTGCGGCGAGAACAATCGCCGCCGTGAAGGACTGCCTAGCCGCCCGCGCGGAGAATCGATCCGACCGGCCGTACGCCGCGGCGCGCTCAACGAAGTCACCCGCGGAAGCAGCCTGGGAAAACGAGGGTGGCCACATCCTGTCGCTAACGGGCGTCTCGTCGACGCCCCAACCCCTAACCGTCCATCCAAAATGAAGACCATTCTCGCGCCGATCGATTTTTCCGAAAGCTCGAAGCTCGTCATCGCCGAGAGTGTAAAACTGGCGCGCGCCACCGGCGCCCGCGTGGTTCTTCTGCATGTCGTCCAGCCATTGCCGGGCAGTGGGAGCGATTTCGGCTTTGCCGAACCGACGCCGAAGACCGCCGGCGCTGCGGTACAGGATGCAGTGCGGCGCCTGACGCACCTCCAACGCCAGTTGTCCGACCGCGGCGTCACGATCGAGACATTCCATACTGTTGGCGTGCCGGCAGCCGCGATCGTGGCTCGGGCGCAGGAATTCTCCGCATCTCACATCGTTGTCGGTTCTCATGGGCATGGCGCACTCTACGAACTGTTGGTCGGCGGCACCACGAGCCGCGTGCTCAAAGAGGCGACCTGTTCCGTGCTCGTCGTGCCGCGGGGCCGGGCCCTCGATCGCGATGCGGCCACCTTGAACCTTGGATTTACCGGAGATGGTGGCGGCGTATCCGCCGGAGCTAGCTGCATGGCGCCGCCGGGCCGACCGGACGATTCAGGTATCCTACAGGCGATGAACGCCACCATTTCCTTCGATCTCTGCCAACTGATGCCCATGCACGCACTCGCTACTCCACGAATCGCATTACGGGATGTACTGCGTCATCCCCAGCCCAAGCTGCCTTCCCGCCATGATTGAGCGCCGCTTGAAATCCAGCGCGCTGCTGGGAAGAGCCCGAGCGCATGCCCCCGGTCCAGCGGGCGTGTTTGCCCGGCCCATCGCCAAGACCGGGCTCGTAAGCTGGCTTACCACGGTCGACCACAAGCGGATTGCGATCCTCTACGGTGTCACCGCCCTGCTTTTTCTTCTCCTCGGTGGCATGGAGGCGTTGCTAATCCGGCTGCAACTGGCGGTTCCGAACAACGATCTGCTCACCGCGCAGCAATACAACCAGCTCTTCACGATGCATGGGACGACCATGATCTTCATGGCCATCATGCCGCTGGCATCCGCGTTTTTTAATTACCTCATCCCGCTGCAGATTGGCGCGCGTGATGTCGCTTTCCCGCGGCTGAATGGGTTTGCCTATTGGGTGTTTCTGACGGGCGGTATCATCGTGAATGCCGGCTGGTTCGTGCGCTCCGGCGCGCCGGATGTGGGCTGGTTTGGATTCGCGCCCCTCACGTCAAATACGTTTTCGAACCAGTTCGAAGGTGATGTATCCACGGATCTTTGGATCATGGGCATCCAGGTGCTCGGGATCTCGTCGATTATCGGCGCGCTGAATTTCGTCGTTACGATCATTAACCTGCGCGCTCCTGGCATGACGATGATGCGCCTGCCAACCTTCACGTGGATGGCGCTCGTGACCGCTTTCATGGTGCTGCTCGCCTTTCCGGCGATCACGATTGCTATGATCGCATTGATGATGGACCGGTCGTTTGGGGCAAATTTTTTCGAGGTTTCGCAGGGCGGCATGCCGATCCTCTGGCAGCATCTGTTTTGGGTCTTCGGCCACCCCGAAGTCTATATCCTGATTCTGCCGGCCTTCGGCATCGTTTCCGAGGTTGTCCCGACGTTCGCGCGCAAGCCGCTGTTCGGTTATCCGGTGGTCGTTTTCTCCGGAGTGGTCATCGGCTTTCTTGGTTTCGGCGTGTGGAGTCATCACATGTTTACCACGGGGATGGGCACGGTCGGGACTGCCGCCTTCGCGCTCGGCAGCATGGCCATCGCGGTGCCCACGGGGGTGAAAATATTCAACTGGATCGGTACGCTTTGGGGCGGGAACCTTCGCATGCGAACTCCGCTCCTGTTCGCGCTCGGCTTCATCTGGATGTTCATGATCGGCGGTTTTTCCGGTGTGATGCACGCCGCGGCGCCGGCCGACGCACAGCAGCATGACAGCTATTTCGTCGTCGCGCACATCCATTACGTCCTGGTTGGCGGTTCACTTTTTTCGATGCTCGCCGGCATTCATTACTGGTTCCCGCTCATCCGCGGTCGGATGATACCGGAGCGACTCGGCAGGGTGGCGTTCTGGATTATCTTCGTCGGTTTCAACGCCACGTTCTTCCCGATGCACTTCCTGGGCTTAAACGGCATGCCGCGGCGCACCTTCACCTACGATCCGAACACCGGCTGGAGCACGCCAAATTTCATCGCGACAGTGGGCTCGCTGATCCTGGGGGCAGGCCTCGTTTTCTATCTGGCTGTTGTTGTGCGGAGCTGGCGCAGAGGCGAAATGGCGCGGCCCGATCCATGGGATGCTCGCACGCTTGAATGGAGCTCAGGCGTGCCGCCACCTGAGCACAACTTCGATATCCTCCCAATTGTACACGCGCGGGACCATTGGTGGCATGAGAAGCACGGTTCCGTGGCCAAGCATGCCGACGTTGCGGCCGCTCCTGTCTCGCCCGCCGAGCCGATTCACATGCCAAGCCAGTCATGGCTTCCGATTCTGACGGCAAGCGCGATCTTGCTCGGCGGCTTGTTCTTCGCGAACCACAACATGCCCGGCGCCATGGTCGCAGGCGTGCTCATGATTTTCGGCATTTGGTGTTGGTCGCTCGAAGGTCCTGGCGGCTATCTGGTGCATCCAACCTAGAACTCATCATGAACGAACATCCCTCCAGCACACCCGGCCGGGCGGCCGATCCCCCGGTTCGCTGCGAAGAGTGCGGCGCTTTCGGAGCATCGCAATTTGCTGACCTGCTTCTCTGCGCCGATTGCTATGTCGGGAAAGGGTCCTGCTGTCCTGAATTCGGAAAGGACGATCTATGGGCACAACACGAAGAGCCAACGCAGCAGCGGGTGATCTGAGTGGCTTCGGAAGGGAAGAATCGTCACGAGGGGTCGCCTCGAGCGATGAATGGACTATGCGCAGGCGCGCGATCGAGCGTTGGGAAAACGAGGGCGGTCGGGTTAAGCGTGAGCCACCCCGTGACGATCGGCTTCGCAGCCGCCGGCTGGCCGATTGGAGTGGATGATGCTGCAACGCGATGCCGGTGAGAGGCGAATAAAGAGGCGACGGATCTTCCTGTCCCGTGCCAAACGACCAGCGCGATGGCGCATGATGGCGGGTTGACGCTCACCCTGATCTGAGCGCGGAAGAGCCGAGCACCCGATGCATGACGCGGGCAGTCATCGGATCGCAGTAGGGTGCAGGATATCGGAAGATTTCCACCGCGGCCGCGCTCTGAAGCAGCCGTTCCTTCAGGGCTCCACGCGCGCGGTGGTGGATCACTTTCACGTTCTCCCGGGAGATTCCAAGGCACCTCGCCGTTTCCGTGGTGGAGAGACGCTGCACCGCACGCAGCAGGTACACCGTTCGCTGTTGCCGCGGCAACGTCTGTACCGCCCGCTCAAGCACCTCGCGGATCTCTTCGGCACGAAGCGATTCGCCGGCAGCGGCAAACGCCAGCATCGCGGGCTCGTGCTTGAATTGCTCGTCGTCGATGTTCTCCATAACCGCACGCCTCCTGCTTCGAATGATCATCAGGCACTCGTTAATCATGATTCGGGTCAACCACGTGGCGAACGCCGCATTGCCCTTGAAACTGCGGATGTTCAGGAACGCCTTCAGGTATGCGTTTTGCATCGCATCCTCAGTCTGGGCGTGATTCCGCAGATATGCCATCCCGACACGAAAGAGGCGCGTGTTGTAGCGTCGCACGATGACCTCGAACATTTCGCGGTTGCCTCGAACCACTTCGTCCACGGCTTGAACGTCGGTCACTTCGCGACGACGCAAGGGTTCGGGCTCGGAAATTGGCAAGTCGGCAAGGGAGTGCATGGATGATGAGATGCAGGAAGGCGCGCCGGGGTTACAGGCTTTGTGGGAGAGACGGCGGCTAGCTCCTCGCCGGATGCCGACAGCCTAACGCGCTTGCATCGCGCCCGCAACTCGCGGCCAAGGACCTTATCTTCGGCGGTCTGGTGCGCCTTCCCGTAACCTTTCCCTGGCCGTTGCATCGAATGGAATGAACGGCCGCGCCCGGTCGGGGCGGCCACAACGTTCCTCATCATGGCCACCACGTATCGCATTCATCCCGCCGCCAGCCTCGGCGCGGCAACGGAAACCCGGGTCGTGCACCAAGTGCACACCGCGCTGAAATACCTGTTCACCGTCGTCCCCATCGTGGCGGGCGTGGATAAATTCACGAACCTGCTGACGCAATGGGACGCCTATCTGCACCCGCTTGCGCTGGGTCTGGTTCCGGTCTCCGCCGGCACCTTCATGGCCATCGTGGGCGTCATCGAAATCGTGGCCGGCGTGCTGGTGTTCGTGCGTCCCCGAATCGGCGGGTTCGTGGTCGCGGGCTGGCTGCTCGCCATCGCGCTGCAGCTGCTGATCGGCTGGCGGTTTGTCGACGTCGCGGTCCGGGACATCGTCATTGCCCTCAGCGGTCCGCTCGTGCTCGCCCGCCTTACTCCGCTGGTCGCTGCCTCGAATCACCACGCGACCGACAGATCGGAAGTCGCCTAAGCTACCGAACGCGCAGCTCGCGGCTGTCGCGGAATCGGGAATGGAGCAGGGTATCCTGAACGCGGATGTGCAAGGGAGCGCATTTCACCACTCTGCCCGACTGCTTTTCCGCGCGGTTTGGGAATTAGGGGCAAACGTGCGCTCATTTGCCCCGTATTAGTCTGCGGGAGGCGCTGGCAGACTGGCGCCGCCATGAATAAACCTGCTGCATCAACCCCCGCGGCGAGCCCCAAGCTCGCCCTTTCTCGTGAGGAAGCCGGGCGCGCGCTCGGCATCAGCGCCATCACCATCGACCGGCTCGCCAAACGCGGGCTGCTCCGCCCCTCCCGGGCTACCCGCCGGCCGCTCTATCCCGTCTGGGAGGTGGAGCGCTTTCTGCGTGAAAGCTGCCCCAATCCCTGCAAGTCGCTCCGGATGCGCGGACCGAGCTGCTGATGCCCGGGGCGCCCGTTCCTGAGCGGACGGGCGACTGGGCGGCACGCCTGAGGGGCCGGCGGCGCATCCGGACTTCGGCGTAGGATCGCGGCCGAAGGTCAGTATCCCCACCGGTCTCCTCAGCCGCTTGCCGGCCTGGATTCCCCCGGCGGTGACAACTCCGGCCCATCCGGGGCTGCGCCAGAGGAACATCCCGAATCGTCCTCAGGTATCCACAATGGCAATTCACCTTATTTTTTAATAAGGGGTAGAGTGTCCCCTTACTGTAAGGAAAAGCAGGTGCTTTTCGCGGAGGCCGTTGGGTCACGTAATCACGCTGAAGTCAGGCGAGTTCAACCAACGGTGAGGTGTCGGCAGGCGCATTCGGCAGCGACTACCCAGATCCTCAGGTCGCTTTGTCACGAGTTCCGTTAACTGCATCGGCCCGCGGCGTCCGATCGGTCCGGTGAGGTTCGCCGGGCGCATCGTCATCGAATTACATCCGCGCGCGAGAACGCCCCCGCACGTTGGTCATCGTCATCCGGAAGTCGCGGGTGCGCACGTACCCCAGGGGCGTCCCGGAAAAGCACCTGCTTTTCTTTCCGTTATGGACAGTTTACACCTCAGCGAAAGAAATATGGCCGATTGCCATTCAGGATGACCCGGATGGCCCGGGGGAATCCTCGGGCTGCATCCCCACTGCGCTGAAGTCGTCACGCCGTGGACAATTCAGGTTCGGGCCGACCGCTCAACCCGGTACCTTGACCCTTCACCCATCCTCTGTTTAACTTCTGTGTATGCCTTTCAAGACCATCAGCGTCGATCTCGATGCCTATCGCGCCCTGAAGTCTGCCCGACAGGATCCGCGCGAATCCTTTTCGGCCGTAATCAAGCGGACGGTTGATGCGCAGCCTGCCCGGAGTTTTTCCCAACTGCTGAATCAGCTGGACGAGTTTGCCGGCAAAGGGGTCTTTACCACCGCAGAACGCGCCGAGATGCGCCGTCGGCAGCGGCAGCCGTTGCGTTCGAGAGCCCGCGTTACACGCCCGAATCATGCTTCTTGATTCCAGTTACCTCATCGATCTCGAGGAGGAACTGGCGGAGCGAAAATTCGGTCCGGCCATTGCGTTTGCCAACGCCCACCGCCGATCGGCCCCGCGCATCAGCGTCGTCACGGTCGCCGAGCTGGCCGCGGGTTCGCCGGATGAGACTGCGACGCGGCGTTTCCTCGCCCGCTATCGCGTCATTACCTTGAAGCCGCAGATTGCCTACCTCGCCGGTCGTCTTGAGCGGGCATTATCGGCGCACGGCCAGCGGCTGGGCGAAAACGACAATTGGATCGCGGCGACGGCGCTCTATTACGGAGAGCCCCTTGTGACCAACGACCACGATTTTGCGCGGGCCGTTCGCGCGGGGTTACCACTGAAGCTGCTGCGTTATTAATCACCTTATGGGAGGGTGCGGTGGTGCCACTGAGCGACTGCGGAAGGCGTCCGCCACAAAGCCGGCCCCGATTCCACGCCACCGTTCAAGTCGACGTCCTTCCGATGCAGGATCCGGCCGCGTCAGCGTGGATGGTCGGGAAGATTGGGATTCGGCGTGCGCGTTCGGGCTCACATGGGACGACTGCGAGGAACTGCGCCGCAGGCTGAGTTTCGCTCATTCCCGAGAGGGATGTTTGACATGCACGACAATCGCACGACACTTGCCGGCATGAAAACCAGATGGCTCGCCTCCCGTGAATTTTCTGCCCATCCGGGTCGCGCACTGGCTGCGGTGGGCCGCGCCGGGCGGGTCCTGGTCACCGCCAACGGCAAGCCGAAGGCGATCATGATTCCAACCTCGGAAGAGACGTTCACCCGCGATTTGGAGATGCTCGACCGCGTGGCGCTGGCCCAGGCAGTCGAGGCGATTCGGACTGAATCCGTCATGAACGGCACGGACAACCTCACGATGGAGGAAGTCGACACCGAGGTTGCGGCCGTGCGCACTGCCCGGCGCCGCCGCAAGTGAAACAGTGGGTGATCGACACCAATGTCGTCGTGTCCGGGTTGCTCAACCCGCACGGCCCATCTGCCCGCGTGCTGAACGGGGTCCTCGATGGCCGGGTGAAGCTCGTTTATGATGCCCGGATTCTGGCCGAATACCGGGACGTGCTGCACCGGCCGCGCCTGAAGCTGAAACCGGAGAGAATCAGCGCATTTCTGGCCGGCCTGCGGGGCCAGCAGTTGGTGACATCCAGCCCGCATGTCGTCGCCGGTCCTGACGCTGACGACATCGTTTTTGTCGAGGTGGCACTTGCCACAACCGATCGAACCATAGTGACAGGAAATCTCGCGGACTACCCGCCGGAAATCCTGCACGGAGCGCGTGTGCTCACACCCGCTCAGGCTGCCGCGGAGCTGGCGCAGGACATCGCGCCTCCAACTTCGAAGTCTTGAACGGGCTACGGCCTGGCATTGGCTGCTTCGAGTGATCTCTGCCACCACTCATTGATCCCTTGAGCCGGATGTGCTGCCGCCCGACTACCTTTTCAGTCTTCGAAAGCGGCCTTCCGACGAGCGGCAGCCCTGCAAAAGCCGAAGGCGTGAAGATCCGCTGCCGGAAGGACGGTGACAGGTCGCCAAGAAAGCGCCTGCAACTGGACAATATCTGCGCCGGTATTGGCGTTGATCCAGTGAGGGCGTCTGCGCTGTATACACGATGTCCGACGACGTTGCGGGATGTGCGCGACGCTTCGGCCCGAGACTACACCGTCCGATGAGCACTCAACCGCATTGTAAACTCCGGGCCGGATCGAGGTTCAACCCCCGGGGCGGCGGGGCGATGGTCCATTTCTCCGATGAAGTGCTTAACACTTGGCTGCCTGGCCAGCCTGTTGGTGGTGCTGGCGCCGACAATATCCGCTCAGGTCTATTCGGTCAGCACGCTGGCCGGAGCAGCGGGATCGCTCGGCTACATTGATGCGCAGGGTGCAGATGCCCGCTTCAACCAGCCGGTCGCAGTCGCGGTGGATGGCGCGGGGAACGTCCTGGTCGTTGCGGCCAACAATGCCGCGCTCCGGAAGATCACGCCGTCCGGCGTGGTTTCCACGGTGGCCGCGCTGCCGGCGGGCGGAGCGGGTGTGGTGCTGGATGGCGCGGGCAACGCGTACGTGACGGATTCCTCCAGTCATGTGATTCGCCGCGTGGCGCCCGATGGCAGTGTGTCGCTCTTCGCCGGCCAACCAGGGACGCGGGGCAACGCCAACGGCTCCGGTGAGGACGCGCGGTTCAACGAGCCGCGCGGCATCGCCATCGATGGCGGGGGCAATCTTTTCGTGTCGGACACGGGGAACCACACCATCCGCAGGGTCACCTCCGCGGGAGTGGTGACCACCCTCGCGGGCCTGGCGGGGATTGGAGGCAACGTGGACGGCCCGGGTCCGCTCGCCCGGTTCAATACGCCGCTCGGCCTTGCCGTCGATTCCTCCGGCTGCGTTTATGTCGCCGACAGCGGGAATCGCACGGTGCGCAAGATCACCGCGACCGGCGAGGTTTCCACGCTGGCGGGCTCGCCTTCCAGCTATAATTACAACGACGGGGTGGGATCCGCGGCCGGATTCTCCGCGCTGAAAGGGCTGGCGGTCGACGCCACGGGTGCGCTGCTTGCCACCGACGCGGGCACTCGCACGATTCGCAAGATTACGTCGGCCGGCGTGGTATCGACGATCGCAGGACTGGCGTCCACCAGTGGCAGCTCGGACGGCGTTGGCAGTGCCGCCCGTTTCCAAGCCCCCCAGGGCATTGCGGTCGATGCGAGCGGAAATTTCTACATCGCGGATTCAGGCAGTCACACCATGCGCAAGGGCACGTTCATTCCGCTGCCCGTGACGATCGAGCAACCGGCGGATGTCACGGTCGCCGCCGGCGCGGATGCGGTCTTCTCCGTGGTGGCCGCGGGTCCCGGTCCACTCACCCATGCCTGGCAGCGGCAGGCGCAGGGCGCGGTTGGCTTCGCGACGCTGGGGAACGACAGCGGCTACGCGGGCGTGTCGAGCCCCACGCTCACGGTGCAGGCCGTGTCCGAAGCGATGGAGGGGGATCAATTCCGCTGCCTGATCAGCGGCGACGGTGGAACCGTGACTTCGGCGACGGCACGCCTTACGGTCACCGCGGCGCCGGTGATCACGAGCGCGAACACGGCGACATATTACGTGGGGCAACCGGGCAGCTTCAGGTTTTCGGCCACTGGTCTGCCAGCGCCGGCCTTCTCGGTCAGCGCCGGGGTGCTGCCCGCGTGGGCGACCCTGGACGCGACCACCGGAGTACTCTCCGGCACGCCGCCGAACACAACCGGGTCGCCGCGAACGGTCACGGTCGCAGCCACCAACGCATCGGGCACGACGACCCAGTCGTTCACGATCACGGTGCAGGCGGCACCGGTGGCGCCCGCGATTCCCCCGCCGGCGGCGGTGGGCCGGGTTGTGGCCAGCGGCCAATCGCTGACGCTCAGCATTTCTGCCTCGGGCACCGGGCCGTTGAGTTACCAATGGAAGCGGAACGGGCTGGCGCTTCCGGGAGCGACGGCGACTAATTATACGATCCCCAGCGCGTCGGCGCGCGATGGCGGGTACTATCAGGTGGTCGCGACCGGACCCGGAGGGACGACCTCGAGTGCGCCGATCTTTGTCCTGGTTTCCTACCCTTCGGTGGAGGTGGTGGCGTGGGGCAGCGATTTGGCGGTGCCAACCGGCCTGGGTGCGGTCGTGGCGATTGCGTCAGGTGCCGGGCATAACCTGGCGCTGAAGTCCGACGGGACGGTCATTGGCTGGGGCACCAATGTCGAGGGCCAGGCCGCGCCTCCGGCCGGATTGAGCAATGTCGTTGCCGTGGCTGCGGGGGCGGACCACAGCCTGGCGTTGAAAGCCGATGGAACGGTACGGGCGTGGGGCTACAACGGGTCCGGCCAGGCGGATGTTCCGGCTGGGCTCGCGGGCGTGGTCGCGATTGCCGCGGGGCAGTTTCACAGCCTCGCACTCAAACAGGATGGCACGGTCGTGGCCTGGGGATCGAACAGCTGGGGCCAGTGTACGGTGCCCGCTGGGCTCTCCGATGTGGTGGCGATTGCGGCCGGGTACCGTCATTCGCTGGCGTTGAAGGCGAACGGGAACGTCGTCAGTTGGGGTGACACGGGAGGTTATACAATCCCGGCGTCCGTGAGGGATGTGGTGGCGATCGCCGCCAGTTCCTCGGCGAGCATGGCGGCGAAAACGGACGGTTCCGTCGTGGTCTGGGGCTCGAGCGGGTTTGGCCTGGGGAATGTGCCGGCGGGCTTGTCCGGGGTGACGAGCGTCGCACTGAGCTACTACCAGGCGATTGCGCTGAAAGCCGACGGCACCCTCGCGGTATGGGGCGATAATTACAACAGTCCCGTAGCGTTGCGGGACAATCTCCGGTCGGTGGTGGCGATTTCTGCGGGCGCCTCGCTGCGGCTGGCGCTGCGCAATGCCTCCAATGATCTTGCGCCCACGATTCCGACGCCGCCGGCGAGCGCCACGGTCAATCTCGGCCAGTCCGTGACCTTCAACGCCGCCGCCACCGCGGGAACGGCGGCAATCAATTACCAATGGATGAAGGACAGTGTGGCGATCTCGGGGGCCACGAAGGCAAGCTACACCGTCAGCGGAGTCACGGCGGCCAGCGCCGGCAGCTATTACGTCGTGGCGTCGAATTCGCTCGGGTCGGTCACCAGCGGCATCGCAACCCTGACCGTGAATGCGACACCAGTCGTGAGTGCGACGACGGGCGGCCGCTATCCGTTGGCGATCGGCCAGGACCTCACGCTTGCCCTCGCGTCCACGATCAGCCCCTCGGCAACCGTGCAATGGCGGCGCAACCGGGTGCCGATTCCGGGCGCCACGGGTCGTTCTTATACGATCAGCAACGCGACCCTGGGTCATGCCGGCTATTACCAGGCCGTCTATGATGATGGCAGTGGAGCCGTGTTCAGCGCGGCCATCTTCGTGCCGGTGGTGCCGGCGGTGACCCAGGTTTTTGCCTGGGGATACTCCTCAAACGAGACGGCGGTTCCTGTCGGAATGGAACGCGTCATTGCGGTGGCTGCCCGCGGATCCGCCAACCTCGCGCTCAAAGCCGATGGCACGGTCACGCGCTGGGGTGGCTACAGCAGCACGGTTCCCGCGGACCTGGCGAACGTCGTCGCAGTCGCGACCGGTGCGTCGCATTTTCTGGCACTCCGCGCCGACGGCACGGTGATCGCGTGGCCACTGGGCAGTTCCGATCCGGCGGCCTGGGTGCCCGAGGGATTGACGCAGGTGGTCGCCGTGTCCGCCGGCAGTGGTCACAGCCTTGCCCTCAAGGGTGACGGAACCGTCGTCGCCTGGGGGACGGCGACCTATGGCGCGACCGCAGTGCCAGCAGGACTCTCCGACGTGATTGCCATCGCGGCGGGGGACGGCTTCAGCCTGGTGCTCCGCTCAGATGGTTCGGTCGTGGGGTGGGGAAACAACTATCAGGGGCAGGCCAGCGTGCCGCTGGATCTCGCGGAGGTGGTCGGGATTGCGGCAAGTTCCTGGGTGAGCCTCGCGCTGAAGCGTGACGGCACCGTGGCCGCATGGGGCAGCAGCGACTACGGGCTTTCGGTCGTGCCGCCTGGTCTCTCGGACGTGGTGGCCATCTCCGCCGGCACCGGGCACTCGGTGGCAGTCAAGGCCGACGGCACCATTACGGGGTGGGGGTACAGCTACTATGGGCAAACCATTCCCCCGCCTGGTTTGAACGGCGTCTTCGCTGCTGCGGCCGGGAATAACCATTCCGTCGTTGTTCGCGATGCGACCGACGATGGGTCACCCGCCATCATGACCCAACCCCAGGGCGCGACGGCCTGGCTGGGCCAGAATGTCGTGCTGCGCGTCGCGGCCGATGCCGGAACAGCACCGATGACCTACCAATGGCGGAAAGCCGGAGTGTCGATTCCCGGGGCCACGAGCACAAATTTCCGGATACCGGTCATGAGTCCGGCTCAGGCGGGTACCTATGATGTCGTCGTTTCGAATTATCTCGGCAGCGCCGTCAGCTCACCTGCGATCTTGACGGTCAATCCGGTCGCGGCTGTCACCACCTCACCCACGGGCCGATATGGGCTGGCGGTTGGTCAATCGCTCACCTTGAACGGCGCCACGGCGTTGCCGGGGACGGTTGCGTATCAATGGCGCCGGAACGGCCAGCCGATTCCCGGCGCCACGTCGGCGAGCCATGTCATCTCCAATGCGACCTGGGCGAGTGGCGGGACCTACCAGCTGGTTGCGACCAATGCCATTGGCTCGGCGGCGAGTGCGCCGATCTATCTGGCAGTACCCGTGGGGGCCCAGGTTCGGGCCTGGGGCGACAATAGCCGGGGCCAGACCTCGGTTCCCGCAGCGGTGATGGAGCCGATCGCGATCGCGGCGGGTCAATACCACAATCTGGTGCTGGAGAGCGATGGCACCGTGGTTGCCTGGGGCTCGAATACCGCCGGTCAATGCAATGTTCCCCCCGGGCTGGCCGATGTTGCCGCCGTCGCGGCGGGCAATAATTTCAGCCTGGCGTTGCTCGACAATGGCACGGTCGTCACGTGGGGCGCAATCAACTACACTCCATCGGCGTTGACCCGCGCGATCGCCGTGGCCGCCAGCCCTTTCAGCAGCAGCGCCCTGGCGCTCAAGGCGGACGGCACGGTGATCGAATGGGATGCCAGCTCGGTGCGGGTGGATACAGCAATCGGCGGGGGCGAGGTCGTCGCCATCGCGATGGGCGGCAACCACCGCGTGGCGCTGATGGCCGATGGAGCGGTCGTCCAGTGGGGCAGCGGCTCCAGTTTCAACCCGGCGGTCGTCATACCCGCGGGTGCGAACCCGGTGGTGGCGATCGCCAGCGGCAACGAACACGTGCTGGCGCTGAAGTCGGATGGGACGGTGGCGGCGTGGGATTACTCCAATCCTCCCGGTGGCATCATGGTGCCGACCGGACTGGGCGGCGTGAGGGCGATTGCGGGCGGATCCGGGGTCAGCTTCGCGGTGAAGTCGAATGGCTCCGTCGTGACGTGGGGCCAGTACACTTCGTCACTGGCATTGGGCGCCGGCGGGCTCGCGCCAGCGTATGCGATCAGTGCGGGCAGCAGCCATGCCCTGGCACTGCGGGATGCTTCCGGTGACACCGCTCCAGCGATAACGACGCAGCCACTCGCGCAGGCGGTGACCATGGGCCAGAGCATCACCTTGTCGGTGACTGCCACCGGCATCCCTCCGCCCACCTACCAATGGTATCGCAACGGCATCGTCATCTCCGGCGCCACGGCGGAGTCGTACACCTTCACGCCCTACAGCACTTCGGATCAGGCTGCGTACAGCGTCACGGTCAGCAACGCCCTGGGCAGCATAACCTCGGATGTGATCCTGGTGACAGTGAACCCCGATGCGAGCGTCCGCGGCTTGCTCGCTGGCGTGGCACGGGCCGAAATGGATTCGGAGCTGGTGGGCACCTTCACGATCGAGGGCACAGCCAGCAAGCAGGTCCTGGTGCGCGCCGTCGGACCGGCTTTGACGCTTTTTGGCATGGGCGGCGTGCTGGCGGATCCGCGGATTAGCGTCACGACCGCGGGAGGCGTGGTCGTTGCAGCCAACGACGACTGGGGCTTGGCCGCGAACGCGTCGCAGATCGCAACGGTCTCGGCTCAGGTGGGAGCCCATGCCTTGCCGGCGGGTGGGAAGGACGCCGCGATCCTGCGATCGTTCGCTCCGGGGACCTATCATGTGGAAGTGACGGCGGGCGGCAATTCGGCGGGGGCGGTGATGCTGGGGATTTACGATGCGGAATCCGCCCCGCGGATGGTGTATCTGGCGACGAGCGCATTTGCCGGGGTGGGCAACAAGGTCCTGGTGCAGGGATTCAATGTGGCTGGCGTTGCCACCGGGCGCAGTTACCTGATTCGCGCGCTCGGGCCATCACTTGGCGCCCGAGAGGCCCTGCCGGACCCTGCACTTGCCATCTTCGATCCCGCGGGATTGCCCGTCGGGGCGAACGACAATTGGGGCGGCGATGGCTCGCTTGTGTCGCTTGCCGCCGCGGTCGGGGCAATGCCGCTCCCGGCTGCAAGCAAGGATGCCGCCGTGAACTTCGTTCCCGCCGGAGCCGGCAGCTACGCCATCCAGGTGAGTGATACAACGGGCGCCACGGGGCGGGTCTTGTTGGAAATATTCGAAGCCGACGCGCTCCGCGCTGGTGCGCTGACGTCGGCGATCGTGGCGCAGCCGCAGGCCACAACGGTTCTTCCCGGGTCCCCCGCGACTTTCGGCGTGGTCGCGATCGGAAATCCGACCCCCACCTTCCAATGGCGGAAAAACGGGGCTGCCATCCCTGGCGCCAGCGACGCGACGCTGGTCATCAGCTCCGCCCAGGCGAGCGATGCCGGTGATTACACGGTGGTCGTCACCAACCCTGGCGGAACCGTTACCTCGTCCCCGGCGACGCTCGGCATTGTCGCGCAGCAGGCCTCCCATGGCATCATTGGCCACGGGTACATCGCGGGCAGCACGGTCACGATTTCGAACACACTCCATTATACCGGTACCGCTGCGGGAATCGGCTGGCAGGTCACCGTGCCTCCAGGCTGGAGTTACACGGGCGGTGGCGGCATGGAGGGTGACGTCAAACCCATGCCCGGCACGACCGATTCACTGGAATGGGCCTGGACCAGTCCGCCGCCCAGTCCGGTGAATTTCACCTACACGCTCAGTGTGCCCGCATCGGAATCCGGCTCCACCAGCCTGGCGGCAACGGCCATCGTGCAGGTCGGGGGATCGCCCCTAAGCGTGGTTCCGACTCCAGGGGTGCTTACGATCGCGCCCGCGGATCTGCATCACAACGCCGACACCAACCAGAATTACGAGATTGGTCTGACCGAACTCCTGCGGGTGATCGAACTCTACAACACCCGCAATGGCACGCTGCGGACCGGAGCGTATGCGGTCGATGAAACCAATGAAGAGGATGGCTTCGGCACGGACCCGGCGCGGCTCAATACCGCAGTCGTCACGCTGGCAAGGTATCATACGGCCGATACCAACCACGACGGCAAACTCGGCCTGACCGAGCTGCTGCGAGTCATCGAGCTCTATAATTTCCGCAGCGGCACCGTGCGGACCGGCCAGTATCGCATCCAGGCCGGCACGGAAGATGGTTTCGCACCGGGGTACTGAGTCGTCCGCGGCATGATGCATTCAGGCTGGCAGTGCTCATTTATTGCGATGGGTTGGCCAATTGGTGCGCAGCAATGCACCTTGTCGGGGATCAGCGAAAAAGCAGTCTGGATACCCTAGGTTTCCCAATGAAACCGCCCTCTTGGGCTGAGGACAGGTGTTCCGAGTAACGGGGGTCGCGAGCCCTTCCTGCAAGTCCAGCAACGCTTCATCAAGCTCAGCCCTTCATGACGACCACCAATGATTTTCCTGTCTCGTTCGGTCGGTCCCAGATAGGCACCCCGCGATCGTTCAGGATGCGGCTGCCATCTATCGCCTTCTGCCTGTGGATTCCGCTCGCACTCTGGCTCGTGGGGGCCACCGCTGCCCGCGCCCAGGCACCGGTCATCACCAGCGCTCCATTGAGTCAAATTGCGGTGGTGGGCCAGCCGGTCAGCATGTCGGTGACAGCCTCGGGCTCCGGATTGACCTATCAATGGAGGCGTAACGGCCAAGTGGTATCGGGCGAAACAACATCGTCGCTGAATCTGGCCAGCGCGACCGTGGCGGACGGTGGCTATTACGAAGTGCTGGTCAGCAATGGAGCCGGCGCTGCGATGGCCGTTTTCCATCTGCGCGTTGCCGTGGCCAGTTCGACGGTCGTGGCCTGGGGAAACAATTCATCCGGGCAGGCAACCGTGCCGGCCGGGCTCGACGATGCCAACCTCGTTTCGGCCGGCGGCTTTCACACGCTGGCCCTGAGGCCGGACGGCACCGTGATGGGATGGGGATTAAATACGTCCGGCCAAGTGACCATCCCCCCGGGGTTGAATAACATCGTCGCGGTTGCCGCGGGGGCAAATCATAGCCTGGCCCTGAGGGCAGACGGAACCGTGGTGGCGTGGGGCAGCAATTCAGCCGGCCAAAGCACGGTCACCGTAGGCTTGGGCAGCTTGAACAACGTCGTCGCAATCGCCGCAGGGGGTATGCACAGCGTGGCGTTAAAGGCGGACGGCACCGTCGTCGTTTGGGGAGATGGCAGCTTCGGGCAGAAAAACGTGCCGGCGAACCTGGCCGGCGTGGTAGCCGTGGCGAGTGGTGGAAACCATGTGCTCGCGTTGAAGTCGGACGGAACGGTCGTGGCGTGGGGATCGTTCCTGTCCGGCTCCATGACGGTGCCGCCTGGGTTGAGCAACGTCGTGGCCGTCGCCGGGGGACAGTCCCACAGTCTGGCCTTGCGACGGGATGGTACGGTTGTCGCGTGGGGCGACAATGCCCAGGGGCAGTCCACGGTGCCTCCGGGCCTGACGGATGTCGTTGCGATATCGGCCGCTGAAAACTGCAGCATCGCGTTGCGTGGAAACGGCACGGTTGCCGCCTGGGGGAACAATTCCTGGGGGCAGAGCAATATTCCTGCGAATTTGAGCGGAGTTGGCGCGGTGTCTGTCGGAGCGAGGCATACCCTGGCGCTGGTGCCGGCCTACGTCTCGAGTGTCGAGCTGGCCTCCGAAACCAGGGTTATCCCCGTCGGGGGGAGCGTGACGTTTTCGGCGGTTGCGATCGGGTCCGGTCCCTTTTCCTACCAGTGGTATAGAGGCGGCACCCCTTTGGTGGACGGAACGGCAGTGTCGGGCGCCACGACCCCAACCCTGACCGTGACCGACGTGCAGTATGCGGATGGTGGGGTGTATCACATCGAAATAAGGGCAGGTGACGATATAGCAATTTCCGGCGAGACGATCGTGCAGGTGCCGCCGGCGATCACATCGCGGCCAAGGTCGAAGATTGCGGTCGCGGGAGGGACGGTCTCGTTTTCCGTCGCCGCCAGCGGCGGAGAACCGTTGACGTATCAGTGGAAGCGAAACGGGCAGCCGATCGCCGGCGCAACGGGACCGGAGTTGACCTTGGAAGCGGTGACTCTCGCCGACCGCGGTACATATTCCGTGGTGGTGCGGAACAGCACCGGAGGCGAAGCGATTTCAGTCGTGGTCCTGAATGTTAGCAGCGTGGCAAATGCCGGGGCAATCGCCGCATGGGGGCTCAATAATTCAGGGCAAACAACGCCTCCGTTCACCGGCAAACATTATACCGCCATCGATGTGGGGACCAGTCATACCCTTGCCTTGGCGAGCGATGGTACCGTCACGGGCTGGGGCGGAAGCATTGCCGGCCTGACAACGGCTCCGGCCGGACTGGCTGACGTGGTCGCCATCGCTGCGAACAATGACGTGAACGTCGTACTCAAGGCGGATGGATCGCTCGTCATCTGGGGACGCCCGACTTCCATTTATGCCCCATGGACGGTTCCGATGGACCTGAACCGGGTGATCGCGATTTCCCTGGGAACGCTGCGCGTCGCGCTGCGGGATGATGGCTCCGTTTATACCTGGGCGGATGGGAACGCCACGGCGACGCCGATTCCGGCTGGAAACGCCGTCGCGATCGCGGGTGGAAATGGGCACGGTCTGGCCTTGCGGGCCGACGGGACCATTTTTGCCTGGGGTGCAAATGAGAGTGGCCAATGCGATGTGCCCGCCGGCTTGGGCAATGTGACGGCCATTGCGGCGGGGGGAAACCACAGCCTGGCGCTGAGACCGGACGGCACCGTTGTCGCCTGGGGAGCGAATTTTCTGGGCCAAGCCGACGTGCCCGCCGGACTCACGGACGTCGTGGCAATTTCCGCGGCGTGGGAGATCTCGATGGCGCTGACGGCGGATGGCCGGGTCGTCGTATGGGGTGGTGGCAATCCCAGTGAGATCGTCCCTCCCACGGGATTGCCCGCGGCCAGCGCGATTAGTGCAGGGCGATACCATGTTGCGGCGCTGGTGGTGCCCGCGGCGCCTGTGATTGCGACGCAGCCATTGGGAATGACGGTGCCCGCCGGAGGCAACCTGACTCTGTCCGTCACGGTGAACGGAACCCCGCCGTTCGGTTATCAATGGAAACGCAACGGCGTGCCGTTGCCGGCGAAGGATCCCGTGCTCGGATTGGCCGATCCGACGACCGCAATCCTGACGCTTACAAATCTGCAGGAGTCCGAGAGTGGCAGCTACACCGTCGATATCACCAACGCCGCCGGCGGCGTTTCGTCGGCTGCCGCCGTGGTGACGGTCAGCGACGGTTCATCGGTCGCGCCCATCATCAAGGGGCAAACGTCATCGGTCGCGGTCCTCGCCGGGACTCCGGTTTCCTTCGCGGTCAATGCCGCTGGCGCGCAGCCACTCGCTTACCAATGGTATCGAGGATCGGCGGGCAATACGTCCGCGCCGATTGAAGGAGCGGAAAGCAACTCGCTGACCGTGCCGCCGGCCGGCACGTCGGAATCCTACTGGGTGAGGATCAGCAACCCAGGCGGCACCACGGATTCCGCGACCATGCGCGTCATGCCATGGGTGGCGCGCGACGCAGGATCAGGGTCAAGCAACCTCGGTGGGGCGGCCTATGCGAATGGCCGGTATTTTATAATGCGTTCAGAATACGGGGCGGTGTCCGCTGACGGTGTCTCGTGGGACCAATTTCATGCCGGAGGTTTCACCGTATCGCGTGCAAATCCGATAGCCTATGGCAATGGGACTTACGTGGTCGGGGGCGGGAGCACCACCGGCAATATCTACATCTCGTCCGATGGCGTCAGCTGGTCGTCACGATTGAGCGCGCAGGACGGGATCGTCTCGCGCATCATTTTCAACGGGAATGTCTTCGTCGCCGTCGGAGATCACGGGCAGATCAGCACTTCGGTTGATGGTCTCACGTGGACGCTGCGGGATTATTCCTCGAATCTGGGCTTTAAGGACGTTGCTGTTGGCGGGAGTTTGCACGTTGCCGTGGGTGGTTCCGGCCTGATCGCGATCGCGAGTGACGATATGAGTTGGACGGAGGTTCCTGCACCCACGCACCATCCTTTTCTGGCCGTGACGTACGGTGAAGGCCGTTTTGTTGCCCTGGCTGGTCCGGCGTTCGATGCGCAGCGGTACCAGGTCTGGACTTCGGAGGATGGCAGTTCCTGGACACAGGTCAGTTTGCCCAGAATGCCCAGTGGGATCGAACTGCCGACAGGAAGCGGCAATGGCATCGCCTTTGGGGGCGGCATGTTTGTCATGGCAGTGGGGAAGAATCTGCTGCTCTCCGAGGATGGGGTCACGTGGTCAGTCACGCCCGACTTCTTTCCCACTCAGACCATCTACCCCAATTCGCTCGCCTACGGCAATGGACGATTCCTGGCCGCGGGCCAGTCGGGCGCCTTGCTCCAGTCATTGCCCATTTCGGGCGCCGTCGAAATCTCGACGATTACCGCCTCCCACTTTGTCAACTCGGGCGAGTCGACTCTGCTTGAGGTCTCCTCCTCGGGACCCGGCCTCTCGCACCAGTGGTACCGGGGCACGAGCGGAAACACCTCGCAGCCGATTGCCGGTGCGAACGGCGCGTCGTTTTCCACCCCTGCGCTGACCGAGAGCCAAGCGTATTGGGTTCGGGTATCCAATGACCTCGGTGCGGTCGACGGGGCGACCATCGAGGTAAGTGTGGCGACTCCCCCGGTGGTCGTCACCAGCTCGCAACGGAGTTGGGAGATTCCGGCGGGAAAGCCGGTCACGCTCAGTGTACAGGTCAGCGGCGCACCGGCGGCAGATCTGCAGTGGTATCGCGGACGGCGCGGCGACACTTCGGCACCCCTTGCCAATGCCGCGGAGGACACGCTGACCTTCACAGCAAGTGACAAAATAGAATATTATTGGCTGCATGCCTCCAACATGGCCGGCACCGCCGACAGCGACGAGTTCCGCGTGGTGCCGTGGATCCAGTGGGGTAACGATATGGATATATCCAACATCCGTAACGTAGACGGCACGCTGATCGCCGTCGGCGGTTATGATGTGAGGACCTCTGCCGATGGCCGCGTGTGGACCCTCCGGGCAACCATCAACAACTCCTACCTGCGCGACATCGCCCGGGGTGCCGGGCTTTATGTCGCCGTCGGCGAGCGGGGATTTTATTCGTCGCCCGATTTGGTGACTTGGACGCAGCGGAATGTGCCGTCGGGGCCGGATTACAATGGGGCGCTCAGCCTCGCGTATGGAAACGGGGTCTTCGTGGCCGTCGGTTACGGCTGCGTCGTGTCGGCCGATGGAGTGAATTGGAGCAATGTCTCGCTGCCGGCGGGCGTGCGACTGCTGTCGGTCGTCCACGACGGCGGCCAGTTCGTGGCCGGAGGCTCTGTTGCCGGCGCCAATCCCTGGCCGACTGACATCGGCGCCGTGTTCACTTCGCCGGACGGGGTCTTCTGGACCCGCCAGCTGAACACTGGAGTCACCGATACTGCGAGCGACGACAGGACCGCAATCGATCGCATCGATTTTGTGGGAGGAAGATACATTGCAACGAGCAGCACCGGGAACATCGTGTTGACGTCTCCAGACTCCTCCAACTGGAGCCGGCGGGACCTGGATACGCACTTGGGAGGCAGTTGCCGTTCCATCGCCCATGCGAAGGGCCGTTACATGATCGGTACCGACAGCCACGGCTATTTCCTCTCCACCGATGCAGTGGATTGGGAGGCAAACGCAGGGCCCGTGGGAATGTCGACGAGGACGCTGGTGGAAATCGGCGGCGAGATTCTGGCGTCGGGCTCCACTGGGCTAATGTTTCGATCGCGCGATGGTTTTGAATGGACGCCCGAAGCAGGAGCGTCCCATCCGGCGATATTCAGCCTTGCCTACGGGGCGGGGCGGTACGTGGGGCTGGCCCACAACGCCACGTACTCGGCAACCGATGGACAGGGATGGCAGCGGATGGAAACTGATGTGAGCGGTCAGTCGTCGGGTCGGGTGATATTCGCGCTCGGCCAGTTTGTCGTGAATCTGGAGAATCAAGGCCAGGTGGCGACGTCACGGGACGGGAGGAACTGGCGCCGGTGCGTGGTCGAAGGAGCGACTTCCGCATTTGGCAACGTGGTGGGTGCGGGAACCCGTGTTTTCGCACTGGGAATCGCCGGAGGACTCGCCGTGACCAATGATCTCGAATCGTGGGTTTTCGTCGCGGATGCGGCGTCCGGAATGAGTTTCAGTGACATCGCCTTCGGGAGTGAGCTTTACGTTGCCGTTGGCAACGGGATTGCGACTTCGACGGACGGAACGGTGTGGGCGAAGCAGGAATTGAATGTTGGCAGCAATCTGCGAGCCGTCGCCCACGGGAGTGGTACTTTCGTCGCTGTTGGACGGAAGGACGGCAGCGAGTCGATTCTCACGTCGCCCGATGGCCAGACCTGGACTGAACGCGTGGCGCTGGCTCCCAATATCGCCCTGTACGACATTGAGTTTACTGGTGCGGAGTTCCTGATCGGCTCGTATAATGGCGTCCTATCTTCGCTGGACGGGGTGGAGTGGGAGTGCAGAACGGAATTTGGAGACGTCACTTCGCTGACCCTTGCCAATGGCAGGATGATTACAGACACCGGGCTTCGACGGGTGGCGGACGGCGCCTCGGTCTCGATTTCCAGTGCCGTGCGACCGGAGCCGGTGGTTCCGGGCCAAACGGCAACCTTGGGCGTGTCAGCGATGGGGCCGAGCCTCACCTACCAATGGTTCGCCGGCAGTTCGGGCGATACCTCGGCGCCTCTGGTGGGTGCGATCGCAGACTCGTATACCACGCCTCCACTTACCACCACGGGGCGCTACTGGGTCAGGGTGAGCGACTCCATCAACGTCGTGGAGAGCGAAACCATCCTCGCGCCGGTGATCGGTCCCCCATCAATCGTCCTGCACCCCCGATCCGCCGAGTTTACCGGCGACGTCCAGAGCACCATGCTCCGGGTCGAGGCGGATGGGTATCCAGGTCCCACGTACCAGTGGTATAAGGGCAGATCCGGAGACACGCTCCATCCTGTGGAAGAGGCCACGCGTTCCAGCCTGTATGTCACGGCTTCTGAAGCGACTGAGCGCTACTGGGTGAGAGTGACCAATGCCCATGGATCGGTAGACAGCAACGAGGCGGTCCTTTCCCCCTGGGATCGCTTGCTGATTACCGGCGCTGATGGCGCTCCGTTTGGGGCCGCCGGGCTCGCTCTGGGCCAAGGTCGACTGGTCGTATCCGGCAACAAGATGCCGTTCGAGGCGGTCGTTCAAGTTTCTGAGAATGGCCAGGACTGGAACCCGACACCCGCGCCGCGACTGGGCACGCTCTGTTTCGGAAACAACCGGTTCGTGGCGGCGTCGCTGGTTGCGAGCGCCCGCGTTTACTGGTCGGAGAATGGGACTTCCTGGTCCGAAGTCACATTTTCCGAGACGGCGGCACAAGTGACCGAGGTGTTCTTCATCGGCGGCCGGTTTGTTGCCATTGGCATGAACGGGACAATCGCAATCTCGAACGACGGAGTCTCCTGGGTGCTGCAGTCTTTGGGCAGCGAGCGGATCCACGCAGTCGCGACCGATGGCAGCCGGTGGGTGGGGGTGGGCGAAGCCGGCAGGATCTTCCATTCGGTCGACGGCTTGACCTGGAATACAGTGTCGAGCCCGACGGTTTCAACGATCAACGGCGTTGCCTTTGGCGCGGGAAAGTTTCTGGCCGTGACCGATGACGGGCAGGCGCTGGTTTCCTCTGACGGTGCATCCTGGACCATGGTTGCGTCCGAAATGGTCGATGGATGGCTGATGGCTCCCGCGGGTCGCAGCCTCACCTGCGTAAATGGCCGGTTCTTTGCGGCATCGGCCTCGCCAACCGGGCCAACGTACATTTCGGACGATGGCATCCTGTGGAGACCCGGGCCTCCGGTATCGCATCACCGGTTCCTCAACGGTACCCATGTGGGAATACAGCAGACTTTCTTCCGCTCGGAAACTGAACCGACCACCGGATTCAGCGGCACGAGTGGTGGAGCGCTCTTCAGGACCCGGCCTGAGGCCGCGGTTCCTTATATCACGACTTATCCGATCGCGCAGGATGCTTTCACGGGCGGGTCGGTGACATTCTCCGTCGAGGCCGTCAGCGCCACGCCCGTCTCGTACCAATGGCGCCGGAATGGCATTGATCTGCCCGGAGCGACCAAGCCCTCGCTGACCCTGACCGACCTGCAATTTGCCGACGCCGGAGTCTTCGTCGTGGTGGTGTCCAATGCCGCCGGCAGTGTGGGTTCGAAGGAGACGTTGCTCAGCGTGTCACCGGCAATCGCGCCGGTCATCACCAGCCAGCCGCAGAGCCAGGCGGCAGGCTTGGGACAAACGGTCGTCCTGCGGGTTGCGGCCACGGGTTCTCCTCCCCTGGCCTACCAATGGCAGAAGGCCGGCGCACCCATCACGGCGGCCACGCAATCCAGCTACACAATCCCGAGTGTGCAGGCAGGGGACGCCGGGGAGTATTCGGTCGTGGTATCGAACAGCGCAGGCAGTGTGCCGTCGACGACGGCAACTCTGGCCGTCGTATCGGCCGAGACGACGGCGGGTCATGCCATGCTTGAATCGGGGTACACGCCTGGTGGCACGATCACGGTTGAAAGCACGCTGACCTACCCGGGACCACTGACCGCGATCGAGTGGCAGGTGCTCCTGCCCTCTGGCTGGACCTTTGCAGCCGGTTCAGGACCTGCGGGTGACATCGGACCCAGTGCAGGTGCCGCCGAATTGCTCGAGTGGAGATGGTCTTCAATTCCGCCCAGCCCGTTCCGGTTCAGCTACACGCTCAATGTGCCGGCCGACCAGTCTGGAATGGCCGAGATTGTCGCCCTGGCCGGGCTGCACGGGGCCGACGGCGTGTTGCAGATGGTGGCGAAGCCGGATCCGCTCCTGCTGCTCCCTTCCCGGCACAGTGCGGACACCAATCAGGATTTCCGGCTGAGTTTGACCGAACTGCTGCGTGTGATCGAACTCTACAACACCCGCAACGGCACGGTCCGCACCGGCGCCTATGCGGTCGACGAGGCCAATGAGGAGGATGGCTTCGGCACCGCTCCTGCGCGTCCCAACACGGAGGTGGCCACGCTCACGCGTTACCATTCCGCCGATATCAACCGCGACGGCAGGCTCAGCCTCACCGAACTGCTGCGCGTCATTGAACTCTATAACTTCCGCAGCGGCACCGTGCGGACCGGCCAGTATCGCGTTCATGCTGGCACGGAAGACGGCTTCATCCCGGGCCCGTGAAGTGCCTTCAACCGAGCAGGCAGCCATGCGGGAACTGAAGATGCTCCCTCCCGAATCACGGACGCGCTCCGCCTTCATGGCAGCCTGGTCGCAGATATAATCCGACTCTCCATGCATTTTACCGGACTTGTTCAGCGCTTCGCGTGGCTGTCGGCAGCCTGCTGCATTCTGACCATTGCACAGGCACAAGCGGTCAGCGTGACCCTGACGACACCGACGTCAGTATATCTTTCCACGGGAGGCACAGTCACGCTGTCGGTCAATATCCTCTACTCCGTCCAACCGACGGCCGTGGGGGGCTCCATATCCATTCCGGCGGGCTGGACACTCGCGAGCACAGGTGGGCCCGATGTTCCCAATTCCGTGCCCGAGCCCGGCACGACCAGTCAACTTGACTATGCCTATTTCTCATTTCCGGCCGGAGGCGCGCAATTCGACGTTGTCCTGAATTATCCCACCGGGTTGGAGGGCACCCAGCTGATCACCTCCACCTTCCAGTACCGGTCCCCGATCCAGAATATGACGCCGGCTGCGATTCTTCTTGCTCCGCAGCCTGTCACGGCGCCGGCCATCATCGTCCACCCGCAGCCGGCGAGCGCGCCGATCGGCGGAACCGTGGTACTGAACGCGGCCGCATCAGGCACTCCGGAGCCAACCTACCAATGGCTTCGCGACGGGCTCCCAGTGTCCGGGGAAAATTCGGCGTCGCTCACCTTGGATGATTTTCAGGTGGACGACGCGGGATGCTATAGTGCCGTGATTGCGAACGAGCATGGCGTTGTGACCAGCCGGAGCGCACCGGTCGGCGTCATATCGTTGGTGAAGGTGGCCGGTGCAGGGAACGAAGCCCGGGCGGACATCGTCCACCCCAACGGCAATGTCTATGATCAGGTGCTGCTTACGGGAACGTCGGCCACGATCACGGCCGACGCCAATCAGATCACCCGCGTGTCCTTCATCGACCTCAGCGACGACATCGTCCAGGTGGAGTTCAGTGGTGCGGGAACGCTCACGCTGTCACTTGAAAGCGCCACGGGCCCCGCCCCTCCGGTCAAGTACAACCAGCCGGAGGTGTCGTACATGAAGGGGCATGCCTCCCTGATCATCACTGGAGCTGATGAAACCACGCATGTCACCGTCTTCAGCGTGGGATCGATGACTGCCGTCAACCAGGACCTTTTCCCTCTTGGCATGGCCTACGATGGAATCGCAGACATCGGCCTTGTCTCGATCGCCAGCAGGAACGGAATGTTCGGTGGCATCCGTGCTGCCAATGCCGGCTTTTTTCGGGCCAGCGGGCTTGCCGGCATCCATGCCCCGTCCGTGGCGGTCCGGGGCCCGGTCTATATCGGCGACATCAACGCCGATGCCGACGCGATGGGCGTGCTCCTGTTCGGCTCGGCAACGGACGTGCGCATCACCGGCGGCGATTTGCTGCAGCTGAACAATCGCGCCGTGCAGGTCGACGGCATCACCCGAATCAACTTTACCGCGGGAACAAAATCAGATGGCCAGATGCTCCCGGCCCAACCGAACCGAGCCCGGCTCGAGCGGGATGGCGTTGATGTAACCGAATTCATTGCCCCGACGTCTTGAATGGGCCTGCCCAAGGCCGGACTGGGAGTTGTGGGCAGCTGAATCGGTGTCGATGGAATCGAAGCTGGCTTTATGGCTCACCGGTGAGGAAGCAATACGATCCGCATTTGCCCGCGAGGTGTCGCGTCATAACAATATATGACCATTAGCGAACAATATATGCGCAATCAATTTGGGGAGATATCCCCACAGCAATCGCACTCGTGCTTTGACTATAACGGTCCGATCACCTGAACTCTCTCGTTGTCGCAGCCGTAGCGTTGGTACCACCAGCGATTTTGCCGCCAGGTTGGAGGCAGAGGGTTGCTTCACCATTTACTCGCAATCGACGGAAGCCGCATGAATATCACAAAAGTTGGGGTGATCGGCCTGGTTCTGTTGGCGACTGCGCCGGCCAATGGACAACCGCCGCAGTTGACCGCCGGCGCGGCAGCCGTGGCGGCAGGCACGATCCTCACCCTGAGTGCCTCGGCCAGCTATCCGGAAGTCCCGAGTGCGGTCGGCTGGTCGGTCACGCTGCCGGACGGGTGGATATTCCTCGCCACGACCGGGAGCGATGCACCGCAGGTCACGCCGCAGGAGGGTGCGACCGGCATCCTCGAGTGGGCGTACACGAAGGTGCCCGCCGGGTGTGTGCGTTTCAGTTTCACCGTCAGGGCGCCGGGCAAGCCGGGGCGGGCGGAGCTCCCTGCCAGGCTCTTCCTGCGCGTCGACGGTCGGCAGCAACAAGTGGAAGCGATTCCGGCCACTGTAACCGTGGTTCCATGACGTATCAGGAGCGCGGACGGCCTTGAGGACATTCCGGAACAAACGCTTGGCCCGCGGCGACGTGGCCGGCTGCGGTCGTTGTTCAACCCTGCCAGCACGATGCCCCAGTCGTTTCGCTCACTGGCGTGGAGGCTTCCTGGTTCAAGTCTTATCCATTGCCGCCCGCTGCGGGCGGATGAGCGCCCGCCTATAGGCAGACCCGGCGCCGCAACCCAATATTTGCACCTGAAAGTTCCTATGAAATCGATCCGCTTTTTCCGTTCTGTCGTCGGAATGTCAGCGGCGCTCAGTCTGGCCGGTGCTGCAGTCGCCCAGACGGTCACCGCCACCCTCACGACGCCAACGGCAAGCTACTCCGCCGCCGGAGGCACCGTGACATTGACCGCCAGCATTTCCTATTCGACCCAGCCGACGGCGCTTGGGGGGTTGATCCTGCTGCCGGCGGGTTGGTCGCTGGCAAGCACCGGGGGCGCAAACGTGCCGAGCGTGGTTCCTGAGCCCGGTACGACGGAGCAGCTCGAGTATGCCTATACCTCATTTCCCGCCGGCAGTGCCCAGTTCACCGTGACGCTGAATTATCCGCCGGGCCTTTCTGGCAACCAGACGATCACATCGGGCTTCCAATATCGCACGCCCACGCTGGATATCGTTCCCGATCCCGTCGTCATCGCCCCCGCGCTTTCCGCGATCCAGGCCATGGCAAGCCGGACACTCACCGCCGGGGCCGCCGCGACATCATTCACGCCCGTGACTGGTGCCAATGGCTCGCCACCCTACACTTATTCGATCAGCCCTTCGCTGTCCTCCGGCCTGGCGCTGAATGCCGCGACGGGTGCAATCACGGGGACCCCAGCCGCTGCAGTCGCAGCCAGAACCTATACCGTCACGGTCAGCGACAGCACGGCCGCAACGGCCAGCAATACTTTCAGCCTGACCATCAATTCGGCGCTGACCTCCACGCAGGCGATCCCGTCCAAGTCCCTCACGGTCGACACGGCCGCCGCCCCTTTCACCCCCGTGACTGCCTCCGGCGGGAGTTCGCCGATTACTTACGAGATTAATCCAGCGCTGCCGGCCGGGCTTTCGCTGAACCCGTCAAACGGTTCGATTTCAGGGACGCCAACCGTCACGGCTGCGGCGACCACCCACACGGTTGCGATTACGGACACTGTCGGTGCGATGACCAGCAAGACATTCAGCCTGACCGTGAATCCGGCTCCTGTCGCAACCCAGGCGGTGCCGAGCATGACCTTGACCGCCGGAACGGCGACCGTGGCGTTCACACCCGTGACCGTCTCGGGTGGAACCGCGCCCTACACCTATGCCGTCAGCCCGGCCTTGCCGACAAACCTGGTGCTGAATTCCACGACCGGAGCGGTGACTGGTACGCCGGTGGCGGCGGTGGCGACCGCGATGCACACGGTAACCATTACGGACAGCGCCGGCGCAACTGCGAGCAACACATTCGATCTCACGGTCAATGGCACGGTCGTCGCCAATCCGAACATCACCAGCCATGCCCTGACGGCCGGAGCTGTGGCGATCCCCTTCACGCCGGTGACGCCAGCCGGCGGCACGGCGCCTTACACGTTTGCGATAAGCCCCGCCCTGTCCTCGGGACTGACATTCAACACATCGACAGGGGCGATTAGCGGCACCCCCGCCGCGGCACTCGCGGCGAGAAACTATACGGTTACGGTGACCGACAGTGTCGGTGCGACTGCGAATCGGACCTTCAGTCTGACCATAAATGCCAGCCTCGGTTCATCCGTGGCCGTTGCCTCCAAGGCTCTCACGCTCAACACACCCACGGCTGCCTTCACGCCCGTGACGGTTTCGGGAGGCACCCCGGCCTATGACTATGCCATCGATCCCGCATTGCCGGCCGGGTTGTCGCTAAGCCCAACGACCGGTTCGATTTCAGGCACGCCCACAGTCATCGCGGCCGCAGCTTCCTATACTATCACGATCACCGACCATGTCGGCGCCACCACCGGCAAGTCATTCAACCTGACGGTGAATCCGGTACTTGTTGCCACCCAGAGTGTGCCGGGCGCGACCTTCACCGCCGGCACGGCGGCCGCTGCATTCACACCGGTGAGTGGTTCTGGCGGGACCAGCCCCTATGCATTTGCCGTCAGTCCGGCACTGCCTTCCGGCCTGGCCATGAATTCCTCCACCGGTTCCGTCTCGGGCACACCGACTGCGGCCTCGGCCTCCAATGTCTATACCGTGACCATTACTGACGCCGCGGGTGCGACGGCATCCCACACCTTTGCCATCACGGTCAACGGTCCGGTTTCCGCCACGAAGGCCATCGCGAGCAAGGTGCTGACAGCTGGAGCGCCGGCGGTTCCGTTCACTCCGGTTATCGCGGCGGGCGGCACGGCTCCCTATGGTTTTTCGATTCTTCCCGCTCTCCCCTCCGGGATGGCCATCGATCCCACGACCGGCGCGATCACCGGGACGCCAGCGGCGGGCAAGGCGGCGACGACCCATACGGTTACCGTGACTGACAGTTCGGGCGCCACGGCAGGCAATACTTTCAGCCTTACGGTCAACGGGCCCGTCGTCGCCAGTCAGGCGGTTGTGGCCAGGTCGCTGACCGCGGGAACCGCGGCTGTCGCATTCACACCTGTGACGGGTTCCTCCGGCACACTTCCGTATACCTACTCAGTTAGTCCGGCCCTACCTCCAAGCCTCGCCTTCAATTCCGCCACGGGCGCCGTGACCGGCACCCCGGCGGCTGCCAGTGGGCCCAGCATCCACACGGTCACGATTACCGACAGCGTGGGGGCGAGTGCCAGCAACACCTTCAGTCTGACGGTGAACGTGGCGCTGGCCGCCGACGCGGGGACCATTGCAAGCCGGACATTGACCCGGAGTGCCGCCGCGGCGCCCTTCACTCCGTTGCCGCTCACGGGAGGAA